>DAOLCO010000020.1:0-53230 GCA_035327825.1 Oligoflexia bacterium | reverse complement strand
AAAAGATTACTGCTTTAATGGAATTAAAGTTTTGAGGGGGAACGGGCTTTGAGTTAATATGCTGAGTGTTAATATGCTGAGTGGTTAATATGCTGAGTCCTGTTCAATCTATTAGCATATACTTTTGTCTTGCTAGAAACGAGAGTTGTACTCGCGGCCATTAAGTCCATTTTTTCTGTTCAGTGATTGTTCCGGATTTCTAACCGGAAGAGACACTGGATATTTTGGTTAGTATTACCTGAATAAAACATCATTTGTATCGGTAACTTATCTTCATTTAATTCCTCCTTCAGAAAGTTCTTCTGTTCTCCGATATATTTAAGTCAGGTGTCAATTTTTGGCACCTGCAACAATTTTTGTGATCAAAAAAGGTTTTTCAATGATTTGGGGCTTTAATGAGTTCTAGGGTAGGCGACTTACTGATTCAAAAGGGGCTTGTTGATCGCACTCAACTTGAGCAGGCAGAACTGCTTGCATCTCAAAACGGTGGCCTGCTAAATGCAGCTGTTGTTAAACTTGGAGCAATTTCAGAACAGGATCTAATAAAACTTCTTAGTGATGAATACTCACTTCCAATAGTGGATCTTGAAGATGAGGAAGTTTCGCCTGAAGCTGTGCAGCTTGTTCCTCACAACATTGCACTTAAATACATGATTATTCCTCTTCAGCAGGAAGGAAGTGTGTTGCAGGTAGCAATGGTGGATCCATCTAATATAGCAGCAATTAACGACCTTAGATTCATCACCGGTTATGATATTGGAATCAAGCTCGCAGTTGAACCGCAAGTTCGCCTTTTTATCGAAAAATTTTACGAAGGTGATATATCATACGATGATATTTTTGATGATTTCGACGGGCAGGATGTCGAAGTCATGTCCTCAGAAGAAGATATCGACCTTAATGCTCTTGAAAAGGCAACTGAAGATGCGCCGGTAGTAAAACTGGTTAATGCACTTTTGATGGACGCAATAAAGAAGGGTGCTTCTGATATTCACCTTGAGCCTTATGAAAAGAGTTTCCGGGTACGTTTTCGTATCGATGGTGTCCTGTATGAGATAATGAAGCCTCCTATTAAGCTTAAAAATGCCATTATTTCTCGCCTGAAAATTATGGCTGAGCTTGATATTGCAGAACGTCGTTTGCCACAGGATGGTCGAATCAAGCTAAAACTTGGGCAAAAACGGGAGATGGATTTTCGGGTTAGTGTGCTACCAGGGTTGTTCGGAGAGAAAGTGGTACTTCGTCTTCTAGATAAGGGTAATCTTCAGACTGACATGACAAAGCTTGGATTTTTCCCGGTTCAGCTTGAAAGATTTACTGAGGCAATAAACAGGCCATATGGAATGGTCCTGGTTACAGGCCCAACCGGTTCAGGAAAGACCACGACACTTTATTCCGCTCTTGCAGAGTTAAACAAGGCAACAGTTAATATTTCAACTGCGGAAGATCCAGTTGAGTTCAATCTTTTTGGAATTAACCAGGTACAAATGCATGAAGAGATAGGACTTAACTTTGCTGCTTCGCTACGGTCCTTTCTTCGTCAGGATCCGGATATCATCATGGTGGGTGAAATTCGTGATTATGAGACGGCTGAAATCGCCATTAAAGCGTCTCTTACAGGACACCTGGTCCTTTCAACTCTTCATACAAATGATGCGCCTTCAACAATAAACCGCCTTTTAAATATGGGGGTAGAGCCATTTTTAGTTGCATCATCAGTAAATATTGTTGTCGCCCAGCGACTTGCTCGAAGAATTTGCGATAAGTGTAAGAAGGAACTGAATGTGCCACCAGAAGCACTTATTGGAGTTGGAATTCCTGCTGCCGAGGTTTCTCATACTGCGGTCTATCATGGAAAAGGATGTGGAAAGTGCAGTAATACTGGGTACAAGGGACGAGTGGCGCTCTATGAATGTATGACCATGACCGAAACTTTAAAGGAGTATGTGCTTAATGGAGCTTCCGCTGCTGAGATAAAGCGCAAAGCTATTGATGAGGGAATGATAAGCCTAAGAATGTCAGGACTGACTTATATAAAAAGTGGAGTTACCACAATTGAGGAAGTTCTTAGGGTAACTGCACCAGACTAGAGTAACAGTGTATTTAGAGGATTAATCCTATGCCACAATTTTACTGGGAAGGAACAAGTTCGAAGGGAAAACGGTTGAAGGGAACTCTTCAGGCAGCAAATGCGCAGGCAGTTTTTAATCAGCTGCGTTCTCAGCGAATAACTCCTGATGTAAAAAAAATAAAAGAAAAAGGAAAAGGACTTGATCGTGAAATAAAAGTACCTGGATTTGCACCAAAAGTTAAGTCCAAAGATATAGTTGTATTTACTCGCCAGTTTGCCACAATGATTGATGCCGGACTTCCAATAGTTCAGGGGTTGGATGTTCTTGCAAAGCAGCATGAAAATCCTGCCATGCGAAGGACTCTTGGCAAAATAAAGGAGACGGTTGAAGTAGGTGGTACCCTTGCTGATGGAATGAAAGAACACCCAAAAGCATTTGATAATCTTTTTGTAAATATGGTGGCTGCTGGAGAAGCTGGCGGTATACTTGATATAATTCTTGAAAGGATGGCAAATTATCTTGAAAAGTCCCTTGCGCTAAAGCGACAAGTCAAGACAGCAATGATTTATCCAGCTGTGGTAGTATTTGCCGCAGTTGTGGTGACAGCAGTACTTCTTATATTTGTAATTCCAACATTTGCTGAAATGTTTTCGGAATTTGGTTCAGCTCTTCCCGCTCCAACCATGATGGTGCTAGCGCTTTCTGATTTTATGGTAGCAAATTATTACTATATTGGCGCTGGTGGCATGATAATTTTCTATTTGTTTCGTAGATTTGCCAAGACCGAAAAAGGTAAGGATGTACTTCATCCATTATTTCTTAAAATGCCAATTGCTGGAGAACTAATAAGAAAAGTAGCTGTTGCAAGATTTACCCGCACCCTTGGAACCATGTTGAGCTCTGGCGTGCCTATTCTTGAGGCACTTTCAATTTGTGCAAAGACTGCTGGCAACAGAGTTGTGGAACGAGAAGTTAATGGGATCAGGGTTGCTATTAGTGAAGGAAAAAGATTGGTCGACCCACTCGAAAACTCTGTTGTATTTCCTCCGATGGTTGTGCAAATGATAGGAGTAGGTGAGTCCACTGGTGCTCTTGATGCAATGCTTAACAAGGTAGCGGACTTCTATGAAAGCGAAGTAGAAGTGGCTGTAGCAGGTATGAAACAGTTAATCGAGCCTGTCATGATTTTGTTTCTCGGAACCGTAGTCGGCGGACTGGTTATTGCAATGTACTTGCCAATTTTCAAATTGGGATCTGTTATTCATTAGGTTTTAAAGGTGTTATAAGTGAATAGGCTGAACCTTATAAAAAGTACTCTTGTAAAGCTGTTTTCCTTTAGTTCTCCTCCTTTGAGTCAAATAATTCAGGGTAGAAATAAGGAAGATTATGTGTTGGGTGAACCACGAATACTTCGCCTTTTTCTTTTCTTTAGAATTTTAATGCTAGGTTTTTTTGCAGGACTTCAGTCTGGAGTTTTTCTTAATACAGAGTCCCTGGTCGATACTACGTTTCGACTATTATGCTTTGGGGTTATACTTATAACTGTATTTCAGTTTTGGGCTATCAGAACCCATTGCACCTCAAAATTTGTTGCACCATTCCAGCTTTCTGTAGATGTTGTGCTTTTAACTTATGTTCTATCGATTAGTGGCAATACTTCCAGCTTTGTTTTTTATCTTGTTTTAATAGTTTGTGCTGCTCTTGTTACAAACGCATTTACTGCAATCCTGCTATCAGCCTTTTCAGGCGTTTGTTATGCTCTGCTGATAACAGGATACATTGCTTCAGATGGATCAATAGTAAAGAGTGCAAGCACTACTGAAATATTTACTTCCTACTTTGCGCTTGTTTTGTCTGCTCTTATTGCTGCATTGTATGCCAGACGTTCTGAGCAATTCAATAGATCTTACGCTGAACAGGAAAAACGACTTCAGCGAGCTGCCCTTGAACAGGAACAGCTGATGAATAGCCTTTCAGAAGGCGTTATTACTCTTGATATTCATTCTGCAATAACCGGTGTAAATGAGGCAGCAAGTGCAATACTAGGCTTATCTGGACGGGTAGGTGAGCGGATATTGGGAAGGGACGTTGGTTCAGTTTTTCGTTCTTTGGGTTTGGAGAATGTTGATGCTCTGGGTGGATTACCAAAAGAGGGTAGTTGTGAACTTCGCCTGAGAAAAAATGAACAGGAGGCAGTACTTCGTTGTACCAGTTTCGACATTGGAACTGATTCTGATGTAAATGCAACTCCGGGTAAAATTTTATTTATTTCTGATGTCAGTGAACTCAGGAGTATGGAGAGTCGTCTTGAGTTTCATGAGAAGATGACTCGTTTGCTTGGATCTATTGAAGCTGGAGTTGCTCTTGATGGAGGGTTAGGGTTTTCTGAGATTATAGGAACAAGCGGCGCTTTTGGTGAAGTTCGTAATATCGTTTCAAAAGTGGGCCCTTCAGATGCCCCTGTTTTAATTTTGGGAGAAAGTGGTACAGGAAAGGAAGTTATAGCGCGCGCTCTTCATAAGCTGAGTAACAGAAAAAAATATTCATTTGTGGCTGTGAACTGTGGAGCAATTCCCGAAGCTCTGATTGAAAGTGAGTTGTTTGGTCACAAGAAGGGTTCATTTACTGGGGCAACACAGGATACCAAGGGTTTATTTCGTGAAGCAGAGAGGGGCACTATTTTTCTTGATGAAATTGGAGAACTCCCACTTCACCTTCAAGCAAAGCTATTAAGAGTGCTTCAGGATAGAATGGTTCGTCCAGTTGGCTCAGGTTCGGAGATTCCTGTTGATGTAAGAATTATTGCTGCAACAAACAAGAATTTGAGGGAAGAAGTTAAAAATGGACGTTTTAGAGAGGATCTTTATTATCGACTTCGTGTTGTAGAAATAGGTATACCTCCATTACGGGAAAGAAAGGAAGATATTCCGCAACTGGTAGTTTATTTTTTGGAAAGGGATGGAATTACTGTTGGAAATGGATCATGTATTTCACCTGAGGCTATGGATTTTCTAATGAAGTATGATTATCCGGGAAATATTCGGGAACTTGAGAATATAGTTGCACGTGCTCGTGTTTTGGGTGGTGGTGTTATTCTTCCTGAAAATTTGCCGGAGGAAGTTCGTTTTTATAAAAAATCTGAAGTTATTGCAGCTGATCGTGCTGGTGATGATGGCCTTATGGGTTATGGCTCGCAAATTCTTCCAGTGGATCTTGAGAATATGCTTGAGACATTAGAGAAGAAATATTTGCAAATTGCACTTCAAAGGGCAGGCGGAAGGAAGAAAGAAGCAGCAAGACTTCTTGGTCTTAATTTCAGGTCATTTCGTTATAGATTGAAAAAGTACCAACTTGCCGATGAAGAGGAAGATTCTGATTCCACTTGTGTTATTTGAAGAGCCTTTTTCCAATACCCATATTATTTATCATCAGCTGTGAATAATTAGGGTGAAAGCCCAAGGATTTTGACTTCAGGGGTTTCTCTTGATAAAAACTATAAAAATTATCACATTTCTTGTGTTTCTCCTTTGATTTTCTAAGCGTTATTTGGGTAGATGTTTAATAAAACCAATTAATTAAGTCTATTTCTTGATTAATTGGTTTTGGCTTAACCCTTTTTTAACCCTATAGCGAAGGAGCTTCTTATGGCCCAAGTGCCAACAGAAACAGTCTTGTTTCAGGAAAAGTCAATGGATACTAATTCCATCACCAGGTTGGTGGATTTAATTCTTGATATTTGGACATTTGTTGACAACCTCGAGGGGACTGTGGCAGCTGAGGTTAAATATCTTCGAGAAGAACGAAAAAAAGACCTTTACGAAGAGTCTGATTTCGGATCAAGTGGCATTGAGATGCTTTTGATGGCGACTATGACCGCAAGCTCGAATGAAGAGGCTAGCGATAAGGAGCGACTTCTGCGTAAAGTTTTCAGGGAGATCAATTACAAACCCAATCTTGGCGCGATGAATCAGGTTGGACTATTTCTCGAGGACTTGCTTGGCACAGAATCCAGATGGAGAGGGGACACCACCAGATCCTGGATTCTTCAATCGTATCAGTACGAGGATCTATTTCGAATTTTAGTATGGATGATTCGAGAGTACGAAGAAATCATCAAGGCATTTTTTGCTCGTCGTCCAAGCGACACGAACATGTTGCTTTATCTTGAGAACATCCGAAAAAGTATTTTCAAGGAAGCAAAAAGCCTTGAAGGACTCTCAAGTGAAAGAGATGCCTTTCATGCAATGTTAGGAACTGGGAATTATTTTGTATCTCCCTTACTTGTCACTTTCTGGCGTGAAATTGAATATAATTATAATAAAACAAAGATTACAACGAATCCTATTGACGAGGGTTTTGTTGAGAGCGCTCGATTGACTCGAGTATTTGATGAGATTGACCTTGCAATTAAAAGTCGAATTCATGCCACGAGGTCACGTGTTGGTGATCAATTATATCTAAATCGACTGAATGATCGACTGAACAAACTGAAAAGAATATGGGACTCCGTTTTTGGAACCTATTTTTTTCTTGGTCCAACAGCTACTCTCCTTGAAAAAACAAGGGACTTCTTCAGCGAAGTTCGTCCGCTTTTGATGAGCGAAAAAATGAAAGTCGCTGATCCAGTAAGAGAATATCTTGAATCGATACTTGAATATCTTCAGAAGTTTGAATCAGCATCCAACTCCCTTCTGGTAAAGCTTAGGGAATCAGTTGAAAAGTTTGAGTAGTTGAGAAAACTTAAAACGCAAAGGTTTTGGTTGGTTTTATGGCCAAAACCTTTAGCTGTTTGTAATTCCTATTTTGAGCTTGCCTATTATTCCAGTTCGTCCAGTCTAATGGTCAGACATTTTGCAGCTCCTCCCGCTTTAAGAAATTCACTTAGGGGAGTTGTATGTGGAGTAAATCCAAGATTAAATAAATTGTCTTTTAATTCCCTTGATACTTCATTCATTATTACCTGTCTTTCAATGTTAACGGCATTACAGGCAAAAGCAAGAGCGTCCTGCTCGGAGACTTCAATCAGTTTACTCTTATCCAAGTTTTCTTTAATGATTTTAAGACTATCTTCTGAAAATGCATGGGGATAATATAACAGAAATCCATCCGTAAGAGGACAAAAGCAAGTGTCAAGGTGATAAAAACGCTCATCGATAAGCTTAAGTGATATTATCTCATGAGGGATATGTTCACGAAGAAGTGAGTGAGCATCTATAGAGGTTCTAAAACCATATCCAGCCCAAAGTATTTTTCTTTTTCTGTCAAAAAGTGCATCTCCAGCTCCCTCAAATGAGACTTCTTGGGGTAATACCTTGCAGTCAAACTGGTTATTCTTGAACCACTCAAGAAAAAGAGGTTCTTCAGGTGAACGTTCTTTATGAAAAAAATTAGATAGAATAAACATTTTTCTGTAAACGAGACCGGCGTTCGCAGTAAAAACCAGATCGGGAACCTGATCGCTCGGTTCTATAAATTCTATATGTGCAAGAGAGGAAAGAATTTCATGAAGTTTTGTCCATTGAGCTTTTGCGGTTTCAGTTCTTGCATTAGCAATATTCCCCTCCATCCACGGATTAATTATGTACTTAACATCAAAATAGTGGGGAGAACACATTAGGATTCTGGACCGATATGCGGTGTTATTGCTCATACTGGTGGATTTAAGAAGTGTTGCTCTGAAATAAACTAGGTTTTTAAAATAAATGCTTTTGATGATCTGTTCATATTGTATGATTTTTTCCACTCATCCGGCAATAGATCTCTTTCTATCTGCTCAAACCCCAGACTTTCAAAAAATGACCACATTCCTTCTGTTACGCTTAAAGAGAATACATGACTCAGTCCCTTTTGTTTCGCAAGTTCGATGAATTTAATAGCAAGTACTCTGGCATGACCTCTTCTTCTGAATCTTGGCAAACAGAAAAAACTTGCAAGCTCTGCATAAGTTCCATATGTCTTCATTCTTGCGCCAGCTACTATGGCATCATTAATTGTATAAAGCAGAAAATCATTAATGCACTTTTTAAGCTCATTTTCGGGAATGTTAAGTAGTATCCCCCGTTCAACATAAGGTTTAATAATTCTACTTACCATGAAGACGTCTTTTCGTTCTCCAGATCTGATTGCATTGGGGTACTCTGTAGTAATCAGGGTTCCCCGACCCTGGTGTGTGAATATTTCCTGAAAGAGAGCGCCGGGCGTGTCATCCAGAATGGCTATTTCTCTTTTACTTTCCTTAACATCCTTTGCAAAGTGGGATAAGAGCTTGCTTTCAATATTGCAAGAAGATGTGGGGCTATTTAAAAGTTCACTCAGATTTTGCAGTGAAATATGGAAGATTGGCTTGTCATCAATAAAGAGGGCTCCGTCTTTATGAATATAAAAGAGCTTTCTTGCTGAAAATAAATTTGCAATTTCAATTGCATCCTCAATGTGATGCTCTTCCAGATTCTCTTCTGGTGGGTGCTTGAGGGATACGACTACAACGTCATGGGAGTTAAACTCTTTTCTGATTTTGCATAACTTGCTTCTGCTTACAGGGTGCTCAGTATTGTGATTCAGGTATTCAAGCGGCAACCCGGATTTTTTAATTGATAGGATATCCTTTTCAAGATTTTCTGAATGGGGAACAAGTACCATAAGGTAGATTTGGGCACTCTGGATTAGTTGTATGTCAGTCAAGAGACTTGTCATAGATCCAAGATCAGAAAGTAGAATAACAAAAAGCGAGTCTCTAAAAGCATAGGAGTACTGAAATAGTTCAAGGGCATCAAGCATTTGCTCCTCTAATGATTCATCGAGAAGAATTTCAGAATTTATTATGACATTATTGATTATGGGATTAGAGGTATTTGCGTTGTTCGAACAGTTTTTTGTATCAAGGTTGGAAATTGCTATGGGGGATGCAGGAAAAACAGGCGTCGAAAGTAAAGATTCTTTGGATCCGCTGGATGACATAATATTTTAAATATGCTGGCTATTTGAAATTTACAGGTAGAGGAGATTACCGCTTTAAAGGAAGTAAGTCTACAGGTTTGGAAATATTTTATGGAGTAGGATTATTTTCGAATTTTGTTTCAAAGGGTTGGATAATTACTGCTCCATCTCCTTCAAATCTTAATTGAATTGTTTCTCCGCTTCCACGGCCAATAAGTGTTTGGAGATTTATATCAGTTTTTACGTTTGGAACTACTCCACTTGTCCACCCCACTGTTGCAGCAGCATCTGTCATAATGCTTTGACCAGGTTTGACTCTTAGAACCACAGGGTCGTATTGGGATGTAAAAGCAATATGACCTTTTCCAGAGAGACAAATGTGAAACAAACCACCGGCAAGAGCAGTTCCAATATTAAAAAGTGGCTGCACGTCCCATTTCACGCCGTTCTCAAATGCAAGTAAATGCTCGGCCTGAATGTAAAGTGGTATGCCATTCAGGTCAGTGATACATATTTTTTTTCCTTGATCAGCAAGTAGTAATATCCCTTGACCTTCTGCCGCTGTTAGCAGGGTATGTTCTCCAGAAAATTTTCTTTTGATTAATTTTGATATTCCATGTTCTGCTATGCCTTCACGCCTGAAGTTTATGGCTCCCTGGTATGCAACCATTGATCCGGTTTTGATCCAGATTTTTCCGTTCAGATTTGCTTCAAGTAGTCTGTCATTTGCCTTATTAAAAGCTTCAGGGGTTTTTGAAAACTCATGAATTTTTAATCCGGAAAAATAATCTGAACAGTCCGTTGTCTCATCATCGTTAGACAAGACAGGTCTCGTAGTATTCTCTTTCGTGGTCTGGGGCAAGAATGAATCATCCCTGTTCTTTGTTAGAAGTTCGTTTGTGCTTTGAAATGCAGATTTTTGAATTGGTTGTGATGCTTGTGAGCTTTTGAGCATATCACGCGTCAGTGCTTCATTTAGAGCATCCTTTCTGTAGCAACTTTCAGAAAGTGCTTTATCTGAATTTTCTTTTCCGGGTTCCTCTCCGGGTTTAACAACAATCTTCAGATTGCCCGACTTTATTGCAGAAAAAAGCTCAGAGAGTTTTTTTGATTCTTCAGAATCAATTTTGCCATCCTTGTGGATTAGCTCCATGATCTTGTCATGTTCCTCTTCGCTAAGAAAACCCGACATAAGCCCTGAGTCAATCATGGATAAGGCACGTGACATGATATATCTTTATTATCCCATTGCAAGTAGTAAAAACAAGCACTTAGGCCCAGTAGTTCTGGTTTTGTTTCGGGCCTGATACACTGTTATGGCTCGGTGCAGGTGTTTGATAACATCACCATCGGCTTATTTGGTGGGGCTTGGCAGTTTTTTGTCGCTCATCGCTTGAAAACCTCCTGTAGGGGTTTGTCAGGGGCTCGTGATTTAAAAAAACGATATGAAAATCAAAAAAGGAAATAGTTTATGTTAAGAATAATGCTAACTTTGGTGCTTGCGGTGGGCTTTGTTTTGGTTCCATCAATATCAGCAGCAGATGAACTTAAAAAAATTCTTGAAAAAGTTGAGCAGTATGTAGCAGATGAAAATTATGCAAAAGCACTAGAAGAATTGGGCTGGGCAAAAAAGGAGCTTGAAGGAAAATATAATGAAAAGCTTGCGGCGCTACTACCCGATACCCTGGCTGATTTTACTGGAGCAAAGACGGAAACCAATTCAGTTATGGGGTTTACTACTATATCGCGGATCTATTCAAATTCTGGGAACTCATTTCGACTTGAGTTGCAGTCAAGTTCTGGCTCTGCTGGTGGAGGTTTGGGCGGATTTGCTGCTCTTGGTCAGATGGCGGCAATGTTTGGTCAGCAGGCTGGTCAATCATCCCTTAGAATAAACGGAAGAACTGCAAATTTGCAGGAAGAAAACGGAGAAATGGTAATTTATCTTGATGGTGGTTCAATGATTAATATTAAAAGGGAATCAGGAAAGATAAATTTTAAAACTATTGCCGAAGCTATTGATCTTGATGCTGTTGAAAAACAGGTAAAGGGGTCAAAATAGTTAAGGTGTTTATGATAAATATGCCCACTCAAATTTTCTTAATGGGTGGGCTTTTTAGATAGAAAATATTACATAGTGCTGAGTCTGGTTAAATTCAGAGATAACTTAGGTAGTGGTCAAGGCGGTTTTGCTTTGCTTATGGTGCTTTTTGTTGTGGCGCTTCTCACTATTCTTGTTACCGCTTTTGGTTCAGACACTTTTTCGTTTGTTAAACGTAACAGGGCCTCAACAGATAGTCTCGAAGCCGAGTATGCTGCTCAGTCTGGCCTTGCTCTTGCTTTAAGTACCCTTGAGCTTCCTGATGATCCAAGTCTTCCTGTTCGTCCCTGGCAGATACTGAATTCGCTTCCCTCTCTACCCATCCCTGGCTTTGCTGGAGAATTACGTGCCCAGATTTTTGATGAGGGTGGAAAAATTAATCTTAATTCAATTTTGAGTCCACAGTCAGGATTTTCTCAAATTGGAGCTGCGGGAGGAATTCCACCAGGCTCATCTATTGTTGGAGGCGATGAACAGTCTGCTACCGGCTCTTCTCCACAGAATGATATTTCAGACTTCTGGAAATTTGCGGTGGCAGAATTGTTTTCAAATCTTGGAGGCGGTCAGGGCGGTTCATCTCTGGGTCGTGATTCGAAAAGATATGCAGGGAGTGTATCCCGGGATATTGTTACTTTGGGGGGAGTCGTTTTTTCACCTCAGCAGCAAGTAGCTGTTCTTCACGACTGGATCGATTCTGATGTTCAGGCGTTTTCGGCAAATAACTTTCCAGCTCGGGGAATAGAGGGTAGTGGAAATGCTGCGTGGTTTATGAATAGACCGCTCAGCTCACTTGATGAACTTGCTCGAGTCCCAGGATTTACAAATGAATTCTTGCAGCGACTTTCTCCATATGTGCGAGTGGGGAGTTCCTCCGATTTTCGTGTGAATGTTAATACTGCTCCTCCACTGGTACTTCAGATTATTGGATTTTCTCAAGGTGAAATCAGGGCATTACTTGAAAAGCGAGCAGTACAGTGGTTAACCGCTGAGGAGCTAGGTGCTTTAGTGCAGGGGGCAGTGAATCTATCAAAAATAACCACAGTTTCAAGTAGCAATTTTAAGGTTATCATTAGAGCCAGTTCCGTTAGTGTAACCAGATGGCTGGAGGCTGACTGTATGGTTCAAAGCGGGTTTGGAAGAAGAATAGCTACTGTGAGGAAGCTAAGATTCTATTAACATTAGTTTTTATTTGATTTAGATAAATCTTTTCAGTGTAGATTTTAATCGAACTTGAAATAAAACACAGAGAAGGGTAAAAGACTCGCTCTCTTCGTATAAAAAATAGTATTTTGGGGCATTATGGCTAAGCGTTGTCAAATTACAGGTAAAGGCAGGTTCAAGGGAAACAATGTGAGCCATGCCAATAATAAGACAATCAAAATTTCGCAAGCTAACCTGCATTGGAAACGCGTTTTTGATTCTACTACTGGAAAGTGGGTCAGGATTAAAGTATCAGCTCGTGCTCTTAGAACAATCAACAAAAATGGTCTTAAAGCCGTCTTGAAAAGCCTGACTTAGAGGCTGATGCGCTTTTGCACCTTGTCTGATGGTGATTTTAAAATTTCCGGTCTTCTGACTTTTAAATTATCTGGATTGGTTAAATTAGATTCTAAATATCCTTGATACTTTGCCCGACCCCAGGGGTTTCCAGTTTTCTTTAAGGTGTTTTATCGGTTTACACTTTTCACAGCATAGCAGGTAGGCAGGTGTGCCACTTGAGCTAGCGTTTGGTAGCTTTTCATTGCATTCTGAACAGACGGGTTGCAAAGCTTCGAGTAGCAAGCCACTTATGCTCTCTTCCTCTTTCTGTTTATCAGCTACCACAAATCCTCCACTTTATTTTTGTTATGTAGAGTGCCTCGGATTCTGTGTAATTTGTCGATTGGTTGTTTTTTAAGTTAAGCTAACCAACTGAAATCATGCATTTAATTATTATTGCTTTAGTTATTCATATTTAGTTGGAGCTATATTCTGGGTTCTTACATCAAAAATTTGCTGGAAAAATCAGGAGTATGTTCAATGGCCAAAAAAGCCCGTAGCAAAGAAATGCGAATTGATAGCTGCCTCAAGTTGATGGTGGAGACAGCAGCTCTTGAGCTGTTACAGGATCGCTGGTCAAGTTTACTTCAGCCGGATTGTCTTGAGAGTCAGGTCAAAATGGAAATTCTAAGTCATCTGCTTCAGAAAAAATTGTCCAGAAAAGAATCTTTGCTTATGCAAGTGGGTAATTCCTTCCCCGATTTATCCGAAATCAGATGGAACGTTCGTGAACATTAATTGGTAATAATTAATAAAATCATATCATTGTCTTTTATACACTTTTTCGATAAAAACAGCTTGCATTTACTATAACCTGTTTGTCAGATTGGGAGAAATGATATGGGTCATAATCAACTTGAGGGAGTTCTTGATGAAGTTGATCCTTGCTCATCTTTTGGGCCAGATCAACGCTGGTCATTTGTGTGGCTTCTGGGAGTTCTTGTATTTGCATCTCTTTTAACTATATTTCTTGCTAGAATTGATAGCTGGATGTACCACAATGATGATCTTGTTGAGGTTGCCGGTGTAAGGCTTATTGATAATGACAAATACCGGGAGAATCGTCGAGCAAGCTTTGGTATTGCCTCTGAACGAAGTGACCCAAGGTCCAGAGGTAGTTACTCAAAAGCAGTATCATCTCATAAGTAGTCTGTTATTTTAATTGGTTCTATCTTTTGGTTTGGATTGATTTTTCCCCTACTTTTGATTTTAAAGCATTTAACTTGTGTTTGCTATCAATCTGAAACTATTTTTACGCAAGATCAAAGTATTTTTTCTTCACAATTATTGGTTTCTTTTTGATACAGGCTATCGAACAATGTGTTGCTGCACCCGTTTTGAAGCTCTTTCACTAAAGTCCCTGAGTCAAAAACTGATGGTTATTCTTAGACTTACACCAGATTGGTTTAGGGGCCACTATTATCTCGGAATAGTTTCATATTTTCAGTGCCAGACTGATCGCTCAGGGCTTTTTCGCGCACGTGTTACTGAGAGCTTTAATGTGTGCTCTATTAATCCCTCTCTAAATAATGAGGCCATGCTTCTTGAAATTCTTGCAAATTTTTTGGAAAGAAAATTTGAAGAGATAGTTTCAAAAATTAAAGAACCGGAATGGGAGATTGCCATAAAGAGTTTAAAAAAGCATGAAAAATTTCTTTTGATTGAAGTTGCAGGTTCGGCATATCTGGCTCTTGATAAAAAAGATGAGGCTATAAGGCTTTTCCATAAGATCCCTCAAGAGTTCAGGAATGCTGAAATTAGAGCCATAATTTCTGTGTCAAACTAAACATGTTTTTTATTAACCAAAACATTCTAGTGTATTGATTCATGACAAATAAATTTGCTAAACTTACAGGGGGTTAAAAGGTTTTTTGATAAAATCTCTTTAGATATACCAAGCATTCACCGCGTAAAATAAATAATGGAATAAACTTTTTATGAATTATTTTCTTTCAAAAAAACAACCTGCAAAATTTCAAAATTTTTTAGTTTTATTTTTGGTGTTTCTCTCTTTTTTTCTTGTATCAGCTTGCAGCAGTGATGATGATGACTCTGGATCTGGATCCAATAATCCTGGCTTTAGCGCTGGTGCCTGTTCTGCTTTTAATTTTTCAAGATCAAAAATTGTTAATGGCCTGACATGTAGCCGTTCCGGAAATCCCAGTCCTCTGGTTCGATTAGAGATTAGATCTCTTCAGGGTCAGGGTGTATGTACCGGAATGGTTATTGATAATGACAAGATTTTAACTGCAGCTCATTGTCTTGAGGGAACGATTCTCTCGGTCAATGTGGAGACTGATGTTGGGGTTCGAACGGGTGCGCGGTTTGCAGTTCCAAGCACCTACAGAACTAATCCGGTATCAATTGATGACGTAGCAATTGTTTTTACTAATGAGTCCATAGGCATACAGCCTCGTCCAATACTTGTTTCACAATCCCCAAGTGTTGGTGAAACTGGTTTTATTGGAGGCTTTGGAGAGAACGCCAGGGGTCAGCTTGATTCTACTCCTCGTGCAGGAAAGGCTATCGTTACTAATGTTACAAGTAATCATGTGACCGTTCGTTTTGAAGGTGATCAGGCTCATCCCTGCTTTGGTGATTCTGGCGGCCCTCTTGTTGTTGAGCGTGGCGGTGTCAGACCTATTGTAGGTGTGGTTTCCCAGAGTGACCCCTCGGTGCGTCCTGATACATTTTGTCGACCTGGTGATATTACGCTTTACACAAACATGAGGGCGCCAAGTGTGTTGTCTTTTCTCGCACAGTTTGCACCTAATGCAGGGGCGTTATAGCTATCAGGGTTTCGATTTCGAATTATTAGACGGGTTGTTAGTGGAGAGCAGCCCGGTGAATTATCCCCCGGTGAATTATCCCTCAACCCTGATTTTCACAGTTGCTTCCTTTACTGCTCCATAGGGAGTAGGAATTTTAAGAATACTTCCATCGGTAGTTCCTGCAGGAATGGGTACGATAATCGATTTTGTTGAGCCGTCTTCTGTTTTTATAACCATTTTTCTTTCTGTACCACGTTTTGCCTCTTCGCTTGTGATGGTAAAGAGAAAAGTTCTTTCTCCTAATAGCGCTTTTTTCGATATTCTTCGCAATTTTGCAGAAAAGCTTGGTTTAGTACCATCATCATTAAGTGAATCAAGATTAGGAGCTACTTCTTCAATTTTTTTACCCAGTAATTTTGATTTGAACCAATTAAGGTTTTTTGTTGTCGGGGCCCTTGCGCGCTTTGGTTTTCTGTTGAATAGTTCAGTGAAAGGATTGTAAACATCCTCAACACCATCAAAATTTTGTTTTTCTTTTCTAATATTTTCAGAGAACTGCGAAAAATCTGCAAAAGCAGGATCGTTGATGAATCTGATCCCTTCTTCTTTGTCGTATTCTGCCCTTTTAAGCGGGTTGCTGAGGATAGTATAGGCTTCCTGTATGGCAGAAAATTTTTCTGAGGCATCTGGGGCCTGATTCACATCAGGGTGTAGTAAACGTGCAAGTTCACGATAGGAATCCCTTATTTCCTCCTCGGTTGCATTATAAGGTACTTGAAGAATTTTGTAATGATTGTCTTTGTCCATTAGGGCAAGTTTCTCACATCCCCAGTTTTTGTTCTAGGGCATGGGTTAGCTGTGACGCTCTTTCAAGCCAGGAATTATCTTTAGAGTCCTCAAGGCAAATCTTTTGCAGCATTTCTCTTTTTTCCGAAAGGCGAAAGACCGAGTCAATCGCTTCAATGAATTTCTGAGTATATACATCGGTACCGGGTTCTCCTGCAATGCAAATTCCTGCCCTTCCAACTGTTTCAGGCAGGGCGGCACGAGCACTTGTGATTGGAATACAAGCCGCAGCCTTGGCCTCCATAACGCTAATGCAACTCGTTTCCTCAAAAGTATTAGGGTAGGCAAGAATAGTAGCCATAAGAAACTCTTTAGCAAGAAGTTCTTGCTTCAAATTGCCCTTGAAAGAGCATCCTGGAATGGCAATGAGCTCAGATTTAAGCTGGTTAAACTCATTCAAAACATCATCAGGGTATGGTCCTGCACCATGGTAAACATCATAACCACTACAAACTACAAGTTCTGAGTCGGGATGAATTTTTGCAAGGCGTCGAAATATTTCTGGAAGAAATTTTAAACCACGATAAGGTGTGGAGGTATATATCAATCTTTTTGGGATTTTTATTTCCTCTGCCTCATAGTAAGGAAGATGCACCGCATTTCTTAATACAAAAGTCTTTTCGGGGGGAAAACCTGAAGCTTTAGTTAGTATTAATTTATGCCAGTTACTGACGCAAAAAAGAATATCAATTTGCGAAGCTATTCTCCCATCTCCAATACCTAGAGTCTGTGGCTGATCATAGGAATCTCCTGTCCAGAAGCAGCGAAGCTTTGTGGGAATATTCAGTGAAACCGGAGTCCAGTCCCTGACTGCTATCAATGCATCTACTTTTCCAGCCAACTCAATGCTTCCAAGGGGAATAAACAAAGGTTCGCTTAATGGTGGGTTTACTTCAGCGGTTGCTATGATTACCTCATGCCCAAGCTTGATAAGGCATTCAGACAAGCGAATTATGCCAGTTTCAATACCCCCAATTGGGCGTTGGTCAATGGTGTAAGCATCAAATGGAATACATCCTGATGCGATAAATAGAATTTTCATGAGATGTCGTGAGGCTACTACTGAATTTAGATGTTGTCATTAATCTTTGTAATACAATTTGTTCATTGCGCCAGTTATTCTTTATTCGTATAATAGAAAATTAGTAATCTTATTCCCTGAATCTTTGCAATTAATTCATTAATTTATCATGAAAAAGATATTTGTCCCAATTAAACGTGTCCCGGATTGGCAGATCAAGGTTAAGCCGACGGCTGATTCATTATCGATTGAAACAGGAAACCTTAAATGGATTATCAATACTTTTGATGAAATAGCAGTTGAAGAAGCAATTCGAATAAAGGAGTCAAATAAGGGATTCTCCGAAGTAGTGGTCGCGTGCATCGGTCCTGCAGGAGCGAGCGAGCAGATTCGAAGTGCTCTGGCAATGGGAGCTGACAGGGGTGTGCATGTTGTTACCGATTCTTTAATTGACTCTGAGCAGGCTGCGAGGATTCTTTGTGCTTTGTATAGAAGGGAGTCATTTGATCTTGTAATTATGGGAAAGCAGGCTATTGATTCAGACTCGGGCCAGGCTCCCCAGAGGATTTCCAAAGAGCTTGATATTCCCCAGGCAACCTTTGCTTCTGCTGTCGAGATAGAGGAAGGTGCTTCCCATATAAAAGTTACCCGAGAAGTGGATGGTGGGCTTGAAACCTTAAGACTTGCTCTACCTGCTGTTGTAAGTACTGATCTTCGATTGAACGAGCCTCGTCTTAGATCTTTGCCTGGTATTGTGGCCGCAAAAAAGAAGCCACTGGAAGAAGTGACAATTGAGTCTCTGGGCAATTTTGCTGAGTCAAGAGTCAAGATAAGAAAACTTATACTTCCCCCAAAACGTACCGCCGGAAAGAAAGTATCTTCAGTCGATGAGCTGGTTTCCTTGCTGCGTTCTGAAGCAAAGGTAATATGATATATTTTGTATTCTGCAAATTTATTAGGGATTGTTTATTTGACTAAGTAACATGTTTTGATTGGGATAGTAATTATGCGTACAATTTTGGCTTTTATAGAGTCCACTGGAGAAGATGTAAGTAAGTCCTCTTTAGCAGTTTTTGGTGCAGCGCTTCAGGCCAAATCAAATCATGGTTATGGTAAATTAGTGGTCTTTTTGATGGGTAGTTCGGGGATTGAAAAAGCCGCAACTTCTCTTTGTGATAAAGGAGCTGACGCGATAATTTTCATGGAGGATAAGTCACTTGACCCGTATATTGCTCCCGTTTATGCAGATGTGCTCGTAGAAGCAGCAAAGGAGCAGAGTGCTTCTTTGGTTCTTGCTGCGGCAAGCTCTCGTGGAAAAGATTTTATGCCACGTGTTGCTTTTTCTCTTGATGCAGCCCAGGCAAGTGATGTAACAGGGTTTGGGCCTAATGGCATTTTTATCCGGCCAATGTATGCTGGAAATATTATTTCTGAAGTTGAACTTCTTTCCGAGGTTAAGGTTGCTACAATTCGCCAGAGTGCTTTTGATGTGCCAGAATCTTCTGGTAAATCTGTTGTGCCTGAGAAAAAATCCTATCTTTTTTCTCGACCAGCTAATACTGAATTTGTAAGTTTTGATACCGTTAAGAGCGAACGCCCAGAGTTGGGAGACGCAGAGGTCGTAATAAGTGGCGGTCGGGCACTAGGTTCAAAAGAGAATTTTGAGAAAGTTTTATTCCCTCTTGCGGATAAATTGAATGCGGCTCTTGGAGCAAGTCGGGCTGCGGTTGATGCAGGTTTTGCGCCAAATGATTGGCAGGTAGGGCAGACCGGAAAGATTGTAGCTCCAAAGTTATACATCGCAATCGGAATTTCAGGTGCTGTACAGCATTTGGCAGGAATGAAAGACTCCAAAGTAATTGTCGCAATAAACAAGGACGGAGATGCGCCGATTTTTGAGCTTGCAGATTATGGCCTTGTGGCGGATCTTTTTCAGGCGGTACCGGAGCTTATTGAAAAAATAGGATAGCTTTTAATGTTTGTGCGAACTAGTCATATAAACATTAACGAATTTGATTTCCCTTATCGTGTGTTTGTTCGATTGTTTTCTTCTCCAATGTTCCTTTTGTTATTTCTATTTTTATTTGCATGTGCTGGTACGAGTTTTGATTCTGAGCTCAGACAGGATGCTGAAATGTATTTTGAGTTGCCAGGCGGAGACAAATCATCTGTTTTTTTTGTTCATGTTGCAAGAAAAGAAACGGAGCGTGCAAGGGGAATGATGTACAAGAGAAGAATGGCCCCGGATCAGGCCATGCTTTTTGTTTTTGAAGGCATGGAAGAGCGCTCATTCTGGATGAAAAATACTTATGTATCACTTGATATGCTTTTCATTGATGACAGGGGTTATGTGAAAACAATTATTTCATCGGTTCCTCCTTTAACTGAAACTCCACGTAATAGCGTAGTTCCAGTTAAGTATGTTCTTGAATTATTAGCAGGAGAATCTTCCAGGCAAGGAATTGTTCCGGGTTCAAAAATGGTAATTGAAAATTCTAAAATAGACACGAAATTTCCGAAGTAAAGCGTTGATTGTAGATTAAAAGCCTATCAGGATTAAGATGCGCTGTAAATTCGGGCGGTGTACCAGTGGGCATTTTCAGGAAGATCTGTTACCACTGTTATAGATAGACCTACTCCAGGCTTCAGGGTGTTGTCTGTTTTGTTTTTCTGTAAAGTTAGTAGATCGTACTCGGAAATTTCAGTTGACTTTTTTGTTTGAAGTTCGTTTGGAAGCTCTGTTCTGACCTTTTCAATCATGTGATTCTTTTTGTCGTAAAGAGCACTTTCAATTGTAAGCTTTCGAAATTCTCTGCTGCTGTTGTTGATCACCCATCCACCTATCTTGATGTATTTTTTTGATGGTGTGAGTTGAGCCCAGATATTAGTTAGAAGAAGCCCTTCGTCTGGTAATTTGATATTAAGGGGCCTGGTTAAACCGATCATTTTGCTTAGACGATACTCCAGACTTTCTTTGTTTACTGCGAGTAATGGAGTTTCGGTTAGGCGATTGCTCCAGAACATCAGAAGTACCATAGTAATGGCAGGTAGAAGCCAGGCAAGAATAAAACTCCCGTAAATTCCAGGGCCCATTCTGGTTTGCTGTTCTGATCCTATTCTTGAGTAAATAGGAACATCTGTATCTTGATTATTGTACTTTCCGGATTTCCCAAAATTATTGCGAAACCTTTTTCTCGTAATTTCAAGAAATCCTTGCTTCTTGTGGTAAGCATCGTCATTGTTCTTTTGGTCAATATTATTCTGATCAACGCTATAAGGGTCTTCAAATCCCCCCGGTGATATATCGCTTCTTTTAATTACTGTTGTATGTTGCATGCTTCTGTTGTGGGGATGTTCTGACTCTTTAATGTCAGTTTTTACTTGGTCGTTTTCTGTTTTTTTCAGATCAACCTTTTCTTTAAAATCGAATCCGGATTTTGGGCTAATTTCAGTTGAGGGGATAAATGGCAGGGAGATTCCATCGGGTATTGGAGTTTCTTGCTTCGCCGTATCTGTTTTATGTCTGCCAAAGATAGCACTCAGGCTTTTTTGTGTATTCTGATTAATTATCTCTTCTGTTTTTTCAGGTTTTTCGCTTTTTTCTGCAAGACTTGATAGGAGCTCGCTCGCTGTTATCTCTGATCTGGATTCTGACTGGTCAGTATATGCACTTTCTGGTGGTTTAGAGTCATTTTTCGGGGAGCCCATTAGTGAGCTTGGGTCGACTTCATACGGTTCAGAGGAAAGATTGCTGTCCCAGGATACTTTTATTGCATATTCCTGATCTGAGGTTTTAAGCAGAGCAGCATCTGAGGCTCCAAGTAGTGAAGTAATTGGCTCGCGAAATTTTTCCTTTGGATCATCGTGCATTTGGCTGTTTGATTTGTGAATTTTAATCGAAGCAGATGTTGGCGCATTACGTAAATCCTGAGCTGGAGACTCGTTGATCTTATCAGGTTGAACAGAATCTGAAAAAAGGGAGAGTTGCTGCATCTCCAGGTCTGATTTGTTTTGAAAATTATCAAGAAGGTTTTCATGTTCAGAGTTTATGGCTTTCCATTCGGAAGATTCAGAGGCCGAAATAGAGTCGTTAGCTTCGGGGGGGACAGTTTTATCAGCCTCCATAGACTGTGAGTTATGTTCTTTTCCAAGTTTATTAATAAGTGCTGAGAGATCAATCTTGTTCTCTTGTTGCAAACTCGATGGATCACTTGGGTTTTTGTCAGTTTTGTCGTTAGGTTTGTTATCGTCTGCTGCAACATGCTGTTCACCTGTTTCTTTAGAATTTGATAATGAATCCTGATCCAATGAGAAAACGGCATCGCAGCGGGAGCAGTGAAATTTTGGACTATTCAAGCCAGCGAGCTGATTCTCGTTAATCGCAAATTTAGTACTGCAAGCCGGGCACTGAATTATTTTATTCACGGTATTATTTTATTCACGGTATTATTTTGTATTGTATTAGTTGTAACTACAATTTAATTATTTGCTGTAAAGATTTATCGTCGAAGTCTGGATATTTAATATTATTTTTATGAGCTAAGCTCAGGTTTTTTTTGGTAAAAGCCCATTACTTAACGATGAAAAATTTTTAAACCAAATAACCTGTAGTTTTCCAGAACATACACCTTTTGCTATTCTACTCCGTAAGTAATAAGTGGGCCAGTCATTTTTTAACCATTTGCAAAATCAAGATGAAAACTAAGAAGTCCAAACATAGTGCTATTTTGGGAAATAGTTTGAAAGTTGCGGACTGTTCCAATCCGGATCACAGAAGAACGAGGCATCAGGTTGTTCAGCCTGATAGAAATGATACGGGTTTTTGCTTTGGGAGAAAGCCAATTTCCGAGTTAATTCAACATCGACCCCACAGGGTTCTTTGTGTTTATGTCCTTAAGGGAGCCAAGCTGGATAGCAGTTTCAGCTTATTGCTAAATAAAGGTAAATTTAATGTAGTTACTCTTGATGAAGTAGAGTTCGATCAGTTTTTTATGGATAAGATGCTTTCTGGAGAAAGTCATGCTGGAATAAACCATCAAGGTGTTTGTGCAGAAATTACTTCAAGTGGCGCGGTAACTCTCGGTCAACTGCTTAACAGGGCAAAAAGTTCTGCAAATGGTTTAATTGTGGCTCTGGATCAGGTACAGGATCCTCAGAATTTAGGGGCAATTTTTAGAGTTGTTGAATGTGCCGGTCTTTCTGGCATTCTTTATCCTGAAAGAAGGAGCGCTGCTGTTAGTGCTCTGGTTAGAAAGATCAGCGCAGGTGCTACTGAATTTGTTCCTTTTGCTGAAGTTACCAATCTCTCAAGAGCTCTGGAAGTTGCCAAAAAAGAAGGGTTCTGGGTTTATGGCACCGCGCTTGATGATGGCAGTGTAAGCATCTATAATTCAGATATTAATACTCCGGCAATCCTTGTTTTTGGATCGGAGGGAGTGGGTATCAGAAGACAGACAATGAAACAATGTGATATGTTGCTTCACATTCCACAATATGGGTTGATCCAGTCCATGAATGTTGCTGCTAGCGTGGCCGTTGTTTCTTTTGAATTCAGACGCAAGATACTTTAACCAGTTAGGTAATGGATATCAATATTCAAGGACAGTAAATGAATGATTTAATTCTATCAGGTATTCAGCCTTCTGCTTCGCAGGTACATATTGGAAATTATTTGGGTGCCATGAAAAGGTTTGTGGCTCTTCAAGAGAAGTACCCATTAATTCTTTGCATAGTTGATCTTCATGCTCTTACATCTGTATCAAGGAAAGAGGATATTGCATCTAATTCATTTTCACTTGCCGCAGCATATTTGGCTCTTGGTCTAACAAGCGAATCTACCATTATTTTTCGTCAATCAGATATTCCCGAGGTTTGTGAATTGGCCTGGTATTTTGCCTGTCAGTTTCCGCTTGGTTTATTGGAGCGTGCCCATGCATTCAAGGATAAAAAGGCAAAAAAGGAACAGGTTAACGCCGGATTAATGTTCTATCCTATTCTAATGGCCGCTGATATTCTTTTATACAAGGCAACGAAGGTTCCAGTGGGTCCTGATCAGAAGCAACATCTGGAAATGGCGAGAGAAATAGCTGAAAAATTTAATCACCACTTCGGAACAAGTTTTCCCGTTCCTGAACCTCTGATTGATATGGAAATGGGTGTGGTGCCAGGGCTTGATGGAAGAAAGATGTCTAAGAGCTATGATAATTATATAGGTCTTTTTGAAAGCGAAAAGGATATAACTAAAAAGATCAAAAGAATTATTACCGATTCAAAAGGTGTTGAGGACAAGAAAGACCCTGAAACTTGTACAATTTTTAGATTATACAAGTTGTTTGCAAGTACCGCGGAAGTTGAGGATTTGAGATCACAGTATCTTAAGGGAGGGCTTGGTTATGGAGCGGCAAAAGAGCTTCTTTTAAAAGCCGTTATCGGCGAGCTTTCTCCTCTCAGGGAGCGCTATGAGGCATACCTTTCAAAACCAGGTGAGGTTAGGGAGATTCTCGCCGAGGGCGCAAAAAGAGGCGCACTTATAGCCAGTGAGACTCTTTTAGAGGTTAGAGAATCTCTTGGATTTTTCCCTAAAAGGTAAAATTAGCATATTTTAACCTTTTTCTTGGAAGTATGATTTTATCTTTTTCTTTCTAAAGTGTTCGACATTTCAGGAAGTTATGGCTTTTTTGAGCCACTTTCTTATTTCTTTGAGACATGTAAGAGAACATGCTACAATCCCGTGCGGTGTCTTGGCAGGACGCCAAGTGAAAGAAATATAAGGGGCGTTTGAAAGCTTTTTAAAAGTAGGAAACAAAAAAGGGGTTTTATGATGACGACAGAAGGGCTGGTTGGTAAGTTGATGGAGTCTTTTGATGATCTTGATCGTTGCATTGAGATGACAAAAGAGGTTCTTTCTCAAAAGGAGAATGTTCCTGGAGAAGTTCTCCATCGTATTGAACAGTACAGTGATGTCGTAGTAAAGCAAAGAAGCCTTGCGATTACCCTGAAGCAGCATATAGCCTCTGAAAACTGGGACGAAGTTTCCCGACATGTAAAGATCATAAATGGTCTTTCAGCTATGATACGCGATGATGCGCAGTCAATTTTAGCCGGTGCTCACAGGGTGAGTGCTGAAGAAAAGAATCATTATCTGGTTTAATTTTTTCTATAGTTTTAAATTTCTGTTAATAGCCATATTATAAAAAGCCGAGGTTTTTTATGGCTCTGCTGTTATTAGCTCCCAGTCAGATTTTTTGTGCTTTAGGAATATTTCTACTTCTTTGCTCATATTCTTTTTAAATAAAACTGAATCAAAGTCGCTGTCAGAGCTTTTTAGTATGACTGGTCTTAACATTCTGCAGGCGCGGTGGCATAGATAGTGGTATTTTTTTTCATTTGAAGTATCCGGAGTAAAGATTTTAAGCGAAAATCCTTCAGACAGAGATTTAATAATATTTATCGTGTTAATGAGCGAGTGTTCGGGGTCGTCTACATTGTCACTGGATTGCTTGATAAGAGCCGGCAAATAGGGAACGTCGCAGAACCAGCGAATTATTGGAGGGTTTAAAATTTTCTTGCTATTTGTATCCTTTATTTCTGAAAAAGTTAAAAAGTTATAATCCTTGCTAATTGTTTTAAGTGCTTGAATTCCTGTCAATAATTCTGCTTGGGTAGAGTTTTCTGCCTCAAGCAGGAAAATGTATTTTCTACTATAAAAAGTGCTTGAAAATATTTGATCGTTCGTTTTCTTGAAGCGAATAATCGAAGCTCCAACAGCGGTTACTTTTGAATTTATCAAATTAGTATCAAAGTAGCTGGAATCTGTGATAATTTGTATTTCTTGCATTTATTAAAAGTAATGCTTACATTGTGCTACGGCTATTTATACGTGGGATAATAATATGTTTAAAGTTATCAGATACTGGACTAGAGGTCATCAAGGTTCGAATATTCACTCGCCTTTTGGTCGATTTGAATCTTCTGATCATCATATTGGTGGAACAACTTATAGTGGTACCTTTGGTACTAATAGTTCTGGTGGTTCCCGAGTCTGGGGTGTCGGAATATGGCTTCCAATGTTTTTTGTAGGTTTATTTTTGATTTGTTTGTCGGTTATCCTTGTCCTTAAACCAGAGCTTCTAGCATTTTTCTTTGCCGGAATACTTATGTTTTTTGGAATTGCCATAGCTTCTACGGCGCTTTTTTTTCGTGGTCTTAGATAGAGTTCTGAGTATCTTTCTATTGCACTTGTCCTATTTAACAAGACTCTTAACTTTTCTAAAAAGTCGCTCGTCTGGAATTTTTGTTTCTATTCTTGGATAGCCCTGAATCTGCTTAAGTAGTGCCTTTTTTCGAGCTTCGATTTCTTTTCTGTATTCCTGTTCCTGTCTTAGATTAGTGCTTTTATTACTTAGTTCAAGGCCAAATAATGCAGCTTCAGGGTCTATGTATGAATGGTATAGAATTTTTGCACTGATACTGTCTGCCGCAAATTCATTTTCAAGTTCAAGTTCTTTATCTTTTGTTTTATGAACATGGCATGCATCTCGACGTATTACATGTGCAAGCTCATGCGAGATAATAGCCATAAGTTCGTTAATACTTGGAGCTGATAGTAAAATGGCTCTGGTCAGGAAAATACTTCCATCGCACAGGGAAAATGCGGAGAGTTCGTTGCTGTTTATCAGGTAAATCGCGGGATGGTAGTTAGTGTTGTTTGAGTCGGTAATGGAATTGATGTTTTTTGTTTCAGGTACTAGACCTAGAACTTTTACTCCCTCACTGAGTCTTGAAAGTGATCTTGAGAAAAGATCACTGATCTGGGGGTGTTCAATTAATGGATGGTTATTCAGTATCCAGACTTTTGTCCTGTGCTGTGCTTCTCGAGTAACTTGGGTGTAGTTGCTGGAGGAGGTAGAGCAGGCAGTTAGGCAAAGGTATGAAAGTATTGTTGTAAATTTTAAGATAGAAAAATAATAAGTCATCGTTTGATAAATGAATATTTACTGTTTAAATGCGTGATTTATTCTAGATAAGTATCAGTCAATATGTGTTTGAGATAGTATAATTAATCTGCATCTACAGTAAGGTACTTAAATCAATAGATACAATCATTATTTTATCTAATGAAGCCTGATTGTTCATAATACTCCTAACTTAATAGTGTCGATAGTTTAATTTTAATTGTCTTTAGCCCGCATTCTTCACGAACATGGTGCTGTGGACCTTGTCAAGTACCCTTTTTTTAGACACCAACTACGGATCATAAAATCCAATAAAATCATCACCCGAGGTGTCGTCTCTTGGGTGGTGTGGAGCAGTTATCGATAGAATTAACAGTGAGACCTCTCAAGTCTCTTTGTACTGTTAAATCTGTTGGTAACTGCTGGGGGGCTGGTGTTGGGTGGTAAGAGGTGGCTGTGTATCGAACCTATCATCTTTCATCTAAAAACTGATCATAGGCTTAAGCGTAACTTTCCTAATGGGGTTCTTGGAGACTCCATCAATCTTCTTATGGCTGCTTGTGCTTTTGATCTGAAAAAGTGAATCAATAACATTATTTTTGCCAAATCTTTTGACAGAATCTCTGTCTTCTTTCTCTTCTTTTAGCGCTATTTTAGACCCATAGGGATCTTCCGGTAAATTATATAAATCGTTTTTGACTTTTTCAGGGACGACTAAATAAAAACACTGAAGAGAACTGCAGTCAGTATCTTAAAAAGGGAAGACAGGTATTTGTTGAAGGTAGAATTCAGACAAAAAAATACCAAGGAGACGATGGTAAAGGTCGTTACTGGACTGAAATCATAGCCCAAAATGTTAAATTCATTGGAGGAAAAGGTGAAGGCAGTCCCTACTTTTCCTCCGATGATTCAATGCCTGCCGCTTCTTCCTATGGGGATCGTTTCCAAATGTCAATTTTTTAAGAGTTTTCAAAATTGTTAGAAATTTTGACTAATAGACGAATGAAAGTGTTTATAAGAGGAAGATTTTATGATTTATGAAGAAAATGCAATTAACAAGAAATTAAATACCGAAGGGATTCCAGTTGTATCTGATCGATTTGACTATAATGAAAAGGTAAAATTTGGTTTACGGCGTGCTCACCAAAAAACTCTTACCATTGCAACATTTAACACTGAATTACTGAAGGATAATTCCTTTAGAATTGATTTAATCAAAAAACTAAGATTAGAATCTTATGAAATTTTGGGGGTAGAAAATTTATAAAAACTAACCTTGTTTAGCAACGAGTAAGCTCAAACAATTTCTAAATTAGGAAATAATTCAGCACCTGAGAGAAGCTAATTTGAATAAAGAATATCTAAGAAAAATAGTTGAAGAAACTGAAACAAAAGCAGGTCTTATTTTTGATTTCCTCGTTCATATTTCATAGCCTCAGTGCCTGGTGTAAGTTTTCATTTTAAAATACTTAAAGTAAATTAGTCTGTTTTTATAGCTACTTGGTGTCCTTTTAACTTCTTTCTTAAAGGTCTTGTTTACCGCCTATATATATGCCTTGAGTTGGTATGCTTAATAAGGAGTGAGGTTATTTAAAAGAGGGTAGTACCACGTTTAAAAACTGCCACGTTTAAAAACTGCTATCGATAATGTTATATTTATCGTTAGTTATAGAATCTGGTGATTTAGAGTATGTCTAAGTTAATTAAGTTAATTATTAAAACTGATACTGATAAAGCAACGATTATTATTCGTTTTATTGTCGGGTATATTTTCGTTACTGAGGGAATTCAGAAATTTATTTATAGTGATTCCCTTGGTGTCGGCAGGTTTATAAAAATAGGAATACTGTATCCTGAGATTATGGCGCCGTTCGTCGGATGGTGCGAAATTATTTTTGGAGCATTTTTATTAGTTGGATTTTTTGTCCGCGTAGCTTTTATTCCACTCATAATAATAATGTTCACTGCAATCACAACAACAAAAATAGATTTATTATTAAATGAAGGTATATTTTACTTTTCGCATGAAGCTAGA
Source organism: Oligoflexia bacterium (assembly GCA_035327825.1). Taxonomy (GTDB): domain Bacteria; phylum Bdellovibrionota_C; class UBA2361; order SZUA-149; family DAOLCO01; genus DAOLCO01. Next base: position 24,955 of record DAOLCO010000020.1, on the reverse strand, counting down.
AATGACCTCTTAATGATATTTGGCTTGATATTCATTTTTATGAAAGGTGCAGGTGCCAATTCGTTTGACCGCAAAATAAATAATGCGAATAAATAAGATGCCCTATTTAGAGGTTTTTATAGCTTCCTTAAGATTAGGACTCACGTCCTTTGGAGGCCCGATCGCGCATTTAGGCTATTTTCATGAAGAATATGTTAAAAAACGGAATTGGATCAGTGATTCAAAGTATGCAGACTTAGTTGCTTTATGCCAGTTTCTTCCAGGTCCAGCCAGCAGTCAAGTTGGGATGGCCATAGGCTATCTTAGAGCAGGCTTCTTGGGTGCGCTACTTTCATGGGTAGGATTTACTCTCCCCTCAGCTGTTATAATGATCGTTTTTGGTATGGGAGTTAAGACTCTAAGCCTGTCAGATCATCGCAGTTGGATACATAGCCTAAAAGTTGTGGCAGTAGCAGTCGTAGCTCAAGCCGTTTTTCTAATGGGTAAGAAGTTATGTCCTGATGCAAAAAGAGCATTTATTTCGATTGTTTCAGCTATACTACTACATTTTTATAATTCTACGGTAATACAGATTATTGCCTTGATATCTGGTGGGATATTTGGGCTTTGTTTTTTTAATAGTTTTGAAAAAACGGAATTATCAGATTTTAGAGAAAATAAAAATAGATTTTCATTTCTCTACCTAATAATTTTTTTGATTATATTGATCGCTTTACCGTTAATAAGCAAAATTTATCCAACACCTACCATAAAAATAATAGACAGCTTCTATCGAGCCGGGTCATTGGTTTTTGGTGGAGGTCACGTTGTTCTACCACTACTTCAAACTGATTTAGTCCCAAGTGGATTAATAAGTAACGACTTATTTCTAGCTGGATATGGAATAGCAAATGCAGTACCAGGTCCATTGTTTACTTTTAGTGCTTATCTTGGATATGTTTTTACAATTTTCCCAAATGGTTTAATAGGATCTTTAATCTGCTTAATTGCAATTTTTCTACCTTCATTTTTACTGATCCTAGGATTTTTGCCGTTTTGGAATGATCTCAGTAAAAATGAATATGTACGTCGAGCTATGCTTGGAACGAACGCTGCTGTTGTGGGGGTACTGTTAGCAGCATTATACAATCCTGTTATTAAAAGCGCTATCTTTGAACCAACTGATTTATTGCTGGCAGTAGCGGCATTTGTAATGCTTGAAAAGTTTAAAGTTAGTTCCTTAATAGTTGTAGTATTAGTAGTAATATTTGGTATTTTAATTTACTGAATTATTCCATGAAAAAATTTATTTTTGCCTCTATTATTTTGTTATTATTTTTATTTGCCTGCACAAACCACACAGAAGATCCCAACTTAACGTGGCTAAAGGTGCCATCAGATAAGCAGTTTGGTTTGATTGAAAAGCACTTCAGAGGATTTGATACGACAATGATCGAGGTTGGTTACAGATATAACGAGCTATATTGGGCAGGTTCTGATAAGAACTGGGAATTTGCGAATTCTATAATTTTCTGGAACCATGTTGCTAAGATAAAGGAAAAACATAGTTAGTTAGGTGCCTTAGGGTAACCTGCTTCCAGAATTTATTAAAAAACATTCTGAACCCCCTATTTGTAAATAAAACTAATAGACTACTTTCGATTTCCGGGGTATATCTAAGGCATGATTTTACGTTCTCTTAACCTCCCTAAAAAACAGCACTTTTTCCTTTTCGGACCGCGTCAAACAGGTAAAACTACTTTAGTGAGAAATTCCTTCTCGGCGGATCAACTTTTTGAGGTAAACTTACTGGAGAATAAAACCTACTCAACCCTAAAAGCCAATCCCTCAATTTTATATTCAGAGGTTAAGGCGCTTAAACCCTCGTGCACTCACATATTTATTGATGAAGTGCAAAAAGTTCCCGAGTTGTTAGATGAAATTCAGATATTGATTGACGAAAAGATCCCTCAAAAGTTTATAATTAGTGGTTCTAGTGCAAGAAAGTTAAAACGTGGTCAAGCAAACCTGCTCGGAGGAAGAGCCTGGAGGGAGGTGCTATTTCCCCTCACATTAGATGAACTGCCCCAGAATTATTATTTAGAGCAAATTTTAAGTAGAGGAACATTAGTGCCTAATGTTCTTGCTGATAATGACTATGAATCGGCAATGAACTTGCGTTCCTATTCAGAGGTCTATTTAAACGAAGAAATAATTGCGGAAGGTGTCAGCAGAAATCTTGGCGCATTTATTCGATTTTTAACCATAGCAGCGCAATGCAATGGAGAACAGTTAAATTACGCAAATATCTCACGAGATGTTTTAATGTCGGCTCCTAGCGTTAAGGAGTATTTTACGATTTTAGAAGAAACTTTAATTGGATCATTTCTTCCTTCATTTTCTTTTTCTGAACGGAAAAAGTTTAAAGTGAGTCCTAAGTTTTATTTTTTTGACACTGGCGTTTTGCGAGCTATGCAAGGACAGCTGAGCGTTGATCTTCAACCTCAAACCTTTGCATACGGTAATTATTTTGAAACATGGATAGTTAATCAAGTTGCAACAATTTCTAGTTATCTAAGGAAAGACCTGAAATTATCATTCCTGCGTACCACAAATAATGCTGAGGTTGACTTGATTATTGAAACACCTGCAGGGAAAGTAATAGGGGTGGAAATTAAGTCTAAACAGGTTCCCGACCAAAGAGATTTTGGAGCTGGATTTGCTGCGTTGAAAAGTCTAGTGCCAAACACTAGCTGTATTTGTGTCTATCCAGGTAGAAATTCAAGAGTCGCTGAAGATGTTTCAATATTGCCTTATGCGGAGTTTTTTCAGTTTGTGAAGAGTTTGTAGTTCTCTTGTAACTGGTTATTAGCAATCTCTCACAGTTAAACTTAGTCTGACGAGCAATGGTGTCCTATGTCATATTTTATAGCTAATATTTCATAGCCTCAGAGCCTGGTGTAAGTTTTCATTTTAAAATACTTAAAGTAAATTAGTCTGTTTTTATGGCTACTTGGTATCCTTTTAACTACTTTCTTAAAGGTCTTGTTTACCGCCTATATACATGCCTTGAGTTGCTATGCTGAATAAGGAGTGAGGTTATTTAAAGAGGGTAGTACCACGTTTAAAAACTCGTTTAAAAGCTAACACCTACCGTGAGAACTTAGTCATGATAAGAAGCACTTCATCAAATAAAGTATTTTATTGAATATGAAAAATATTAAGGCTCTGCATTATTTTAGTTTTCTTAATAGCTTTCGCCCTCATTGGCCGATTTCGGTGATCTATTTTCAAGAAATTACTAGTTCCTATGCAACAGTAATGACAATCTATTCAATTGTTTTTCTTTCTCAAGCATTTTTGGAAATTCCAGCAGGTGTTTATTCAGATGGAATAGGAAGACGAAGAACTATGATTATTGGTTCGATCTTTGCTTTCCTGTATATTAGTTGCTACGCGGTAGGAATAAACTTCTGGGTTCTTGCTATAGGTGCGCTTCTTGAGGGATTAGCCCGAGCATTTTTCAGTGGCACTGATTCCGCAATGCTCTATGAGTCTTTACCCGTTGAGGATCGTGGTACTCAGTTTCAGCATTATTTGGGACGTATCAATTCGATGTCTCAACTTGCATTATGCCTATCCGCAGCGCTATGCTCTTTTTTGTCGATTTATTCCTTAAAACTTGTTCTCTGGGTTTCAGTAATACCTCAACTTCTTTCGATCGTAAGTACTTTAGTTTTGTATGATGTAGAAGAAATTAAAGAAGATCAACAATCACTTTTGCAAATATTAAAAGAAGCATACTCGCAGTTTAAGATAAATGCTAAATTGAGACTGTTAGCACTTGTTGAAACACTGGAATTTGGGATTGGGGAATCAGTCTTTTATTTTCAAGCAGCGTTTTTTAATTTACTCGTTCCGACATGGGCTCTTGGACTTGCTAGATGTTTAAATCATTTGGCGGGATTTATCGGATTTTGGTTTGCTGGCGGCTTAATTAATCGATTTGGAGCTCGTAACACGCTTATTAGGGGAACAGGGTTAAATTTTTTTGTTAAAATGGTATCAGTAGTGTTTGCCTCATTCTTATCCCCTTTTATGATGGGAATTTCCAATATTATATACGGACCTTGCTCCGCTGCGCGCGGGACATTACTACATTTGGAATTCAGTGATTATCAGCGTGCTACCATGGGTTCCATGGTGTCGCTTTCAGGAAGTATTCTTTTTGCCTGTGTAAGTACTTTTTTAGGATTTATTGCAGACATTTTTAGTCCTAAGATGGCTATGATTGTTGGACTATCTAGCAATCTAGTAATTATAGTTTTGTATAAATTTATTTTTAACGATGTTAAAGGTAATTTAATGAATGAAACTCATATTTCATAGCCTCGGAGCCTGGTGTAAGTTTTCATTTTAAAATACTTAAAGTAAATTAGTCTGTTTTTATAGCTACTTGGTATCCTGTTAACTTCTTTCTTAAAGGTCTTGTTTACCGCCTATATACATGCCTTGAGTTGCTATGCTGAATAAGGAGTGAGGTTATTTAAAAGAGGGTAGTACCACGTTTAAAACGTTCCAGGTTTAAAACGTTTAAAAACTGCTCCCGCTAACAAAGCTCTTCAAAGCTAATCATTCGATAAAAGAATGCCCGTAGGTCTTCTTCGTCATCTGGCCTTACATCACCATGATATATTAGAACTGGCTTTAGTGCAGATCTCCTGGGAAGTGAGATTGTTTCCATTTTTCTTTTAACTTCTGAAATAACAGATTTAGTAATAAATTTTTTGCATTTCAATTCGCATAGGTAAAATACGTCCAAGTCACTTTGAATGAGCAGATCTATTTGACAGTAGCCCTTAGTTTTTGATCTCTGGGTAAAGGGAGACGCAGAAACTATTCGCCTATTGTCAATATCAAGTAAGTGATAAAATGATTCTCTATTTCGAAGGACCAAATTCTCAAATTGATATCCCATGGTGGATTCAAAATTAGATAATTCAGACAAGCTTTGAATCTTCACGCCACCTTTAAGTATTCGTTGTTTATTAGGTTCAATGTGTTTTAAATAGAACCTAAGATAGTTATCCTTCACTCGTAAATGACTTTGATTTGACGCCACTCCGCCGGGCTTAAAATAGAAGTCTCTTGATAAAAACCCTGAAAGCTCGAGGATTTTAAGAGATTTGCTCAAATGACTATCAACCGATTTACCCATTTTTGTTGCTAATTCTGAGGGACTGAGCTTGGTAGTCAGGCAGAGCCTGATTATCTTCTCCAGGTTATCCGCTTTTCTATCAAATATATTAGAGAAAATATTCTCAAATTCATTAAATAACATCCCTGAAGGCTTGAAGCACAAGTTTACTATATTGCGTTCAGCATTTTCACTTTTCAATACTTCTTCTAAATACTTTGGCACTCCTCCAGTAATAGAGAGAATGAGCATCTTCTCTAATGAACTTAGATGAAAATTCCGGCTAGTCCAGAATTTGGAGATTTCATGTATTCTTAATTCTTCAAGGTTAATAGCAAGAGAGACTCGCCCCTCGAAACTCGCATTATTTAGTATGTTCTCCTCAATCCAGGAAGAAACAGAACCACAAAGAACTAGAATTAATTTAGAGTTTTTTTTAAAACTCTGATCCCAGACTGATTTAAGCTTTGAACAAAACAGGGAATCATGACGCCCCATCCAGGATATTTCATCAAGTAATATAAGGGTCTCTCCTATTTCACTTGCCTTGGATAAATAGGTAAAGGCCTGAGTCCAATCAGTAAAGTGTTCTTTCCTGGAATTAAGTTGGATTGATAGCACTTCAGAGAAGTTATCTAGTTGTTTTTCATTATTAGATGAGGCCTCCGGTCCTAATCCCTGAATGTATATAAATTTCTTAAACTTCTTAGAGAACTGTTCGATCAGAGTACTTTTGCCTATGCGCCTTCTGCCCATTAGACATACTAGGCTAGAAGTTCTCTTGCCCTTAAGTCTTTCTAACTCCTCAAGTTCTTCCTTTCTGCCGTAGAATTCCATCTTACCTGCATTTTTAGAAATAGTCGTTTAAAGGTAAGTTTCTAGCATAAATAAAGTTACCTGTAAACTGATAAATGCGTAAATACAGGTAAGTTTGATCCTGGAAGAAAATAATAAGTTGAAAAAATAATAAGTACCACCCTATTTTTTTTACCACTCCCTGATTCCTGTCCCAATATTTTGCGATAAGTACAAGCAGGGTTTATTTCTACCTACAGTTCTGATCTCTGCAAGTTACTGAAACGACAAGAAGCGGATCAAGGAGTTACCAAACCATGCCAAGGAACCTAAGAAGATTTGAGAAAGGCCGGGTTTATCTCATCACTAACAGAACTGCCGAAGGGCTTCCCTTTGTTGCTACCATTCTCATAAACCTGTTCATATACGGAATCATTGCAAGAGCAATCTCTCATATTTCATAGCTTCAGAGCCTGGTGTAAGTTTTTATTTTAAAATACTCAAAGTAAATTAGTCTGTTTTTATGGCTACTTGGTATCCTTTTAACTACTTTCTTAAAGGTCTTGTTTACCGCCTATATACATGCCTTGAGTTGCTATGCTGAATAAGGAGTGAGGTTATTTAAAGAGGGTAGTACCACGTTTAAAAACTCCCATTGCAACATTTAACACTGAATTACTGAAGGATAATTCCTTTAGAATTGATTTAATCAAAAAACTAAGATTAGAATCTTATGAAATTTTGGGGGTAGAAAATTTATAAAAACTAACCTTGTTTAGCAACGAGTAAGCTCAAACAATTTCTAAATTAGGAAATAATTCAGCACCTGAGAGAAGCTAATTTGAATAAAGAATATCTAAGAAAAATAGTTGAAGAAACTGAAACAAAAGCAGGTCTTATTTTTGATTTCCTCGTTCAGTTTTTTATTGTTGTTTCAATCGTATCATTAACTATTGATACTCTTCAGAGACTATCTCCTCAAATAAAGCTAATAATTGAATGGATTGAATATGCTTCAATTATCTTCTTTACCTTTGAATATTTCCTAAGAGTTTTTGTTTCAAGGAAAAAAACTGATTATATTTTCAGCTTTTTCGGAATAATAGATTTCTTAGCTGTTATTCCGACTTTGCTTTTTGCGTCACTGGATTTGAGATCAATAAGAATTCTTAGATTATTGAGAATATTCAGAATACTTAAATTTGCAAGATATAGCTCTGCAATCCGGCGTTATCATATTGCATTTACTCTAGCGCGGGAAGAAATTATTCTTTTTCTACTGGTTGCGATGATGTTGATTTACCTTTCCGCAGTGGGTATTTATTTTTTTGAAAGTGAAGCTCAGCCTCAAGCTTTTGAATCAATCGTTCATTCTTTATGGTGGTCTATTATTACCTTAACTACAGTTGGATACGGAGATACTTATCCTATTACAATTGGAGGAAGAATATTTACTTTTATGATGCTAATTATCGGTCTAGGAGTTGTCTCAGTTCCCGCTGGTTTACTTGCATCAGCTCTATCTAAGGCAAGAATTATTGAGAAAGAACTAATAGATAATGAAAAAAATGATATTAAATAATTTTAATATGCCTTATGTCTTTAAGATTTAAAAAACGAATAAAGATAGCACCAGGAGTGAGTTTAAATGTTGGAAAGAAGTCCTTAAGCCTTAGCGCCGGAATAAAAGGTTTAGGTTTGACTTCTGGAACTTCAGGTTTACATTCTAATGTTGGAATTCCTGGTAGCGGTATCTCTTACAGGAAGAAAATTTCATCCAGCAATAAATTATCAACGAAATCTCCATCAAAGCAAGCCGGGTTTGAAGCTAAGATTCGTCTAAATACTGAATCGGGAGAAATTTTTGTATTAGACCATCAGGATAATATACTTCCACAAGATATCTCGAGCACCATAACGAAACAAAATAAGTCAAAAATTATCAAATTCATTGAATCTGAGTGTGAGAAAATTAACTCTATTCATGATCAACTTGCATTATTCCATTTGAGGACACCAGATCCAAATTCTCAGTTTATATTTAAGAAAACTGACTTTTGCATTACCAGACCTAACCCTCCAGTTTATAAAAGCTATGGCTTTTTATCCAATATTTTTCCTTGGGTGTGGCAAAGAATTAAAGATGAGAATGAATCACTAGAAAATGATTACAATGCAAACATTGAGGAGTGGAAAAATTTAAAAAAATCATTTGAAGATAGAGAAGCTGAAAACGAGAAGCTCTTATCTCAACTTAATAATAAAAATCTTTTTGAAAAAGAAAAAGCACTTGAGTTTATTTATTCCAATTTTGAATTTCCAAGAGAAACCAATATTGATTTTGACTTTTCCGAAGATGAAAAAACTCTTTACATAGACGTCGACCTACCCGAAATCGAAGATATCCCCAACAAGAAAGCAAAAGTTAATAAAAAAGAAATACAACTAAGTCTTGAAAATATTTCTGATACTAAATTTAGAAAAACTTATATGAGTTTTATTCACTCTATTTTATTTCATATTACAGGTGTTTCATTCTATTTTCTTCCATCACTAAATCAAATTGTTATTTCAGGCTATTCACAGAGAGCTAATCCAGCAACTGGAAAAATAGAAGATGAGTACTTACTAAGCTCAAAAATCTCTCGTGACCAATGGATCTCAATTGATTTTAATAATCTTAAAACTGTTGATCCGGTAAAATCTTTTGAGCTTTTTGAAACGAGAAGGGAAATGACAAAGACAGGGATTTTTCGAGGAATAACACCATTTGGGAAGGTGTGATATTTTTGAAGCTCTATGCGAAATAAATATGTCAGATTTGACATGGGAATTTTGTAGAATTAATGGTCATATTTCATAGGTCATATTTCATAGCCTCAGAGCCTGGTGTAAGTTTTCATTTTAAAATACTTAAAGTAAATTAGTCTGTTTTTATAGCTACTTGGTATCCTTTTAACTTCTTTCTTAAAGGTCTTGTTTACCGCCTATATACATGCCTTGAGTTTGACCCTCCCCCGATTTACTGGACAGTTATTTAAGGTAGTATATTGTCCATAAGACAGGGGGGAGGGTCAAAAATACAAAAATGAAAGACTGGTGGGGAGGAAAAAGTTCTGGCTTGATGTCTTGCGAGGAGCGGATTGTTTTTGAAATTTTTCCTAAGCTAAATCAACACCGTATAATTTCAAAAATCCCTCGGAGAAATTGCGATCAGCAATTTTGAGAATGAGCTCCTCGGAAGACATCAAGACAGAACTTCTTTGGTGGGGGAAGCTATCTATTGATACTAAAATCAGACTTCTCCATTTAGCTCTTCAACCAGGTTTTTTATCCTTTCTTATTAATTTCGGTCGATTCTTATAACTCTTTATTAGGGGTTCTTTCGCATTAACAACAACTTAGCAGTTTTTCAGGGACAGCTAAATTAAAGGGCCATGATCTTTTTTGCCTGGTTTCAAACATCTTAAGAAAAAGTACTAAGCATTTTTCGATAAATACTGATGAAGAGCGAGCATAAGTCATAAGAAAGCAATTTGCTCCAATATTGTGTGCTATTTTAATAGCGGATTCTTTCATTAGTGTTAAAGAGATGGATTTTAAATTATTTTTACCTGGTGACTACCTTGTGTCCCTTCCGGGATCGTTTAAAGCCACACTATTTCTTTTGCTGATCTTGCTGATTCAACTTCTTTCTTTCTTCGAGATGCTGGGATTGGCAACAATTTTAGCAATTATGGGCACCTTCTTTATCTTTTTAAATGGAGTTCATAATGGGGCATTTCGGTCTTTTTTGCTTTCAGTCTGTTTTCTTCTGTACTCAGCGTATTTTATTAACTTCGAGTACAAAAGAAAGTCTTTTGGGATAGTCGTTATTGATCGTGCCCTTTCGGAAGAGCCTGAGTATTTTCAAGGATTGGTACTTGAAGATGATGCTGGCTTCAAGCCAGGGATGATTACATTCAAATTACGAGGCAAGTTTGATTTTGTTCAAGAAAAAGTTAATTTATTTGTCAGAGTTCCTGATCTTCCATGGAGACCTGAGGCAAATATTAGAAGTGGTGACAAGGTTGAGTGCTTTCTTTCACTTTCGGCAATTAATGCATCAAACATATTTGAAAAATTATTTTTCCTGCAGGGTGGCTACGCTTCTCGTGCTGAAATTCCTCGTCTGGATGAAAAGAATTTTTACTGCAAGAAGTTAATATCAAAACATGATTCAGCTTCAGAGAATTTGTCCGGTCGCATAAATGATATTGCCGAAAAACTTTATGATGATATAGCATTTAGAGATGGTACTTCAAGAACTGGTCTTGGCGTATTTATTGCGGCAACAGGCGGGCGACCCAGTCACTTGAGTCCATGGATTAGGGAACTTTTCATTTCTACCGGATTGTATCATCTACTTGTGGTTTCGGGTTATCATGTCGGGGTCTTGGCAGGGATAATAGTTTTTATTATAAATTTATTTATTAGAATTTTTCCTTCGATTCTAGGGCGGTTTTCGCGATCTAATATATTATTTATTTTTTCAATTTTACTTCTGATTTGTTTCATTGGTCTGGGAAAAGTGCGTCCTCCAATTGTTCGTGCAGTAATTATGTTTGTCGTTGGATCCCTCGCCCGGGTCTTTGAAAGAGATTTTCACATGATAACATCAATAATATATTCTCTGATTGTGATTTCTGTTATCTGGCCGTTATGTATACTTCTTCCTGGTGTGCAGTTAAGTTATGCGGCCTTGGTTGGGGTGATTTTTGGACTCAAAGTAAAAAAAAGAATAAACAAGAATTACTTTGGTAAATTTGGATCGAGGGGTAAATTTTATGATAAGTATGTTGAAAATTTTTCCAGCATTTTTTTTGTAACACTGGGCGCTTCTCTCAGTGTTCTACCTGTGCAACTCTACTGGTTTTCTGAGTGGAGCCCATATGCAGTATTTTTTAATGTTATATTTGCGCCTCTGTTTTCGATAATGGTCATAGGTGGTGGTATTATACTTCTATTTCTGTATTCAGTATTTCCATTTGCTGCACGGCCTTTGTTAATTATTCACTCACAACTGACTGAATCACTTGTAATTGTTATAGAGTGGATTTATGAACTTATAAATTAATAATTGCAATTTTTTTATCACTTATCTAAACTCCTGTTTTGGATTTACAGGTTTTTCCGCTAATATGTTTTTTAAACCCTAATTGTATTTTTATACACAAGTCACCAACAAGACCAGATTTTTGTAATGCCAGATTTTGTCCATTTACATCTTCATACTCAGTACAGCGTTCTTGATGGTGCGATAAAGATCAAGGATCTTGTAAAGACTGCGGCAAGTCTTGGTCAGAAGTCTGTTGGTGTTACAGATCACGGCACCATGCATGGTGCCGTGGAATTTTACCAGGCTGCAAAGGAAGCTAACATTAAGCCAATAATAGGCTGTGAAGTTTATCTTGCTTCAAAGGGTCGTTTCGTTCGAGAAAATGGTCAGAAGGATACCTTTCATCTTACCTTGCTTGCCAAATCAAACAAAGGATACAGAAACCTGTGCAAGCTTGCATCTCTTGGTTTTATGGAGGGGTTTTATTTTAAACCACGAATTGATCATGAGCTACTCAGAGAGATTTCAGAGGATATTATCTGCCTAAGTGGCTGTTTGGCTAGTGAACTTGCGTTTTTTACAACTCGTGGAGATCTTGAAGGAGCAAGGGCCTGTGCCCTTAAATATTACGATATATTCGGCAAGAATTATTATCTTGAAGTGCAGCCCCATAGAATTAAGGAGCAGCAAATTCATAATCAGGTTGTTAAAGAACTTGGGCGAACTCTTGGTATCCCTGTAATTGCAACTAATGATTGTCATTATTTGCATGCTGAAGATCACCATGCCCAGGAAGTTCTTATGTGTATTTCAATGGGTAAGCTAATTACAGACAGAGATCGCATCAAACATGATGATGCAAATCTTCATCTCAAGACTTTTGATGAAATGCTTCTTGGTCTACCGGATTTTAGCGAAGCCTTGACAATAACAAATGAAGTGGCAGGGTCTTGTGAGGTCGATTTTGATTTCAATACTTATTACATGCCACGTTTTGAAGTTGCTGAATCAGAAACGCCTCAGGATGTTTTCTCGAGAAAAGCCCGCGAGGGGCTTTCCAGACGTATGCAGGATGCAGGTATAAGTTTGGAATCTGATTCGGCACTTTTTCAGGAATATCTTGATCGCCTGGAGATGGAAATTCAGTGTATACTTGAGATGGGATTTGCCGGTTATTTTCTTGTTGTTTCAGATTTTATTTTATGGGCAAAAAAGGAAGGTATTCCCGTCGGCCCCGGTAGAGGAAGTGCCGCAGGTTCACTTGTGGCTTTTGCCCTTTATATAACAGAAATTGATCCTATCAAATACTCGCTTCTGTTTGAGCGCTTTCTTAATCCTGATAGGGTTAGTCTTCCTGATATTGACGTGGATTTCTGCATTTATGGACGTGAGAAGGTTATAGAGTATGTATGTGAGCGTTATGGTAAGGAAAAGGTAGCTCAAATTGTAACTTTTGGAACTTTAAAAGCCAAGGCAGCAATAAAAGACGTGGGTCGTGTGCTCGGTCTTAGTTACGCAGAGACTGACAGAATTGCGAAGCTGGTTCCTGCTCCTCGCCAGGGTTTTGATTATCCACTTAAGGAAGCCATGAAGATGGAGAAACGGCTTCAGGAGTACGCCGATGGAGAAGGTCGGGAGTTAATAAATCTGGCTCTTAAACTTGAGGGTTTATCCCGTCATACCTCTACTCATGCTGCGGGTATAGTAATAGCCGATAAACCAATAGTAGAATATCTGCCATTAATGGTTGATAAGGATGGACAGATTGTTACTCAATTTTCCATGAGTTGGGTAGAAAAGATTGGTCTTGTAAAGTTCGACTTTTTGGGGCTTAAGACTCTCTCTGTCATTGATGAAGCTCTCAGATTAATCGACTCTTCTGGAGGGAGTTCTCGAAAAAAATCCGGGGCAAATATTTCTGGCGGAGCCCCGACTTCAAGATCTATAGATTTGAACAAGATACCGCTTGATGATTCCCGTACCTTTCAACTTGTTTCTCAAGGAAGAACCATAGGGGTTTTTCAGCTTGAATCAAGTGGTATTACTGAAATGGTTACGAGGCTAAAGCCTAATTGTTTTGAGGATCTGGTTGCGATTCTTGCACTTTATCGCCCTGGCCCTCTTGATGCAGGTATGGTTGATCATTACATTAACAGGAAGCATGGAAGAGAGCCTGTTCGCTACTCTCATCCCAGTCTGGAGCCTATACTTAAAGATACCTATGGTATAATTCTTTATCAGGAGCAGATAATGCAGATTGCCCGTGATATGGCAGGATATTCTCTTGCCGAAGCGGACATGCTCAGAAGAGCAATGGGAAAAAAGAAACCTGAAGAAATGGCAAGTCAAAGAAACTTTTTTCTTCAGGGAGCAAGAAAAAACAAAATACCCGATCATATAGCTACCGAAGTTTTTGACCAAATGGAGACTTTTGCAAGATACGGTTTTAATCGCAGTCATTCAGTGGCATATGCAATGATATCTTATCAGACAGCATACTTGAAGGCTCATTATCCTAGGCAATTCCTCGCTGCTCTTATGACCTTTGAAATGAGCGATACCGATAAAACGCTCAAGAACCTGAATGAATGTCAGGAAATGAAGATACAAATTCAGGCCCCACATATTAACAACAGCGGGCTTGGATTTTCTGTTGTTGGCAAGGATGTATTATATGGACTTGCTGCAATAAAAAATGTAGGCGAAAAAGTTGTTGATCGTATTATTGAAGAACGTTCCAGGGGGGAATTTTCTGGTTTGCTTGATTTTTGCATTCGTCTTGAGGGTAGTGGTCTTAACAGGAGAATGCTTGAGTCGCTTATCAAGGCAGGCGCGTTTGACTGGACTTCAATACCGCGAAGGGAGCTTTTTGATCATGTAGAGGATGCTCTTAGAATTGCTGCTCGAATAAAGTCCAAGCAGAATTCGATGCAGAGAGGTTTGTTTGATTCTCAGGAGCCCGAGGCTCCAAGTGATTCAATGTTTTTACCGTCTATTGCTCTTTCTGAGTGGCCGTCAAATGTTCGTTTAACTAAAGAGAGGGAGGCTCTTGGGCTTTATCTGTCCGGTCATCCTCTGGAAAGGTATCGTGAAGATTTGAATCGTCTTGGAGTAAGTACAACTAGCGCCATAAAAGAACTGTCGGATGGATCTATAGTGAAAATTGCCGGAGTTGTAACTTTTTTAAAGCTAAAGAATACAAAGAAGGGAGACCGCTATGCAACTTGCATGCTTGAAGACCTTATGGGTACTATTGAAACAATGGTGTGGCCGGATACATATCGTGAAGTCCAGGAGCTGCTAAGTTCCGAAGATCCGGTTCTGGTTAAGGGCAGAATTGATGCAAATGATGAGCGCTGTATATTTATTGCCCAGGAGATTCAGGCTCTAAGTCGGATTCGTGATGAATCAGCTTCTGAGGCAATTATTAAATTGAATTCCAAAAAGGTAAGTCCCGATAAAATAAGTGATTTAAAGAAGTTGATTCAGCGTTTTAAAGGTGATTGTAGGGTGACTCTTTCAGTGGAGAGACCTGAGCATAGCGAAGTAATACTTTCGCTTGGTGCAAATTGTGGGGTAAGACCTTCAGATGATTTATGTAATGAGGTTGAGAGACTTTTTGGTGAAAATGTTATCAGTTTTAAATAATTATGGTCTGGTCTGATGGAAGATGATCTGGAATTGAAAATTCAAAATGCTTCAGGCCCGGAGTCGGTTGTTGAATCTGAAAATGATACTTCATCACCTGGTGGATCAAAAAACCCTGTAGTATTTGAAAAATCAGAGCTTCAAAAAACTCTTGAATACCTTGGTGTTCTTCGTGATGAATATAGAGCAGAGATAAGGATTTTCATTCTGCTTTTTATTTTTTACCTTTTTTATTCTCTTGTTCGTGAGATTACAACTCTTGTACTTGCAAGTTATCTGATAGCCCTTCTTCTTGATCCTCTTCTTTTGAAATTTGAAAAGTGGGGATTTTCCAGAAGTACAGGTATGTTAATTATTTTTGGGGCACTTATTGTTTTTATTTCAGTAGTTTTGTGGATTCTTATACCTCCTTTGGCTTTCCAGACCAGGGAGTTAATACTCAATTTCCCCGGATATGTTGAAGGAAGTTTTCAAAAAACCAAAGCGTTTGTCGAATCTGTATTTAATTTCAGTGTACCAGCTACTGCAGGCGAAGTACGAGAGTATGTTTCTTCTTTAATCGAAGGTCGGCCATATGAATCACTGAAGCCAATGCTTCAGCAGCTTGGGAAAACCCTGTTTGCAGGATATTCGCTGACCCTTTCTCTTATTAATTTAGCACTTCTTCCATTTATTGTTTTTTACCTAAGCAGAGACTGGAAGATTTTGCATGGTCAGCTTAAAAGAGGGATACCAAGTACCTATAGAGGTCGGGTAATCCCATTTCTGAAAGATGTTCAGGGTGTTCTTGTTGGATATGCAAGAGGTCAGTTTGTAGTCAGTCTCGTACTTATGTTTGCATATTCATCAGCGCTATTTTTATTAGGAGTTCGGTTCGCCCTTCCTCTTGGCGTTTTTGCAGGGATTCTTTCCGTTGTTCCTTATCTTGGATTTTTTTCTGGTTTGGTGCTTGCGCTCTGTGTCCAGATTGTTCAGGATGGCTCAATGTGGGGAATTATGCAGTTAATACTTTCGTTTTTGTTTATTCAGACTATTGAGAGTAATTTTATCACCCCACGGGTTGTTGGGGAGTCAACCGGGCTTCACCCATTAGCTGTAATTCTGGCTTTGGTTATGGGAGGAACAATATTTGGATTTGTCGGCCTAATACTAGGAATTCCTCTTGCTGCAATTTTAAAGATAGTTTTTGTCAGGGTTTTAAAGCCTTTGTGATTTCAGGTAGTAATCCATTTTTGCCGGCCTGGTATTGACTAGCTTCCATCGCCACTGTACAAGCGACGTGGATGTTATTTTTATTATATAATTTATGAATCAAGCAAACTTTCTTGCACATAGAAGCCTGGGTTCTGGCAGTTCCCCGCCGGAGTATCTTTTTAAACCGGTTTTCTATCTTTTATCTCAAGGTTCTGTGTTTTTATTGCAAATAAGCAGGTCTTTAATTTCACCTTTTTTTACTTCTCCCGTTTATTCTTCTGGATTTTTAATAATCACTCTTCCGTGCTATCTCCCTGTATATCATTTTCCCGCATATCATTTTCCCGCATATCATTTTATCGCGTATCATTTTATTGTGGTCTGTTTGACTATATTTCCGAGTTTTGCTTTGTGTAATTTGATGTTTGATGACTGTTACTTACAGTGTTTCAAGTAAGAGTTTTGTTTCAAGTTAAGAGTTTTTTTTGGATTGTTGATAGAATTTTTGTGAATGTGTTGAAATAAATAGGAATGTTATATGAGTAATAATCATCATTTGTTTACATCCGAGTCTGTATCAGAAGGGCATCCGGACAAGCTTTGCGATCAAATCAGTGACGCTGTGCTTGATGCTTATCTTGCGGTTGATCCTGAAAGCAGGGTTGCTTGTGAGACGGTAACAAAAACAGGCATGCTTCTTCTTGCTGGAGAGATAACCTCTAAGCATCGAGTGGACTATGATTCATTGGTTCGTGATGTGGTTAGAAAGGTGGGTTATACTGATACTGCCTTTGGATTGGACGCAGATAGTGCTGCTGTTTTAACTAATATCAGTCAGCAGTCACCAGATATTGCTCAAGGAGTGAATGAGAACGAAGGGGCTCATCTTGAGCAAGGAGCAGGAGACCAGGGGCTTATGTTTGGTTTTGCCTGTAATGAAACTCCAGAGTTAATGCCTCTACCTATTTCCCTGAGCCATAAAATTATGGAAGAGCTTGCTCGTTTGAGGCATGAAAGGAAAGTAAATTTTCTTCGCCCAGATTCAAAGAGTCAGGTAACTGTAAGATATGAAAATGGAAAGCCTGTCGGGGTTGATACTGTTGTAGTTTCAACTCAGCATGGACCAGAAGTTGGGCATGATACATTATCCGAGTTCGTCATTGAGGAAGTCATAAAGAAAGTGGTTCCTGATATGTATCTTAAGCCAACTACCAGATTCCTTATAAATCCAACTGGAAAGTTTGTAATGGGTGGGCCACAGGCTGATGCTGGTCTTACAGGGCGGAAGATTATTGTTGACACCTACGGAGGATACAGTAGGCATGGTGGCGGAGCTTTTTCCGGAAAGGATCCATCTAAAGTTGACAGGTCAGCAGCGTATGCTGGACGGTATGTAGCAAAGAATATAGTTGCTGCTGGACTAGCTACTAAATGTGAAATTCAGGTTGCATACGCTATTGGGGTTGCGGAGCCGGTATCAATTCTTGTTGACACATTTGGCACAGCAAAGGTTCCGGAACAGGCAATTGCTGAAAAAGTGCGTGAAGTATTCAGCTTTGCTCCAAAGTCCCTGATAAAAAGCCTTGATCTCCTTAAGCCAATTTATCAGAAGACTGCGAGTTATGGTCATTTTGGCCGAGAGCCAGGAAAAGACGGAAGTTTTTCTTGGGAAAGAACTGATCTTGCAGCAAAATTGAAGGGTCTTTTGTAGTTTGATTTTATAGTTTATGACTATATTGAGCGCGGTTAGTTTTGGCCTTAAACTTTAACTGCGCTCAATGTGATTTTTTTGTGGATTGTTATAGTAGGTTTTAATTGCAATTTAGAATAAAAAAATTCTTTTTAAAGTTGAAGTTTTTCTAATAATCTTTTGTTCTTTATTAAAAAAACCATAAACTCCAAAAATTACCCTTGGGTAGACTTGGATTTGAACGCTTACGTTTGTTCCGTCGTAGGCTGCTGTGGCAATGAACTCATCTGATTTTAGTTGATTTCCGTGAGAGCGTATCATGTTCCTTATTCTTAAAAGAGTTAGGGCATGTATGCATAGTCCATTATTAGAATATATTTCATCGGGCAGGGATTTACATATTTGTCCTATCTCCTCTATGTGGGAATTGTTGCTATCATCTTTATTCATTGCTAGAGTCACATTTTTAAGCGCTCCGGGCGTGGTAGCCATGAACAGTGCAGCATCTCTGGTGACTTGTTCAGCATAAGTAAAGCTTTTAGTGTAAAGTAAAAAATCTGTGCATACGAAAAAGATCATGATCAGTATGGGTGCAGAAAGCGAAGCTTCCACCAAGATACCACCTTTCTGGTTTCCTGAGATCATATAATTATTATTTCGGCCTTCTAGAAGCATTAAATTTATCTCCCCTTCTCACTATCGGAGCTCGTTGGAGTTTTCTTTACCAATATGATTTTAGAATGAGCTAAATATTAGCTTTGATTTTTGCACTAAGCGCTTGTTGTTATTAAGATTATGTAATCTTTTGCTGATTTTTTTGATAAATGCGGGTTAAATTGAAAAGTTTTGATTTATTCCCCCAGGGCAAAACGTACTGGAATGAGAAAATCTGCTTTAACTCCAACGGGAACTGGAGGAAGTGGAGATGCGCGCTTTACAAGCAGTAGTAACTCCTGATCAAGAATTTCGGAGCCAGTTGATTTTGCGATTTGTAGATAATTAATAGATCCGTCTTTATTAATCTTTAGGCGAATTGTTCCGTCGCCTGTAATTCCTCTTCTTCTTGCCCGTTCAGGATATTTTTTTGCTTTTGATAAAAGGTAAATAAGAGCCTTTTCGTAGTTTATGCTTTCTTCTGAGTTCTCAGAAATATTGGGAGAGGATTGAATATTTTGCGAAGTGCTAACCTCATTCGAGGCAGCTTTTGAAATTTCTTTTGCCTCATTGGTTTGATCGGCTTTTGTTGGTGGTGTTTGTTGTTTTGCAACCGGAATTTTTTTCTTTGGGGCAGCTTTTTCTATTTTTTTAGTTGGTTCTTTTGGTTTGTTAATTTTGCTTTCATTTTTTTGTTCTTCTTGGACTATCTGTTTTGCTGGTTCTATCACTTGTCCTGATTGAAGAGGTTTTATCAGGCTGATCTTTATAGGTGGCATGTCGGTGATAACAGTGGGGTTATTCCAAAGGTATGGAAGTCCGGAAATAACAATCAGAATAAGATGCAAGAAGAGAGAACTCAAGAAACCTGAGTACTTGCTGATCCAGATCCTTAAGTTGTTATCAATCATTTTATTTTTTGTTAAAAGCTAAAATTACTGAGTTCTTGGATCAGCAGCTATAGATAATTTGCTAAGGCCATGCTCACGAAGAATATCAAGAACAAGAACAAGGCGTTTAACAGGTACGCTTGAGTCGCTTCGAATTACAACTTCCCGATCCGAAAGATTTTCATTCTGAGAAGAGAGTATGTCAGGTAGCTTGTCATCGCTAATCAGTGTGCCTTTATTTGTAGAGTTATTTTGAGCTGCGGTTTCATTTTGGAAGTTAACCAGTAGTGGCCCTTCGGCTGGAATTTCAATTTGTATGGGGTCTTTGGAAATATTTTCAAGAGAGTTCGCCTCAGGAAGGGTAAGATCCAGTCCTTGAGTTGCGACCATGGCGCTTGTCAGCATGAAGAATAGTAGTAGTTGAAAAACAACATCAATGAGTGGAGTTATGTCAACTATCCGGTTAAGCTTTCTTCTGCCGGTAAAAGGCAGCTTGCTGCTAGTTCGCATGTTCTCTCCACTTTTCTGTGGCAAAGTTGTCGAAGTATTCTGGAGGTCTTCTGGTTTCCTTTTTGAAATGAAGTAGTACTCTCTCTGTGCCATCTCGCATTGCAGCGGAAGCTTCGTCGACAAGTCCCTCCAGATAGTAATACGCGCTCATACTTGGAACGGCTACAATAAGTCCAAAAGCAGTGGTTAGAAGTGCATTCCAGATACCACCTGCTAACAGAGCCGGACTTACGGCGTTTCCTGCTGTCTGGATGGTCATGAATGCTGTTATCATTCCTAGAACAGTTCCAAGGAGCCCAAGTAAGGGCGACATCTGGGCTATGGCACATAATCCTCGAAGACCAGTATCCAGAGAACGAAGTTCTGCGGAGCCAATTCTTGCAATTTCAGCCTCAATATCTTCAAAGCGCAAGCATGAGCCAGCGCAAGGTTTTGCAGCTGATTTTGAAATAAATGCATCAGAGGATTCGAGCTTCAGGTTGCATAGCTCTATAGTGTTCTTCATGACCTTGGCCACTGGATGTCCTGCTTGATGCTGTTTGCTTGATTCAAGCATTTGTAGGGCAGCGTCAACTCCTTCTTTTTCAAGCTTTGCCATCAAAGGATTAATAAATGTGGTGTCTTTTATTTTTAATTGAAAAAACTGTTTTACTTTAGAAATTATCAAGCCAAGAGAAGCAAGTGAGCATAGCAGGATAAGAAACATCACCCAGCCACCCTTGAGAAGAAGAGTAAGTGGAGTGAAAACATCTGGTATCAACTCAGTCGAAGTATCAATCATTATTTTAAGCCTGTCTTATATTGATATTGGGTTAAAGGTGGATTATGCCTTTACGTGGTCAAAGTTGCATCAGTTTATAGCTACTTTTGCATGATATAGCAAGCAGGATAAAGGCCACACTCTTATTTGATGGCCTTGGCAATTATTGAGAGCCTTAAATTTTATCATGAGAATTTTGTTTGATTATTATTTATCTATCTGAAATTACTAGTACTAATTGATAATATTAAGCTAGGCAGCTAGTGCTTTTATGGGTAGTGACATTGATATGTTTGACATATAAAGCAGTTGTGCTATTAGGCAAATCTACAATAGATACAGGTTCAAATGTCAATTTTACAAATCTGATCAGGACTAATTTTATGACTAAGCTTAATATGGAATTCACTAACCTTTCTTTAGTTAGCAATTTTACTCTTAAATCATCCAGTTTAATACTGTTATTTTTGTCAATTCTCTTGTCATCTACTCTACTGTTCACCTCCAGCAGCGAGGTTATTGCTGATGATATGACAATCTCCCAATTGCCCGTTGATGAAAAGAATCTTGAAAATAAGAAAGTTGAAAATGAAAAATCCAACGCTGAAGATAGCTCTTCTTCAACAGCTCAGGAAAAAATCCTTCAGCGAATAATGGTTACAGGAAATCAGGAGAAGGCAAGTCGCGTTCCAGGATCTGCGTTTTTACTTGATGGTAAGGAGCTTGAGCAAGCCAAGGGTGGTTTTGATGATATTCACCGTATTTTAAGAAAGGTTCCCGGAGTAAATATTCAGGAAGAAGAAGGTTTTGGTCTAAGGCCTAATATAAGTTTTCGTGGAAACCCATCCGAGAGAACAGATTCAATAACACTAATGGAAGATGGGGTTTTAATAGCGCCGGCTCCTTATTCGGCTCCTGCTGCATACTATTTCCCTACTGCGGGAAGAATGCAGGGAATAGAAGTAATAAAGGGAGCAGGTACAATTCAGTACGGCCCAAGGACTACAGGAGGATCTCTTAACCTTCTCTCAACATCTATTCCTGACAAGCTTTCCCTTAATGGTACAGTTGGAGCTGGTTCTTATGATTTAAAAAAGCTTCATTTTAATACCGGAAATTCTTATCAGTATGGTGGCTGGATGCTTGAAACTTATCAAGTTGATACAAGTGGTTTTAAGCGACTTGATGGCGGAGGTGATACTGGATACGACCTTCAGGATTATGTAGGTAAGTTCAGAATCAATACGGACAAAGATCTGGGCCTTTATCAACAACTTGAGATGAAGCTAGGTTATTATAATCAAGACTCAAATGAAACCTACCTTGGATTAACCGAGCAGGATTTTCGCAGTGACCCATATAGAAGATATGCAGCTTCGCAGGTTGATAATATTGGGGTTGATCATTATCAGATTCAGGCTAGGCATTATATTGAGATATCAGATAAGCTCGATGTAACTACAACTGCATATTACAATAAAACATCAAGAAGCTGGTATAAACTTGATTCGGTAGGTGGGCAGAGTCTTGCTGCTATCCTTGCGGACCCTATTCGTTTTCAGGAGCAATATGACTGGATAGCTGGCTCAAGTAGTCCTGATAATGTGCTTTCTGTCAGGGATAATAATCGTGATTACTTAAGTAGGGGGATTCAAACTGTTGTTTCCGGAAATCTTGAAACTGGTCCACTTGAGCATGATATTAAGCTTGGAGCAAGGTTTCATAAGGATGAAGAAGATCGTTTTCAGAGTGATGATCGCTACAGAATGGATAATGGAACTATGGTTCTTACTAGTACGGGGGCACCCGGTTCACAGAGTAATCGAATTAATTCTGCTGAGGCGATAGCATTTTATCTTGTAGATGATGTTTCAATTGGAGATTTTACGCTTTCGCCTGGGTTACGTTATGAAAGAATAAACCTTAAGCGTCAGGATTTTGGAAGAAATGATCCATCTCGTGAGGGGCTTGATGAAAAGGTGAACTACAATGGTATTGACGCTTTAATACCAGGAATTGGTTTAAATTATTTACTAAGTGAAGGACTTAACACATTTGCTGGAGTGCATAAGGGATTTTCTCCTCCTGGGCCAACCGATTTGCTAGGAGTAAGGGAAGAAGAGAGTATTAATTATGAAACAGGCATAAAGTACGGAGTAAATTCATTTTTGTCTCAGTTTACTTTCTTTTACACTGATTACGATAATTTACTTGGGCAGGATTCTCTTTCAAGTGGTGGTGCTGGAACTGGAGATTTGTTTAATCTAGGAAAAGCCCGGGCTTATGGAATTGAAGCCTCTATGGAGTATGACATTGCTGAAACTTTCGAATCTTCATTTGGGGTGCCAATTTTTGCGAACTATACTTACACCAATGCAAAGCTAAGAAATTCCTTTTCAAGTGATTTTTTTGGTGAGGTTAGCTCAGGGGATAGGGTTCCTTATATTCCTGACCACCAGTTTGCTGTTGGAGCTGCTCTTCAGCATGAAAAATATGGATCACTTGGAATAAGAACCCATTTTGTAAACGCCATGAATACGGCTGGAGGAACAGAAACACTTTCTGGCGCACCTAAAACTGACTCATACATGATATTTGATGCAAGTGCTGAGAGCACAGATCTTTACAAAGGCGCACGCTTGTATGTTGACGCATTAAATCTTTTTGACAAAGAATACGCCGTAGCCCTTCGACCATCAGGATTTCGACCAGGTCTTCCATTTACTGTGGTAGCTGGAATCAGGTTTGCAATGTAGGTGTTAGATTGATTTAGGTATTCTTATAATTAGTTAAATCTAAATATAACTGCAATAAGTTTGCCAGAGACTAACCCGCATTATTCACGATCCTCCTGCTGCGAGAGTCGATTGCCCAATTTTACCTGCACTTTGCACCTTTTTTCGACCTCAATGTGCTTCAGCACGTGAACGCCCGAAAAAATGCACAAAGCACCGGTAAAATCAGACACTCACCGCTCTCGCTACGGAGTCTCTTGAATAATGTGGGCTAGGGCTTCGGTACCCTCTGAATTAGTTGGTATGTTATCTTCAACAATCATCGAGGTTATTTATTACAGGCAAGTAATGAATCTGTAAGTGATCAGTTTAAAAATGAAGTTTCGAATCTCAGAAAAAATTCCATAAAGCATGCTTGAAACTTACTTGATAAAAAATGGATAATCACTTTCTGTGAAATTATTAAGCTCATTGTTGATCAGTCCCTGTTGATCAGTCTCTGAGTATATGAAGGATAGGAATCTGGTACTTTAGGAATGCTCTTAGGGTTGTTTGTTTTTTATTTTAGACTGGCTAGTTTGTCTTTTCAATTAATACTTCACCATCTCTAAGAGCAATAAAGAGTATTTTATTATCGATACAGTACTCAACTTCTTTTTCAATATCTGCAGATTCAGGATGATCTGAGCGGTAGTGAGGAAGAAATGCAAAATCTATATATCCAAGACCGTCCCAAATGGTCTCAGTGATTTCAGGGTAAGGAAAATCATTTGGATCATCTACTTGCTGAAGATGAGACAAGTCTGGAGAAAGCACGCAGCATCCTGCACTATAGGCGCCATATAAAAAATCTTTTCTGTCATGCAGATATGAAGACATAAGTTCATCAAAGCCACTTAGGTTCATTGCCTGTCTTAACACAAATGTATTTCCTCCAGAGACCCATACAGAAGATACTTCACTTAATCGGTCTTGTAGTTCCTTTTGCTTGCCAAAATATTCTCTAAGATCAAGCACTCGAACAGAAAATCCAAGTTCTTTAAGAAGGTCTGAATCTGACGCTATGTGCTTAAGTCTCTTTTCGGGATCCGCAGTGGTGAAATCAAGAGCGTTTGGAATATAATCCAGTTTCCCACCGTACTTCTCGCGGTGTGATTTTAAGTAATCAGTCATATCTCCAAGTTTATATGACGAGAGGTATAAGTTCATAATATTCAGTCTGTTATGGGTATTCCGGATATTTTCATCTATCATATGAATCATTTTTTAACAATTGAATCATAAAGTATTTTAGGTAGTTGTGTTTTCGGGTTTTTGGGGTGGTCAAGTATTGATCATAAGTTGCCGACAAATTGTCCTTAGTTACGCACTTAGTTTACTCAGTGAGAATTATGTTTTTAAAATTCAAAATATCGTTTTTTTCAGTATTTTTTGTTATTTTTTTTCTGGGCTTAATAATTTGTGACTTATTTATCTTTGGTAGGAAGTCAGTAATTGCGGCAGACAGTGCCCCCCCAGAAACCCATACTCCAGAAAATTTTTCACATCCACAAACTCCAAGTATTCCAGATCATTGTCTTGTTTGTAAGGGTAATGGCTATGAAACCCGGCGTGGTTCAATATGCGATCTTGATGCTGATAAGGATGGCAAGGTAAATGCTGAAGATGCAAGAGCTGTAATTGGATATCTCAATCAATTCGGGTCACAGTCAGTTAATTCGGAGAACAAGTCCTTAGATACAAACAAAGATGGTCGGGTTGCTGCTAGTGATGCTTTGGGGGTTATTAATTATATAAACGCCCAC
>DAOLCO010000019.1:0-55760 GCA_035327825.1 Oligoflexia bacterium | reverse complement strand
TCAGAAAATCAGCAAATTATAAAAAGTACACTTCTGGTTTAAAAGAAGGGGTATCAGCCTTGAGGATATTATAAAATATGAGCTTTGCTAAATGGCCTTTTAAAAAATCTGGCTCTCGAGGCTGAAGGAACATGTCTTAAGCAGACTTTTCTCTTTTACTACTCGTATCTGGTGCTTTCGGACCTTAGTTCCGATGCCCAATACTAATCAAAATATCGATAGCCTCTTCGAGAACCGAATCCTGAACGGCATAGGAAAGACGAAAATGGGTATCTTTTCTGGAAAATACAGTAGAAGGAATTACTAAAAGCTTCCTTTCAAGACACTTCTCTACAAACGCCTCTGAAGACATTCCATTTTTTAAACCAGGGAAAAAGTAAAAAGCACCACCAGGCATCTTTAAATTGAAACTGTTTTTTAGCCTTGAATATACATAATCCCTTCTTCTCCGATAAAGCTCACATGTCCGGGATAGATCAAGTTTTAAAGCAGGCGCTATACAATGCTGAAATGGTGCAGGAGGACAAACAAAACTAAACTGCTGAACCTTTTCAAACTCGGATACGAGATTTTTTGGAACAACACACCACGCCATCCGCCAACCTGTAGCAGCAAAACCTTTTGATAATCCGCCAAGAATAATCACGTTATCTTTCATAACAGGACGAGAATGAACCTGGTCATAATAAAAATTTTCATATATTTCGTCGTAGATAAGATAAATACCATGCTTATCACAGAGAGTTTGTACCTCTTCTACCTCTGCCTTACTCATAACATATCCTGTTGGATTTGCAGGACTTGCCAAAACAATTGCTTTGGTTTTCTTTCCAATAAGACTTTCTATCCGATCAATGTCTGGAGAAAAATCAGGATATGTATCAAAAAATACAGGCACCGCACCCAATAAGTGAGCAAGTTCCTTGTATCCAACAAAATATGGATCAGGCACCAGAATTTCATCTCCAGGATCAAGAAGACATGAGAAACTTAAAAAAAGTGCTCCCATAACCCCGGAAGCAAGCACCACATCACAAGAATCATCCTTTAGTTGATATTTTTCCCTAAGTACAGATAAAGCGGGCTCAATTCCCTTACTTTGGGTATAGCCATTAAAATTATTCTGAATTGATTGCTGTGCCGTCTCCTTAAGATCATCAGGAACCTTAAAATCAGGTTGACCGATACTAAGATCAAGACAACGATCAAGTGTTGAAGCAAGAGCAAAAAACCTCCGCACCCCGGAAGGCTTCATCAGACTAACCCTTTCTGAAATACGGCGAAGATTGGATAACTGATTTTCAACTTTCATTTCTTATTGCTACTCTTTTATTTTATCAAATTCAACGCCACTATTGAAACCGAAACTATGTCCTATTGCATTAGCTAATCCAGAGAATACCAGAAACGTACTTCATTTGAGTAATTAATGAAATACGTTTATTATTTTCGATAATTATGCAGAGAGTAAATCAAGGAAAAATTCCTCAATTTTCTATATCATGAACAAATTAACTTTAAATCCGGAAGTTCCCTCAGTTTATCCAATTGCATCACTGGATAATCTTTCCGATCCATTTAGTCACATAAAAAACCTTCTTTCACTTAATGCCAGGCTTTCACTTAATTCACAGTGGATACAGATAAGATCAAAAGGTATAATTCCGTCTGATAAGCTTCTTTTATTTGTTAAAAATGTCCTTAAATTAAGAAATGAGATATCTCCATCAAGTAAAATTATTGTTAATGACTATTTAAATATCGCACTGGAAGCAGAAGCAGATGGTCTTCACCTGGGACAGTCAGATAAACCAGGGCCGCTTGAAGCAAGAAAAATCCTTGGCAATACTGCCATTATAGGACTTTCATCTCACACATTAACACAAGCCAGTAATGCCCCTTTTGAATCTCTTAGCTATCTGGCAACAGGTCCTGTTTATTTGTCTGGAACCAAATTCGGACATGCAGAAGTAACGGGAATATCCACACTTACAGAAGTTAGAAAAATTTGCCCGACTCCCCTCATTGCAATTGGTGGAATATCAAGCAAAAACTCTAAAGAAGTATTTACTGCTGGCGCAGATTCAGTGGCTGTTATAGGAGCTCTTTCGTCAGATTGCTACAATGAGCTATCAAGTGAATATAAATTACTTCTTGAAAGTAAATGTTAAATCAAAAAGTAGTCAGCCCTACTGATAGATTAAAAGAATTATGACCCCTGCTGCTTTCTTCTTTCAAGCATAGCCTGAACTCTCTTGCTTGCAGTCTTGTATTTCGCTAGAACTCTTGGTGGACAATTTTCACAATATTTTGCAAGCTGCTCAAAATAATAATCTGGAATCTGATCTTTTATAGCAATCACCGGCCTCACGGCATTTTTCAGTCGAGCCTTTCCAATGGCCAGATTTTCACCTTCCTGGGCAAGTGTAGCAAGGCTATCAAGAGCTTCGGTAATATTTGGAATAAGAATACTTAGTGCTGCTTTTTTACGCTCAGTTTCGAATTTCTGGCTAATTGCATCCGCAATTTTTGCAACTTCCGTAATTGAATCAACAGAAAACGGAATAAAGAGAAATCCGTCACTACCATCTAGCATACTTGAAGC
Organism: Oligoflexia bacterium; assembly: GCA_035327825.1. Lineage (GTDB taxonomy): Bacteria > Bdellovibrionota_C > UBA2361 > SZUA-149 > DAOLCO01 > DAOLCO01. Next base: position 53,155 of record DAOLCO010000019.1, on the reverse strand, counting down.
AACATTCTCTCGTGTTTGAATATCCACTGGAGTAATTATAATGTAAGCAGCTTCTTTTCCGGATTCTGTTTTCTTCGCCTGAGCAATAAAAGCTTTAATTCGCTCAGAAGAAAAAGTTGCGGAAATAAGAATTACATCAACCGGTGCACCACCTCGAAGACCATGAAGTGCCTCATCAATTTCACGAAAACCCTTTAATTTTCTAAAATGCGGATCAGTGAGAATAGCCTGATATAAATACCCTCTTTTAGTATTTACTGGCTCAATAACTATTGCTGAAAAACGCTTCATCATACTCTCTTGTAGTAGAACGACTTCCTAACGACTACTATTTGAAAAACACGCACCCCTCCCATCACCATATGAAATTAATGGAACCCTATAAAATCTATCGATAAATTTGAGAAAATGCTTAACTTGCTTTAATAGGCCCAAAAATACTTGTCATAAAACGCTAGTGAAGAGTAACCTCCTAGAAAAGCTCATCTTTATATAAGTCTTCAACTTTTCCCCTTGGGCGTGCAAGTTTGGCCTGTCCATCTTCTATTACAATCTCAGGGCAATATGGCCTGGAATTGTAATTAGAAGACATTGAGGCTCCATATGCACCTGCAGTATGAAACACAAGAAAATCACCAACGCGAGCTCTTGGCAATGACCTGGTAGCAACGAAGCCCCCTTCCTCTTGGGTAAAAACGTCACCAGACTCACATAGAGGACCAGCTACAACCACATCCTGAAATGAATCAGAATCTAATGCTTCACCTTTATCAGAAAGAAGACTAATATGGTGATACGACCCATACATTACTGGCCTTGCAAGGTCATTAAATCCTGCGTCAACCAGATAGTATGTAAGATCACCCATTCGTTTAATAGCCCTGATTTCTGCAATAAGATACCCACTGTCTGCTACCAGATACCTGCCTGGCTCTACTTCAAGAGTAAGTTTCTTGCCAATTCCTGCTTCAACATTTGCTTTTGCAGCAAGACAAACATCAATAAATCTTTCATAATCAAAATACAATTCTCCACTACGATATGGAGTAGGCAAACCACCACCAACGGAAATCATTTCAAGAGAACTGCCTATCTTTAATGCAAGACTCTGGATAGCTTCACAGACCATATGCAAATGCTCAAAATCAGATCCTGATCCAATATGGAGATGAAGTCCTGCAACATGTAGTCCATTTTCCCTGGCCACTTGAATTGCACGATTCAAATCCTCAAACCATATCCCGTGCTTGGAACTCTGACCACCTGTATTGGTCTTCTGACTGTGTCCATGACCGAATCCAGGATTAATTCGGAGAGTAATACGATCATCAATTAACAAGTCGGGATGTTCTCTTTTATATGATCCTAGCTGTGAAATCATATCGATAGAACCGCAATTAACGGTTATATTCTCACTTGCAACAAGAGCCAGACTCCCATGATCGAAAATGTCGCATGTATATACAACTTCAGACGGGAATAAAGAATTAACGGTCTTGCCGTTTTTCCAACCGGCCCTTAGAGCACGCTTTACTTCTCCCTCGCTGACGCAGTCCGCAAACACACCAGAAGATCTTAGAAACGACAAGACTTTTAAGGAACTATTCGCCTTAACAGCATAACGAACCGTTCCCAAACGTTTCAACTCCTCTACACGATTCTTCATCTTATCAAGATCATAAAGATATAATGGAGTTCCATATTCAGATACAAGTTCCCGAATAGATAATCCTCGCACCTCGGAAATAAAATCAGGAAAATGCGCAACCTTTATATCTGCCTGCATACCGATCAACTTTGTCCCCCGAAAATATTTTCAAGTCTGGAATAGTTTTCTTTTGAAACCTGCACCATAGGCAGACGAAGTTCCGGGGAAGTTATTTTTCCCATCATGTGCAGTATAGCCTTTGCAGGTGCAGGGTTTGACTCAATGTAAACGGCTTTGATTTTTTCATGGGCTTCAAGCTGAGCTTTTGTTGCTTCAGTCCAGTCGTTACGGATCGCTGCATCAACAATACGCTTCATCTCTCGTGGCAAACAGTTTGCGCATGCAGACACGACTCCGGAACCCCCTACAAGCATCGTATAGAGAGTCGAAGTATCTTCTCCAGACATAACGCTTACCTTTTTTGAGCCAGAAAGGGCACTACAAAGTTCACCCAGATTACTCACTGAATCAGAAGCCTGTTTAATTGCTACAATATTATCAATCTCACTCAGGCGTTTTACAGTTTCAATAGAAATTTCGCTGGCAGTTCTGGAAGGAACATTATACAGCATAACAGGAAGACCACCCTCGCGAGCGATTCGGGAAAAGTGCTGGTACATTCCCTCCTGAGATGGCCTATTATAATAAGGGGCAACCGCCAGAACTCCATCTGGCTTTAATGACTTAACACCTTCTATAAACCGAATAGTACCTTCGGTTGAATTTGTCCCGGCACCAACAATAAGAGGAACTCTCCCCCGCACCATGTCTTTAGTACGACGAGTAATTTCAAGTTTTTCTTCTACGCTTAATGTGGCACTCTCCCCTGTGGTTCCATACAAAACAAACCCGTCAATACCTTCCGCAAGTTGCCACTCGATTAGATTTTCAAATGACTGCCAGTCAATTTCATAACTAAATACACCTGAGGACAAGTTCCTCGAAATAAAAGGCGTCACAAGCGCCGTAATCACACCACTAAACATAAGCGTTTCTCCAGCTTTTTATGCACTTCTCTGTCAGCTAGCTAATAGATTACAATCCTAATCTTCGTCTGGCTCAAGAAAAGGCAAGGTCTCAATTATACTTGCCGGACCAATAAATGTAACCCTGAGTCTGACAGCAGGAATACCTTCGTAACCATAACTATCCCTTGGAACAATGAGATATTCGTATTGTCCACCAGGAACGATTTCAGTATCCTCATACTCAAGCGTCAGACCTGATCCTTTTGATTCTTCGGGATTAGGCTCAATAACTGCAACTTCCTCAAATGATCGATAGGAATCCTTTCCTACAAGTCGTCTTAGAATATTATAGCTCACTGGTCCTATAATTTCATCACCTCCCGCTGTTTCACCAGGAGGTGACCACTTTAAAACAATACTTGAAGAATGAGGCTCCATGCGAGGGAAAACAACCGGACCAGGAGCACTTTCCTCAGGAGGTTTAAGCCCGCTTTTTCTTCCGCATCCAGATGCAGAAAAATTAAGTAAACTAACAACGGAAATGAAGAATAATATATATATTATCAGAGATCTTTCATCTGACAGATTTTTAAAACTCGATTTGTAGATCATGGCGCAACTCGCTTATTTAAGTAATAATCTATCATCCCTGAAAATTCATCGCAAAGTAACTTTTAAATAGGCTACTTTCGACAAAGAATACTGGTTTTATAATATAAAGTGGCTTAAATCCCTGTCTGAAACAAGTCCTTCAAGTTTTTCATTCACATAGGAACTGGTAACCAAAAAACTCTCGCCCTTTCGTTCATGCGCGGAAAACGAGATATCTTCAAGTATCTTCTCCAGAATTGTATGAAGTCTTCTTGCCCCAATATTCTCCATTCTCTCATTAACCGTTGCAGCGATTCTAGCTATCTCCCTTAAGGCCTCCTCTTCAAAATCAATCTTAAGACCCTCTGTCAGAAGCAACGCCTGGTACTGCTTTGGAAGTGCATTATCAGGCTCCGTCAATATTCTGTAAAAGTGCTCGGCTGTTAAGCTTTCCAACTCAACCCTGATAGGAAACCGGCCCTGAAACTCTGGCATCAGATCCGATGGCTTGGAAAAATGAAATGCCCCAGATGCAATAAAAAGTATATGGTCTGTACGAACCTGCCCATACCTGGAGCTAACCACAGAACCCTCAACAATTGGCAAAAGATCACGCTGAACTCCTTCTCGGGATACGTCCGGGCCTTTACCGGTTTTTGAACCGCCACCTGAAATTTTATCAATTTCGTCTATAAATACTATTCCACTATCTTCTGTTCTGGTAATTGCAAGCTTTTTAAGATCATCTGGCTCGATAAGCCTTTCCAGTGATTCTTCAAACAAAAGTTCTCTTGCCTCCCTAATTTTTACCGATCGTTTTTCTCTGCCACGTGGAATCATGTTTGAAAGCATGTCCTTAAGCTGACCTTCCATCTCCAAGAATCCTGGAGGCCCCAGAATTTCAACATGAGTGGTGATATGTTTTGAAATTTCAATTTGAATTTCCTCCTCTTCCAAAAGACCCTCAAGAAGCCTTATTCTTATCTCACCCTCCTCTTCAATCGACAAGCGAGGCTCTTCTCTTTTTGCAGAATGACCTGAAAATAACTCTGGGGGTGGAGGCAGCATGTAACTAGTTAAAATTCCGGAACCACGAGTACCTTCTTCTCCTCTTGATGCCCTGTTTTCGAGCCCACCTATGTGATCTGAACTACCAGTATTAGAACCATCACTATCTTTTAACAGGTACGAATCTTCCTCGCCAACAAAGCGTCCATCTTCTTCAAGATCCATCTTGTTAACAAAATTACCCTCTCCAGAATCCGGAGAAGATTCAGAATCAGGAACAGCTATTTCCAGGTTTTCTTTACTTAAATCTTCCTCTTTCTTTTTTGCAAGCTTCTGACTATAAAGCTTGACCAATTGCTCCTCAACAGCTCTTCGAGCTGCTTCCCTAAGCCTCTCTCTTGCTTCCTCTCTAACCATATTGTAGGCAACATCCACCAAATCACGAATTATGCTTTCAACGTCCCTGCCAATGTATCCAATTTCGGTAAACTTTGATGCTTCGACTTTAACAAATGGAGCTTTAGTCAATCGGGCAAGTCGTCTTGCAATTTCAGTCTTTCCAACGCCGGTAGGCCCAATCATCAAAATATTCTTGGGTGTGATTTCATAGCGCATTGGATCACTAACCTGCATTCTTCTCCAGCGACTTCTTAGGGCTAGAGCAACAGAACGCTTTGCCTGATCCTGAGCTACTATGTAACGATTTAAATGATCGACAACTTCAAATGGAAGCAACTCTCCCAAAGTATTAACTCCAGCCTCATCTTTAGAGCAATTGTTATCCATCAAATCTGCAGAATTGGCTTCATCTACTCCACCAACATAATCCTCAAGAACCAAACTATCTCTCCTCCCTATATTAAATTAATACAATTTAGAATTAAATGAACTTACTATATCTTCTTTCTAACCTCTTCCACATATATACGATCATTTGTAAAAGGACATATTTGGGCTGCAATAGCCATTGACTCTTCAACGATTTTCCGGGCACCAAGATCAGGAGCTACCTTAATTATTGCTTTAGCAGCTGACAGGGCGAATGATCCACCAGAACCAATCGCGAGGACACCTTCATCTGGCTGGATAATATCTCCAGCGCCACTTAAAAGAAATATCTGACTTGCATCACCTACTATGAGCATAGCCTCAAGGCGCCTGAGTACCTTATCAGAGCGCCAATCTTTGGCAAGCTCCACAGCTGCACGAGCAAGCACTCCTCCGGACTCAGAGAGTTTTGACTCAAATCGCTCAAAAAGAGTAAAGGCATCAGAAGCAGAACCGGCAAAGCCGGCCAGAACATCTCCATTTGAAAGTAACTTAACTTTCCTTGCTCCATGTTTTACCACAGTATTGTGAAGAGTAACCTGACCGTCTCCTCCCATGGCAAGAATACCGCCATGGAGAACCGCAAGAATTGTAGTGCTTTTAAACATGCGAAAATAAAATAATCATGACAAATTAAATAAATATATGTATTACAACTTATAATCTGAGGAACTGCAAATAGCAATTACCAGTGTTTTATGGAAATTTAACCAATCTAGGATTAAAAATTCAAGGACTAGCAAATGAGCCCCGGCCCAAGAATGCAATATGAAAACAGATTCTCTCAAAGACGAAAGAAACTGCTTTCTCAAATCAAAACTGAGATGGCTATTTTCTCTGCCGCCCCAGAGCGACTTATGTCAAGAGACCTGTCTTATCCATTTGTACAAAATTCTGATTTCTTTTACCTCACGGGCCTGGAGGAAACTCCTGGCATACTGGTTCTAAGAAATTCGAACGGCCCCAAAAGCATCTTGTATATTAAAGACAGAAACCCCGAAGAAGAGCGTTGGGTTGGCGAAAGGATCGGAATTAAACGTGCCAGAAGAAGATTTAAAGTTGATGATATTCGTCCATTTGAACAGTTTGAAGCAGACTTTCCAACACTCATTGAAGGCACTCGTGCTATACATTACGCACCAGGAACAAATGAATTATTAGACAATCTGGTATGGAGTTTCTTATCCTCACCACTTTCACCAAGATATGGTCAACCTGCCATTCTTAAAGATCCGAGAATAATAACATCAGAAATGAGAGTTACCAAGGACAAGGATGAGGTCAGCTCAAGTAGACGTGCAATTGACATAACCGCCAGAGCTCTAAGAGATATAGCTCGTCAATTGCCTGAAGTAAAAAGCGAAAAACAATGCGCTCTTCTTCTGGAAAGTTACTTTGCCAAATATGGTGGTTCAGGAACTTCCTTTCCAACAATAGTAGCAGCTGGTAAAAATGCCACCGTACTTCATCATAGCCCAGGATTTTCACCCATCTGGAAACAGGATCTGGTTCTCATTGACTCAGGTACAAAATTTAAAGGCTACTCAGGAGACATTACAAGAGTATATCCCGTTTCAGGAAAATTCAGCACCGCCCAAGCTGATGTATACGATGCAGTTCACGAAGCCGTAGAAGATGCTCTTTCAAAATCAATGCCGGGGAACTGCCTCGATGATATTCACATTGCTGCAGCAAGATCACTAACAAGAAGCCTGATTGATCTTTCTGTTCTTTCTGGAAACCCATCAACCCTTTTTGCAAAAGGGGCATATAAAAAATACTTTATGCATCGCACAGGTCACTGGCTTGGCCTTGACGTTCATGACACTTCACCTGCAACCTTACGAGGAGAGCCTACGCCATCAGCTCTTCACCCTCTACAAAGCGGAATGCTTTATACCGTAGAACCAGGACTTTATTTTCCCGCAGACGACAACGAAATTCCAAAAGAGCTCAGGGGAATAGGAATAAGACTAGAAGAAGATATTCTTATAACAGCCAAAGGGCATGAGGTTTTAAGTGCTGGCATGCCGATCGAAAGAAAGGAAGTCGAAAATCTTTTCTGATTCTTGATAAAGAATCAGAACACTCCCTGAATGAGGGTCGACTATTTATCCGGGCGATCAAACAAACTTAGCAAACGAAACAGAAATATTGCTGCGGTAAATAGACCAAGAGCAAGTAAAGGCTCTCTTTGACCCACCGGAACAAGCACCATTATAAGAACAAAATACGAAGTACTGACAGAAAGTAAGGTTAAGGATAGTGGCAATCGGGTACCACTAAAAAACCAATACCATAAGCTGGAAAGAATATTTAAAACCAAAACACTAATAATACCCCATAAAAGAATATTTAAACTGCGCTCACTAGCAAATGAATCTTTGGGTGATGCAACTTCTGAGCTATCCGGATTTGAACTAGCAGGTAATTTGGAAATCCAGTCTACAGAATCAGCCGTTAATCTGTTAGCGACAAGTAAATCTAGAGGATCAGTGGATACAAGAGCTTCATTAATCGTTATTCTATGTATCGGAATATGAGGAGTACTGGTCGGCACCCTAAGAAAACTATCTAATACGTCAAAGCCTGAAATCACTCTGCCAAATACGGTATATTTACCATCAAGATGAGGAGCAGAGCCGAGTAAAATCGAAAAAGAAGTTCGGGCACTATTAACATCATCATCAAGTCTCGCCATAGATAAAACCCCTCTTTGATGCGGAATTTCCGAAAATTCAGCTTTCAATGGTTTTATTTTAGAGCTCTGATCTGAACTTAATGGCTGAAGTCTGTCTTCTGCATTTGAAATCTGGGCAACAAAATCCTTGTGCACACGATAAAAATGCGTTCCGTTATAAACTCCCAAACGAACCAAAGATAGTATTTTGGCAACATGTTCTGGTGCCACATCAGGATACATACCCAGAATAATATCACCGGCTACTGTCTTAAGTATTATTTTTTCATCAGCAAGACGCTGGTCATCAGCAAATGACAAGTCAGGAGAAAAGATGCCTGAAATTGTCCAGAGAAAAAACGAAAACAAAATGAAAAAAATATAAAATATTTCTTTACATTCTGACTTTTTTAATGGTTTGCTGCTGAGAAAGTGGGTCATATTGTCACTTATCACCGGAATGAGAATTTTCAGACAAGGAACGAAATATCTCTTTTGCATTAACCATAAGTGGCTGGGCTACTGTTTCCCTCCTTAGTTTCCATATTACTCCATCAACAAAAAAATGATGGATCTGAACAGCGGCACCGGATACCCCCAGTGCCAGATAGAGAGGTATGGAAAATTGATACTCAATGTACCTTGGAAGAACATAAAACAGTATCGCGCCCAAACAAACAATAGATAATGTCCATCCACCCATCGATAGTAAAACCTTGCTAGAATCTTTTCTGATCTCGGACTGTTCAACTACTCTCATTGAAGCAGCAACAAGCAAATACTGAATACTGTGGAAAAATGGCACAAACTCATAAAATCCCTGCACCCCGCTACCAGCCACAAACCAGACAAACTGAGCTACACAAGGCACAAGTATTATAAATGGCAGAATTTGCTTTCTTCCAAAAGATTCACGTAAATATGCCCAAAAGAATATAATAGCAGAAAACCACATTACTGGAGCAATCAGTTCTGGAACCCAAAGTGGCAATCCAAAAGTTGGGTATGCAATATCATAATATTTGTGGACACCAACAAAAGTTTCTGAACGGGCAGTAGCATATAAAAAGGTTCCAAATACAAACCACGACAAGGCTCTTCGCTCAATATAACTTAAAGTGAAATTTGCACGTCTTGCGTATATAAGAGTCACGCCAACAGTTTGCCCACTGAAATGATAAGGAGACCATAGTAGAAATATTTTAATAAAATAGGGAGCCACGGTCTCAGGATTCATCAGGGAAAGAACCATCCCTATCAGGATAAAAACAGGTACCAGGGTCGCTGTAAGCGGATACTGCCTGATGGTGGAAAGACTTCCATAAAGCCTTAAATTGGTCGCAGCAAAATGAGGCCAATTCCCTACCCATAATAAACCGGCAGCTAAAGTCATCAGCATTTTGGGTGGTCCATCAGCTGAAAAGTTCCTGCTGATAAAAAAATACATTAAAATTGAAAAACCACCAGCCAGAAAAAAATCAACGTACGGACCAAAGAAATAGCTCTTTGCAGAAACTCTAGTTTCAATGCCGTTAGGTTTCATAATGCCAAAAAGTCAACAATGTAATTATAGTTTGAGAAGACCAAGTAAACTCTCTAAGTTCAATATAGTGAACGTGATTAGGTTTTCAGTATTTGGAAAGCCTGCCGTCACGTTCACTATATGCGTATCCACTCGGCCTGAGCTCGTCGCAGGCTGGTTCGCCTTCGGCTCACATACCCCAATTTGATTTTCCTTACGGAAAACCAAATCATGTGGAGTATATACCTAGCAAGATAAAATATACAAATCAACTACCGATAAAGGGCCTTGGAGAATGAGACTTAACAATTTGAATGAAAAGAATTAATTGAATTATGGAATCATGCAGATAAGGAATTAATATCGACAGTAAATGGAAGCTTAAATAAACTTTTATTTTCTACGAACTTCTCTAGAGCGGCTTTGGTCTCGTTGAAGCCCAGTTCAATCAATGCTCCAATGTAATCCGGATGAAGTGCAGCATAGGACAAAACTTCATATGCAAGCTCCTCTCCCATTTTCATCTTGAGTATACGAAAAATTGGCCACGTAGGGCCAAGAGCTGCAATAAAATCACTCGAAGACCGACCAACGGCCTGCTTTAATAATGGACCGAATGGACTCTGATTAACAGACTCAAACATTTGCATGGGCATTATACAGTAGCTCGAATCCTTTGCCGGAATTTCCCAGGCAGGCTTGGTATCATGCGGTTCACCGTAATGATCAAACCACCATCTGCGCCCAGATGAATCAAGCAATATTATTGACTCTGCTCCAAGGCGAATTGAAGGATCGACGGGAATATTATCGCAAATACCACCATCAACCAGGCGAACTTCTCTGGTATCAAGATTAAGATCGACTGCTGGCAAAACCGAAGGTAAAGCAGCCGAAGCAAAACCATGCGCTGCGGTTAATTCTTGCAATTGCAAAAGCTCAAAAGTAGCACCTTCCATAGCCTGTAGAGATGGCGCCTGCTTGCATACAGCTAAAAGAAGGGCTTTCCTCTCTACTCCCTCCATTGTTGTCATTACTGCAATGCTTTTAACATAGTCAGGAAGATTAGCCGATGTCAAACCACCAAGACTCTTGATTGCAACATCAAGTTCATTCCTAAGTGGTGTTGGATCGAATATTGACAGAGATGTGGCGACAGGGCCAGGTGAGCGATATCTTAGCATTGCTACTTGAACTGCCCGAAGAAAAGTTTTGCTGATATGTCCGGAGAAAGTGTTACGATAGGTTCTTCGCATCCACAATTCCTCCAGAAGCTCTACACTTTGGGCAAGTGGATGACGAAGACCTGCTCCAAGAATGAGACTATTAACAGCACCAATACTAGTACCTGAAATAACATGAATCTCTTCACGGGAAAGACTGGTAAAAGCACTAAGAGCCCCCAGAGAACCTACCTGGTAGGCAGCCCTGGATCCACCTCCCGAAAGAACTATACCAATACCAGTACTAATTTTGTTTTGTCTCAAAGAATCTCCAAATTAAATAATTACAATAGCTTCTATATTGACTACAGAATAAATAATTTTCCCCAAAATACTCTTCTTTCGATGACCTTCTCTGATATATCGGCTAGAACAAGCTTTCACATTCCAGTTTTATGCCATTTAATCAGAATAAAGACATGCATAAATGAAAAATTCCTGATTTTCGCTTTTTTTCCCCTTCAAAACAGAGGGAAGTATTGAAAGCTCTTTGAGTTTAAGTGCAGGGAAAATACTCCTGACTCTATCTATTGCAAGCGCAGAATCTGTCGGATCCCGCAAAACCCCACGAGGTCCTATCATTTCTGGTTCAAGCTCAAATTGGGGCTTAACTAACATTACCATAGAACCTTCCGGGCATAGCACATCAACTACATAAGGCAAAACCTTTCTTAATCCAATAAAACTTACATCAATTACAGCAAACTTGGGATGAGGATCAAATAAAATACCGGACATCTGACTCGCATGAGTCTGTTCATAAACCCTTACCCTTGGGTTTGTCCTGATCCTGTAATCAAGTTGATTAGTTCCGACATCGACGGCATAAACAAGACTTGCTCCCTCCTGCAACAAGCAGTCAGTAAATCCACCAGTTGAAGCACCCAAATCAAGACAAACAAGATTGCCGACTGATATACCAAATGATGTCAAGGCTCCGTAAAGTTTATCACCTCCCCGACTTACAAAACGAGCGGTAGATGATCTAATACGAATCTCAGCCTCCAAATCAACCAAGGTGCCGCATTTTGTAACAGGCACATTTTGAACCAGAACATCACCGGCAAGAATAAGAGCTCTGCCCTTTTCTCGAGTTGGGACAAGTCCCCTTGAAACTACAAGAACATCAAGCCTCTCCCTGGTTTTAGACCCCTTCATAAAGAGAACATAACAAAACCTTGAAGCACCTAAAGATTCATTTCATTATTTTCGTCACCACCAGCAATCAATGCCGTAGCATGATCAGCACCAGGTGCAGACTTCTTGAAACGCTCCCACATCTTTAGGAGCTTGTAAGCTTCGTTAAGCTGCGTATCGAGCTTTAACAGGCTGGAAACATCCATTTCCATCAATGAACGAATGGTAACAGGTTCCCTGTCCTGGCTTTCTCTTTCGGAATTATCATCAGATGATTCAGTTCTTTCTTTTTCGGAATTATTCTTCTTGTCATTTGGATTTTTAGTACTATCAGGGCTTTTACCATCTGAATCAGGTCTGCTTGAGGGGTTTTTTATTGCCCTTGGAAGATCTTTTTCCTTAACTCTGGAAACTGCGCGCTCAAGATCATTCTTGTCATCATCTGTAAGTTTTCTCTGCTCTACTTCAATATCCGGCTTTATTCCTTCGGCCTGTATTGATCTACCGCTCTTAGTATAATAAAGGGCCGTCGTAAGGCGTACCGCATCTCCACTTTCCATCGGTAGAACAGTCTGGACACTTCCCTTACCAAATGTCTGCTGACCAAGTACAAGTGCTCGACCATGATCCTGCAAAGCTCCTGCAACAATTTCTGAGGCAGAAGCAGAACCCTCATTAACCAGAACTATTAGAGGATAATCAGGTTCAATATTATCATTATGAGCAAAGAATTTCTGCTTCTGACTTTCCAGTCTTCCCTCAGTATAAACAACCACACCATCCTTCAAAAAGAGATCAGCAATCCTGATTGCCTGATTCAACAGTCCGCCAGGATTATTTCGCATATCAATTACCAGTCCCTTAAGTGCGCCACCGGCTTCTTTCTCAAGACTATCAAGTGCGTTTCTGAATTCATCCGATGATCCTTCCTGAAACTGTGCAAGACGTACATATCCAAAACCTTTATCCAGTGATCTTGATCTGACACTCTTGACTTTGATATTGTCCCTGACAACGGTAAACGGAATGAGATCACGACTCCCTTTTCTGCCAACAGCAATCCTTACAGAAGATCCCTTAGGACCACGCATTCTCTTAACAGCTTCTTCAAGGGTAAGGTTCTTTGTAAATTCGTCCTCAATTTTCAGAATTTGATCACCAGGCTGAATACCTACTCTCGAGGCTGGAGAATCTTCAATTGGAGCAACTACAGTTATCACATCATCCTTAAGTGTAATTTCTATACCAAGGCCACCGAACTCACCTGAAGTTTCCTCTTTAAGAGATTTGTAGTGATCCTTGTTCATATATGCTGAATGAGGATCAAGAGTTGTAAGCATTCCTCTGATTGCGCCCTCTACCAGAGAATCAATTTCCACAGGCTCAACATAGTTTTTTTCGACTATCCCAAGAACATCAGAAAATGTTTTGAGGATTTTATACTCATCAAGAATATCTTTCTGAAGAGCCTCAGCAACATTCACTCCTTTTGAAACAGCAAATCCTGAAATAAAAAATGCGAAACATATAAATAAAAATTTTGTTCGCCGGAAACTGACAAGTGGCCTATGTGACTTCATAATCAATACTATTATTGTGCTGTTTAATTCTTAAAACTACTTCTCCCGAAACCAATACTTTCCATTGGCTTTTAACTCATGCGAAAAAAGTCTGCAAAGTATAACTCGAATTTAAAATTACGGCAGATCCAGTAATGGCTCATTTTTTAAAAAACTTCTCTGGATTCTGGGGTTTTCCTTCTTTACGAAGCTCAAAATAAAAATTACGCCCCCTGGTATCAGGCTCTGATGTCCTTGCGATGATATCACCAGGCTCTATTTTATCACCAACAGCTTTAAGAGGGAGAATTCGTCCATAGAGAGTAAAAAACCTTCCAGGATGCTCAACTATTAGTACGTTTCCAAAAACTGGCAACTCTGAGTTAAAAACCACCAAACCCTCCGAAACCGCACTCACTGGCGACCCAGCAATACTTGCAACCTCTATCCCCTTAACAAAAATCGTATCAGCAAATTCATCATGCTTTTGCTTTCCAAAATGCTGAACTATTGTTCCCTTTACCGGAAATGGCAGACGACCAGGAGCAAACACTGGTAGAGGAACAGGAGAAATATCTGATGGCACAGATGTATCGGGTTTTATTCCACCCATCATACCTTGCAACAGCTCCTCAAGTCGTTGCGCTTCTTCCCGATAACGACTTAACGTAACAGTTTTTTGATCAAGCTTTTTTACAAGCTCACGTGAAACGCGAGCTTGCTCCAGCTGTTTCTGAGCTATTAGCTCTCTTGCCTCACGAACACGTTTTAAAGTTTTCTCCTCCTCCTTTTTAAGCAAAGCAAACTCTTCAGTACTACTCCTTAGAGTTTCAAGAAGCATCTCAAACTCGGCTATCTGCTCACCATCATTAACAACAAGTCTTCTCAGGTAATCTGCACGCCTATAGAACGACTGGACACCAGAAGACAGAAAAAGAAAACTAAGCGGAGATAATCTGCGCCTCGTCTTGTACATACTCGACAAACGCTCTTTAACTTGAACACGACGCAAAACAATTTGCTCATTTACATCATTAATCTGAAGCCCAAGTCCCTCAATCTGACTGGCCAGTGAACCAAGCATTTGAACACTATCAGATTCCTCTTTTCGCAATTTTTTAAGCTCGACATTTAAACCCTCAAGAATTTCAGAGGTAAGAGATGCTTCCTTTTTTAATCCTTTAAGCTCTGCCTCTGTCTGTTGTATCCTGATTCTGATCTGCTTAAGATCGCGCTCCACACTATCAGATCGACCAATCTGCTCTATAGAATAAGACTGGGCAACAACAGATTTAATGAGTAATACGACCATAACGAGAAGCAAAAGAGAAAAGACTCCAAAATACTTGAGCATTTTGGAATTCAAAATCGCCACACACATGATAATCATATTAGACATAAAACCTACTCTATCCATCGGCGAAGAGCTAAAAGACTACCTCCGATACCAAGTAAAATCCCGACACACAAAATTAGCAAAATATAAAACGCACCAGGAAATGCAAATGCATCATAAGATACTCCTAGCACAAGATATGTATTCAAGGGCCTCATGAAAGCAGTAAAAAGAAAGTAACATATCAAAATTGAAGTAACAGCTCCGAGAAATCCTTGCATGAAACCGTTAATAAGGTAGGGAAGAGCGATACGAAGTCTTGGAGCCCCAACAAGCTGCATAATCTCGATTTCCTCTTTTTGGGAGAACAACATCAACTTGACCACATTTGATACAATAAACATAACAACACAAAGAACAATGACAAGAATTGTCAGAGACATCTTGGCAACTCCGACCCTCAGTCGCTGAGCGGCATCAGCCCAAGGAGCACCAAGTGACATATCATCAACAAATTCAAATTGCCCAATCTTTTCCGAGATAGATGAAAAGACTTCCACACTGTCCAAATCACCACTAATCTCAAATTCGAGCGCATTTGGAAGTGGATTTTCTTCCAAACCCTTTAGGAGTTCGGACTTGCCTCCAAGATCATCCTTAAAGAGTGCAATTGCCTCTGATTTATCAACATACCTTATGTTGGAAAACAGCTTTGTCTCTAACAATTGCTGCTGTACAATATTGATATCTTCCTTGCTTGCAAAGTTTTTAAAATAAACCACCCCTTCATGAGAAGAGCCAACCTGATCCAGTAATCGCTGTATGTTAAAATCAAATAAAATGAAAAGAGTAAGAACCATTAGTGATGCAGAAACAATTATATATGAGGAAAGAGTGGTAAGGGGGGCTGCCCTTAAAGCCGCAAACGCTCGGGAGAAGGTGGAAAAAATCGCCCGATAACGAGACTCTATCGGTAAAAGCTCCGTATCATCCCAGTATTCTGAAAGAAAACTTACACCAAATTCAACTCGTACATCCTTGATCTGACCCTGAATACTTGAACTTTTTCCTGCCGTGCTCATACTACCTGGTTTATATAACTAATTATGTATAACCCAATTCTGCGGAAAATTTAACCGCCAAATATTATTTCCAACACACCAAGCAAAGTACCGAAGATTCATCCCCAAATATTCATCCCCAAATATTCATCCCCAAATATTCATCCTCTGACCTGCGCAAAATCACCCACCAGCTTACCCTGATCCAGAACTAAAGTCCTCTTGTTCAACTCCTCAATAAGGGGAATATTGTGTGAAGCTACAATAACAGTTGCACCACAACGATTTGCTTCAAGAAGCAAACTTATAACAGCGTACGTCATGTCAGGATCAAGATTCCCGGTTGGTTCATCGGCAAGTATCAGCTTTGGTCTGGTTATAAGAGCGCGCGCAACCGCAACTCGCTGCTGTTCTCCTCCAGAGAGCACCTGAGGAAAAGCGTGCACCTTGTTCCTTAAACCAAGAGCAGCAAGAAGCTTGTATGCCAGAGCCTCCCTTTTTTGTCGATCAATTCCCTGCATCTCAAGAGAGAAAGCCACGTTATCAATCACCGTTCTTGAAGAAAGCAACTTATAATCCTGAAAAATAACGCCTATTTCACTTCGAAGCTCTGGAAGCTGGCTTCGTGAAAGAAATCGCAGATTTCTTCCCAAAACCAGCCCCTCACCATCACTGATTCGCTCTGCCCCTAACAAAATTTTCAGCATGGTGGATTTACCAGCGCCGCTTGATCCAGCAATAAAAACAAACTCTCCTTCAGACACAGAAAGCGAAATATCACTAAGTGCAATCTGATCAGGGGGATACCTTTTCCCCATTTTTGAAAAACTAAACGCAGCTTGCTGAGAAGCAAGTCTTTTTGTATAAGGTGAAGATTGAGAGGCTTGCATTATCAACTACTTTTTCTGAGCCTTTGCCGATTCTATATCCAGCTTGTAACTCCTTCTCATGTCACAGGAAAAAGGAAATACTCTCTCTCCGCCGGGTTTTAGCACCGCCGATCCTGATGATTTGGTTGAAACCTTGCCATCCACTATCTCTTTTACCCTGTAACTAAAAGAATAGGAGTTACATTCACTTTTATTCATGATCTTTGCCTCACAACGCCTGGACTGAAGAAACAATATCGAACCAGCAATCACAGAACCCTCGTCACCAGCAGAAGCTTCTCCAGCATCAACATCGACAGCTGCCCTAATACCAACATTACCATAGCTTGCAATGGCACCTTTAGGCGCCCTCTCTTTCTCAAGTGATCCTTCACATGGGTCTGACATTCCTCCAGAATCATTACTTTGACTATCTTCTGCATATACGAGAGGAAAATTTCCAAGGTAAGGAATAAAAACCACAAAAAGAGTAATTAATAAGTTGCCTCTTAATTGCAAAAAGCTATTACTATAATTTATATTCATAATTGTTAGCTGATTTAAGGTTGAGTGATAATTTTTTGAGAAAATCATTAGATTACCTTTTGTTTTCATTGCCTGGTGTCGGGAGGTATTTTCAGACCCCAGATTACCCAGAATTAAAAAACTATACAAGGTGATAAGAATAATCCGGGAATTAAAAATGATTATACCCTATTGAGTCGCAATTAAAACCATTATCAGCTAGATAAACAGTCAGAGGTATCAATTTTTGATCTTTGGGGAGAATTCGCTCCACATCACACCCAGCCAAAAGTTGCGAAGAAAAAACTTCTTTCTCCTCACCAGTAACAAGAGAACCAGTAACAAAAATTGTGCTTGATTGCCGTTCAATTACTTGCCCTATGAGAAAAACTTCAGGGCAACCATTTGGCAGACTTATTGATTTAAAATCTGGTCTGGTTGTAAAAAGAAGTTCGTAATCATCACCCATCATGGCATACTCAGCCCAGGCAGTATCAAATGATTCCGGGCTTCCTTGATAATTAAAAAAACTGGAATTCGGTACAGGCAAAAGCTCTGGGAATATCACGATGCTCGAATTACTTGAGTTACCGATATGCTCCGCATCCTGGAACAAACCATCACTTACATCAATTGCCGCAGTTCCCAAACCAGATTCCGCCAGATACCTTCCAAGCAATGTTTGAGGGTCAGGTCTTCTGTGCTTTAAAAGAGCTTTCTTTCTTAGAGAAGGATCACCGCAATTTAAACCATCTCTTAAAATCTTGAGCCCATATCCAGCAAAACCAATTCCGCCAGAAACCCAAAGCAGGTCACCAGCCCTTGCACCGCTACGTAACAGTAATTTTGAGTTATCATTACCAGATGGACGACCAAAAACACAAACCGATATAAACAACTGATCTGACTTGACAAGATCCCCCCCGTAAAGCTTTAGCTTTCTGCTTCTCAGATACTCTCCAAAACCTTCGTAAAGTGCATGAAGAAATCCGCTCTCAGCAAGCTCTGTAGTGCAACCAAGAGAAAGAGTAAACCCAAGAGGTATTCCCCCCATTGCTGCAATATCACTTTCATTTACTGCTAAAATTTTCCATGCAATATCTGCTGGAGTCGACCAATCCCGACTAAAGTGCACCCGGTCAACCAGAGTATCACTGGAAACAAGAAAAGAATGAGTACTAGTTTGAAGAGATCCAGGGTTAAGACTTACTAGTGCACAATCATCTCCAGGCCCGACCTCGAAGGAATCAAAATTTATTTCAGAAAGACAGTTCAATAGCTCTTTTAAAATTTTGAACTCACTCATAATTACCCCATCTAAAGTTCTTTGGATAACCGGATTTAATAGACCCTACTTAAGCAGGATTGTCACTATACTGATTTATTTTTGTAAAGGCGACATTCTGTCTTGCTCATTTATGGTAAAGATAAACTATAGTAAATTTTCTCAATTTGAATAAAATCAAACAAACTTAAGGACCGTAATGTCAAGATTCTCGACCTTTAAGTCGTTAAATTTCGAATGACAGGTCAAAATCCAAGCTCCATTCTGGTATTAGCCAACAAAAGGCAAAAGACAAGTTCGGGAAAGGAAGCTGCACTTAGAACCCTTATAAGAAACAGTGGGCTATTTAACCTCATCCACTGGCGAAACATTGATTGTTTTGATAAAAACTACTTTGCACAAATTGAGGCCCTAGAGCCAGAAAACCACTCTTTAATATTGCTTTCCGCGGAACTTCCTGAAAAAGTAGTAAGTGAAATTAAAACCAGGTTGCATAACAAAATCTCCGAGAATCCCAGACCACCAATAATTCTCTTTTCATTTGAAAGAGAGATAGAGAAATCAACTTTGATAAGATGTCTTATGGCAGGCGCTGAAGACATACTGCTTCAACCATTTACACAAGAAAAACTGGATGTTGTTACAGGCAAAACTGGCAAACGTTCCTCTGATTTCACTAACAATAACTCTCAAGCCAGATTAAGGATAGCAATAGACATGCTTATTCAGGAAAGTATATCAGCCTGCCAGACACCATCAATGGTAAAATTGATCTCAGAAGAAACGCGTGAAAAATTTGGTCAACTCACCCGAAAATCCCTTGCCAATCGACTTTTATTGAAACTATCATCCATGAATCATACGAAAAGAATAGAAAATTACAATTCACTACTTGAGAACATTACATACCTGGTATCACACAGTATCAAGAAACTAAAGTAACTCTATTCTCTCTCTTCAAGATAAAATGCACCTACATCAATTTTTATAACTTCAGTAAGAGCAACTTCCAATTCCTCCGTATAAATCTCATCTATATACCCCGGATGAGACATATATACACGAACAGATCGCAAACGGGCTTGTCGCTCATCATCAGAAAGAAATAAATCGGGGAAAATGACCGTCTCACCTGAGCCATTTAGCTTAAATTCTCCCTTTGAATTGGTCTTTGATTTATCCAATCCCATAATTGGCCCTGACCTGGAAGAAGCATCTGATAAAACCTGAACTCGTACTTCTGCATCTGAAATTGGAGTAAGTGTATCAGAATGAAGAAGAACACCGGTAACTTCATATCGTGATAAGTCAGCACTTAAACCGCAACCGGAAAGTAAAAAGAAAATTAATAAAAATGAGAAAACATAGGTTAAAAATTTCATACA
The DNA here is from genome assembly GCA_035327825.1 of Oligoflexia bacterium. GTDB lineage: Bacteria > Bdellovibrionota_C > UBA2361 > SZUA-149 > DAOLCO01 > DAOLCO01. The sequence continues at coordinate 33,470 of DAOLCO010000019.1, read as the reverse complement.
GGGCTTATAATTGCAAACGTTTATTTTCAAATACTTAACCATTCGGTATTTTTAAAATAGTTCTTAATCTAAATAATGTTTTAGCCAATGCTAAAGTTTTTTAAGATTATAGTCGATCTCACCTCTTGAGTGGTATAGCTTTGGTACACGGATTTGTGCCAGGCTTTATTCGCGCGGATGTTGGGTGAAAAGGAACTATTCGCCTGTTGAATAAATGGATTTGTTCTTACAATGCAGTTTTACCAGTAAAGGAGTACTGGGTGGCATTAGTTCCTTTTCTCTCTCTTTATATTATAACTAGCATAATATTTCCGCTTTACCCATTCAATGATTCCTTATAACCTCCCAGATAATCATAAAGAAAATTAACAACTTTTGGCTTGCCAGCAACAATACTTATAAGATCTTTTTTAGTTCCACCCTTACAGACTCTTCGAAGCACTTTGTAATCTCCTCCTGCTTCAGTAACAAGTATTTCTGTTGCTGCGATATCCCATATTTTCATACCGAACTCTACAACAGCTCCAATCTGCCCTTCTACTGCCCTGGTTGTTGAAAAAATGTCATAATAGACTCTGGTTGAAGGATGATCTCTCATTAGTTGATCAAAGAGATTTTCCTCTCCACATCTTTTAAAACAGTCTCTTGTGCTCATCGCAAGAATTTCCTGCCTATCAAGGGTATTTATTGGGCAATCCCCGACATCGTCAATTTTAAGTCTTTTACCATTCAAAAAACTGCCTAACCCAAAAGCCCCAGAATAAGACAAGTCAAGAAGCGGATGCTCAATCGCACCCGCCAGTGGATATCCGCAGTAATGAACACCGATAACAGATCCAAAAGTTGGTATACCATGAACAAGATTCTGAGTTCCATCAACAGGATCTGTGATCCACTGGAATTCAGAACCTGGCAGCATATCCTCACGTTCTTCACCCTTAACACCATGGTCAGGATATTTTTTCTGAACAAATTCCCGAATCAGATCCTCAACAGCAAAATCAACTTCTGTAACAAAACTCTGGTCAGACTTAAGATCCTTGGCAAATCTTTTAGAAGCCATATCTTTAATTAAGCAGGAACAATTCCTTGAGAGACCTACCAGGTCATCATTTAACTTCTCGACAAAACTTTTAGAGAGCTTGGTTCGTGGATCTTGTGACATAAGAACATACCTCCCTCAAATTAAAAAAATAGTCTTGGAAAAAAGGAGGACAAGATAATCCTCCTTGCAAGTCAGGTCAAACATTAAAATTTACCTTCTTGGACCGCTTAAACCTTTGCCCTCAACAAGCTTTTTTAACTCTGGAATGTCAGCACTGGAAAGCCCCAATTTACGAGCAAGCTCCTCCCAGGTTTGAAGCAAACATCGCTTGCTTGAATTAAAATAAATTGGAAGCCTTGATTCAACTCCACGTACCTTTCTCTGCTTGGCCTCATTTATCTTGTCTCTTGCGTCCATGTTAAAACCTCCTCAATGTAAAACCCCAAAGAAAATGATCCAAAACAATAACAACCTTTGATTATCTATGAAATCAATCCAGCATTCCGGGGGCAACGGTACACCATTTCAGATCATCAAAACGAACAAGTGAAATTGATTTAAAAAATCCATTTTCGGACAGCCCTCTTAAATCTGAAATGATTTTATGTATCTGGTGCGGATCCTCAAGCTCAAGACTGAATTCAACATCCCATGCTCCCAATGTAAGAGTCATGGAAATTATGTTTGGATGATTATCAGCAAAAGAGAAGATATTACCGCGAAGAGGCAATGATATTCCACCATAAGATATAAGCAATCTGAATGCATGAATATTAAGTTTGGAATAATTTAGAGAGTTGACATAACCGACGATAACACCTTTTGAGCTTAGTAACTTTATCCTGTTATTTACGGTAGAAAGTGGAGAATTTGTCTTATCTGCTATTTCCTGCTGAGACATGAAAGCGTCAACTGCAAGAAGTTTTAATATGGCACGGTCGAGGCTTGTTAATGCAAATTGCTCAGCTCCAAGTTTAAAAACTATTGGTGGCGGAAGTTTCTCAGGAGCAATCAGATAACCCTTGCCATAGTAAGTCCAGGAATAATCAACTACCATCTCCTTTTTCACAATGAGCATATGATTTTCAGACAAAATACTTCTAAAACTATCTTCAAGGTCGAGTATATTTCTTGCCATTATTACAATTCCGAAATCAAACTCGCCTGCAAGCTCTGATACCCATGAAATATTTGGATGTGAAACCAGGTAATCTATAAACTGCTGTCTATCTTTTGCAGATTTTGGTGATATTGAAAAAAAAACGTTAAATTTTGTTAAACCAATGGCAGTAGGATCAATTATTATTACCGGAGTAATAACTTTAGCCTTAATAAGTGCCTGAACTTCTGCTCTTGCTACATGACTTCGAGTACCACAAGCCTTTGCTATCTGCTCATATGTCGCAGAGGCATTACGGTTGACATATGAAAGTATCTTCTTTTGCCGTGAAGTGAATTTTTGAATTCTCATTAGCATAAAGAATCAAGTCTCCTGAAACATCACATAAATAAGTCCAGTGAAGCAGTCAAAGACTACTACATTCTAGCACCAAAAGATAGCAAGATTTAGGGGCCCATTATTAAATCGTGCGATGACTAGAACGAGAAAGTAACTACCTGCTATAATAATGAATTACTCAAAATATCCAGTTTTAACCAAAATTTTATGAATTTTTTGAGACACCTTTGTCGAACTCCTTAAAAGTCACTAAATCCAATCCAGAGAGAGTAAGCAAATTTGTACCTTGATTTTAATCTCGGTACTTCAATTTACTTATGAGACTCAAACTCTTCCCCCGGAAGAGTGCTTTCAACCCCACAGGGGCGGACGGCATTCTCAAATGCCCCGCCCTTTTCTTTTAATAAATTTAGTTCTTGCATTAAAATAAAAATAGGGTCTTTCCTGTTAATTGAAAAAACCCATGCAAAAATTTTCTGCTACACTAAACAACAGTAAAACTTAGTGAACAAAAGTGGCTCGCTGTGAAACAGTTATTGCTTTTTTTAACTGCTCCTCGGAGATAGCTCCAGCCTGAATCCCCTCGCTCACAATCCCTGACCATGTAATACCTTCTAGTGCGGGATTGTCTGTGCCAAAAAGATAACCTATCCCAAATTCATCAAGAGCCTCGAGTACCAATGCAAATTCATGCCAGTTTTCCAGTCTGTTAGTAAGAAAATTAGAGTTAGGACACAATTCAACTACAATTTCTCGATTTTTTAGAGTTTCGAGGCAGGCTCTATTATCACAGTGCCAAAAACATTTTATAGCTGTAATAGGATGAGCTACTCTATCTGGATTTAGCGCCTCAATCATTTTGATAAAAATTTCAGGCGTTGTAAAATCGGTTTCTCCAAGGTGAACAGTCCGGCCAAGTTTCCCATTTCCAGCAAGATTATAACATCTTGCGAAATGCTCTCTTGATTCGTCAACTCCAAAATTCTCTGAAGATTCCGGCCCCGCCAGATCAATACCACAAATACAGTGATATTCTTCCTGCCAGCGAATTATTTTATCTGAAAGTTTTTCGTTAAGCTCACGTGAAAAATCGCGTGCAAAACAAAGTATAATCCCGATTTTTAGCGAGCCTTGTGAATCCAGCTCCACCTCGCTTACGGCTTTTGCAATTGCAGCCATAACTGTATCGGCGTCATACAAGGTTTCAGTGCCAGTCAAAAGGCCGGTTCTTTTAAATGGATTAAGACGAAGTTCCATTTTCCTAACTCCATTTAATCCATTGGATTTATCTAATGGGAAATCAGCAAGAAGATATTCACTGACTCGCTTTATGGCACCTCGAATTGCTCTTCTTCCTGATTGAATTGCTTCAATCAGGTGAAAGATTCTTAGATAGGAATCAAGGCTTTCACTGGCACCACGATGACGGGTTGCCTCATTAACGAACGAGCCCCAGTCACTTACTCCCCGAATACCCCGCTCTCTTGCAATTCTCCATAGTTTTTTTAGCGGATCACTTCCGCCAACATGTTCATGACATAAAACAGGATAGCCAACCTCACGTATGCACTCATTCAGCGTTGAATGATTCATTGTTTAAAACCTTTTAGAAAAAAACAGGAAAGACCAAGCATCTTGCAAGACTTTTAAGATATCGCAAGACGCCTAATCTGTTGATTTTCTAACCGAAGTCTAGGACTGGAAAAGATTTTTTAGGAAGAAGACTTCCAGAGGATTAATTTACGATAAAATTAATAGAAATACAAGTGCCTGGGTTGACTGGATTTTATTGACTTTTTAAATGATTATCTTACATAGATGCCATTTTTCTTAGCTTTGGCACTCCCGCAATAATTGACTTTCCTGCGCGCTCAATTGCCTGTAGCAAACGCGTCATTTCCAGGCTGTCACTTTTTTCAGTTGCTCTATTTAGTTCATCTAACAAACATGAAAACTGGCTATATCCATAAAGGGACAAATTTCCTAAATGATTTGTAAGAGTCCGTGTTCCTTCATAATCAGATTTACCAACCAAGTCCTTCAGGCTTTCAATTTTTTCTTCAAGGGAAGATACCGCATGAAGAGCAAGTTCAGCATATGATGGATTCTCTCTTATAAATTCGGGAACTATTGGTAAAACTGGAATTTCAATAGAGGAACTTCTTGCTTTTGTTAACTGATTTTTAACAGCAGAAAGCATTCCTTTCATACCAGATAATTTACTGATATGACCATTACAACCTGCAACCTCACTATCCTTTTCTGCTCTGTAATCACAAAGTGCTGTCATTGCAAGAATTGGAAACTTGTAACCACTTTGCCTTAAGGTTTGAGCAGCTTCATGACCATTCATAACCGGCATCTGTAGATCCATAAGGATTATATCAAAAGCACGATTTTCTTTTTCAGCCTTTAGAGCTAGATCAACGCAATCCTTGCCATTATTTACGCAGGTTATATCTGCACCCAATTTCCTTAAGACATGGCTGAATATTTCTTGTGAATCCGGGCAGTCCTCTGCAATAAGAACATTACATTTTGCCCCTAGTTGTGCTTCGTCCCTGTACATCTTTACTTCTCCTTACAAAATTACCGCGCCTTCAAGTATGCTTATTCGACCAGAATAGGACATCTCTTTAGGGGAAAAATTAGAAACGTAAATTGAAAAAAGAAGCTGCCGTAAATTAGTCGGCTTTTATCAGAACCAGATGCATCGGATCTTTTGGGGTATTGGATATATCATAACTAATTGCAGCTATTAACAGATTTAACCCGATTACTATAGGAAGGGCAGCGAGCATCACAGTACCAGCAGAAGCAGGAGTACCGCTTAATCCACTTTGAAACCACTGGGATAAACCAAAAAGAACACCAAGAAGAAGAAGAATATAACCAAAAATCAGCTCAACTGAGCACAAATTAAAATCTCTCAAAAAATAATTATAGAAAATACGCTTTAAAAATCGACTTAAAAACTTTGGAGGAAATTCGCGAAGAACACTTCCTATCTTTAAATTACTTATCTCATCACCATAAACTGAATCCATAGGAACATCCTGAACAACAGCCCTGACAGTACTTAAACGAAACAGCATGTCATTCTCAAAAAAATAGCGTTTTTCAAGTTTATCAAGCGGCAAGAGAGAAAGAACCGAGGAATGAATAGCAGTGAAACCGTTTGTTGGATCCATTACATTCCAGTATCCATTTGTAATTTTACTGACAAAAGAAAGTATCGCATTACCAAAAACTCTGGCAGGTGGCATTCCTTTAAGAGACTCCAGTCTGAAAAATCTGTTTCCCTTGGTATAGTCAGCTCGTCCGGCTAGTATTGGCCTTACAAGTGAAGGGATAAAATCTGGATCCATCTGACCATCTCCGTCAAGCTTGACTATTACTGTTAATCCACTTCTTAACGCCTCCTGATAACCGGTTACCAGTGCAGCACCAACTCCCTGATTCTCATCATGAAATAAAACCCGAACTTTTGTTGAATCAGGATATTTATCAGCTACAATTCGGCCAGAACCCTCAGGGCAGCAATCATCCACAACAAATATACGCTCGACATTACTCCCTATTCTTTCAATCAGTGGAAGAATGAAACGACTGACCTTATAGGCCGGTATAACTACCCCCAGACGATATTTAACTTCCGTCATGTCCTTACCATTCGCAGCTAATAAATTCTTTTCGCGCACTTCTTGCTTTCCAACTCTTTCTATCGCACAAATAGCGACATGAAAAGCTCCGACTCTAATAAATCAACATCTAATAACAGAGTTTTAGTAACTGGCGCCTCTGGTTTAATCGGCGAAGCCCTTTGCACCCTTCTTGCTGAGGAAAAAATTCGATTTGATACAGTTACCAGATTAACCAGAATCAATAAAATTAAAACTCAGAATAACTCATTAAAAAAAACAGAAACTACTTCGCTAAAGATAAAATGGCCTGAAGAAATTGAATCACTAGATCTAAAACCCTATCAGTGCATAGTACACCTTGCGCTTCCTCCAGTTAATCAGAATATGACCGAAGAGAAAGTCTTTGAACTTCATATAAATCCTGTTCAACTTTTGATTAATCAAATTCAGCAATCTAACCCTGACTGCCATTTAATTTTTATTTCCAGTCAATCAGCCATAACTCGAGAACCGGATAACAAGATTGAATCCAGATACGGGGCAATGAAACTAGCTATTGAAAAATTACTTAAAAATTCAAAGATATGCTTTACCATTGTTACCCCTGGATTAGTTTACGGCGAAATAAACAAGGGGCTGTTTGGGGCAATAAACAAGATCATGCAAATCTCGCCAATCGTACCACTAATTGGGCCTCCAGGAAGCCCAATACAACCAGTTTACCTTTGGGATCTTGCAAAGGCCTTAAAAGAAATATGTCTTTCCCCGAACAAACACACAGGAAAGCATTATCATCTTGCAGGTGAACTTATTTCATTTGACCAGTTTTTATTTAAATTCTGCTCACACTCCGGAAGAAAAAGATTTTTTGTTCGCATTCCCGAAAAATTGCTGGACTTTCTCCTTATAACTCTTGAAAAAACCCTGAAAAACCCCCCTTTTACAAGAACTAACCTGCTCGGATTTTTAAATCTCACCCCATTAAGTACCAATTCTTCCTGGGCAGAATTGTCCATAACCCCCACTCCACTTGAAGAATCCATTCATGAAATAAGCCTTGGAAGATTCCCTGATTTTTTTAAAGCTGATCAAAGAACAAATGTACTTGCCAAAGAATGCTTATATCTTTTCTTTTCATTATTCAGAAAAAAACCACCTCAACACATTATTTCAAACTACATCAATGCCCATTCCAAAATTCAACTTTCCTCAGAAGAAGAGGATAAGTTCTTGGATTATATAGTGGAAAATCGGCTAGACGCCGAGGCTATTGAATTTGCACTTCGAGAATCAAATACTGCTCTTCGAAAAAAACTATTATTAATTGTATATCTTTCAGAAATTGATCCTTCTCTTTTTCCTCGCTTCGTTACAACAAAAAGCAGCAAGCCAGATGCTCTTGGAATACTGTTCCTTGAACTAGTTTCATCTGCAGTAAAAATAATAAAGGGACACCTTATAATTTATCTGCATCCACTGTTAAAAAACCTTAAAAGTTAATTTCCTAATTTATGAATGAAAGCCCTAAAAAATACGACGCCATTGTGGTTGGCTCAGGACCAGGGGCGGTTTTTGCTGCATATTCACTTAGACCCTTGAAAATTCTCGTTCTCGACACGGGGCTTCAGAGGCCCCCCTCAGTATTTAGCGAAAAGCATCTTCATCAGGAAATAAGAGAGGGACTGGACCAGAACTCCATTGTTTATGACTCTTTAATCGGGAATTTCTTGGAAGGAGTCTCTAATTTAAACGGACAATATATCAGCCCCAAACTTAAAGCTCCGGGAATGAGATATGTCTGGAATTCTCCCGCACTTGCCCCTGGCGTTATGCCTGCAGGTTTTGATCCCACAATCAGCTACTCTATTGGAGGTCTTGCGAATGCCTGGGGAGCTGGAGTTATGCAATTTCTGGATCAAGACCTGAAAGATTTTCCGATTAAGGCCCTTGAACTTGAACCTTACTATAAAATTATAGCTGATCATATTGGAATATCCGGAACTAATGATGACCTGAGCAAGTTCTTTGAAAGTTCAGATAATTTGCAACCGCCCATTCCATTAAGCCCTATCGCAAATAATTTTCTAACTCGCTACGAGAAAAGAAGGGAGTATTTTAATAAAAGAAATTTTTACGCTGGTCGCTTGCGTCTTGCAGTCTTAACCAGACCTCACATGGGACGAGAACCATACAAGGCGTTGCTTCATGACTTTTTTGAAACAAGTGAACATGCGATATATAGCCCACGATTTACCTTACAAGAACTTATTAAGAACGGAGATATTGACTATATTCCCTCAAAACTGATTACTCACTTTGAAGAATCCAGCAAGGGGGTATCAGTTTTTGCAAAAGACCTGGAAACCGGCTCCTTACATTGCTACAGTTGCAGTAAACTTTTCCTTGGAGCAGGGGCGATTAATTCTGCAAGAATTGTTTTAGCAAGCCACAACGATTACAAAACGAAACTCCCACTTCTTGAAAATCCAGTATGCTTTATACCGTTTATTGATTTATCACTTATCGGCAAAAAGTTTCCAACCTCGGTTTTCCCCGGAGGTGAGCTCGCTGTAATCTTTGATCATGCCAGCGTTCGGGCACAAGCCTCACTGTATGGACTTTATGGTCCTATGCGATCAGATTTAATTCAGGAGCTGCCACTTGCTTTGGGATCAAATATTAAAGCTGTAAAATACCTTGGCCCTGCCATGGGAATGCTTCAAGTATTCATGCCAGCAGGCAAAAATCCGGACACATACATACAACTTCAAAATGATTTATCACTTTCCATAGTCCATTCTGACTATCAAAAAGCGCCGCAAGTTAAATCCAAAACTGAAATCAAAAATGGATTGCCTTCAAAACTTTCAGAAACTATCAAGCCATTTTTAAACTTTCTTCATAAAATGAAATACTTTGCAAGCAGCTCACTATGCAAAACACCACCTCCTGGGAGCAGCATTCACTATGCGGGCACTCTTGGAATGAGTGATAACCCCATTAATTCATATCAAACTAATGCCAGTGGACTGTTAAATGGAACACAGAGTATATATATAGTAGATGCTGGAAATTTTCCCTCACTACCTGCAAAAAATCACACGTTCACCATCATGGCGAACTCAATGAGGATTGCAGAAATTGCAAAAGAAAGTACTAACTAGGAAGTCCAAAAAAAATGCTTGCCGCCTTAAGAAATTCACTGATTGATCCAAGAATAGCTGAAATTGACAAAGATAGCGAAGACCGGATTCGTGTTCATAATGAAATTCTTTCCTCCAAAAAAATGATGCGCGAGGTGTTTGCCGAGTTTTACTCAACTTGTACTAAAATTGCCGATACTCAATTTACCTGCAAAGATGGTAAAGAGCTTGAAATTGGAGCAGGAGTAAGTTTCTTTAGAACAGTCCGACCGAACCTGATTGTAACGGATATAGTTCCAGCTCCACATCTTGACATGGTGCTTGACGCCCAGAACATGCACCAGATTGAGGACAACTCACTAAAAGCAATTTATGCGCTTAATGTATTTCACCATCTACCGGATCCAGGCGAGTTTTTCAGGGAAATAATACGTGTACTTAAACCAGGTGGTGGATGCATTCTTATAGAGCCTTTTTATGGCACTTTAGCAAAACCATTTTACAAAAACCTTCATGAAAGCGAGCACTTTAATATTAATCAAAAAGAATGGGAAGCGAAGGAAGAAACCGGTGTGATGACCAATGCCAATCAAGCTCTTTCTTATATTGTTTTAGTAAGAGATCGAGCTCGTTTCATGGCAAGTTTCCCTGAACTTGAAATAGTAATATCAAAACCCCTTCAAAACTATCTCAGGTATCTTTTTTCGGGGGGAATAAATTTTAAACAGTTACTTCCTGATTTTTGTATTCCTGTTTTAAAATTGATGGAAAAAATGTTAATTCCAGTATCCAGATACACCGCTCTTCATCATATTATCGTAATTCGTAAAAAGGCCTGGAAAAGCAATTATGAATAAGTTCATATGTTTTAAAGATTTACAGGAACTTAAATTGTTTCAATTTTCGTCTTTATTATTAACAGGTCTCACTATTTTTCTGGTCAATTTTTTTAGCTTATCCTGTTATTCTCTTGCTTTTGCCTCACCTGATTCAGATTCATTTACTAATACCTCTAGAAAATCAGGAACACTTAGAACAGAATCTGAGCAGATTGTTATAAACCTTTATAAAAAGGCCAATAAAGCAGTTGTAAACCTGAGCACACAAACAATAGCTCAAGATTTTTTCTATCCAGTCTTTCAGGAAGGATCTGGTTCTGGTGTAATTATTGATTCTAAATACGGACTGCTGGTAACAAATTTTCATGTAATTAAAGGGGCAAGCAAGGTTCAGGCAACTTTAGCGAGTGGCAAATCTTATGACGTAGAGCTTGTTGGTGAGGATGCTGACAATGAACTTGCCCTTTTACGTATTATAAACCCACCTAATGATCTTACCGAACTTCCTCTTGGCGACTCAAACTCTCTTGAAGTTGGCCAAACTGTACTTGCAATTGGAAACCCATTTGGACTTAATAGAACACTGACAAGGGGCATAATCTCAAGCCTTGGGAGAAGTATAAGGAGTGACCGTGGAACTCTAATTGAAGATGTTATTCAGACAGATGCCGCAATAAATCCTGGTAACTCTGGAGGCCCACTGATTAACATGTCAGGAGAGGTAATTGGGCTTAATACTGCTATTTTGAGCAAAACTGGTTCCTATGCCGGAATTGGATTTGCCATCCCGTCAAGTTATATAAAAAAGGTTCTTCCACAACTTTTAAAGTACGGAAAGGTACTTCGTCCAAAAATTGGGGTTATATTTGAAAATACAGAAGCCGGTGCAGTTGTTTTTCTTGTCCAACCAGGAAGTCCAGCATCAAAAGCTGGCCTTCAGGGTGCACAGAAAGTAATTCGAAACGGCCCATTTATTCGCTATTATATTGACATATCAAACGCTGATTTTGTTCTTGAAATAAATGGACAAAAAATAAACAATAAAGACGAAGCAGTCAGTGCGATAATGAAAAGCGACCCCGGTTTGCCTATAGAAATCCTGATAAGAAGAGGCGCTTCCGCAAAATCAACAAAGAAGATCTTGATAAGTCCAATTTTGGATTAACCAATGAGATATGAATCTTGATCTGAAAAATAATTACCTTTAAGAAGTGTTTTTACCAATAAAAAGCCATTTCGCAACACTCCCAATAAAGGGTGTTTTCAAGACCTGGCATTGGTCATGAAAACACTTGGAATAGCAGGCAAAACATCACAGAAGAAAAACTTGAACTAAAACAATGATAATCGAGGCAAGAACAAAAAAACAAAATGACATTAAATAATGAAAGATCACCCTTGATGACTTTTTAGGCCCGTTAACAGAATCAAAAATCACAAGTAATGCAATTAACAGAGCAAATCCTACTCCATAAGAATTCTCTATTCCATGAAATCCAGCATTATAAATTGCGTGAAGTCTTGGCACACCCCACGGAATACAGGCTAGAAGAGTACCGAACATCCAAAGCTCAAACTCATAGGTTACCTGCTTCAAATAACGCTGCAGGAACCCTGAGGGCAGACCTATCCCAACACGCGAAGCCTCATAGGGACTCAAATCCATTACAAACCTCACTAGAAAAAACCCCTGATAAAAAACCTATAGCTGCATGAATTATCCCTATCTTATTCAGGAGAGTAATTCAAGCAGCTATTAAATTTTCTTTAAAATTCTTAACTAGCTGAGCGAACCTCAATTTTCTTTGCTGCAGGCACCTCAGGCTCACGTTTTGGAATATGAACCTCAAGAACACCGTTCTTGAAAGTCGCCTGAATCGCATCTTCATTTACATTTTCAGGAAGCGAAAGCACCCGCTCAAATTTTCCATAAACACGCTCAACATAATGCCTTCCCTCAGCTTTTTCTTCCGTAGTCTTCTTTTTTTCACCACTGATTACAAGACGACCATCCTGAATTGTAAGATCAATATCCTTCTCTTCAATACCAGGAATTTCCGCACTAAGTTTAAGCTCTGTTTCAGAATCAATAACATCAACTCTAGGCGAAAAGAACCCCCCGGTGGCCTGCTCTCCGGAATCAGAAGTAACAAAATCATCAAACAATCTGCTTAACTCCTTCTGCATGGAAAACAATGGATGTGCCCTCAAAGACTTGCTATATAAAGCACTTGGAAATAAATTAGATGACATATACCCTCCTGATTTGTTTACTAATACTTACTCATTCAAAATCTGTTTAAATATTAACTTCCCTTCCCTCTTGCTATGAATGTAAGTACGACCATTTTAGTTTGCAAGTAGGGGCAAGAAAAAATAAAGTTAGCACTAACCCCCTAAAAACCCTTAATATTCACAACGGTCCTTAACATGAGTAAAGCGTTTATTCCCGAAAATGGAGAGATTAAAGAAGTAGACATAAGTTTTTCTGATAAATTAAAACCTCTTGAAATTCTAATTGAAATCAAGGCTGCCGGAGTTAACAGAGCCGATATTCTTCAGGTTATGGGAAAGTACAACCCACCAAGCGGATCTTCTAATATACTTGGGCTTGAGTTTTCGGGAGTAGTAAAAGCAAAAGGCGACTCTTGTACGAAATTCAATAAAGGATCTCGTGTATGTGGGTTAGTTAGCTCTGGTGCCTATGCTGAAGAAATTATTATTGAAGAGAACCTGCTCATGGCACTTCCTGATAATATTGGTTTTGAAGAAGGTGCCTCTATACCTGAAAGCTGGATTACTGCTTATTTTAACCTTTTTGAAAAAGGAGGCTTTGCAAGGGGAGAGAAAGTCCTGATTCATTCCGCTGCTGGCGGAGTGGGACTTTCCGCAGTTCAACTACTTAAAGACCATGGAGCAAGTTCAATCATAGCTTCTCTTGGTAACAGAGAAAAGTCATCTATTGTAGAAGCCTCTGGTGCTTCTGATTTGTTTTTCTACAAGGAAAATCCCTACCAATCACTAAAAGAAGCATACAATGGCAAAATTGATCTTATCCTTGATACCATTGGCAAAGGCACACTTGATACCCACTTAAATCTTTGCAACCAAAACGGAAGAATTATACTGATTGGACTACTCGGTGGAAACAAGGACTGTATTGATTTAGGCATGGTTCTAAGTAAGAATATAAGACTCACTGGCTCGACTCTTCGCAATCAGCCCACAGAAAAAAAAATAGAATTAATACGAAAAATTGAACCATTAATCATGCCCTCTTTTAGTTCGGGGAAATATGAGGTAAATCTGGACAAGGTATTTTCGTTCAAGGAAATAAAAGATGCTCACAGATTCATCCTTGAAAACAAAAACGTTGGTAATGTAGTTTTAAAATGGTAGCAAGGCAATTTAAGAAAAGAGGTTAAATATACAATGAAGCCACTTATTGGAATTATTATGGGCTCAAAAAGTGATTGGGACACCATGTCTCATTCAGCTGATGTTCTTAGCTCTCTTTCCGTTCCTTACGAAGTTCAGGTAGTTTCAGCACACAGAACACCAGACTGGATGTTTGAGTACGCATCTACCGCAGAAGAACGTGGAATTGAAGTTATTATAGCCGGAGCCGGTGGCGCAGCACATTTACCAGGTATGACAGCATCTAAAACAGTGCTTCCGGTTGTTGGTGTTCCTGTTGAGTCAAAAGCGCTTCATGGATTGGATTCTTTATTATCTATAGCGCAAATGCCAGGCGGTGTCACTGTTGGCACATGCGCGATTGGTAAGGCTGGAGCAGTCAATGCGGCACTCTATGCTACTTCAATTCTGGGGCTAAAGTTCCCTGAATACAGAGAAGCAATAAGGAAGTACAAGCAAAAGCAAACTCAATCAGTTCTTGATTCGAGAGACCCTAGAAAGTAGAACTTTTAAATCCTCTCTTAATTTAGAATCAAATCATGATGTGGTGAGGTCAATGAACACAATATCCAAAAATCCGGTTGTTGGAATTCTTGGTGGAGGTCAACTTGCGAGAATGATGGCTATTGCAGCAACTAACCTCGGTATCGGCGTTAAAATAGTTGATTCAGAATCTGATGTGCCTGCAAGGGTTTTTTCCGGTTTCAAAAGAATATCATTTGAGGACATAGAAAAAATCCAATCTTATTTTTCAGACATCAATTTACTTACATATGAATTTGAAAATATCCCACTATCCACTCTAACAGCACTTTCTTCAAAATTTCCCATATATCCCGACATTAGAGCTCTTGAAATAAGCAGAAACAGGATTCTTGAAAAAAGCTTTGCTTCAACTTTAAACATTCCTGTTCCCAAGTGGCTTTCCGCTGACTCAATAGAGGAACTACTAAAAAGACAAGATGAACTTTTTTTTCCATCAATACTTAAAACTGCTAGCGGTGGTTACGACGGGAAGGGCCAATGGAGACCCGAAACCCTTAAAGAACTTGAACAAATTTCCATAACTACTTCTAACTCAAGCTTTCCAGTCATACTCGAAGAACTAGTCAATTTTACGAAGGAATATTCCTGTATCGGAGTCCGAACTTTTGACGGAGAAGTTCATTTTTATTCAATCTGTGAAAATACTCATAAAAACGGCATTCTTGTCGAAACAGTTTCCCCTCCACGCTCATTAAGCAAAGAAAAGCAATTTGAAATGGAGAAGTACACAAGTAATTTACTAAATGCGCTTTCCTATGTTGGAGTTATCGCTGTAGAATTTTTCTTCGCAAATGATAATATTTTCTTTAATGAATTTGCCCCACGAGTTCATAACAGTGGTCATTGGACAATTGAGGGAGCAGAGACTAGCCAATTTGAGAATCATATCAGGGCCTGCCTTAGGCTTCCAATTGGCAGCACCAGAAATATTGGCTATTCACTTATGAATAACCTGTTGGGAGCTGAGTCCTTTGACGTTAATCTTGCAAGAGAAAATATTCTTAAGGAAAAAGGAGTTCATCTTCATTGGTATGGAAAGGAAAACATTCAACCAAAAAGAAAGGTTGGGCACATTACGATAGTTTCCGAAAATGAAGAATTCAGGGATGACTCGAAAAATAAACTTGCTAATTTTAAGATATAATGTCAGCAAAACATTTTCTTTCAGCACCTACTCTAATCTTTTTCCTTATAAGTCTGTCATTTTTTCAATCATCTTGCAGTGAAGATTCTAGTGTAACAGTTACTAGATTAAACAAGGATCTTTCATCAAGGGAATCCAAAATCAAAAATAAAGCAGCTCTTAAGCTTGCTTCTTACGGCCTTAAGGCAGAACCTGCCGTTCCATCACTTATAAAACTTTTAAGCGATGAAAACGGCGGTGTCAGAACTTCAGCCGCCTATGCTCTAAGAAGTATCGGAACAAAAAAAGCAATTACGGCTTTGGAAAAATATGAGAAATGAATAATGATCCCTTCAAAATCTTATTGCCACTAACTTGCCCCCCCCCACATTTTATTATCTATTAAAATTATAAGGTACTGATTTGTTGTCATTTCCAGCATATCTAGACATGAGCTTATTAGAGCAACAACTTATGCAAATTTTATAAAATTTGCTTTGATGATCCAAATAGTAAAGTTTTTTCAAGTAGTTGCCGACCTCATGAACATAATATGAAAACCGCAAATAATGTATTTATAAATTTTAGCCCTGAAAGTGGTGGAATTCTAGTAGTAGTCTCTCTTTTCATGGGGCTATTTATCACCCTGATGACTCTCGGCATGGACTCCTATGTAAAACTTCAGGCAAGGGCTGAACAGCAAAACATTGGTGAATACTCTGCCGTCGCAAATCTTGGCACCTGGAAAAATATGATGGAGAAAGCTGACCAGATGGAGCAGTTCATGGAAGAGAATCCAGGGGGTCTTGCTAACGTATTTTATGGCCCCTTGTTGATTAGCTTAATAAGAGCAGCTGCATGTATCCAGGTTATTCCAACTACAATTGAAGCTGTAAACAGTAACAATGTTTTTGGATATTCACATAAAGCATCAGGACAAGGCGGATTTATCTTTCCGGAAATAAACGAAGAAAATCCGGAAGAAAGCGAAGAAGAATTAAATAACTGGATTGAATCACTAAATATAAACCTGGGCGATAACAGCTATTGCAATTTTTCTTTTGATTCCCCTACGGCAAATGGTGAAAATATACATATAGAAATTGACTTTGGAGTATGGGACTCTGCTTCATATGTACCACTTGGACAAGAGAACATTGATCAGATAAATGCCTCGAGAATCACGATGAGCATGAAACTAAGCGCATTAATGAAATTCTTTAGCAAATCAACCAATGAATCATGGGGCAACCCCACATCTGTAATTTCCCATATTGCGGAGCAGAATGGGAAAAGGCAGCTTCGGGTTGTCAGACAAGAAGCCCGCGGTTAGAATCCAAGGCGAAGTAACAATTGCTCACGAAGAGAAGTTAGAGACACTCTCTCCTGCTTAAGTGTATCTCTATCCCTAATAGTTACGGTTTGATCTTTTAATGTATCATGATCAATTGTAATACACAGTGGTGTGCCCGCTTCATCCTGTCTTCTGTACCTCTTTCCAATATTTCCACTATCGTCAAACTGACACTGATAATGCTCTTTCAATGATAGGAAGATCTCCCTGGCCTTTTCCGGCTGGCCATCTTTTTTCAAAAGTGGAAAAACTCCTACTTTTGTTGGCGCAAGCCTCGGATGAAGCTTTAGAACAGTTCTTGGATTACCGTCAATATCTTCAACTTCATAGGAATCAATAAGAAAGGTTAAAACTGCCCTGTCAGTACCAAGAGCCGGCTCCACGACATAAGGTATAAAACTCTCTCCAGAAACCTGGTCACGCCATAAAAGCTTTTTTCCACTGTACTCAGTGTGCTTTCCAAGATCAAAATCTCCCCTGCAGGCAACCCCCTCAAGCTCTCCCCAACCAAATGGAAATAAATACTCAATATCAGAACATGCCGTTGAATAATGTGCCAAATCTTCTTTGGGATGAGCTCTGAGACGAAGATTGGAGCTGTTTACTCCAAGTTTAACAAACCACTGAAAACGCTCATTACACCAGTAATCATACCATTTCATCATTTCTTCAGGACGACAAAAAAATTCCATCTCCATCTGCTCAAACTCGCAAGTCCGAAAAGTAAAATGACGAGTGGTTATTTCATTTCTGAATGACTTTCCCTGCTGAGCAATACCAAAAGGAAGAGATACCCGAGTAGAATCAATTACATTCTGATAATTAACAAAAATTCCCTGAGCAGTTTCAGGTCTAAGGTAAACAGTGTGTGCCTCATCTTCTACTGGTCCAAGATTTGTTTTAAACATAAGATTAAAGGCTCTGGCAGGACCAAAATCACAAACATCTTTTTTCTTAATGGCAGAACAAAGGTATTTTCCTTCATGCATATGATCCTCACGAACACGAAGACCACATTTTCTGCACTCGACTAAAGGATCCGTAAAACCCTGAATATGACCACTTGCTTCCCAAACCCTGGGGTGCATCAAGATACTTGCATCAAGTCCAACCACATCCTCCCGGAGATGAACCATGCTACGCCACCATTCGTTTTTGACATTGCGTTTCAATTCAGCACCAAGGGGGCCGTAGTCATAGCAGGAAGAAAGACCACCATATATCTCGCTTGATGGGAAAACAAAGCCTCTTCGTTTTGCAAGAGCTACTATTTCTTCAAGATTTTCAAGTTTGCATTTGGATGGTATTTCGTTTTCCATGAATCAGGGTATAATGAATGCGGTAATGAATGTTGTTATTTTTCCCAGACTACCCGAAGAATGAGTTAGGGACAAATTTTGCAAGATTTATTTTTGATACCTTAATATTTTTAGTTATAAGTCTTCAAAGTTCAGCCGGTTAGTCGAGTAAATGTGCCAAATTTATATCTGACATATTATAAAAACCAAAATAATTTAAATAGCCAAGGAAGGTCTGCCCTAGGTGACATAATACATGTACCGAAAGAAGAGATCCTTGGTCACTATCCCCATGACAAAGGAAGTAAAATAAGAGTTGGAATATGGCCTGAGACAATACATCCAGAGGAAGGTTGTCAGCCAGGAGAAACCTTTGATGCTGAAGTTTACTCAACAAACGAGAGTTACGGTGGAATTTCAGTATTACTCAATAAACGAATTGAAATTGCAGCAGTACAACCACTTGATATAGTTCTTGGTCTCTCAAGACCACAGATTCTTAAAAGAATTCTCGAACTTTTACAGGGTTTTTTAGTGAGGAATATATTTCTGGTTTGTGCTGATCGTTCAGAAAAAAGTTTTTTGAACAGTAAAATTCTTAATCTTGTAAGTATCGAAAAACACTTAAAAGAAGGTTCCAGACAAGCAGGAATATCTTATTGTCCCGGAGTAATTATTGTAGATAAGTTTTACAATTTTCCTCAGTACTTTAAAATGTTTCCATTTAATATGGGATTAATTGCAGACCATGAGGCAAGAGATAATTTACCAAACCTTTTAAGGAAAAAAATGAAAGACAAGGATTTGAATCCAACACTTTCCAGAGATAGTTCCTTTAAAGGGCCTTTTTTAGGAAAATCTGTATTGTTGTCAATTGGTCCCGAGAGAGGTTGGACGAGAAGTGAAAAGGAAGCGTTTAAAAATTGGGGGTTTTTACCGTTTTCGATTTCATCCGGAATTTTAAGAGTTGATGTTGCATTAAGTGCAGCAACGGCCCAGATAAGGGCTCTTTTTTAATGCCCCTTTTGGGCGATTAAATAATCCGCATTTGAATAATGAACAATGGTGAATTTTTTTAAAAAAAGGCAGGAATCGAAATCGGCAACAACTCCAGAGCTTGCAAGAGTACCCGATGAAATTATCCCTGTCTCTGGTGAAACATCTGACAAGGCGAATCTGATCGAAGAAGACCTGACAGCAGACGAAATTGCCCTGGATGACCATGATATTCAAATTGATCCAGATGAATTACTTCATAACTCATCAGATGACCTTGACTTTGAATTAATCAGCAAGCCTTCAAATGAAACTGAATTTGATTCTAATGCCCAAAACAACTGGACCGACGATGATCTTTCTCCGCTTTCTTCTTTTAACGCAAATGAAGACTATGAACTTATTCCACAAGGCTCTTCTGAAAAAGCCCTGGTTAAATATGATCCGCTCCAAAGCTACTTGCAGGAAATTAAACATATACCCGCGCTGAGCAGGGACGAGGAACACTCCCTCGCAGTAAAATATAAAACTGAAGGCGACAAGGCTGCTGGTCTCAAATTAGTCATGGCAAACCTTAGACTCGTAGTTATGATTGCGCGAGAACATCAACGAAATGTTCAAAATATTCTTGATCTTGTTCAGGAGGGCAACATCGGCCTCCTTGAAGCTGTAGAAAAATATGATCCTTACCGTGGAATAAGATTTCCTTCATATGCCGTATTCTGGATTAGAGCTTATGTACTTAGATACCTGATAAACAATATTAGACTTGTGAAAATTGGGACGACACAGGCTCAGCGCAAACTTTTCTTCAACCTGATGAAGGAAAGAGAAAAGCTGGAGCAAGAAGGATTCAAACCTGAGGCGACCCTTCTTGCTGAGCGACTTGGAGTAAAAGAGTCCGAGGTCCTAGAAATGGAACAACGACTAAGATTACCAGATTTAAGCGTAGATGCACCAGTAAACAGAAATGAAGGCGGTGACCCTTTTGATCTTCACTCTATTATTCCAGATCAAAAACCTGACGTAGAAAATCAGGTAATGATAGCAGAATTAAACTCATCAGTACGCGAGGTCATAGATGAATTTCGAGAATTTGCGGATGAAAAGGAAATTGCTATTATTGACCAGAGGTTACTATGCGAAGAACCGAGAACTCTCCAGGAAATTGCAGATGAATTTGGGATAAGCAGAGAGAGAATAAGACAAATTGAACAAAGACTAAAAACAAAACTAAAAGACTTTTTCACATCTCGCCTGGGATCTGACATTATTCCAGATAATACCTATGAATAAATCAATATCGCGAAAAAGAGGAGATAATAATTTTAGGAAACAGGACATTCCGGAGTCTTCAATTTTAAAATCTCTTTTATATTCAATCATTCGTTATGCACTAATTATTGCCATATTGTCTTTCGTTCTGTTTGTCGTTAGCACACGAGTTCCAATTGTCCGTTATTTTTTCGAAGAAGATGCGCCAGACATAAAAATAGTTGATATTCCAAAAGGACTGGGGGTAAACCCTGGAAAATTAAAGCTGGAAGTTTCAGATCCACACTCCGGAATTGAGCTTGTTCGGGCAAGAGTTGAACAATCACGAATCAACAAAGTGTTAATAGAAGAAAGTCCGCCTCTTAACACCAAAACTTTTTTAAAGTCCATACAGATTGATGCCCAGGCACTGGGGCTGAGAAAGGGAATGGCTCGCATAACTGTTGAAGCCTATGACAGATCTCTTAAAAGCAATGGTTCAAAAAGTTTTATTGATCTCCCCGTAAGATTCGATGCTCCTAAAATTGAAATCCTTTCCAGTCAGCATAATGGAGAAAAATCAGGGATGGAGTTTGTGGTTTACCGATTAAAAGCCGGTGAAGTTGCTGAAACTGGCATACGGATAGGGCCGTACTCATTTAAAGGGTTTCCGGCCTCTAGCTTTGATCCCGACATTGCAGGAATATCAGATTTGTATGTGGCTCTTTATGCCATCCCAAACAAGGTTGATACACGAAAAGATGTTCCCACCTCGTTCGCACTTAATGAAGTAGGAAATATTTCCCTACAAAATTTTTATTACAGAATAAGGGAGCGAAAGAAAAGATCCTGGGAATATCGCACTGATAATTTGCTGGCAAGCCAAGAGTCAATGCAGAATGTCATATCCATTAAACTTTCTGAAATACCTCCCGTGTCAACCAGACTATGGCTTACCCACATTCCAAAACCAGTCGGAAAGGAAACATCACCAAGAATAGGCGATGACATCCGCATAATTAACAATTCTGGCCGCGAACAAACTTTTCAAAATCTTCTTATAACAATGAGAACATCAAAAAATCAGGAAATCAGGACTACAGCGCCCGGCGTGCTAATACTTAGTGGGTGGATAAATCAGAACGGGGAATGGCTTGAAAATAAAACTCCCGGATCAGGGCCGTTATCGGGAGTAGTTGCGATAGATCATGGAATGGGCCTGGTCTCAGTATTCTGTGGCCTTGATGATATAAATAACCTTACAGGTGCGAAGTTTTCAGAAAATGCGATAATTGGCACTTCGGGCAATCTCACACTGATTAATGAACCTGGTTATTATTATGGTTTGTTTTTTCAGGGCGAGGCGATTCGTCCTGAAGAGTGGTGGGATCAGACGTGGGTCAGAGAGCACATCACCAGAAAAGTTCAGGATATAAAGATTCGCTACAATATTGGTGGAGCCTCACTTGCAGCGAACGAAGGAAGCCTTGTTCCCTCAGCAGAGGAACCACCCACACGAGAAATTATTCGCAGTCTTGATGATTTACGAAATCAGGAACAGTCTGTTGATAAAGTTGATTAGAAAAATTTGTCAAATAAGCTATGAGGAAACTTTTTAAATTTATAATTTAACATTAATAGCTGATCATATCGACCGTTCCTCATTAATTTAATAAAGGTTATAGTGCTTTGAAAGTAATACAACTCTGAATAATCATATATTCAATGAACAAATTAATTTTGCCAATCCTTCTAGTTTCTTTAATTCTGGCTTATCTTATTAATTCGGCCGTTAATGAGAGCGCGAAAAAGGTTCTTACAGTTCTCGACCTTCTTGAAGAAGACGGCTCCGCTAAAAGTAACTTAACCCTCAGAAGAATTCGCCTTGGGGCAAGGGTTGCATCTGATCAGATAAAAAATGAAACCAAACCAAAAAGAAAAGTTTCATTTCCTGTTCATGATATAAACAAACCGGAAGCTGGTAGTATCCCCGTCGAATATGAAGGGAACATGCCTGACACTCTCAGGGAAGGCCGGGATGTCATTTTGGAAGGTGATTTTATAAATGGAATTTTTAATGCTAATGTACTAAACACTCAGTGCCCATCCAAATACGAACCACCAGACCCTACCGAATCTAATACGACAACCAAAGGCTAATATATTAGGGTAAAACTTCCATGATTTCTATTGGTCACTTTTCACTTGTTACGGCATGCATGATCTCAATATATGGGGTAATTTCCGGAATTGCAGGAGCAAGAAAACAGAATCCGTCACTTACAATATCTGCAAAAAATTCTGTTTTACTAATGGGAGCCCTTTCCACACTCTCCCTGATATCACTTGGCTACTCATTTCTCACTCATGATTATCGCAATTTATATGTATGGCAGCATTCCTCTAACGAGATGCATCCTGCATATCTTATTGGTGCGATATGGGGAGGAATGGATGGATCAATGTTGCTTTGGGCTGTAATCATGGCTCTTTTTTCTTCACTTGTCGCCATTAAGAGAGAAAGCGTTCCCGATCGACTGTTTGCCTGGGTACTTCCAATCCTATCCGGAACCACTTCTTTTTTCCTTATGGTGGTAACTTTCCTAACAAATCCATTCAGGCTAATACCCGAAGGAATCAACCATCTAAATGGAAATGGACTGAACCCTCTTCTCCAAAATCCCTCCATGATGATTCACCCTCCGATGCTCTATCTTGGCTTTACAGGATTTGTTGTACCCTTTGCTTTCTGCCTGGCAGCACTTGCCAGTGGCAACCTGAACTCAATCTGGATCAGACTTACAAGACGCTGGACACTGGTTGCCTGGACTTTTTTAACTGCTGGAATTATTCTTGGTGGCAACTGGGCATACATTGAACTCGGATGGGGAGGCTTCTGGGCCTGGGATCCCGTAGAAAACGCTTCATTCATGCCATGGCTAACTGGAACTGCCTTTTTGCATTCAGTTATGGTTCAGGAGCATAGGGGAATGCTCAAAGTTTGGAATATTGCCCTAAGCGTTTCAACATATCTTCTTACAGTTTTTGGTACTTTTCTCACCCGAAGCGGAGTAGTGCAAAGCGTTCACGCATTTGCCGAAACTGATGTTGGTTGGGTATTTCTTGCCTACATGTTTTTAATGCTTATATTTGCAACAGTGCTTACAATATACAGGTGGAAACAACTTGCTCCCGAGAATGTTATTCAAAGTTATATTTCACGGGAATCAGCCTTCCTGTTTAACAACCTGGCGCTCCTTGGAATACTAATTGCAACTTTCTGGGGCACAATGCTCCCCGTCATTACTGAATATATGACCGGGGAAAAATCAGTAGTAGGCCCTCCATTTTTTAACAAGGTAACAAGTCCATTATTTATATTTTTACTGTTTCTTATGGCAGTAGGCCCCCTTATTGCATGGAGAAGAAACTCTTTAAAACAGATTAAAAAGGTTTTTCTTGTTCCTTTTGTAATTAGTACTCTTCTTTTTATCCTATGTCTCTGGATTGATTCTTCCAACCCCCTTACCGCCTTAACATTTGCAATATGCGCACTTGTCATTATAACAATTTTCTCCGACTTTCATCGCGTTGCAAGAAACAGGGCCGAACTTAGATCATCATCCCGCATTTCAGAAGTAGGAAATCTTTTTATCAAGCGACCAAGAAAATATGGGGCACATCTGGTTCATTTTGGAGTCGCATGCGCCGCTATATCAATTACTGCAGCAACAACTTACAAGATAGAACGAGATATAACTCTGAAAAGAGGAAACCCCGAAGAAGTGGGATCATACTCTTTGACCTTAATTGGCATAAGCGAAGCTACAGGATTTGGATATCAGGCCATACGAACCGAGATTGAAGTTCGTGATAAAAAAACGGATACCCTCCTTACTCGTCTTATGCCCGAAAAACGGGTCTATGCAAAAAGCAGCGAAGTAACAACTGAAGTTGATATTCGAAGTACCATTAAGGAGGATCTATATATAGCCCTTGCCGGTCTTGAACGGCCCGAAGGTAGCTCAGCAAAGGGATACGAAGACTCAAGTGCCGTGCTAAAAGTTTTCATAAATCCACTTCAAGTATGGCTATGGGTAAGTTCAGTTGTCATACTTTTTGGAAGTATGATTCTTATTTGCGAAAAGCTTTTAATTTATGGGTTTGTTAGTGAGAAATCATTAATTGAAACAAAAAGCGATGCATCAGAGGGAGCCCTTATATAATGAGTATCGACTTTCAAACAGCAATAACACTTTCAGTAACTGTAATCATTAGCCTGCTTATCATTATGACTCTGGTCGATCCTTTTTTTAAAAACGAAGAGACGTTGAGCACGTTTGATAATTTGATTAGTGCTATTGACCAAACTGAAAGCAAAAACAGAATACTTGATAGCCTTGAAGAACTTGAGTTCGCAAAACTAGGGGGATTAATAAACGACGAAGAGCATCTGGAGCAAAGGCGACTTATACTGCAGGACGCAGAGAAACAGCTTAAAATTTAAATGAACTCTAACAGTACTCTTGAAAAAATTGTTTGCCTCGGTTTATGGAAATTATTTAACGAAGAATCAGATGGAGAGTATTCATCTGTAGCCCTTTCCGGGGCGACATATACTTTTAACTCTAATAATCTCTATCTTGTCCAGGGTCATAATGGTTCAGGGAAAACTTCTTTTTTATCAATTCTCTCTGGTCACTCTAGCCCAAGCGAAGGAAGAGTAGAGTACCATTTTACAGATGGAAAAATTGACAATAAAATACCTTCCAGCTGGCAACTTGCTTCTCTTGTTTCAAGAAACTCAATGTACGAAAATCTTTCAACAAGAGAGAACCTTGAACTTTTATGGAGGAATAATCCATTTTCAAGCGAGCCTTTTCATTTTAAAAAACCTGAATTTAATGAGGAAATAACCAGACTTAACGAGGCATTTCTTCTAAATGAAATGATTGACCGGCCACTCAGAGAACTCTCTCAAGGATTCAGACAGCGAGCCCATCTTATGAGACTTTTCCTTAGAGGCTCCCCTCTCGCAAAACCCTGGTACATTCTTGACGAACCAAGTATATACCTTGACAATGCAGGACTTAATGCTCTTTGCTTGCTAATTAAAAGCGCCATAATGGAAGGGGCAACGATCATTTTAGCAAGCCATGACAGTGAATTAATTAACGCTCTCACAGGAACAAGTCTTTTTATGAGCAAGGGCAAACTAAGCGGGCTTAGCAATGAATAATATAAAAAGATTTTCAGCTTCCTTCACTTCTCTACTTGGGAAAGAACTGTTAATAAAAAGAAAAACGGGCGAGTCTCTTCTTGCTCATTCTTTACATGGATTTCTCTTTACCCTTCTTCTTACATTTCTTGTCAGAAACATTTCAATTAAAACCGAGGAAATGCACATTGTCGTCATTCCAGCACTATGGATTATTCTCTTAAGCACAACAATCAGGTACAATATACAAAGTTTCTCAGCGGAAATACACGGTGGAATTTTCAGAATGCTGACCTCATATGGATACTCAGCAAGTAGTATTTTCTGGTCAAAAGTTACAAATTCATTTTTTGTAGTACTTCTGATGCTTATAATCGAATTTCTGACTTTTGGAATTCTTATAGGGATCACAGATATTTCCTGGCCCTTATTTATGACTTTTCTGATCTTTGTTCTTTCTCTTCCAGCTGTTCTTATAACGGCTGCAGTTGCTGCGGTTATAAGTCTTTATACTGAAAAGGCTGAAGTTCTGATGCCGATATTACTTGTTCCCTTACTGCTCATGCTTAGTCTTTCTGTTATGAGTCTTGTGGAGAATTTTTTTATTGGCAATACCTTTAATCCAAATTCTTATTGGTTTCACCTACTACTTGGTGAAACATTAATTCTCGTACTACTAGCCCCACCACTATTTAATAATCTAATAAATATTAAATAAAATCTATTTTCTGCCTTAAAAATATCATTATAAATAGATATTATTTTATAGTCCGGTTATAAGTAAATCAATGAGCTCACAAAATTCATCTTATTTTTCAAAAATCGACAGGGCAATTAAACTGCTCGGATTGTCTGGCAAACTCGTTGACCTTGCTCTTCCATTTCTGTGTTTATTCTTTATCCCTTATGCCTTATATCATGCTCTGATTCTCGCCCCGGGAGAAAAGGTAATGGGAGAGGTTCAGCGAATTCTTTATTTTCATGTAGGCTCAGCAATTGCAAGCTATGTAATGCTAGGCGTTCTTTTTGTTTCCAGTGTTTGCTATCTTGTATTCAGGGATATGACCTTTAACGCTCTGTCACAGGCTTCAGCTAGTGTTTCCCTTTTGTTTTCAAGTATCGTTCTTGCTACAGGGATGCTTTGGGGGTACTCATCCTGGAACACATGGTGGAACTGGGAACCAAGACTGGTATCAGTGCTCGTTCTTTGGGTTTTTCTGATCATGTATTCATATATTCAGGGTATAAAATTCACTTCAGGAGATCAGGGAAAAGCTGTAATATCTTCGGTAATTGGTATTTTATGCGCGATACAGGTACCAATTGTAATTTTTTCAATCAAGCTCCTTGACAGAACCCAACAATTGCATCCAGAGGTAGTTGCTACCCAAGGGCTCACTGAAGCCGGGTATAAAATAGCGCTTTTATTTGGTAATATTGCCATGATCCTTTTATCCTTATGGATATGTCGTATATGCTACAGAAGAAACATGCTTTTAATTAAAATCAGGGATATAAAAAGAAAATCACTTATTGAGAGATTTTCTTCCGAGGATTCAAAGGAGAAATAAAATTTATGGCTGATTTTAGTTCTATGCAGGCATTATGGATGTCATACTCTGTTATATGGTTTATACTCTTCCTTTATTTGGCAAGCTTTTCCTTCAGACTTTCAAAAATTGAAAAACAGTTTTCTTCAATTGAAAAATCAAATAGGGAAAACAGCTCGAAGTGTTCTGACTAATCTTCAGGTTCATAATTTAATTATATGGAAGAGAAGTACAAAATATTTTCAGCTGATTTTAATTATAGCTCAGACAGTATAAAATCTTTTCCCGCAACAAATGAACCTGAAGTGGCATTTGTCGGGCGTTCAAATGTTGGAAAATCAAGCCTTATAAATGCCCTGCTTGAAAGAAAAAAACTTGCTCGCGTAGGCAAAACGCCAGGAGCAACAAAAGTTATCTGCTTTTACAAAGTGCAGTTTCGCCCTTTTGCAATCAAAAGGGGTCTTGATGAAAGCCCAAATACAGGAATTATTACTGGTACTCTGGTAGATCTACCCGGCTACGGCTATGCAAAAGTATCAGGAGAGAAACGGGACAATTGGCGCGATCTGATAGCAGCTTATCTGGAAACCCGCAAACAGCTTAAGGCAGTTGTACTTTTAATAGATTGTCGTCGTGAGCTATCAGAAGAAGATCGGTATATTATTGACATGGGAAGAGAAGGTGGATTAATTGTTTGTCTTACAAAGAGTGACAAAGCTTCCCGAAATGAAATATCGCAAAAAAAAATTAAACTTTCCTCCCTGACAAAACTTCCAGTTGAAAGTTTTACTAGCGTAAATATTATGGGTAAGGATACTCATAAACGCTTGCAAGAATTAAGAGATACAGTTCTTGGATATCTTGATGAGTAAATTTAGTTGCTCAGTAATTATTCCAACCTATAACAGAGAACAAATAACCGAACGAGCCTTGCAGTCGGTTTTTAAACAGACTGCTCAACCTTCTCAAATAATTCTTGTCAACGATGGATCCACTGAGCCCTACAATAATATAATCAATATTTCTAAACAGCGAGGGGTGGATTATTTCAAAACTAAACACTCTGGTGTATCCGCAGCTCGAAATTCAGGCCTCAGAAAAGCTAGTGGAGAGTGGATCTGTTTTCTTGATTCTGACGATGAGTGGCTACCCGAAAAATTGGAAAAACAATTAGAATATATTTCTAACAACAGAGGTGCTTTATTCGTTCAATCCTTGGAAAAATGGATAAAAGGAGATAAAGAGGTATCAATCCCTAAGCATCTTATCCCTGCTAGCGGACCAGCCTTTGCCAGATCACTTGATCTTTGCTGCATAAGTGCGTCTACATGCATGATACATCACTCACTGGTAGACAAAGTTGGTTTCTTTGATGAAAGATTACTGGTTTGTGAGGACTATGATTATTGGCTAAGGGCTCTTACATTTACTGATATTCACCTCATAGGCATTCCACTTTCAATAAAATATAACTCAACTGCAAATCAGCTTTCAGATAGTGAAATAGCCATTGATCGTTTTAGGGTATTTAGTTTACTAAAATACCTTTCAATCGAAAATTTTCCTGAAAATAACAAAAAACTTGCTCTTTCTAAACTCATAGAAAAGCTGGATATTCTAATTACTGGAGCAAGGAAGAGGGGCCTTGAAAGGGATTACTTGCTATATGAAATGCTGCTAATGAATGTAAATAAATCAGCTATTAAGCAAACAGGAAGCTGGATAGATCTTTTAGATATAGCTATACCGATTCTGGAGCATAAACCCAAATTTTAATCATCTTGTGGAAACCAGAAAAAAAATTCAAATTCTCGTACTAAAAGAGGATAGCCATAATTCTGGGCTTAGCTCTATTATTCAGAACATGAAGATTGACTATCCTGAGCTTGATATTAGTCTTCACTATCTCCCCCTCCTTAAAATATCTCCTGTTTCCCTGTCATTTGAATGCATTAATACCCCGTTAACAGAAAATACCTGGCTTATTTTTACCAGTCAGAACGCCGTAATACCTGTTCTTAATTCTGAAAAATCATGGCATTCAGCAAAAATTGCATCAATAGGAAAGAGCACTTCCAGCTTAATTTCAAGTCTTGGATATAAAGTATCTTTTGCCCCGAAAATTGCAACAGCCACAAATTTTGGAGTTGAGTTTGCAGATTTTCTTAAAGAAATAAAATTCAACGGATCACTTTTTCTTTTTCAGGGCACTACCGCTTCATTAGAACTAAAAAACATTCTTGAGGGTCGAGGCTATAATGTATCACGATTTATCGTGTATGAATCAAACAAAATTAAACTTACAAAAAGTGAGATTGATTATCTTATTAACTTTTTAGATTCATCTTTAGCCAACAATACCACTTCAATACTCTGCGTATTTAGCAGCCTTGGGGCTAGTTTATTTATAGAAAACATCTCTCATGCCATTGATAATTCAAAAATAACAAATGAAGTTATTTCCCATATAATCAAAAATCTGAATGTTTTTGCCATTGGGCCTATTACAGGAAATACCCTTAATCAACTTGGATTTCTGAAAGTGCAGGTAATTAAAAACAGCTCAATGGAAGAAATGACTAATACGGTGAAGTTGTTTATAGAAACCTTAGGTGGCAAATTTCCTTAATAATATCAATATTGTTTCGCTTAAATTTCATTTTCTAAGGTTACGGTTACAAACGTAAAATATTTACGCTTTAAAATCTAAAGTATCATTTAATATATAACGATAGTTCGAGTGACCGTTTTTAAGGCGCAAGGCGCTATCAGATAGTACAAATATTATGCTGTCAAAACTCAACTTCTCTCATTACAGCTACGATTTATCACAAAGTCGTCTTGTAAAAAACTCTCTGGTCAAAATATTTTATTTTTTTATTGCTGGCATTTTGCTTTTCCTTCCTTCTTCTGTTTTCGCCTCCATAGATCTACAGTGGGACCCTCCAACAGTTTACACTGATGGAAAACCCCTAACAGACATTTCTCATTTTGTTGTAAATATCAGTAAAGACAATTCCTCTGATTTTACCTATAGCACCAACGTAGATGGGACTTCTTTTCATATTAATGACCTTGGTTCCGGTGCCTATAAAGCTACTGTCTCTGCAGTTGATTACCAAGGAAAACAAGGGGAATTTTCTGAGGAGATAATTTTTGTTGTAATAGAAGGTGAACTGGACAGCGATGCTGATGGTGTAAGTGACAAAAAAGAGCTTGAGGATGGAACTAATCCATTTGATAGGGGAAGTCATCTTCCACTACATGAGACAAACATTTGTGCTCCATGGAATGGATTCCTTATGGATGACAGGGGCCAGGGCATGTGGAATGTTTATGAGCACCTTAACACAAGCTCAAACCCTTTAAGCGTAGCAACTCAAATACTTGATCCTCAAGGTGAACTGAATCAGCAATATTATTTTTCAATTCAAGGTGGTACCCAGAGAGATATCCTGATTCACGATTTTGAAGCAAGAAAAGCAGAAAGCTATGGAAATGTTTGCTCACAAAGTAACGGAAAAATTGGGGATCTTAGAGGGACGATGGTTTACTACAAACCTTCCGGATCAAATAAATCTAGCGCATTTGATTTTGCTCTTGCTATTCCTGCTACGTCACCAAGATCTGGACCTCAGTTTATTCCACTCAATACTCACAATCCAAGTCTTGCTCCGGAAGACAAAAATAATACTCTTAGTAGCTGGGTACAGATAACTAACTATAACTCATCAATGGAATCCGGGGTTCTCAAGTACTACCGATCCGATGGAGTGCTTGTCAGACAAACTCCTGTAAGTCTCGCAGAAAATTCCAGAGTTGATTTTCCTCTTCACGATGTTGGTCCTGATACCGTTGGTTTTGTAGAATGGTCACCTTCAAGCCGGACTGCCAGATTTAAAATAGATTCAACAAGGTATTATTACGACAACCCCTGGGCAATAAACTCTTTTGAGGGAGCCGCTTTCTTACCTGGCTTTGTTCCTACTGGTGCTGTTATTGGCGCCCCCTATGACACGAGAAATTCATCAGCAATTCTCGAACTTTCAAACGTAGCAAATCAGGAAGAAAACGTTTCAGTACGAGCATTTTCTCCAAGCGGACAAATGCTTTACAATACAGAAATTGCCCTTGCACCCAAAACTACTTTTCACCTGATCATGGATCAGATAATGCCAAATCAGCGCGGGCTTGTAACAGCACAGTCCGTTTCTGGAAATTCCATCTTTGGAAACATGATGCAGTATAAGAGAAAAAATAATGGTGGAATATTTTATCTTTATTCGACCCCAGCGGTCCCAGCCCTGGGAAGTGATCTTTCCAGCTCTTATAATACCTTTATGAATCATCAGTCAGAAATACTTATCCTCAACTTTTCATCCGAAACTGTACTTGCACTTCTCGGTGTTACTCGCCTAAGTGGAGAAAAAATAATTGACTCTGAACCCATTTCTCTCGCACCAAATAGTACAAGAGTAGTCAAGGTCAACGAGAGAGAAGGCCCTGATAACTACGGGGTTGTCAGAGTCCTTACAAGTTCTAATAATTCGGTCGGAGCATGGGTTCTAAGAGAACGGGCGGGCGAGTACAATATGCCACTTCAATTAAGTCAGTGAGGTTTTAATAATTTGCATTATACTATTTGAATATAAAGAAAACAGGAACAGACTTTGAATAATTCCCGATTGAAAATTGCATTTATCTTTATAGTTATTATTGTCGCCGTATCATTTTGGCTGGCTCTGAATAATCCTGGCTTAAATGAGAATAGCAGATCATCCGATATTCTGAATTCGAATATAATCAAAACTAAAGATAGTAACGAGCCCGCTACTGGATCAACAAAAGATGTCTTAATAGAACCAGATAATAATGAACCCCAGAATTATACAAATTCCAATAACAATAATTCTCATTTTAAATTTAATCCAGATGATGACTGGCTAAATTTAGCAGCCACTGCTGATGATTTTGACGAAAACAAGTTCCCAAAATCATCTGGAAATCAGGAAGATCTAAGAACTCTAAGAACATATTCAAAAGGAGATGTATTTCTCTTTAACTTTGCCGGTCTACCTCCAATAGAAAGTAGACTAACAATGAATCATTCTCACAGCGAGTACCTGGCTATCGGAGTTCAATTCATTAAAACTAACACCACAGCCCACTTTGAGTTTGATAGCAGAGGTTTTCTTGATCGCGGTTTATTATTTTCAAGGAAACATAAAATTGCTTACATCCTTGAACCTGAAGAGAATGATTTATTTAGAATTAGTGCTGTCCCCAGAGAAACGATAATTCCTGACGAAGAAAATTATCTCCCTGATGAAGTCCTTGAATCAATGAAAAATGGCACCATGCAAAGCGACGAATTTATTGACGATGGTAGCGCTCCTCAACTGCCCATGGAAAATCCTCCGATACTTGAAAGCAATCCAAATGCACCCGGGGTTATACTTCTTGATTTTAATGGGCACACCACAAGCGGAACAATGTGGAACAGTTTTTATAGTGCTGGTAATCCTATTGTTTCACCGGCTTCTAATTTCACGGCACAGCAGATACAAGATGTATGGACAAGAGTATCAGAGGATTTTAGAGTATTTACAGTTAATGTCACAACAAGTGAGGATGTTTTTTCTTCCAAGCCAAATAATCAGAGAATTAGAGTTGTTATTACTTCAGATTCTTCCTGGTACGGCACTGCAGGGGGTGTAGCATTTGTAGGCAGCTGGGCACTTAATAACGACACACCTTGCTTTGTATTTCAGAACCACGTTGCTAACAGCCCCAGGTATGTTGCTGTAGCTTCTTCTCATGAAGTAGGTCATACCGTTGGTCTTGGCCATGATGGAAGAAGCAATCCTCATGAAGAATATTATCAAGGTCATGGAATCTGGGCACCCACAATGGGTAATTCATATACAAAAAACGTCAGTCAGTGGAGCAAAGGGGAATATTTAAGAGCAAACAATACCCAAGATGACCTTGCTGTAATGATTTTATACAATGGTATTAAATATAGAACCGACTTACATGGAAACACTTTTGCTAACGCAGCCACTCTTAATGTAGTAAATAACAGCATTCTTGATTCAGGAATAATTGAAACTTCTAATGATATTGATATGTTTGCTTTTTCTACTGGAACAGGAAATATAAGCATTACTATTAAAAGTGACATGTTTAATGGTGAGGGCAAATTAAATGTTGAAGCCATTATCTATGATAGCAATCAGAATCAAGTTGCTATTTCATCCCCTGCTAATTCATTAAATGCTACTTTTTCAAACCTGCCAGTTACACAAGGAACTTATTTTCTAAGAATTCGAGGTGTTGGAAATGGCGACCCTCAAACTGATGGCTACTCAGACTACGCAAGCCTGGGTCAATACAATATTACTGGAACATTAGCTCCCACTGTAGGAGTTACTCCAACTCCAACTCCAACCCCAACTCCTACCCCAACTCCAACCCCAACCCCTCCTCCCACTCCAACTCCAACCCCTACTCCACCTCCAACCCCTACTCCAACTCCAACCCCAACCCCTACTCCTACTCCAACTCCAACCCCTACTCCAACT
>DAOLCO010000018.1:0-58863 GCA_035327825.1 Oligoflexia bacterium | reverse complement strand
GCATAGACCACCTCTCTTGGGCCAGTGATTTAAGGCGTGTTTGATGATTTTGTAACTCTGATATAAATTGCTACAATCTGACTCATGCCCCTATCAGTTTGTATGTTTGTTTGTATCTTTACATTAATATAAATACCCGAGGAGTTATTCCTCTTCGAGTAGCTAATTATTCCAGAATATCATATTTGGAATGATAAAAATTTTTAGGGTAGTAAAGGTGGTGAAATTGGTTATAAAAAAGCTATAGATAATTTAAAAATTTAATGACTCTATGTTCCTAAGAAATATGTGCCCACTAAAACGGGGGTGGAAGCTCAAACATCATATTAATTCAATAATAATTAACTTATTTATGGATAGTAATAATGAATTATTCTAGATACATTGTTCTTTCTCTAGTGCTTCTTCTTTCTAGTTGTCATAGCATGAAATTTGAAATTTCTGATGCTCCTGCGGGCAGGGTGATAAAGGATAGTAAGCCATTTTTCTTATTTGGAGTTATTCCAACACAAGAAGTCGATCTTGGAACAATATGTCCAGAAGGTACCATCTCAGTTGCAGAGTCAACGACTTTTTTGGATGGTTTTTTAGGACTGATTACTCTAGGTATTTATACTCCTAGATCTTCAACGTATACTTGCAGGGGAGGGAATTAGTTTTGAAAAGATTTTTACTAGCGTTGATAGTTATTTCATTATCTGCTTGTTTTAGGACTCAGTATACAAACTTTGATCCTGTTAACAATCCTGTTGAAGATGGTGATCCGACGGCCTCTTCCATAAGGAAGAGTGGAATCCAGCCTTTTTTTGTATGGGGGTTGGTACCTGGGGAAAGGGTTGTTCATGCTATGGAATTGTGTAAGGGAACTGAGAATATTACAGCTATAAAAACCAAAAAAACATTCGGTCAAGTCATCTTGGGATTGTTTGTGCTCACTGATTTCATAATTTATTCTAATTTAATCTTTACTCCTCGCAGTGGCGCTGTTTATTGTTCTGATCCAGTTGTCGGCCCTGTTGCGTAGGCGATTCAATAATCTCAGCGTTTTTCTATAAACGCTTCGTCAGTGTTGCAAGAGCCTGCTGGCTATTCGGGATAGCATCGTTATGTCTTATTTCACCATCGCCCCTCATCTTTTTCAAATAATAGTCATACCAACCTTCCCGGCGAGGCATTTGATGGAAGGTGCTACGGCCCTTCTTTTGGAGTGGGGGAAGCTAATTTGACCCCTTCAATAAGACCTCTCTTGGCACGTATGCATTTTAGTAACGGAAAGAGACATTAAGTAATGTGTAAAACAGGATTATTGCCATTCTTTGATTTTTGTGCAATATTCAAAAAATGACAAGAGGTGGAAAAAGGCAAGGCGCGGGCAGGAAGCCTGGAAGTGGCAGGTTCGGGGAGTTGACCCGACCAATTCGGGTGCCTGAGAGTTTGCTGGATGCGGTTCAGGCATTTGTAGAGAGCAGGGGATATTATCTGCCTTTATATGAATCACGGGTACAGGCTGGTTTTCCTTCTCCTGCGGATGATTTCTCTGAGGGAATGCTTGATATCAATGAGTATCTTGTAAAAAACCCTGCATCTACCTTCTATGTTCGTGCGCAAGGTAACAGTATGACGGGAGCAGGGATTTTTGAAGGTGATATTCTGGTAGTTGACAGGAGTCTCGATGTTGTTTCGGGCAAGATTATAATTGCTGTTGTAAACGGTGATCTTACAGTAAAGCGGTTTTGTAAGGAAAAAGATGGCAGGGTTTTATTAATGGCTGAAAATCCTCTGTATAAATCAATTGAAATTACTGATGAGATGGATTTTTCAGTGTGGGGAGTTGTTACAAATGTGGTGAGGTCGTTTTGAAATGTACGCGCTTGTTGATGGCAATAATTTTTATGTAAGCTGCGAGCGGGTGTTTCAGCCAAAACTTGAAAATCGACCAGTTGTTGTTCTCTCAAATAATGATGGTTGCGTAATTGCCAGATCAAATGAATCAAAGGCACTGGGTATTCCAATGGGTGCGCCGTTTTATGAATGGGAGCAGGTATTAAAGAAGAATCATGGGGCGTGGTTTTCTGCGAACTTTCCTCTTTATGGAGACATGTCCCGAAGAATGGTTGAGTGTCTAAGGAAATTTTCTTCTCATCTTGAAGTGTATTCCATTGATGAAACTTTTCTTGATCTTTCGGACTTATCAAATAGTGAGTTATCTGGTATTGGCCGCGAAATTCCACCATACGTCAAAAAACATACAGGTCTTCCTGTCTCTGTAGGGATTGGTGCGACAAAAACTCTTTCAAAGCTTGCTAATCGCATTGCGAAGAAGAATCCGGATTATGAAAGCTCGTTTTGTGGACTCTCGCATCAGGACTTTGAGTTTCATCTTTCAAATCTGCCCTGTGATGATATTTGGGGCATTGGGTATCGTTTGGCAAGACGTCTTTCGCTTCACGGTATCAAGGATGCATACACTTTCAAGTTTGCACCGACTGATCTTGTCCGAAAGCTTCTTTCTGTTGTCGGAGCAAGAACACAGCAGGAGCTTTGGGGTATCTCATGTATTTCTTTTGAAGAAATAAATCCGCCCAAAAAGCAAATACTATGCTCTCGTTCTTTTGGAAAAAAAGTAAGCTCTTATGACGAGCTTTCCCAGGCAGTTGCAAGTTATGTAACCAGGGCAGCAGAAAAACTAAGGCGAGAAAAGCAGGTTGCGAGAATACTTATAGTATTTATAAGTACCAACAGATTCAGTTCAAGGGATCCTCAGTACCGAAACAGCTCCCTTGTTTCTTTAAGTGTTCCGACGGCAGATACCGGAGAACTGATTGCCCGTGCTCTTTCGGGGCTAAAGAGCATTTATCGTCCTCTTTATCGCTATCACAAGGCAGGTGTACTTCTTCAGGATCTTTCACCTGAGAATATAATTCAGGAGCATTTTTTCTCTCCCCTGTACTCGGAAGAATCAAGAAACCTTCAGAAAATAATAGACGGAATCAATTTTGAATATGGTTCTGGTACGATTCGTCATGCTGCACTTGGCACAAAAGGAACCTGGAAAATGAAATCAGATCACCGCTCTCCCGCCTATACAACGCGCTGGGATCAGCTTTTAATGGTTTGAATTCGTTTAAATATCCTTGTCGAGCAAAAGCTTGGCCTTCTCCCACGCGCTTTCTTTCTCTTCTCTTGAGGAAGCATTAAAACTACCTTGTAAATTTTCTTCCATAAGTTTCAATCTGTCTTTAAAGCGAAGCATTGTTTCTCTCAGCAGATTCTCGGCACTCAAGCCAAGCCAGCGTGAGAGCTGGGTTAGGGTAAAAAGAGAGTCGCCAATTTCTTCTCCTGCACGTCTGATTTCATTTTGTTTAAGGTTTGAGTTTGCAGGAAGAGGATTATTGAAAGGAGGATTATTTGTTGAAAGTGGAATTAGTGCTTCCTTTAATTCACTTATTTCTTCATCTACCTTATTTATTACTTCGCTAAACTCAGGCCAGTCAAAGCCCCAACGAGCAGCCTTTTCACCAATTCGTTCAGCTCCAAGAAGTGCAGGGAGTCCCTTTGGTAACCTGGTGATTTTTTCACAAATAGATTTTTCATCTTTTGATTGTGAGTTTTTGTTCTCTTTTTCTTTCAGTATTTCCCAGTTTTCAAGAACCTTTTTCGAAGTAATACCCTCATTGTATTCAAAAACATGAGGATGTCTTCTAATCATTTTTTCAGTAACGCCTTTTAATACGTCTCCAAAATCAAAAGTCCCATTTTCTTTTCCAATTTGAGAATGAAGAACGACCTGAAGAAGTACATCTCCAAGTTCGCCACCAAGTAATTTTGGATTATTACCGTCTATTGCTTCTACTGCCTCAAAAGCTTCTTCTATCATATATGATCTGAGACTTTCATGAGTTTGCTCTAGGTCCCAGGGACATCCGCCGGCAGGGTCTCGAAGAGCTGCAATTACTCTTAGGAATTTTGCAACAAGGAGGCAGGTAGATTTTTCTTTTTCATCAAGATCCGAAAAGGAAAGTTCAGATGAAGCAGGATTTTTGAAATTATTATGATTAGCCATTAGGCGCGAGTATCATACAATTTACTGCTCGTCCAGGAGCAGGCTTGAGCTCTTTTCCCTGATCTGGGCGGAATCACGACCTGGAGTTTTATCTTTTGGGAAAGGGGTGGGCGTTTCAGAAGATTCCTCTGAAAGTTTAATTTTCAGTCGCAAATTATTTGCACTGTCTGCGTTTTTAAGAGCTTCTTCTTCGGTTATTTTGCCTTCTCGATAGAGTTCAAAAAGATGCATGTCAAACGTTTGCATTCCTATGCTTGAGCCTTTTTCCATAGCTTCCTTGATCTCGTCAATTTGGCCCTTGTGAATGAGATCTGCAACTCTTGGACTTCCAAGCAGGATTTCAATTGCAGCAATTCGTGAATTGTCAACAGTTCTAACTAGTCTTTGACTTATTACCCCACGAAGATTCAAACTTAACTGAAGATATATTTGACGATGACGTTCTACGGGAAAGAAATTCATGACCCTCTCCATTGCCTGATTTGCATTGTTTGAATGTAAAGTGGCAAGGCACAGATGTCCCGTTTCTGCAAAAGAGATTGCTGCTTCCATGGTTTCAAGATCGCGAATTTCTCCGATAAGTATTACATCAGGAGCTTGCCGGAGGGCATTCTTCAGGGCGAAATGGTAGCTGACAGTATCAAGACCGATTTCCCGCTGAGTTATTACTGATTTTTTATGGTCGTGAATAAATTCAATTGGATCTTCCACTGTAACAATATGACCTGGGCTGTTAGAATTTCTATAGTCAATCATGCTGGCAAGAGTTGTGGATTTTCCTGATCCGGTTGCTCCGACTACAAGCACGAGTCCTCTTTTTAGCATGGCGACTTCTTTAAGCACAGAAGGCAGCGAAAGGTCTTCAAATGTCGGAATTTCGGTAATAATTCTTCTTATTACCAGACCTATTGCTCCTCGTTGTCGAAAAATATTTACTCGAAACCTTCCCATGGCAGGATAGTTAAGAGCAAGATTCATCTCGTTTGTTTCGTCAAATTCTCGTTGTTGACGATCATTCATTATGCTTCTTGCAAGAGCTTCTGTTTCTTCCATTTCGAGTGCACGTTTTCCGGCGGGTCGAACAAGTCCCTTTACCCGGTAACATGGAGCACTATCGGCAGTCAGATAAAGATCAGATGCGTCATGTTCTTTCATTACCGATAACAACTTGTTAATGTCTGGAGCGCTCATGTTTCTTCAATCTCCGTTTTTGGTGAATGAACTCCTTCAGGAAGAAGTCGTGGATCAAGCCCCTTCTCAAGTGCCGTTTCCACTGTAATAAGATTATTTTCAAGATGCTCAAGGAGGCTTGATTCCATTGTTTTCATTCCAGCTCCCTGACTTGTCTGAAGTACGCTTGGTAGCTGATGAATTTTACCTTCCCGAATCAGGTTTCTTACAGCGCTTGTTCCTGTCATTATTTCAAGTGCGGCAACGCGCCCCCCGCCGATTTTACGACACAGAGTTTGAGTTATTACAGCCTGGAGGGATTCGGATAACATTGCTCTGATTTGAGCCTGTTGAGCAGGTGGAAAGACATCAATAATCCGGTCGATTGTTTTTGGTGCACTTGAGGTGTGAAGGGTTCCCATGACGAGGTGGCCAGTTTCGGCCGCGGTAAGAGCGAGTTGAATAGTTTCAAGGTCTCGCATTTCCCCTACAAGTATAACATCGGGATCTTCCCTAAGTGCAGCCTTCAACGCGTTGGCAAAACTTCCAGTATGCGGCCCAACTTCTCTCTGATTGATTAAACATTTTTTGGAAGGGTGAACAAATTCTATTGGGTCTTCGATTGTAAGTATGTGATGTTTGTGCTCTTCGTTGATATGGTTAATCATTGCAGCAAGAGTGGTTGACTTACCGGATCCGGTTGGGCCGGTTACGAGAATAAGCCCTTTTTCTCGTCTTGTAAGTTTTGCCAGAATAGAAGGCAGCTTTAGCTGTTCAAGTGTCAAAATATTTGTTGGAATTACGCGAAATACCGCTCCCATGCCTCTTCGTTGCCTGAAAATATTTACTCGAAATCGCGCGGTATCGCCAAGTTCAATGGAAAAATCAATATCAGATTTTTCTTCAAATACTTTCCTCTGGGCATCGCCCATAATATCGTATAATAGGCTTTGAGTTTGTTCGGGACTCAAAGGGGGTACTTTTATACGCTGAATTTGTCCGTCAACTCTTATGGCTGGTGATTCGTCTGCACTTATATGAAGATCGGAACCATTCTGCTTGTAGCAGAACTGAAGTAACTGAGTGATGTCGAGAACACTTTCCATATCTTTTTTGATATTTTAAGAAATAATATTAGTCTATCGGAAAGTTAAAGATATCCCTTAATCAGGACCAGTCCCCATTAATTAATGGCCAGTATAAGCGTTATGAATAGAACAGAGAACTCAAAAAAGAGTGAGTTTTGATTAAATATTTCAGCAGGTTATAGATGTTCGTCGGTTTTTGTTTTTTGACCACGTTATTGGTTTAATAGGGATTGATTTCCTGTTGATTTATAATCTCGGAGTTTTTGTGCTTAATTATTTGGTAAAGGATTCTCTTGGTAATTTGCTGGGTGCTGAGGCTGCTGCAATCTTTTCATACCTTAGATCACAGTGTCATATTTCAAGCGAATTTCCAGAATCACCTTTATGTGTGCTAACCCCGACTGATAATTATGCAAGTGCTCTTTGTGATCAGTTACGAGCACTTGGTTCAAGAGGAAGTTCAGAAAAGGAAATTTTCTCACAGCAGGTTCTGTATTTTCCTTCATGGGATTGTGTTCCCTTCGAGGATAGATCACCTGATAAGATTCTGGTTTCTGAGAGATTTCGGGTTCTATATAAACTCCAGTCTCTTATTGCAGAGTCCAGGAACCCGATTCTTGTATTTTCGGTACAATCTTTATTTCAGCGAATTACTTCCAGAGAACGTCTCGAATTGCAGACTGTTAAAATCAGCATCTCGGATAAAACGATTTGCAGTCATAATATTATCGAGAGTCTTGAATGGTTGGGTTATCAAAGGGTTACAACAGTAGAAGATGTTGGACAATTCACTGCCAAAGGATCAGTTATTGATTTGTT
The DNA here is from genome assembly GCA_035327825.1 of Oligoflexia bacterium. Lineage (GTDB taxonomy): Bacteria > Bdellovibrionota_C > UBA2361 > SZUA-149 > DAOLCO01 > DAOLCO01. The sequence goes on along the minus strand of DAOLCO010000018.1, from coordinate 51,723 downwards.
TTCACCCTTTTATGATTCTCCAGTTCGTTTATTATTATCTGGAACTGGAGCCTTGCAGTCAATTAAGTTCTTTGAATGTGAAACACAGCGCTCAGTATCTTCTCTAAATGAGGTTGTTATTCTTCCAGTTCGTGAATTTGGATTCAGGACAGAAGGAGCCGAAGACGAGGTGCGCGAGTTTGTAATTCCCAGATTACGAGAGCTTGCTGAAAATCAGAATATGCCATCAGCAACTCTAAGAGCATATGAGAATGGACTGCTTCAGGGACGAATCTGGCGAGGAGCTGAAATTCTTAATTATTACCTGTTTGACAAGGGATCAAGTCTTTTTGATTACGCTGGTCATGGGTCAAAAATTCTGTTTGCAGGAGATTTGAGCCCTGATGAGTATATCGACTCTTGGTGGGGGACATTGGAAGTCGAGTATTCTCGTTCCAGTAAATTAGGTGGGATCAAACCTGACTTGGGAGATGTTTGTTATAATATCAATGAAGTCCGTGATTTTATTGGTGGCAGAATTGAATCAGTCAGGTCTACCTTTCTGGAAGAGTCCGGCTCAACTGTGTTTGAAGCAGCTCCAGTTTTTGAATCTACGGGAAGAGGCGAGCAGGTGTCGCATATTTTTTTGCGAATACATGATTCTCTGAATAATTATCTTATTGACGGATTTTGTGTTGTTGTTTCTGTGCCAAGTGCTGAAAAGAGAAACTGGCTAGTCAATTTATTAAAAGATAATGGCTTGTCTGTGCTTGAAAAAGACGGCTCTATTTCGGAGATTTTTAGTGTTTCCCGGGATTCAGGGGTTAATAGGATTCTTGTATTTGTTTCTGATTTGTCTTCCGGATTTTTTTCTCGCAAGCTTTCTCTCATTTTGTTCACGGAGCATGAGCTTTTCAATTCACGATATCGGATAGGAGCAAGAAAGTTACCTTATAAAAGGAGTCAGTATCGAAGAGGACTCTCCTCTCTTTCTCAGCTTGAAGCTGGAGATTATGTTGTTCATGAGCAATATGGAATAGGTTTATTTCTTGGATTAAAAACAGTTTCTCATCAGTATGGGACGGGAGATTTCCTTGATATTGAATATGCTGATGGAGCCAGGCTCTATGTTCCTGTTTACGACTTTTCAAAAGTGGGCAAGTATTCTGGGCCGGACGGTAAGCCTCCGCAACTTACAAAGCTTGGGACAAACAGCTGGAGCACTCTAAAGGCCAGGGTTTCGAGGTCAATAGCGGAACTAACAGGAATGCTTTTAAAGACCATGGCGGTCAGGGCTGTTACTGAAGGATATAGTTATGGTGATATTACCCCGGAAGATGAATGGTTTGCCGGGCTTTTTCAATATCAGGAAACTCCGGATCAGGCCCGGACGATCAAGGAAGTTCTTTCTGATATGGGAAGTTCAAAGCCAATGGATCGTCTTGTTTGTGGAGATGTCGGGTATGGAAAAACGGAAGTAGCAATTCGTGCAGCCTTTAAGGCTGTCAGCCATTCCAGGCAAGTCGCAATTCTGGTTCCAACGACAATTCTTGCGGAGCAACACAGAAGAACTTTTGAAGAGCGATTTTCCGGAACTCCTGTGCGAATTGCTGCTCTTAGTCGTTTTAATAGTAGAAAATTAAATTCACAGATTATTAAGGAATTATCCGAGGGAAGTATAGATATAGTAATTGGTACGCATCGTCTTTTGCAAAGTGATGTTATTTTTAAAGATCTCGGTCTTTTGGTAGTTGATGAGGAACATCGATTTGGCCTTGCTCACAAGGAGCGTTTTAAACAGTTGCGTGCAGAGCTTGATGTCTTATCAATGTCTGCTACGCCTATACCTCGAAGTTTGCAAGTGGCTCTTTTCGGAGTTCGGGAACTTAGTGTTATTGAAACTGCTCCTCTTGAGAGGCAGGCTGTGCATACTGAACTTTTGTCCTGGGATGATGAGTTAATAGATTCAGCAATTCGCAGAGAGCTTGCAAGGGGAGGGCAGGTATTTGTTGTACATCACCTGATAGAAGGTCTGGAAGAAATTGCAAATAACCTTGGTAGGCGAATACCAGGAGCCAATATTGAATTACTTCATGGCAGAATCCCTCAAGGAGAGATCGAAAAGAAAATGCACAGATTCTGTTCAGGGGAGAGCAATGTTCTTGTTGCTACATCAATTATAGAATCTGGTATCGATATACCAAATGCAAACACAATAATTATTCTGAAAGCAGAACAGTTTGGTTTGGCAGATTTGTATCAGCTAAGAGGCAGAGTTGGTCGCAGTAATCGTCAAGGTTATGCCTATTTAATTCATTCAAAGCGATCTAATTTGTCAGATCAGGCAAGACGGCGACTTCAGGCAATTGCTTCTATGGACGAATTGGGGGTTGGGTTCAGACTTGCTGTTCAGGATATGGAGATTCGAGGTGCTGGAAGCCTGCTTGGAAAAGATCAATCAGGTCATGTGCAGCTTCTGGGTTATGATATGTATATGAAAATTCTTGAGCAGGCTGTTGAGCTTGAGCGGGAAAGACGAGGAATGGTTAGTCAGGCTGGCAAGGATAAGTATTCTTTTCCTGAATTTGAGCCAGAGATAGCTCTTCCGGGAGATGCTCATATACCCGATACTTATATTCCTGATATGAGTGAACGACTTCTGCTTTATCAACGCAGTATTGAAATTTTTACATCCGATGAATTGACTAATCTTGTTGAAGAAATTCAGGATAGATATGGGAATCTGCCTGATGAGGTTGTTTTCCTTTTTAAAGCAATGTTGATTCGTTCTATTTGTAAAAAGGTGGGTATTCGAAAACTTTCAATAGTAAATGGAGTTGTTCGAGTCTTGTTTGTTGAAGGAGCAAATAAAAATTTGCTTGAACGTATTAACACTCTTAAGCATACCTTCAGAGATCAGGGTTTTGAATTAAATAAGGATTCTGGGTTAGTTAAATTCAATATTTCAGTAGATGAAAAAGATCCTGTATCTCTTTTAATAGATATACTTGGTGCTTTGGATGAAAAACAGAATGATATTTACTTATGAAAGTCTGAAGTCTATTGCTTGTTTGAGATTATAGAAGCACGTGACAGGCTCATTATAGTGTCTTCTCTTCGTCCCTTGCGTTTGGGCACCCCAGCAAGGCTTGCTCTTTTTGACGCTTCAAGAATGAGTTTTCCTACGTTGTAAATCTGAATTCTGGTTTCCATTATCCACTTGTCGCTAATATTTTCATTGGTGATAATGTGCTGTATTTCTGAAACTTCATTTTGTTCAAGAAGTTCGCTTATGAGTTCAAGAAATTCTCGTTTTTTCCCCAATGTAGAGTTAATAATTGTTAAAAACCTTGAACCATCCTCTCCCAGGGAATTAATGTAAGTTGGTGCGTGGCTTTGAAGAACTGCAAATTGATTTTCCAGTTCTTCAAGAGCTTTCGTTTGTCTTTTCAGTAATTGTTTTGCTATGCGCCTGATTCTTAAAGAATAGCTGAAGAGATCAGTAAAAAGAATAGTAAGAAAAAGAGTAAGAGCGATTACCAGGGCGTAAAGGGCGTGCTGGGAATCAACGTCCTTTGCTACTTCTTTTAGTAAATGAATAAAATCCTGGCCCATGAAGTTATCGGTCGTACTTGAATTTATTATATGTTTAGTCGTCAAAGCATCGCCTGACCTTGATAGTTTATTGTCCCTATGAAATCTAACTATCTGTAATAGCTTGATTTATTTTATTTATGTTGATGTTCTGACTTATAAGTATCTGGACTGTATTTTCGATATGGTTACTGGTAATAAAATGTTTATTTTTCCGATTCCCAGGAGGTAGATTTTTAAGAGGGTGGAGGTATTGTGATTCGTTTACCAATAGTGGATTTATCGGCGTTGAACTTCAGGGCATTTTGTCTTGTTGTCTTTATGTTTATGGAGTTTAGCTTTGCTGTTTATAGCAAGTTTGTTTTTGCTGAAATTATTGATCGTGTAGTTGCCAATATCGATGGCGAGCCTGTTACTGAGGCCGAGATTAGAGAGTTAATATCTCCGCTTCTTTTGCTTTCAGGTGCTATTTCTGAAAATGTAGAAGGTGACAAATCATTTAATGAATCTCCTTCAGGTTCAAAATCTGGCTTGGGAATGTTGTCCCCCGATATAATGAAAGAAGCAATAATGCTTCTTCTCTTTGAGAAAGAGGCAGCCAAAATAGGTCTTTCTATCTCTGATGATGACATATCTTCTTATATAGCCCAAGTAGAAGCATCAAATAATGCTGAACCTGGTTCTCTTCATTCTGCTCTTAAGGAGCAGGGAATTACACTTGAAGCTTATAGGGCCAAGATTCGCTCTGAAATGCTCAGATCCCGTGTTCTTTCAGTTGAATTGCGTTCCCGTATTCAGATAAGCGATCAGGAAGTTGATGAATATCTAAAAGGAGCTAATTCGGACGACAAGCAGGAGTCAGTTAAAGGCGAGTTCTCACTAATAAAGGTGTCATTTATCGATTCTGCTGACTCCTCTTTGGATCAGGATAATAGCAGGGAAAAAATGGAAATGGCCAGAGCAACAATCAGGCAGGAAAAAAGTTGTTCTGGTCTTCATTCGGCGGGAGTTTTTTGTGAGAATCTTGGAGTTGTAAATTTTGATGATTTAAAAGAGGACCTTCAAAAGCTTGTATCAAACAGCTCTGAATTTGTACCTTCAGAAATTGTGAATGATTCTGGTATGGCATTCTATTTTCGGGGGCCAGTGAGGTTTTCTCGTGAAAATAGTCGAATACGGGACGAAATCAAGCAAAAACTGTTTCAGGAAAAGTTTCAGGAAGCAGCAGAAAAGTATTTAAAAGAAGATATTTTTAACAAGTATCATGTGGAAATATACTAATGATAACCTTTGACAATGCATTCAGGTTTAATTGTGTACATAAATTTGGAGAAAATTTGAGGAAATGCTTTAGTTTATGTATTCTTTGTCACTGATTCTTATTTAACTATTAAAAATTAAAAGTGGGGCCTGGATTTTGAAACCAAGTATCTTTCGAGAATATGATATCAGAGGAGTTGTAGGTCGGGATTTTGATGAATCTTTTGGAGAGCTCCTTGGTAGAGCTTTTGCCGTTAAGATAAAGAATACACTAGGTCCCGATCGGCCAAGGTATATAGTTGGAATTGGTCGGGATTGCAGGTTAAGTGGACCAGGAATTACTGCTCGACTTGTTCAGGGGCTTATTCAGCATGGAGTTGATGTTATTGATTGTGGAATGGGTTCTACTCCTCAGTTGTATTTTTCTGTTTTTCATCAAAATCTTGACGGTGGAATTCAGGTTACAGCCAGCCATAACCCTGGTGATCAGAATGGATTCAAGATGATGGTTGGAAAAAACACCTTGAGTGGTCCTGATATTCAGGAGCTTAGGCAAATTATTGAAGGTTTTTCCAGTAATAATTCCTCTGATGTTTCTGGTGAGGCCTCAGGGGAAGTAATTGAGGGCGTAATTGGCCAGTGCAGGGAGTATGATGCAGGAGAAGATTATCTTCAGTACCTCATACAGACCTCTTTGCCCAGAATGGGTGACCGCAAGCTTAAGGTCGTTGTAGACGGCGGGAATGGTATGGGTGGTCCAGTTGGTGTTCCTCTCCTTCGGGAACTAGGTTGTGAAGTTATAGAGCTCTACACTGATCCTGACGGTACTTTCCCAAATCACCATCCTGATCCAACTGTTCTTGAAAACATTATAGAGCTTCGAAAAAGGGTTGTTGATGAAGGTGCGGATTTGGGTATTGCCTGGGATGGTGATGCTGACAGGATAGGAGTAGTTGATGAACGTGGCGAGCCGATTTTTGGGGACATGTTGCTTCTTCTTTACGGTAGGCAGCTTTTAAAGTCTGTTTCAAATCCAACCATTATAGGTGATGTTAAGTGTTCCCAGGTTCTTTTTGATACCTTAACAGCTGAAGGTGCTAATGCTGTCATGGCCAAGACAGGCCATAGTCTTATAAAGGCAAAACTCAAGGAACTTGATGCGGAGTTGGCAGGAGAAATGAGTGGCCACATGTTTTTTGCTCATGAGTACTTTGGTTTTGATGATGCTCTTCATGCCGCAGCTCGCATTGTAGAGATATTGTCATCAAGCAAAGGTCCGCTTAGTTCGCTTCTTGAGGATGTTCCAAAGATGTTTTCTACGCCGGAGTTAAGGGTCGACTGTGATGATGATATCAAGTTCCGGGTTGTGGAATTAATGCGTGATGCCATGAGTGACTTTGAAGTAAATACTCTGGATGGTGTTCGTGTGAAGTTTCCTGATGGATGGGGTCTTGTCAGGGCTTCTAATACCCAGGCAGCTTTAGTCCTTCGTTTTGAGGCAAAAAGTGAAGCGGCTTTAAATGAATACCGCGGCCTTATGGAAGAAAGACTTGAAATTGCCAAATCCTCACTGAAAAAGTAGATAGAAAAAGCGTTATATATTCATTGATAATAATATAAATTATTATTAGTACGTCTGTTCTATTGGTTAAGTGATAGAGTCCCTCTATACTATAGTGGTATTGCACTATACGGGGAATATATGCATAGCAAATACCTATCCAGTTCTCTTCCTATACTTGCAGATGGTGATTTCATGGGATTTTATTTTGCTCATGATGATACCACGTCTTCTTTCCCAAGTTTGGTTTCCGGCATTATAGCAGAGGGCCAGGATAGAAAAGAGAAAATCATTGTAGGTGAAGGAATTTTTCACTTACTATCAGAAACTGAACAAGCCATTGTTTCCTTTGATAAGTGCTTTTATGAAGATCAGAATATATTGTCATTTGAGGAGCATTTGGCAAATCTCAGAACCGAGGGACTTGCGGGGGGGTATTCCGGAATAAGATATCTGACTTCTGGAGAAAAGTTTTCGTTATGCTCTGGATCAGGAGCAGGGCACCATGATGAAATAATTGTTCTAAAGAACCTGCTAAGGTATTTAATGAAGGGTGGCGCTTCTCTTGGAGTGTTTTATTTTGAATCTGATGCAAGGGCCTTTTTAAATTGCTCAAGACATCCTCGCATTTATTATAACCGACAGGTTTTTACTAATCCTCTTTTTGTTCGTCCGGAAACTCTTCGCCCTGGTGAATCTGAACTTCAGGGATATCTTGCAAAATCACTACAGTCTAAAAAATCTGATTCAAATTCAGAACCCTTTCCAGCGGGAATACCAAATATGCTGGAGAGCATAGTTGATAGTATGGGCTTGGGTGTGGTGGTGGGTGATCTTTATGGAAATATGGTTCTTTTAAACCGGGCAGCTCAAGGTATTATGGAATTACCGCCAAGCCCTCTTCCTTATGCTGAGCGTGTCAGGAGATTTGGCAATTTTCTGCCTGATGAAAAAACACCTTATCCATTTGATGATCTGCCACTTTCTCGTGCTGTTCGTGGAGAGCCATTTGATAATGAGCTTGTTGTTATAAAAAGAGATGGAATGTCGTCTGCAAAATATATTTCAAGTACAGGTCGGCCTGTTAAAGATTCTTATGGAAATTTAATTGGTGGAGTGCTTGTCTTCAGAGATGTCACGCAGGAAAAGCAGATAGAAAAGGACAAGGAAGCTCTTGAATATTCACTCCTGAATACGCAAAAACTCGAAAGTCTTGGAATGCTTGCTGGTGGTATCGCGCACGATTTCAATAATTTACTGGTTGGAGTTCTTGGTAATGCAAGCATGTTGCTTCAGCAAAAACTGGTATACCAGGAAGGAGTGGCAAGATTAGAGCAAATTCAGAACTCTGCACTTGCCTTAAGTGAACTTACGAGACAGCTGCTTGTTTATGCTGGGTTAAGTCCGATGAAAGATCTTCAGAAAATTAATATCTGCAAAATTCTTTCTTCCATGCGCGGTATTGCCGAAACAGGTATTTCTAAAAAAGTAACTGTTAATTGGGATATTCCAGATGAGCCATTATTTGTTGAGGGTGACGAGGTGCAGATCAAGCAATTATTTCTTAATTTTTTAACAAATGCATCTGATGCTCACGAGAAAAAATCTGGTAGAATTGATGTGATTGTTTCACGAAAGTACATGAAGGATTCTGATTTCAGAAGTATTGTTTTTAATACCCGAATGCTTTCTGGGTGGTATGTCTCCTTGAAAGTTTCAGATACTGGAAACGGAATTTCCCAGGAATCTTTGGACAAGATATTTGACCCTTTTTTTTCAACAAAGGGGGTTGGCAGGGGCTTGGGGCTTTCTGCTGCTATAGGTATTATAAAGAATCATAGGGGGGCATTGAAACTTCAATCTGTTGAGTCGAAGGGTACGACTTTTGAAGTTCTTTTCCCTTTGATTGAAGTTCGGTGTGAGGATGTTCAGGAGCATTCGATTAGCTATTATAACAAAAAGGATAGTGGTCTTATTCTTGTAATTGATGACGAGCCTATGGTTCTTGATGTCGCTGATGCAATTCTTACTCATGCTGGCTATAATGTTACAAGAGCCGAGTCCGGTAAGAAAGGTATTGAGCTTTTTAAAAAATACCAATCTTCAATAGTCTCTGTGGTTCTGGATATGACCATGCCTGATGTTTCAGGTGAGTATGTCTATTCTGAAATAAGAAAGCTATCACCTAAGACTCCTGTATTGATGGCTAGCGGATTTTCAAAAGAAATTTGTTCGTTTGGGAACCCGGGAGATGCTTATTTTCATTATCTGTCAAAGCCCTATTCGTCTGAGGCTCTTCTTGGTGCAATAAGAGCGATATCCAATTAATTTTAAGTAAGTAAGAGATAGAATCTTTCAAAAAGCTTTGCGTTGCTCATCCTTTAAAAAGTGATGCGATATGCATCGGATGATGCATATCGCATCACTCGACTCATTTCTAACTCCTTGATTTCTTTAGGTCTTTTCGCGTCTTCAAAGCTGGCATGGTTTGCAATCTGGATAATGTCATCCGCCATTAGTCGCGGATACTTAATGTAAATCAAAGATTGGAGAATATAATGGCAAATGCAGCACTAAAAAAGAAAGTTGAAGAAGATTCAAATTCCTCTTTTAGCCTGGATGAAAGCAATATCGCTTTTGCCAGGCGCCTTGCACAGAGATTTTATTCAAAGAGAGCACATAGTCAGGCAGAAATTGAAGACATAGTTTCGTCAGCTTATCTTGGTTTATGTGAGGCGGCTACGAGATATGAGGACGAGCGTTCCGGCTCATTTAACACCTTTAGCTACTTAAGAATTGTTGGCTCAATGTATGACTACTTACGGTCAAGTGGAGGAGTGTCAAGGTATGATTACAATAACATTTTTCAAAATGAAGATTCTTCTAAAGAATCTAAAAGAACACTTCGCTTTGCAAGTGATATTAGTGAGCTCGAGAATATGAAATCTGCAATTGAAGATTGGGGAGTAAGTGTAAATGTCGACAAGGATAATGGATGTGTTGATATAACATATGTGGATCAGGAACTGCCAGAAGCTGAGGTAATCAGGGAATCTGTAAATAAAAAGCTTCGTTCAGCAATGGCTGAGTTGCCAGAGGAAATGCAGATGGTTCTTCGAGGTAGATACTTTGAGGGTAAAACGCTTGAAGAAATGTCACAAGATGCAAATGGCATTAGCAAGAGTCAGCTAAGTCGATTGCATTCAAGAGCACTTCTTATGCTCAGAAGCAAGATGGCAGAGTACGTATCGCTTTGAGCGGTATTCTGAATATCAGAAAATGACCTCAGGATAGTTGTCTATGCACAGAATAATGCTTTTCATTTTATTAATTCTCTCAGCATGCGGGAGAGAGGAAGTAATACATCTGTCAAGTGAAATTGAAGCAAACCGGGTAATGCTTGGTCTTCGAAGTGAAGGAATAGATGCCCGAAAAATCTTTAATGCAAAAGAGTGGGTTATCGATGTTCCGCAGGCAATGATGACCACATCCTTGCGAGTTCTGGAAGATAAAAGGATTTTCCATGAATTTCCAGAAGAGAGCCAGGGCATGGAAGGGTCAGAATTGTTTTCCAGTCGGCAAGACAAGGAGCTTCGCTGGAACAAGGTCGTTGCAAGAAGTCTATCTAATACCTTAAGGATTCTTCCACAGGTCCTTGATGCAAGAGTTCATATATATCAGAAAAGTACGGATGTTTTCAGTTTTGAAACGACTCCGGAGAGAACAGCTTCCGTTCTAATTGTTCTTCGTGAGAATGCAATACTTGAAGAGGAAAAAGTTAAAAATCTTGTAGCTAAAGGTGCTGGCTTAAGTCCTGAAGCAGTGTCGGTTATAAGTGTATCAAACTTCGGTCCAATTGATGCCGGAGAAGTTGTTAATGAAAATAGTATTAGTGCTGATATTTCAAATCATAATACGCCTGATTCCATGAAAGATTATCGCTTTTCAGTTGATATTACTACCTTGATGCTGCACCCGGCAGCATTTGGAGCGGTAGGTGTTCTTATAGTTTGTGTAGTTGCCTTTATGATTACTTCTCGAAGGAAGAAAAAAAGGAGAATTGTCAACTTGCTTCATCCCGATATGGTTAATGGTTTTATGGAAAGTGGAGGGTCGTAAGTTTGTTAACTAGCGAAATTATGTCTGCAATTTCGGAAAAGGCTTCAGGTCTAGATCTGGCGAGGAGCTATGATCAAAACGAAATGCAAGCAAGAACACTTTGCACAAGTAAATTATTATCCAGAGTTTTGTACAGAGTTAAACTTGACCTTAATACAAGAGCTAAAAGTATTATTGAGCTTTCAAAACTTAAAATGGGGGAGGAGATACTGTATTCACTGTGTGACATAAAAGTTGCTGTTAGAAGTGTAAAAGAAAGTGATTAAAAATGGAGTGAACATATATGGCTGAACTTGCTGTACTTCGGGGAGAAATGGTTGATAAAGAAATAATTAAAGGTGAGTTTGAAAAAATTAAAGCTGTTGATTACGAGGAGTACTCAATACCAATCCAGATTTCTATTGGTGAAATTGAAATATCCCTAAGTGATATATTATCTCTAAGTGAAACAGGTGAGTTAAGTGTGCCGCTTCCTGATCGGGATCAGGTAGACCTGTTGTTAGGTGGGGAGCTGATCGCAAGGGCGTCGTTTTCACTGAATAATGAAGTGGTGACACTTAAAATAGCAGAAGTGTTTCTGCAAAAAGATCCTGTTAGTTGCGATAACATTATGGAGAGCGAGGATCGGTAGGCAAGATATATAAATTGAGCATGAAGGAGGATATATGTCCGGAATAAATACTAATAACCTGCTATCGTCAATTAGCAGTCTGGCTCAGGGTACGGCAAGATTTCTCCCAGAGCCGGTTTCTGGGGCCGTAGGTTTCGCAAGTTCAATGCTAGGTGGTGGGGGAACTCAGTATGTAGATGTTTCTCCATCTTATCAGGCGTTAATAGATCGACAAATACAGGTTCAGATGGAGCAACAACAGGTAACTTTTACCTCAAATATTGAACGTTCACAGCATGAGTCGAGAATGGCTGCCGTGAGAAATATACGACTAGGGTAATTTAATAATGTAATTGGCTAATAAGGAGACAGATTATGTCAACGACTGGTGGAGTAAATGGAGGAGATGTTAATCAGAGAACGCAAGCTTTTATTCGTGAAGCCGAGAATACGCTTTTGAATTTAGGATCAACAGATAATCAGGTTGTTGACCTGTTCAGGCGATTTCTTGCCAGTGATCTTCAAAGTCCCGCCCTTCAGGATTTGCTTAATCACCTTATGAACAAGCGTTCACAGCGAGCCACTCTTCTCTCTAACCTGGAAGACAGAAAGCACCAGACTTCGTCTGCGATCATAAATAACATGAAATAGGTATATTAACCGTGGGAAATGCCCTCTCCCATATTCCATGGAAACAGATATTGCTGCCACTGCTTACGGTAATGGTGGTGGCGATGATTATTTTTCCACTCCCAGTGTGGATGCTTGATGTTCTTCTAGCGGCAAATTTTGCATTTTGTCTTGTTCTGCTACTGTCCTCTCTGTTTATTTCTGAGCCGGATCGTTTTACTTCTTTACCATCTGTCCTTCTTTTGTCTACCCTTTTCAGACTGGGTCTTAATATATCAAGTACGAGAGCTATTCTGAGTGGCGTTGCTGTCCCGGATATAATTCTTGCTTTTGGAGGTTTTGTTGTTGGTGGCAGTACGATAGTTGGATTAGTTGTTTTTTCAATTATTGCAATAGTGCAGTTTATTGTAATTGCCAAAGGTTCTGAGCGTGTTGCTGAAGTTGCTGCACGTTTTACTCTTGATGCACTTCCTGGCAAACAGATGTCAATTGATGCTGATATGAGAGCTGGACTTCTTAATCTTAATGAAGCCCGTGAGAAAAGAAGGGAGCTTCATCGTGAGTCAAAGTTATATGGTGCACTTGACGGTGCGATGAAATTTATTAAGGGTGATGCAATAGTTGGACTTTGTATTATAGTTGTAAATATACTTGCGGGACTTCTTGTCGGTATTACGAGAGATGGTCTTGGTTTTGCAGTTGCGGTTGAGAGATATACGCTATTTACTATTGGTGATGGACTTGTTTCGCAGATACCTGCCGTTTTGGTGTCAGTGGCAGCAGGAATTGTGGTAACACGGGTAGCAGAGAAGGAAGGGGGGCAGCTCGCAAATGAAATATGCGGACAGCTTTTTAGACAACCTGCCGTGCTTTTTGTAACCGGGATTTTATTATGGTGTTTAAGTCTGGTGCCTGGTCTTCCATTTTTACCTTTTATAGTTATTGGTCTTTTTCCACTAGTTGCCTGGGTTTTTCTTCTTAAAAGCATAAAAAGGGAAGCCTCACATCAGCCTGATTTGCCTTTTGTTCCAAGAATTCTTCCTTCGTTTGTTCTTAAGCTAAGTCCTAAAGGTGCCATGCTACTTCAGCAGGAAGAGAGCCTTAGTAGATATATAGAGCTGATTCGGGCTGAGATATTTGATTCGGTTGGTGTTTACTTGCCAGATCTATGTTTTGATATTGATCCTGCAAGACATGATACTTCAGCAGAGCTTCTGGTTAATGCGTGTCCCAGGGGACGCTTAGTGTTTGATTCTAGTGATGAGAATCTTGATACTGAAATCAGGGATCCGTGGAGCAGAAAAGTTGGACGATTAATTCAGTCGGATATTGGCAAGTGTATTTCCGAGTTTGTTGATGACGCGCATACCAGAGCGTTACTGGATTTATATGAGCCATATCATGTGGATGTTATAAATGCGATTATTCCAGAAAAAATGAGTGTCACAACTCTTACTCTCGTACTTCGTGGGCTTGTTGAAGAGGATGTTTCTATACGAGAGTTTGCAAACTTGTTGCAAGGGCTTGCTGAATACTATCAAAGTGAAAATGGAGCGAGGGTTAACGGGTCAAGGGAAGTCGATTTAGCAATTAAAGCCGTTAGAAAGAGGCTTGTTCCAAAAAGCATTGCCAGAAAGTATACATCTGATTCACCACTAGAAGTATTTGTTCTTGATAGTACAAGCGAGGAAAAGCTATTTTCATTTATAGAGGCAGAACTACCCATTCATCACGATTTTGCAGAAGCTATCCGTAATTCACTTGAAGAGTGGATTGAGGATTCCAGTAAGGTTCATCATGTGCTTTCTCACAGTGGGATGAGGTCTTCATTGAGTTCAATTTTCAGAACATTATCGTTTAAATGTATGGTTTTGTCTCACGAGGAAATTCCTTCAAGCATAAAGGTTAAAGTTGTTGGTGTAATTGGCGTATCGGAGAAGAAGGAGTATGAAGCAGCAGCGTAGTAAGCATAAAATGGCAAATTGCCCTGTTTCCAGGTCTGAGGTCGTGGAATTTTGGGTATACGTTTTTATAATTGTTTTATTATGCTCCTCCGCCTGTTCCGTGTCGGGAAAAGCACCGCCTGGAGTTTATGATCGGGCTCAGGCAAGACAATTCGTAAGTAAAGGTGTTGGTTATTTAAGAGAGTATGATAGTGGAAAAGCAAGTGCGCTGGATCAGGCTTCTGCGTCATTTGATCTTGCATTGGGACTTGATAACGAGTCTCCTGAAGTTTATGACGGTAAGGGTTGTGTGTTATGGAGGAGGGGGGATATTGCTGGAGCTGAGTTTTTATTTAATAGGGCCCTTGAGGTTGACCCTAAATATGCCAGAGCCTGGGTGCATCTTGCATATCTTCAAGAAAGGCAGGGCAATATAGACATAGCAAAAGAATATCTTCGTCGCGCTATTATGCTAGACAATTTTGATCCTCATGCTCTTAATAATCTGGGTGGTATTACTTTTGATCATTCAAATGATTCTTTCGAGAGAGAATGGGCAAGTAGCCTGATTCACCAAGCAAGAGAACTTGCCGGACCTGAATCAATGGTGATAAAGAAAAACATTGGAATAATCAAGAGAAGATAGGCAGGGGTTTTTTCTTTTTTTTCTTATTTTGTAGTCAGCCTTTTTAAGTATTTGTGTATCTTATTGCAAAATGACACGATCAGAAATAGGATTGGGGTTTTAATTTTTAATCCCGATTTATAAAGTCAAGACACATATTCTTTTGTATAATGAAAAAAGTTTCAGTCATTATAGTTAATTATTATTCGAGAGAACATATTTCCAGACTTCTTAATTCGTTCAAAAATCTGAACACCTCTTATGATATTTGTATAAACCCATTGGTTATTGATACTTCTCTGGATTTTTTTCCTGATGAAGCTATAGGTAGCGCTGACACCTCTCCTGAGATTATACGAATTCCTCAGAATAGGGGTTTTGCTTATTCGGTAAATGTTGGAATTAAAAGCGCAGTTGCTCGCGGAACGGACTATATTTGGCTGCTAAATCCTGATGTGTCATTTTTGTCTGATCCGCTAAGTCCATTAATGGAATTTTTATCGCAGAAAACTGAGGATGTTATTTTAGGTTCTTTAATTCTTAATGAAACCCCTGATGATCAAGGTAATTCCCGTATCTGGGGTTTTGGCGGTTTTGTTTCATCAGAAGGAAATGTCTCCATGGGAAGTTCCGAAGAAAGTATAAATCTTGATGATTTGTCCTCAAGGCCGATAATTAAATCTGATTATGCGCCGGGGTGCTCAATGTTTTTTTCAGCTGATTTAATTAATAAGGTTGGGTACTTCCCAGAATATTACTTTCTATATTTTGAAGAGACTGAATGGTGTCTTCTTGCGGGAGGCCTTGGTGTTTCGATTTATAATATTCCTGAAAGTGTTATAATTCATCACTCATCACCCGAAAAAATGAAAAATCCATGGCGAGTGTATTTTTATAATAGAAGTGAGTTATTGTTTAAGTCTCGTAATTTCCCAAGAATTTCTAATCGCTTGATTTATGGACTTCGTGGTTTGTTGGAAGTTGTAAATCAATTATATATATACTTAATGTCTCCTCCTGAGCTAAAGAGTTTGTTCCGAGCACACTTACTTGCTCGAGTGGATTCTTTTTTGATTTTTGTTTTTAAATGTAAGCCTTCTCGAATTGCTGGATTGTCAAGAAGGAGACTAAAATTAAAGTAGTATTAATTAAACTTCGTTAATGCGGAAATAAGTGCGGGAAGGGCAATTATCAAAAAGATGCTTCCGGTGATGAAAAGTGTTTTCGGTAAAGTTCCCGGTTCGTCATCTTCCAGGGTGGCTTCTCTTCTGGATCTGTAATTGATGTAATAGACAGGAACTATCTGGCCAACTTCATATTTTGTGGGATTTCTGTAGGTGGTTGAGCGATGAGTCAAGGTATTTCCCGACACTGTTATGTATTCTACTACTGGTGCAAAGCCTTCCCCTTCATTTTTGCTAAACAGTGGGCCTGGGTCAGCTGCAATTTCAATAACTCTGCCCTCTGTTTTTATTCCTTTTCGAAGCAGGTTTTGTATATAGGTTTTTCTGTTGTGGGCATGAGCAAGCATAAGAAACCCTATAAGGCCCATAAGAGGAGCATAGCTAGAGTATAGATTAATGAAATGTTCGTACATGTTGCCTATCCTATCCGCTTAGTGCCGTTGTTATCAAGAAGAAGTTTGCTTTGACTGTAAAAGAGTACATTGGGTCTTTTTTAGTATCCTTTATGTCATAGCCATACTTGCATGAAGTGAATAAAGCAGAGTCATTGCTCCAAGAAAAACGGAAGAGGCAAGGAGTATCGGAGTTAAGGTATTTTTTTGTATAAGACAGTGGCTAAAAACAAGATAGAGCGGAGGTAGGGGCATGAGAATTCTGGATAAAGACAGAAAACTTCCGGTGGATAGGGAAGCAATTAAAGGCAAAACCAGAATTAGCGCCCATCCGGTTTTTTTTATGGTAATAAGATATATGCTTGCTGCAAGAACAAGAACTGAAGAAATAATATGCAGCAGGGTGAAGCTCCAGGGTCTAAAAATATTTAAATCTGTTGTTATAAGAATAATACGTTCTATGAAAGAATGTTCATTTACAGATCTTCCCCAGGCAGCCTGATTCTCAAGCCAGGAAAGAGGTGAGCCTGTAATAAGGTATAGATGATAAAAATACAGACAAAGTGGTATCAGGGATATAGCTAATATTTTAATAGTAGTTTTATAAGAGAATTTTTCATCTTTAAGCCAGTACAAAATTCCAGGCAAAACAAGAATTCCAGTGGGTCTGCTTACAAGGCAAATCATCAAACAAAAGCAGATAATCCAAGTTGATCTCTTTTGTACTGCGTAGAAAACTCCACATAAGCTACACATAAAGAGAGATTCGCTGTGAGGGGTGGAAAAAAAATAGCTAAATGGATGAAATGCAGAAAGAGCAATCGCTCCAGTTGCAATTTTTTTATCATCAAAGGCGTTAATACTGATTTTGTATAAAAGAATAAGAGAGGTTAAAAACAGTATTGCATTTATGAATACTGCTGAAAAAAGCCAGTAGGAGAATACATTTTGAGCAGCCCTGACCAGCAAGGGAAAACCAGGAAAGAAAACCCAGGATCTGGGAGCGTCGGTCATGTGGCTTTCTGCCGGATAACCATAGCGTGCAATTTCCATGTACCATGATGCATCAGCAGATAGTAGAGTCATGGTAAATCTGGATATTGTATCCTCAATATTTGAAAACCTGATGTGCCAGGTAAGACCTTCCCTGGCTGGTACCGATTCCAGGATTGCAGATGAGCTAAGTAGTATAATGATAAAGATAGCGACCCGCGATATGCTATAATAGCAAAAAGTTTCAAATAAGATTTTTCTATTGTTGATCAAAGAGATTGTTCCTGTATGAGTTCTTTGGAGTTAGTATTTTACCAATAGGGCTGGATAACTGATCAAGACAGGCGGTCCCATATGGGACATTTATTTTTCGATTACTTTGTCTTTTTACTGCGAATTACAAAATAACTAAGTATACTATGTAATACGTTTTTAAAAGAGGAGTAATAAAGGCAGTGTCTTACAATTCTGGTCATAGCACACATGATTTTAGAAAAGCGGCTGAGGCCCTCGTTGATGCGGCTACTTACGGCATTGGTTGTAGCGGTAATGTCAGACTTCATCCTTCCATAAGGGAGTTCCTTGTTGAGGAGATGATTGAGTGCCCAAATCGGGCAATTGACCTTTTCAGGGAGAATTTTATTGAAAATTTTTTGTCAGAAATTATAAAAGAGGGCATTAATCAATAATTAAAGAACATATTAGCATGGCTATTTGTTTTATGTTTTTTTAAAGTAGCCGTAAATTTTTTTCATCATCATCAGATTTAATCGCGATCTTCTTCGGAAATTTGTTAATGGAAGTTAAAGTTCCTGGTTTGACGGGCAAAGATTTAACTGAAACACTTGATTCTGGAATTATTTCGTCTGAAAGTAATTCTGCAAAAAAAAGACTTCGAGTGCTTGTTATCGATGATGAAACATCTGTTCGTTTTATTGCGAGAAAGGCCCTTGAAAGTGGTGGAATTGAAGTGACAGAGGCTGATGATGGTCTCCATGCCCTGTCTATACTTGAGTCAGGCTCATTTGATGTAATAATTTGTGATCTTATGATGCCTAGGCTTGACGGTCGAGGCTTCATTGAGCAGTTCAGGGCTAAATACCAGAGCACTTTTACTCCGATACTTCTTGTAACTGCAATTGCTGATATCTCAACCAAAGTCTCCCTTCTTGAGTTGGGTGGTGACGATTATTTAATAAAACCATATCACCACAGGGAGCTGCTTGCGCGGGTAAGGGTGCTTGCCAGACTAAAAGATATGACAGAGGCCTTGAGAGAAGAATCTAATCTATTAAGAAAATCCAAGGATCAAATACTTGTGCTGCAAAACGAGCTCTTAAGGAATGAGCGTGCATCAACGATGCTTACTCTTACCCGATCTGCTTTTCATATAGTGAGGCAACCACTTTCAGCAGCTATGCTGTTGTCGTCAACCATTTTTGATAAGCTCAGTTCGGGTGCTGAGGTTGGTCTTGATAAATTTGAAAAGCTTGCTGAATACCTATCGGAGTTAGAAAGGGCAGTAGCCAGTATAGAGCACCTTGATGTAGAGAATAAAGATAACTATGCAGGCGGTCATTCAATATTTAAAATCAGGGAGCATAAGTAGTGTCATTTTTTGAGTTTACCATTGAGAAGTCTGCCATGGGAGTAACTCCTGTGATCGAAGATATAAGCGGTATTCTTACGCAGAGACCCCTTGTTGGTTTTTGTGGTGGATCCAGTATTGTTCCTGTTTTGCAGGGACTTAGGAATTTTATGAAAACTTCAAGTTCTCCTTTTGTAGGGGCAGACGCCTTGATGATTGACGAGAGACTTGTACCAAGTGATCATTCTGACAGCAATATTAAAGTTATAAAAGATAATTTGGGCGATGCTGTTAAAAATATTAACCTTCTACCATTTAACACCACTGATCCGCTTGATGGATTTAGAACATATGAAAATATGCTAGATAGTCATGGCGGGATTTTTGATCTCATTTTTCTTGGAGTTGGAGAGGATGCCCACGTTGCGGGCCTTTTTCCGGGAATGTACAAAAATTCTGACGGAGAAAATCGCAGAAATTTTTTTACTTTTCAAAATTCTCCAAAGCCGCCATCAGGTCGTATGACTGCCTCTCCAGATCTAATCAAAATGGCGAAAAATGTTGTTCTAATGTTTTTTGGTGAATCAAAAAAATCAGCCTATTACAGATATATAAGGGCTGATGAAAGTCCTCTTGAATGTCCGGTGTTACTGGCAAGGAGTGAATCAGATAGCATTGATAGAAGAATTTGGCTGCTTAAGGATTTTTAACTAGTCAATCTCGATTTATCCCTCTTATGTACATGTCTTGATGGTAGGATATTGAGGTTGCATACCCCAATTTGATTTTCCATACGGAAAATCAAATCACGAGGGGTATCCCAGTAGCCACCTGTACTGGAACAAAAGCAATTTGTTATTATGTTCTGTATAATGAAGGCAAGTATAATTTCTAAAATAGTTGGTTTCATGGCGATAACTAGTTGTGTGTCACTTGCAGGTTTTTTGTTTGTTGTATTGGGTACCGTAGGTTCTATGGAAGGATACACTTCGCTTTCTTTTTACTCGTATATCTAACCAACAATAATATATTCGTTCTTTATTTAGCCTAAGAGAAGGTCTCAGTAGTGCAGGTAGGCTGCTCTTGGTATCATTGAGTGTCGGATTAACTTCGCTTTTCCGTGGTAGCTAATCTTCCGCATCTTGATTGAATAGTATACGATAATAAATTTATAATCAGAGATAACCCCGTACCAAAAAGATCAGACATGTTTAATTTTGGAAAGGAACAGCAGTGACTCTGTTCCTGGGTTCGTATAAGTTAACAATCATTAGTTATCATTCGGTGGATTCAGTTCAACATCTTCGAGTGCTCGAACGAATCCACTGAACTTCGATTGCCCTTGCAAATAGGGTGGCTCTAACGTGCCACGCTGTCGTATTCCCCAAAAACCACGTTCTGTAATAATTACTTGCCTAGCAGTAACGGGCTGCGGACATTTGTTTTCGCTTGCTGGCTTGATCAATGCGCCATATCTGAGTAAGCCATCAGTGGAAAAACTTCGAATTGATACTTCCCATAAGGTCTTATCTTGATAAGCTTGCAGAAATGAGGTCCATGTCGTCCAGTAGCCAGGTGCAATTATCGCCCTTCCCAGGTAATAAAATACTGGATTTACCCACAACTTTCCTTGAAAACTTAAATCAGGCCACATTTTATGCAGGACGCGTCTAAATTTTCTAAATTTGAGATCCAATGCGGTACCCTCCGCATCATTGCACTGAATTCGAGTTAGTATCCTAAGAGCCTCACTATCCTCAAATCGTAATTTTATCTTAAAGAAAGTTGACCTTAGGGAGAGTGACCCACGATAACCATTAGGCTCTATTCTAAACAATAAGCTGGGACTCGATTTGGTCTTGGGAAAGCGAACTAGTAACGAATTATCACTTTTGAAGCTCCAAGAAATATCTTCTTGAAACAACATTCTATTGATCCAATCGAATTTCATTTCTTTGCCTTTTTGGTTAGGCGCCCCAAACGTTAGATGGCTTGAGACTAGGTATGGAAATACAAGCCTAGTTCGGTATGGGATCGCACGGAACTAGGCTTGTATCTTTCTAACTAAAAGTTCTGGAAATTGTTGGTAAAACCTGCTTGTCACTGCTGTTTCTAGTGTAATTATGTAAGTACACTAGAAACAGTTGTTTTACACTCTCTACTCGAATAAGAAATGTAACCCTAGATCATTTCTCTACTGGGATATAAATATAAAATGACATATAAAAGAGAAGCCGGTAACTGAAATTCATTGTAGCAGATTTTACTGCCTAAGCAAGAAGCTGCTAGAGTCAAGGCTTCGACAAGTACATGCGACCCACTGCAAAACTGGTGGGTAGCACCTAAATAACTGCAATATTATCAAGCAAAATTAAAGAGAAAACGCCTTTAATTCTATGATTTTTGTTTACAGAAATCTAAAAACTCCCAATCAAGGAAGATCCTGAAGACTTCTCCAATGGAAATTAACGATTCAAGAGATTATTTTTGCTCCCTATTTTGTACCTATGCAACAGGGAAGGCTATTCAAACTTAGCCTAACAAAACGCCTAATCGTAGCTAGTCTTGAACCGCTTCCTCCCTGCATCTAAGACAAGGCCATCCATTTGGGCAGTGCTGTTCAAATTCTTCATCAGTACAACTGCCAGTATCAGGGTCAGGGCTTGGTGTGGGTGTAGGGGTGGGCGTTGGAATAAGGCAGCCTTCTCCAATAACTCCACTACAAGCGATTCCTTCTTCGCAACATTCGCCCTTACATTTTGGACGGCCATCCGGACATAGTGGCTCGCCACAACCATCCGTACTACATTCCTTGTATTCATTTCCATTCTCGTCAGTCTTCGAGCAACAGGTTCCATGAGAACCATCAGCAAGAAAGCAAGTACCGCCAACTGTATCACATCCAGGAGGACATCCTTCAATTACTCCAGGAATATCCTGAATTTCGCATTGATTATTTTTGCAGGAATGGCAGTGTGGGCAATCACTATCCCATCTGCAACCTGGTTTGCATTCATCCGTACCTTTGTCACAGTACGTTCCTGATTGACAATCAGTATTATCACTGCAACCACATGGAACACATGTTTCATTCTTACAGCAATGATATTTTGGACAGTGAAAATTCCCTTCGCAAAAATTTTCAGGAATACATTCATCTGTCTTACACACTTCTCCATCCGCACAAGGGCTGGGTTCATTTTGGCATTTAGGAAAGCCATTACATTTACCATCAGTTGCGTCAACACATTTTTTGTCTATACAAACTTGATCACAAGGGCAACTGTTTGAATAAACACAGTCATCATCAATACATGTACCATTATGACAAACTTTACCATCCTCACATCCCCGATCAGGAAAATTATCTTCACATTCAGAACATCTATAGCTATGGCATCGTCCGGACGGGCAATCACTTCCCCTCATGCACTCCCCATCCCTACAGTTCCCACTATGAGTACATACTTGTCCCGAGGGGCAACTATCTCTGGTACATCCAGAATTTCCAGTGCTTGAAGAACCACCAGTAAAGCCTCCCCGCGCAGTGAAATTTCCTCCTTCCGAGCCAGACGATAACGAACCCATACTGCCCTGAGTATCCATTTCATTTGCCTTTGAACTTAATTCAATCAAGAGTTCCAATCCTAAACTCGGTTTAGTTGCCGCAAGGGGAAAAGTAAAACTAAATCGACCTAGATCATTCGCAAACTCAAGAAGATTAAGCTCTGCTAAACTTAAGCTCTCCGGATCACTTAAAAGTTTTAATATAATTTCTGAAATCACCCGCTCATCGACATTTGCAGGTGGCGGATACAAGTCTGGAATTAAGCCAGACGTGGAAAAAAGTGAATTGGAGCTTTGATCTCTTACTGAAAGCTCTAAAGAATTCATATGAAAAGCTCCGCATGCAGAATCTTGCATAAATTCCATACAAGCAAACATAAAAGTGATGAATTCTGCATTCTTTGGATCAAGCGTGGTTTTACCTGGTCCTCCAAGCTCATTTTTTTTGTGAAAAAATACACGCTGAAGAGATATGGGTGATATTTTTATACCTTCATTATCACGGTACACAGAATCAATAATTTCAAAGTCTAGAATCCTGTCGTCTAAATCTGAGTCATCGTTAGAACTATTTTCCTCTTTACATCGCTCATCATTAGCACCAGCATTACTTTCACAATACTCAGAAAAATACCCTTCACATTCCGCTTTACTAAATCCATACTCCTGCATACAAGAAAGAATCGCGTCCTCTCGTGTACCGTTTTGACCTGTATTACCGCTATTTCCTCCAGTATCATTGCCGTCATCTGGATTCGTGTTATCAGTATCGTCGTCACTACCTCCTCCATGAAGAGAACTCATATGGTATGGTGGCGGAACAAGAGATAGCATAGTGCTAATAGTTGGAGATTGACTACTAGTTGAACGAGATACATCCCTCATACTCCTAGCGCTCATCGCAGACCGACCCTGTAAATCATCCTGATCCATGTAAACTCGAATAACCTCTGCCTGAAAAGACTTTTCAGAGGCGGTTTTAAGATGCATCCAGCCAATAAAATCAGGACCAATCATTTCATGAATTGGAACATCAACTGATCCAGCAAGAGTGATTAAACCATTATTTGCAAGTGAAAGTTTATTTCCAGACTGGTCATATATCGACATCAGTATAGTGCTAGGGTCACTATCTTCACTAAATACCTTAAGCCAGTTTGGTGTATTAAGATAGGTGTTAAGCGAAATGGAAGTTTCACGATAGAATCCCTCCGTCCCCATTGAATTGTAGGCCCAAAGAGTTGAGGTATTATTTCCAGGATCAAATCCATAATAAAAGCTTTGAGCAATTACTGCTTTTGAACTCTTGACACGAAAAAATCCAACATTTAAATCCCCGATATATGTATTCAAAAATTCGTGGTGCTGAGCATATGGAGGAAGCATAATGGCTTTCTTAACCAGTGATTCGCCACTTCGGCTGAATACTTCAAGCTCCGCCTGAATTGTTTCTGATGAGATATTTGCAATTTCAGCCCAGTTCCATGCTGGTCCCATGCTTGAAGCCGCTATCATACCTGAGTCGGTCTTGCCTCGTGACGCGGGAATTAAAATACTATAATTGAAATTTCCAGGCGAGACTTCAGAATACCTGCTTAGGAATGCTCCGTAAGGAACAAATGGGTTCAGAGGAACTATTTCATAAGTACCTACAACTTGACCAATATGATGCCCTAAAGCATAATCTTGCCTTCCTCCTGAAGGAATATTCGACACCAAAATTGGCTCGCCAATAGATAAACCGCCCTGATCCTTCACGTTGATAACTGCATTAAAGGGCAGATCTCCAGGATTCGAAATTGAAAGCCAGTTATAGACTGGATTTGAAATATTTGGATCAGGATTCATGGAGTTGTAGACCCCAGAACTCTTTCCACTTAGAGTAGAATTTAATGGGGAGCTCGTAGCATACTGAAGAGTGGAGTCTCCATTCATTCGATAGGTAACCATATTACAGGAGATAGACTCTTCGGCTACTCCATTTCGTGGTTTTATTTCAAATGTTCCATAACGATTTTTAATATCAAACTTGTTAAATATCGCGTGCGATACACCAAGTGGTGGAATATTTAAATCCTCCTCGCCGAGAGACTCGTTCCCCTGCCCCCGAATACTAAGCGAAAGAGAAGCTTGTTGATTTTTCTGGTTTAAGCACTCAAGCACAAGAAGGTGATCATTATAACCATTCCAAGTCCCAAAGGCAGAAAAACTAAGACCAGAAAGTCCTATTCCTCCTTCCGATGTTTGACGAGGTACCGCAATAAAAAGCAGTAATAATATCGAACATAGAAGCGACACCATCAGTATGGTCTGTCGGTGATGCTTCATTCTAGTATACATAGGCATGTGAATACCCCTTAAGATAACATCTAATTTACTCGAGTAGGTCGTAGCTTAAGATAATTTCTTTTCGGAAAAAGTTTCCAAATAAAATTAGTCATCAATAACACGTTGGAATTAATAAATTACCCTCTTAGATATATGCCTTGAGTTACTACGCTGAATAAGAAGTAAGTGTCTGATAAAATCCTGTTTGATCAGAGGTTAGACGCCTCAGGAGTAAGCAAACCCAGTTACGTCAATGATCTCCCCCCGTTTTTCCGGACACCTTTCTCTACGAGATTTCTAATTTCAAGCTGCCATTAAAGCCTCTTCGAAGTCAATAGGTGATAAAAAGTTTACTTAGAATGGACTTTCAGCGCTACCAGTATTCCCAATATCTGTGCCTTTCTCGCAAGGTCTCTTTTGTTCCAGCTCCATAATGGGGTATGGGTTTTCCAAATTCGTATGCACCTCTATCAGGAGCAACTCCTAAATAATTATTATTTACCCCTGGCACTATATCGCCACTATTAACTGCAGGAGTATTTTGTTTTAATCTGAAGTCTGTTGGATAATTTACAAAGTCATCATGGGTAATTTTAATTGCATTTTCCTGTATCCCAATCGCATTAGAGAATGAATCTAGAGTATTGTAATTTGTTCCATCCCATACTATGGCGGTATTTCCATTCCAAGCAAATCCATCAAAATCAACGTCAGTTCTCCAGTCGTTTTGATAGTAGGAGGATGCCGTCATTGCCGTTGTTGCAGCCCACGGTGTAGTATTCCAGACAGGAGCTCCAGGAACAACGTAAAGATTATTCCTAGAATAACTTGATAAAATTATTCTCATTCTATTCTGAGCGATCGGGCTGTATGCTTCATGGACAAAAGTATTGTGTAAAAATACAAATCTATCAATTATTCCATGAAATTTGAACATTGTGCCTCCTTGACTTGTAGGTGCTCGTACCTGCCTTGTCCAGGCTGTCTGTTTAATTTCATTTCTAATGAAGTACCAAGGGCCGCTATACATCGGTTGGAAACTTATGGCATAGTTGTAGCTATCAACTATTTTATTCCCCCAATATCTTTTGTTTGCGTAACCAAAATCTGGCTCTAAACCGTCATCTGTTGTTTCATAAATATGATTTCCAAATACATCAATATTTCTTTGACCATAAGATATTCCATCGGCGACTTTAGTAATTGTATTAAAAGCTATGGTATGACCGCTTGATCCTCTGCTGAATTCAACTCCTTCGCCGGCCAAGGTTCCAACTGGAGGATTATCTCCTTCAATATAATTGTCTGCTACGTACCAGTATCTGGATGTCCCGCTCATAGATATAGAATATCTTGATCCTTTAAATATATTGTCCTTTATTACTACATATTCTCGTGGGGATGCTGATGTTGCAATTACTGCTCCTGTATCACTGGGAGTTTCAAAAGTCATTCCTTCTATCCAAAGATAGCTGGTATCGACTCTTATTCTATCAAATTTGGGATTTGCTCCAGGAGCATTTACCAGTGCTATATAATTATTATTTGATCCGCCTTTATTTGCTCTAAAGTCACCATAATTTTCTGACTGCAGGCATATTACATCACCCGGCTGTGCGTTGGCATAGCTTGATGATAATGTCTCCGTGCTGTCTACTGTGTAGGTGCATGTCTGATTTATTTCGGGGAATGGTTTAGTGCTAAATGTTATTGTCCTTACTGCGGATCCTCCATCTGGGTCTGTAATTTTAAGCCATATTTCATATTCTGTGCCAGGTGTTAGGAACATTAATGAGCCTGCAAACATGTTAAATCTATCTTGCGGTGGTCTTGTGTACTGGGTTAATTCAGGAAGATATGTGAAGTTGCTTCTTAACAGGGGCATGAATTCATTCCATGCGGTAGCTCCCTTTTTTCTAAACTTTACTTTTGAAGAAGAATTATTGTTTGTATCTCCCTCAATATCCCATTCTATAGAAATTGAGTGCATAGTGCTGCTAAGTACTCTTATGTTTTTGGCTCTCAATCCGTTGGGCAAAGGGCCATCAACTGAGTCGTTATTTAAAGGATCATTAACTAAATCATCATTAAAACTTTCATCATAACATCCTGGTTCTGAATCTCCGAGCAGAGTGTTGCAATATGTATTAAATATACTCTCACATTCACTCTCGCTATGCCCCAACTCTTGCATGCAGTATTCAATAGCCTGCTTCTTACTGCCGAAAGGATCTAATGATCCATCATTTTCTCCATCAGTATCTTCTCCAGAATCCTTATCGCCGTCTTCTATGTTGTCCGCATTTTTCTTCACCTGATACCCGGGAGATACTATCGCAATCATGGATTCAATTACAGGAATTGGTTTAGTATTTGCCTTGGTCATAAAAACCCGCACACCCTCTGCCTGAAACAAATTCTCTCCAAGAGTCCTTAAGTGAATGGAACCTGCAAAGTCATATCCTAAGTATTCATGAAGTGGAATATCTGAAGAACCAAGTACGCTAACCAATCCTTCATTTGGCAGTGGAACAGCACTACCTGACATATCATAGGCACTAATCTTAACGGTAACTGCTTCATCATTCGCTACAAACAGCTTGAGCCAGTTTGGCGCATTCAGGAAAGTATTGACTCCTAGACTTGCATGGTCAAAACCTCCTTTTCCTCCGGCTGAGTTGTATGCCCAGGAAATCTGTCCGGGATTTTCTTCTATCAGTCCATAATAGAAACTTTGCACCAGCACTTTTTTATCACTACGCACACGAAAAAAACCTACATTATTCTGCCCTATATGAGTGTTTAGAAGCTCATGATGTTGAGAGTAGGGTGCGAGCACTAGCTGCCTCTGATAAACTTGATCGCCAAATCGGTTAAATACTTCGAGATGCGCTTCCACCTCATCAGGTGAGTTGTTCGCAATTTCCGCCCAGTTCCAGGCAGGACCCATGCTCGACGAGGCTATCAGTCCTGAATTTCTCTTACCTTTTGAGGCAGGGATATGTAAACTGAAATTGAACTTATTATGAGAAACTTCAGAGTACCGATTTAAAAACGCGCCATAGGGCAGAAAGGGGTTGTCCGGTGCGATCTCATAAGTGCCTACCACCTGTCCCCAGGCATGACCCAAGCCATAATCCTGTCTTCCCCCAGGGGCTATATTATCTATCTCAATCAACCCTATATGGTTCCCTCCTTGATCTTTGACGTAGACCTTACCATTGAAAGGAATTTCCCCGGGGTTATATATCGTAAGCCAGTTATAGATAGGCGTATTAACGCTAATATCTGGATTCATGGAATTATAAACGCCGTAGCTCTTTCCCCTCAAGCTCGAGTTTAGGGCTGAGTTTGTCACATACTCAACTTCGATTTCTGAATTAAAACGGTAAGTAAGGGTATTGCAGGATAGTGAAAGATTATCTTCGTCTTCGATGGCATTTATCTCAAATGTTCCATATTTGTCCTTAATACCAAATTTGTTAAGAATCACATGAGCTGATCCAAATGCCTCAATACTCAGCTCCTCCTCTCCTATGACTTCATTGGTTTGATCTTTAACTCGAAGTATAATGTCCGCCGAAGTTCCCACTTGATTCATGCATTCAAGCACAACTACATGACTAAGATACCCGTTCCAGCTGCCAATCGCGGGGAGGTCAAGACCCTTTAATGTTTTAGATTCTAAATTATTGTTTCTCGAATCAAGACCGTCGAAATCGGGAATAGCAATGGGGAAAAATAAAAACAGAGATAAAAGGAAAACAGAAAAATATGAACTGCGACGAAACATAGCAAAAAAACCCGCTTGAAGGTCCCCAAAAAAGCCTCTTGTTACAACAGAATTACATTGATTTAGCCCTCATTATTCACGAGCCAAGGCACTGAGAGGCCGTAACTTGTTAAATCTTTAGAGTTTTTTTGATTTTTCGACCTCAATCTGTCTCGGCACATTATCACCCAAAAAAACAAAAAAACTCTAAACCTTTCCTCAACTTACAACCTCTCAGCACCATGTTCGTGAATAATGCGGGCTAGTGAACGAATTATCATTGTCCATATTGGAAGTTATTAACATAACCGTTCGGCAAAGTTCGCAGCCATAGGCTAAGACCCCGTAAATATAGCCAATATAAGTTGTCTCTCCTTATTTGATGTTTAATTCGGAAAATCAAATAGGTCGAGATACACTGCTATAGGCTTTTTCGTCGCGCTACCCCACAAACTTGAGAAATCAGTGTGTAATTGATCTGTACCCTATATTTTAGACAGTATTTACGAAAAGCAGTAGAAACTGAATCTGAAGTATCAAGAGGTGGACGTGACGACAAAGAAGCGTTATAGCCAAGAGCTCAAGTCAGAAATTTGGATAAGGTTCGTAGTGGTCGAGGTCTGAGTGATCTTGGCAGTGAATATGGCATAGCGCCGAGTACAATATCTAGTTGGCTTGGAAGGAGTGCGAGTGGCAAACGAGGTGATGAACTTGAGATAAGCCGCCTTGGGCGAGAGAGTGAGGCTTTGTTGAAGATTATTGGTAGAATGACTTACCAGGAAGAGTTCAAAAAAAGAAAAGCATTCCTTAATCAATAACTACTCTGAGATCGGTGAGGCAACAAATAAATCTGCTTTGGTAGAGGAGCTTGGGGTTAGTAGGATTAGTTTATACTACCGCCCCAAGTTATCAGAAAAGGATGAAGTTCTTAGAGTTGAAATAAAATCAGTAATGAGAGCGAACCCCCGGTATGGTCATAGATGAGTGGCGGATGCTCTTGGTATAAACAGAAAGGGTGATAAAGGATTCAATTTAAAGCCTGCCAAGTGATGCCTAGAACTTAGAAAACCGGATGATGTAAAGAAGAGCGAGAGTAGCTATTCGGATATAACAAGGCTACTCTGCTGTATTGCTCCAGACCTTATCCAGACGGGTGATTTTACTTCTTTTTAAATATCCTCGGAGCATATGTCAAAGGGGGGGAGCAGTTTTATTTTGTGCTTGATTATTCACATAACAGGGTAGGAAATAGATGGTAATTAATAACCAAATAATTTTAATAAATCTGCTGCATGCTTCTCGCAGATCAATTTTTCATAATAACTCATTTCAGACTTCCAGCGTCCTACGCTATTGGAATATAACGGTTGGTTAATTTGCCAATTTCGATATTGACCGTGCCATGAACCATCTTTTCTTTGAGGACGAGTTAAATCCTTAGAACCCCAAGTTACAGGCTTCTTGTGGTAGTTTAACAAATATTCATTTGGCAAGTTTAAGAATAATAAAATATCATTTATGACATTACTCGAATCGTGAATAAAATCTTCATAACGAACGATTTTTACAGAAGGATGCTTAAAAAATTGAATGGATTTTTTATTACGTTCAACCCATTCTATAATTTCAGTTTCTACAGTAGATCCATTTCTATCACGACGAGATAATGCAACATCTCTTCCGTCGCGAATCAATACAATTACTTTGGCTTTTGGAATTTCACTCAAAATAGAGTTTAAATGAAGAATATGTGAGGGAGTTTTTTCAAGAACGTACTTATGTCCTCTAAGCAGTGCAATTAATAAAAATTTTAGATAGCAAAAAATTCTCTCTCCACCCACTTTAAAAAAAATTTCTGTTTCATACGGAATAAATTTTATTCTGCTGTGCTCTGCCAGTATGCGAGCCATAATTGTTGTACCGCTATGTCCGCATCCAACTATAAACACTGGACGCATCCATATTCCTAATAACTTAACAATAAATTCACCAAAATAACAAAAATCTAATATCCAGATTAATAAAAACCTAAAAAATCTTTCTAGCTTATAAACCATACTAAGGAATCTATTTGACTATTATAAATATACTTAATGCATTTTAGAGAGACATCGATATTTAAAAATACATCTTAAGAATAGCGAACTATGAAATAAAATTCATTTGAAAGCCATAACCAAATACCTTTCGACTAGTTTTTAAAGAATTTTTATTCTTTTTGGTCGAAAAAATTATACTTTACGTTTCTAACATCATGATGGGCCTATTTGGCAGCGGGCCCAATTTATCCCATTTTGCCATTACTCCAAAGTCCACCCATTAGTATCAATAGGCAAACAAGGGAGATAAAAGGGTTAGATTTAAAAAAGAAAATTGCAGCTCCCAGGAAAATAATAATAAATATTGTTGTTCCTTTCATATAGTGCCTTGGTCTCCTTTCAGGTTTAGGGTATCTGTTTTGAAATTCGTTGCAGCTCCTCGTTCGCTGCAACAAGTACACCGAAAATTTCTTTAAAATGCTCTGGCCCTCTGTCAAATGGATCGGCAATCGACCAGGTTCGAAGCTTTTCTCTTAGTAATGTGCTAAGCAAAAATGCTTTTCCTCTTGAGCCAGGAAATTTTGCCCAAATCCGAACAAGCTGCCACGGCTCCATTACCAGGATTAGATCATTTTCTGATACAATTTCTTCTGTGAGGGGCTTTGTTCGATGAAACTGAAGGTCAACTGAAAATTTTGAAGCAACAGATTTGGCGGTTGGATCAGCGGGTTTCCCGTTTCCTGCAAATATACCTGCCGAATCTATTTCCAGCCTGCTGCCGAATTTAGGGAACTGGTAATGTGAAAACGGACTTCTGCAAATATTGCCAGTGCAGACGAAGCAAATTTTCTTTTTGTCATTACTCGAACGGGAAAGTTTTTTGCTGATTGCTGTTCGAAGTTTTGGGGCAAATACGGGAAGTACAACAGCATCCCATATTTCGTTTATAATTCTGTTAAGTTTGTAGTGAAGTTCGGCTTTCATGATTTATTCTTCGTTTAGGATGCTGTAATTTGCCATAATATGCAAGCAATGAATTTGGAGACAAGAGTGTGTTGCTTTATAGGGCATTGACAGAACGTTAAGTTCAGGAAGCTGGCA
Source organism: Oligoflexia bacterium (assembly GCA_035327825.1). GTDB lineage: Bacteria > Bdellovibrionota_C > UBA2361 > SZUA-149 > DAOLCO01 > DAOLCO01. The sequence goes on along the minus strand of DAOLCO010000018.1, from coordinate 20,438 downwards.
TTGATCGTTTCAGGTAACTTTTTAATCTAAGAAGACCCCTTGTTCTGATCTGGGAAGCTCTTGACTCTGTTACTCCGATTATATCCCCAATTTCCTTCAGGTTCAATTCCTCGTAGAAATAAAGAGTTATAACAAGACGCTCTTTTTCCGGAAGACGATCAAGGGCACGGGCTACCAATTCTACTTTTTCAGAGTCAAGCAATTGCTGTAGTGGATCGGGGCGCGAACTTGGAAGACTTTCATCGGCTTTAAGGCGTTCTTCTCCATGGCCATAGCCCAGCTCATCAAGGCTGAGCAGTATTACGCCGGTAACTTCGCCAAGCATTTTTTGCAGCGTGTCAAGGTCTACTCCAAGATACTCGGCAACTTCGTGATCTTCGGCGGCTCGTCCAAGCTCCTGCTCAAGTTTTTGATAACAGGCTTCAATTTTGTGGGCTTTATTTCTTAGTGATCTTGGAGCCCAGTCCTGAACCCTGAAGCTGTCAAGTATTGTGCCTCGTATGCGAAACTGTGCGTAAGTTGAAAAGTTAGTTTCATGTCTTGGGTCGTATTTCTCAAGAGCATCAACCAAACCGATAATACCAGAGTTTAGCATTTCTTTAATATCAACTTCAGATGGAAGCCTTCCAGCAAGACGATGAACTACTCTTTTTACCAGTGGAAGAAATGACCTAATCAGTTCTTCTCTTTCATCTTCGCCGATTGCTCTAAAAGATGCCTCTGGGGATGTTTTCTGTAATTTTGCTTTCACCGCATTTGCTTCCAGATAAATATCTTATGTTCAAGTCTTTTTCGGTTTCTTCTCTCCGTCCTGAATTTCTTCGCACTTTGACCAGAGCTTTACTACTGCCCGCATGCATAATCCAACAAGTAAAAGCAGCAGCGCACTATCAAGCAAAATGGTCTTTGCTGAAACTCCATTGTAAGCTTGTCCCATCACTAGAACAGTAAAGCATATAAGTACAAGACTGATAGCAGTCTTGTATGTCATTTCATGCCTTGACCGTTTTCTTGTTTTTCTGCTCATTCACGGAAGATCCATTTTACTACCTCTTCGGATGTATGATTCAAATTGGGGTCAAAAGGATGCTGGATTTTTATTGTTGTAAAAAGCTTATGAATATCAGTCTCTTAGGTGCAGGTTGGGCTCCTAAGGGTGAGTATTTTGACTTAGCAGGGATTCAAAAAAGAACTGAAGGCCTCCACGCGGACTTGCGGCCCGGGGGAGCTGTTCTATGTTTCTTGCCACTCTAATGTAGTCTCGTGAGGCCCTGGTAGAAGGGTACAGAGAAAGAAGCGGTGACTGTTTCATGATTGCCTCTGAGGCGGCATCGTCGTCTTGAATACAGCCAAGAAGGTTCATTTTGACATCAAGAAAACGATCAGTGGCAGTAGCAAGTTTTTTAAAGATAGAACGTCCATCATCTCCTTTTGGCGCTCTGTTGACTATGATGTCAAAGGATTTAACTCCCTCATTGGATGATAGAACTTTGATTAATGCATATGCATCTGTTATGGAAGTAGGTTCAGGATCAACAATTACAAGTACTCTTTCAGATGCTACGTTAAAGTAAAGTACGTTATTTCCAATGCCTGCAGAGGTATCAATCAGCATGTAGTCATAGAGACCGTCAAGGTGAGAAAATGATTCAAGAAGCATTCTTTTAGCGTCGTCGGTCAGATTAGTTACTTCGTATACTCCACTTGTCGCAGGTATAATATCAAGTCCAGTATGATGATGTACTATTATCTCATCAATAGTAGCTCTTCCGGATATCAAGTCGTCAATAGTTTTTTGTGGTTTGAAACCAAGCATGATGTTAATGTTTGCAAGGCCAAGATCAGCATCCAGAAGTAATATTTTATGTCCTGCCTGAGTAAGGGCGATTCCCAGATTTATTGTAGAGGTTGTTTTTCCAACCCCGCCCTTTCCTGAGGTGATTGCCAGTACCTTTGTTGATCTTTTCATTAGTATTGCTCCTTAATTTTTTTGATTTTCACTCTAGTCCATGGCAAGAGTGCCGATAGCTTGTACTTTTGTGCTTGGTGTTATTTCTTGATGAGAAAGAACTGCAAATCCGGGAATGAATCTTTCAGTAAATGCAAATAGTGCAGCTCGCATTTGACTTGGCGCAAGTAGCACAGGGGACGAGCCATTCATTGCAAACTTCTCTGCTAGTGGGTGAAGTTTGCTGATAAGTTTATGCGCGAATCCTGGTTCCAGTGCCAGGTATGAACCCTGATCAGTGACTTGAAGACTTTCGCTAAGAAGTCGCTCAAGTGATGGATTGATATTGACAAGTTTTAGTGTTCCATCATCTCCCAGATGTTTCGCTGTGATAGATCGAGCAAGAGATTTTCTAACTTGCTCAATAAGTTTTTCGCTTGATTTGGTTGTTGGGGCCCAGTCTGCAAGTGTTTCAATGATTGTTCTAAGGTCTCTTATGCTTACTCCTTCTCTTAGAAGTCCGGAGAGCACTTGTTGAATATTTCCAAGTGTTAGTATTGATGGCACAACTTCTTCTACCAGTTTTGGATAGTCGTTTGCAAGAGTGTCGAGTAGAACTTGCACTTCCTGTCTTCCAAGAATTTCATGCGAATGAACCCTGATAACTTCAGTCAGATGAGTTGTTATAACGGTGGCTGGATCAACAACTGTGTAACCTGCAAACTGAGCACGTTCCTTATCTGATTCAGATATCCACATGGCATCAAGTCCAAAGGCTGATTCTTTGGTCGGTATTCCCGGAAGCTCTAGTTCTACTCCTCCCGGATCCATCGCAAGAAAATGATGCTTCATTACGTTTCCGGTTGCAATCTGAACTCCTTTTAACATTAATCGATATTGAGATGGCTCAAGCCTTACGTTGTCTCTGATATGAATGGGGGGTACAATAAAGCCTAGGTCGATCGCAAACTGCCTTCTAAGACCGCGAATTCTGTCTATCAAATCTCCTCCTGTTGAGCTATCGACCATTGATACAAGCTCATAGCCAACTTCCAGTTCTAGAAGATCAACCCCAAGAAGTGATTTTACTTCTTCTGTGCTTCCAGCTGGAGGTGCTTCCTGGGTTGCTCCAGCTGATAGCATCTTCTGGTTTTGATTATTTTCAATAGCTTTTTGTTCTTTTGTCTTATTCTCTGCGCCTGCGGCAAGCAGCGCCATTGCTCCACCAAGGGCGATAAAAGGCAGAAATGGAAGTCCCGGAATAATTGCGAACAGGGTACATACGCCTGATGAAAGGATTAGTGGTTTTTTGTATGCAAATAGTTGAGAGGTAACTTCAGTTCCAAGATCTTGACCCCCAGAACCTGCTCTTGCCACTATAATACCAGCACTGACTGATACAATAAGAGCAGGGATTTGACTTACCAAACCATCGCCAACAGTCAGTAGAGTATAGTTTGTAGCAGCTTCAAGCCAGGTCATGTCTCCCATAATGACGCCAATGCTAAGACCGCCAATTATGTTTATGCCCGTAATTATAAGTCCTGCAATGGCATCTCCGCGGACGAACTTTGATGTTCCATCCATGGCTCCATAAAATTCCGCTTCTTGCCCGAGATCCTTTCTCTTTTTCTTCGCCTCATCTTCGCTTATAAGGCCGCTATTAAGATCAGAATCAATTGCCATCTGTTTACCCGGCATTGCATCCAGAGTAAATCGAGCCGCCACTTCTGCTATACGTCCAGAACCTTTGGTAATAACCATCAGGTTGACCATCATAATTATAATAAAAATCACAACCCCGATTACGAAATTTCCACCTAAAACGAAACTTCCAAATGCCTGAATAACATGACCTGCTGCGTCAAGACCTTGATCGCCATTTAATAATATCAATCGGGTAGAAGATATATTAAGCGCAAGGCGAAACAGTGTAGTCATCAGAACAAGAGAAGGGTAACTGGTAAAATCAAGTGGTCTCTGAAGAAACAGAGAAACAAAAAGTATTACAACTGATATTGATATATTAAGTGCTAAAAGTATATCGAGCAGGAAAGAAGGAATGGGAATTATCATCATAACGATGATAGAAATCAGCAGGAGTGGAACTCCTACTGATGCAGCATTTGCCATACCCTTTTTGTTTTCTTCTAACATCCTTGTTCCTGTTTATCCAAGGTCATTCTAGTTCTACCTATTGCCTGGCTTCTGAAGAGTTTTTGATTTTTGGACGTCTTCCTTTAATTCGGTACACATAAGCCAGAACCTCTGCTACAGCTTTAAACAATTCATAAGGAATTTCTTTGCCTACTTCAACAGATGCAAAAAGAGCTCGGGCGAGTGGCTTTCTTTCAACTATTGGAACGCCATTTTCTTTTGCAATTTCTCTGATTCGTTTGGCTACAAAACCTCTTCCTTTAGCAAGTACAACGGGGGCACTTCCCGCTTCTCCAGAGTAGGATAGCGCTACTGCAATGTGTGTTGGATTAGTTACTACTACGTCTGCTTTTGGTACATCTTGCATCATTCGCTTTCTTGCACGTTGTAAAGCGTTGGCCAGCATTTTTCTCTTTGTTACTTCGTCCCCTTCAGTAGCCTTGTTTTCATCTTTTATTTCCTGCTTTGACATCTTCAGCTTTTTATTGTTCCTCCAGTATTGCCAGGAGTAATCGATGATGGCCAGAATAAGAAGCATGGACATTATTTTTACAAATGAATCGAGCATGGCATTAGAGCCAATTAACAGATGCTGGGAAATTGGTAGAGTCATTAATCCAAGAAGGGAAGGAAAGAATGCGCTGAAAGTTGCAAATCCTACTGGTGCAATAATAGCCAGTTTTATAATTGATTTGGCGAGATTAAACCAGTTGTTTGCGCCAAAAAGTCTTTTAAGCCCGGTTATCGGACTTAGTTTTGACAGTTTTGGCTTAAGTGGTTTCATTGTAAACAGGAATTTTGTCTGAATGAGGGTAGTAAGAGCGCCAAAAATAGCAGCACTAAACATGATTACCAGTACAAGAGGAAGTATGTTCTTAATGGGAGTGCCGATTGAAAGAAATATTCTTAGATCATCATGTTCTGCCGAGTGAGTACTAAATGAAAATGCGGATCTAAGTAAAAGTAAGAGCGCATTCCATAGATAAGGAGAGACGAAATAGAATGCTGTTACAGCGGCAGTCATGCTTACTACCGCACTTAGGTCGGTAGATTGGGCAACTTGTCCCTCTGTTCGGGCTTCGCTCAGTTTTTTTTGCGTAGGTTCTTCGGTTTTTTCCGCGGAGTCGTTTTCGGCCACATTCTTCCTGAAATTTTACTTGTTTTTTGTCAGAGTCATAAAAGCAATTAATATGCCAGAGACTTTAATTGAATTATGTAAATCTTGTAATCATTGTGGTGGTGTAACTCTCTGTAATATAATGATTATTTGAAGGGGTTCTAATTTTTTTCTTATATTCGATTTATCAGTGTTCCGTGTTTGGCTACCCATGTCAGGATCATGGCTTGGAGGGATATCTGCTTAGTCGAGTAAGTCAGGGGAATTTCGCCCCTAACTTACTCGACTAGGAGAAACATTTGGGTTATGGAGAGGACTTGCTAAGCACTACTGCGCCCGCCAGCTCTTCCATTAGAGTAAATTCTTCAACAAGTTGACTAGCAAAAGGTTCGATTGTGTAGCTCATTATATAAAAACCCATGAATACTGATAATGGTAAGCTGATAATAAAAATATTAACCTGTGGAACAAACTTGGTTATTAGTCCAAGAAGGAATTGAGTAACCAAAGTTGCAATTAAAATTGGAGCGCTTATAGCGATAGCAAGCTCAAATGATGAGCTAAAAGAAGTCATCAGTATTTGAATCCCTTTGTTGAATGAAGGGATAACGGCAACTGATGGGTATCCAAGCTCAAGAGTGGCTGCTTTTAAAAGAACATGATGTCCATCTATGGCTAGAAATACAAGAGAGCCAAGATACATATTGAATTTTGCAAGTACAGAAACACTTTCTCCAAGACTTCTGTCGATCATATTAGCCTGACCAAGACCTATAACTCCTGCAATTACCTGTCCGCTGACAGCAAGGCCTCCCAAAACGATTGCCGGGAGCAGTGAAAGTAGTAGTCCAAATATTGCCTCGGTAGCTATTGATAATACTATTAAATGGAGTTCTTCCGGCATTGGAATCTGGGGGATGCTCATGGCGGCAAGAACAGAAATTGACATAGCAAGATAAAGGCGAAATTGAGCTGGAATCTGTTCTGTCCCAACACCTGGAAGCATGAACAAAAGGGTGCTGATGCGAACAAGTATCAGAACAAATGTCCAGAGTGGAGCGATTCCAATCTCAAAGTTGTTAACCGATAAAAGTGCGCTGCTCATTTTTTATTGAGTTCCCAGTGTGCCTATCTGCTCAAATGCGTAGATGGCAAAAGTAGTCATTTTTGAGCTCATCCATGGGCCAAAAACCATCAGAGCGCCGACAGCGGCAGCGATTTTTGGAATGAATGCAAGAGCGGCATCATTTATTTGAGTAGCAGCCTGAAATACACTGACCGCTATTCCTGCCGTGAGACCACATATAAGAACAGGAGCGGATACAAGCATGGCAGTTTGAATACCAAGGCTTGCTACTCGAGAAAATCCTTCTATGTCCATTCTAACCCCCGTAAGTTTTTACCAGGTTGCTTATTATCAGGCTCCATCCGTCAATCATGACGAATAGTAACAGTTTGATTGGAAGAGAAATCACGGTTGGAGGAAGGGTAATCATGCTCATGGAAGTAAGCACGGATGAAATTATCATATCTAAAACAAGAAATGGAATATAGATTAAAAAAGCTATCTGAAATGCTGTATTAAGTTCACTAAGTACAAAAGCTGGTATGAGAACTTTGGCGCTGATTGTATCTGGTGATTCCGGGAATTCAGTTTTGGTTATTTCCAGAAATAGTTGAATGTCTTCTTCGCGGGTTAAAGGCAGCATAAAGTTTCTAAGAGGTTTAAACCCAGCGTCCAGTGCTTCTGGAAATGTTAGTGCATCATCTGCGTAGGGAACTAGGGCAGTTTCATAGATTTCAGTGAACTGTGGTCCCATTATTGCAAAAGTCAGGAACAATGCCAGTCCCAGCAGAACCTGATTTGGAGGTGTCTGTGCGGTACCAAGTGCTTGTCTTGTAATTGACAGAATGATAGCAATTCTGGGGAAACAGGTTACTGCCATAAGAAGCGATGGCAAGAAGACAAGTGAGCTCATTATAGTTGAGATCTTTAATGCTGCAAATACATCTCCTTTGCTGAATTCACTACTGGCTTCTGTATTGATTGAAACTACTGCATCGCTGGTACCTGAGCCTGGAGCAGCAAGGCATTCAGTTGCAGATAGTAGTATCAGTGTGCCAACCAGACCCCACTTGAGAGTGGATTTTGTGAACACGTCTTTGTTATCCATGCGCATCTGTTGTCCTGATATTTTTTACCCTGACAGAGCCAGTGCTCAGGTATGCATTATCTGATTTGATTTCATCAGATAAATTACTAATAAAGGAAAGCTCTTCTGTGGGAAGATGTTTATAGTTCGGATTGATTTCCTTGAGATATTCAATTTTGCCCTGATTTTTGCAAAGTAAAATCCTGTTACCTTCAACTTCAACCAGGATCAGGTTTGATCCGGCGCCGAGGGAAAGTTCTTCAAGTAAAGTAATTTTATTCTTTTTTTCAGACGATTTGATTGGAAAGATTGTCTTTTTTTGTTTTATAATCATTGATGCTCCTCCAATGAGAAGCAAAAATATGCCAGCAATCTGTGCTGACCGTGTCATATCATATCTTTCACCTGTCCTTGAGCCAAATGAAAACTGCTTTTTACTGGATATGTTTGAATCAACCAATTTGTCATTATTGCTCGAGGCACATGATGGTGCCGGATAAATAAGTACGGTAAAAACGCCTATAATTATTGCTATGAGCAGGGATTGTGTGCATTGCATGCTAGTTTCCAAGTCCCTCAATCCGGTCAGTTTGCGAAATGATATCGGTTACACGAATACCAAATTTTTCGTTCACAATTACAGCTTCTCCTCTGGCGACCAGGCGATTATTAATAAATACATCAAGTGGTTCACCGGCAAGTTTTGTCAGTTCTATAACTGATCCTTGTCCTAACTGTAGAAGGTCTTGAATAGTCATGCGTGTTCGTCCTACCTCGACGCTGACCTGCAAGTATACATCCATCAGGAAATCAAGATTACGAGGCATCTCCTGTGTTGCTTTAACGACGTCATCCGCAGCTTTTGCCAGATTTTCAACTGCCTGTTCTGTTTCTTCTGCCATAATTATTCTCCTTTACTTCCTTTCGAAGTATTTGTTATGAAACTTCCTCTTCCGGATAAATTGCCTCAGTAATTTTTACTGCCCTGTTTGCACGAAATGATCCCACAAATCCCTTGTATTTTGGAGTTCGTTCAATTTGCACTATTGCTTCCTCGGTCGGATTTGTAGCAAGAGGGATTATATCTCCTACGCTCAAGTTGAGTGCTTCCCGGGTCTTGATCTGACCATTTGCCAGCTGCACGCTCATTTCTACTTGTGTTTTTTTAATGTTTGATGCCATTCGCTGTATTACGTGTGAGTCGATTTCAAGACGATTGCTCTGGAAGCCTGTTGTCAGCTTTTGTCTGATCGGTTCAATAGTTGAGTATGGTGTACAGAGAGTCAGGGTTGTGCTTTCCTGTTCAAGTTCTACTTCTACCGTTACAATAATAACCACGTCAGTTGGAGGTACGATTGCAATTGCAAGGGGGTTGAATTCAGATCTTACATAAACAAAATCTACTGGATGAATTGGAGCCCATGCGTCTTTCAGAATCTCCAGTGCCATCATTACAACTTTACCTATTAGTCTGGTTTCTATCGCTGTATATTCACGGCCTTCAATTTTGACTTTTCCTATGCCTTTGCCACCAAATAAGCTATCCACCATACCAAATACAAGGGGAGTAGATACTGCTAGCAGAGCGTATCCCTGTAGTGGAGGCATTCTGTAAATGTGCAGGCTTGATGGGAGAGGGAGCTTCTTCATGAAGAGACCAAACTTCACGATCTCTATTCCTCCAACGTTTATGAAACAGGTTCTGCCAAGGAACTTTGATAGTGCAGTTCTGAAGGCCCTGGAAAAGCGATCATGAATCAACTCCATGGTTGGCATACGACCGCGGATAATACGCTCCTGACTTGCAAGGTCGTATTTTCGTATGCCTTCCTCCTGGGTGTTTTGAAATGTATCTGCCTCTACGTCGGAATCAGACAAACCACGTAGTAGAGCATTAATTTCATCCTGGGTGAGTACCTGATTCATTATTTATTACGGCCTTATTATAAAATTAATTTACTTTTGCCCTTCATGGTCTTTACGGACTTATTGAATTATAAACTCTGTGAAATACACCTGAGTTACCTCTTCAGATCCCAAAACCTCATTTACCGAGTCTCTTATTTCTCCTCGAAGCTTATCTTTTCCATCAGTCATTAGTACCTCTGAAGATGATTTACTGCTCAGGATGCGTATAATTGCGTCCTTGATTTTTGGTACATCATTCTCCAGGCTTGCCGGAAGTTCTGGTTCGGCAAACTCAAGCTGAATTGTGGTTCTTAGAAAACTTCCTTTTACCTGAAGGTTTACTATGAAGGTCTCTAGAGGAAATACGGCTGGTGGGAGGTTTGCACCTTTTCCTTTGGCTCCAACAATTTCTTCTTCAAGGTATTCATCATCTCCTTCAACTGGTTCTTTCTTTCCCATTGCGAGAAACGCGCCAACTCCGCCAAGAACCAGAACAAGAACAACCGCCACAATTATGACAAGCTTTTTTTTGCTTTTTGGGGCGGTGGAATCACCATCTTTTTTTTCTTCTGCCATTATTTATGCCCTCAATTTCCAATAAAATTTAGACGCTTAGCCCAGCTTATTACTGGCGCGTACGTAAAGTTAGATGCCTGTAATTTTAAAAAGGGAGGCGTATTTGTTAGTAATTTTTGCTGAATAATGTAAAAAAAAAGTAATATGCTCATTAGTTTTGTGTGCATATGTGCCGGTATAATGACATTGTGAGACAAGTAGATAACACAATAACTTAATTCAAGTGGTCGAGTTAGTGTCAATCAAAGATAAGTCTTATGAGTCCATGCCCAGTGTTATTTTGTGCTCTTGTGCTTGAAACTATAACTTTTGAAACTGGGAGGTCTCTTATTTGAAGTTCCAGGCTTAAAGCTTCAAGCATTTTTTTTTGTAGCATGTTTAGTCCGGGTTGATCTATCTCTACAAAAAGTTCAACCCAGAGACTCGAGCTGCTCTCTTTCTGTTTTATTGCGATACCTCTAATCGCTTCTTCACCTTTAGAGCTTAGTTCGACAGATTCTGTAAACCAGGAAGTATCCAGGGGAATATCAATTGAAGTATTTGTTTCTCTCTTCTTTGCCTGAAAAGGTGTGGTTAAAATCGTTTTTTCTTTAATATAATTATGAATTGTGCTTATAGTGCTGTTTTGATGATGATTGTTCACTTCTTTGGGTATTTCAACCAGTTGATGCCTTAACAAAAAGAATGCTACGAGAATAAAGAAAAGATCGGAGAATGTTAGTAACCAGTTTCCGGATACTGTTTTCATGTTTGGGACCCCGATTGATTTCTTTCCTTCAGGTTTGTTGAGGAGACTGGTATTTCAAGGCGAACAGGAACAGGACCATTTTTTCTGTCTTTATTTGCGGAGAGAATGGTATCGATTTTTCTCAAAAGGGTACTTAATGATTGTTGTCTGATTTTGTCATCCAATAAAACGACTTCTCCTGGTTTAATTACCAGTGTGTGATCTCTGCTCAAGCATTCGTTATTGTCTGATAACAATTGCTGAATTGAGGGTGGGAGATAGGATTCTTCCATGGAAACGAAGTATCGGGAAATTTCTTCGGAATGAAGTTCTGAATTTTCAGTGCTCGTCTGACAATCTTTACTTATAAAGGCTGATGGATAAGATTTTATTGTCAAAAGCCTGTTTATGTTTTTGTCTTCCTTGTCCAGATCAATTTGTAAAATAAGTCCAATCATTATAAGTGAGATGCTGCATGATATTGTGAGAGAACTTTGAAGCTCCATGGTGCCTTTTATCAAGCAGCGAATGCTTCGAGGTGTTCTTGCACCAGGATCGGGTTTACACCTTTGGAAAGTGTCATAACTCCTTCCAGTGTCAGATTATGAAGGAGCTCTATGTTTTGTGAGCTTTTGTCCAGTCTTGTAGCCAGTGGTTGCAGGACAAGATAAGAGAGTATTGCCCCATAAAGAGTGGTTAATAGTGCGAGGCTCATACCATTTCCCAACTCTGACGAACTTCCAATGTTTGATAGCATTAGAATAAGCCCGATTACAGTACCAATCAGTCCTGCGGCGGGTGCGACAGAAGCAAGAAAATTAAGTACATCTACAGATGTTCGGCGCTGATCTTTAAGAATTCGAATGTCAAGACTCAGTGCGTATCTTATTTCGCTCTCTGGATATCCATCTGCCACCAGTTGGAGTCCTTTTCTTAAAAGTGGATCATTCTGCTCAGATGCTATTTGTTCAAGAGCTATGTTTCCCTTGCTTCTAAGAATTTGGGAGGTTTCTGCAAAAAAGTGTACACGTTCTGTTAGTGTAAAAGGTCGAAGTGATTTTACCGAAACTGCTTCTCGGATTGCTTTTGTAATCAGCTGGTACTCAAACGCCACGATTCCTGCGGTTAATGTTCCTCCCATAACCAGTATTAATGAGGCAGGATCTATAAAGGGAATGTCGGCACTCAATAATAGAGTAACAGTAACCAGACCTGTAATTGCACCTGTCAAAGGACTGACAGTCAAGTTTGGATGTCGAATAATTGATTTCAAGCGCTTACCTCTTTCTATTAGTGCCTTTTCGTGACTTTATTGAAGCTTGAGTGTTTAATTTGCATTATTCGTGCCATCATAAAAGATAGTAATTGAGGTTTTTTGTTTCTTTTGGGGCAATTAGGAATGAGGTATGGTATTAACTGTTGTCATATATATAAATTAAACTCAAAATCCATCTGTAGTTTAATCCGTTTAATATATCTTGCACAAGTTTGATAGAAATCTAAATAAAATGTTGAACACCGAAGCAAGCCCCTCTTTGTCTGTTTCAGGATCAAAGTTAACACTTATGGGTCGTTGGAGAGTTACTGATTTGGCCCATCTTGCCAAAGGCGTAGGTGACTTTATTGAGAATGAGCCGGGTGAGCTGATTTATGATACATCCAGAAAACAGATATCGCACGGCACGCAAGAAACTGGGGTATCTGAAAAGAAAACTGCTTCCCGCCATTTTAGCGTTGAAATTGATCCAGATGCAAAAGTTGATATTGCAATTCTAAGGCGTATTTTGAAATTTGCGGATGAGTTAAAGTCAAGGAATATATTTGTTGAAATATTTCCTTCCTCTGATGCTCAGGCCGGACTATTGGCCTCAATTATTGAAGCTGAACACTCGACAAAAAAAATATTACCTATCCCTTCTACTTCCTTATTGGGCAATTTGGGTCGCCAGGGCCTGGTTTTATCGAGTGAAATTGCAAGTATTATGACTTTTGTTTTTGGTGTTATTTCAGAGTTGCTTCGTCTTGTCTCTGTGCCCAAGAGATTTCGCTTTAAGGAAATTGTAAGTCAGCTTGACCATACAGGATTATTTGCTGTTCCAATTTGTGCTCTTGTAACTTTTCTTATTGGTGTGGTTGTAACTTATTTGATGGGTAACCAGTTGCAGACTTATGGAGCAAGTATATTTGTTGTTGATGGAGTTTCTATCGCCATGTGTCGAGAGCTTTCGCCGATTCTTATTGCGATAATTGTTGCCGGGCGTTCTGGTTCTGCTTTTGCGGCTCAGCTTGGAAGTATGCGTCTTAATCAGGAAGTCGAAGCACTTCAGGTTATGGGTCTTAGCAGGTACGCAGTACTTATACTTCCCCGAATAATAGCACTGATGCTGGTCATGCCCATACTTGTTGTGGTTGGAGATATTTTTGGCATTCTTGGTGGAATGTTTATAGCAAAAATTCAACTGGATGTTAGCCCGCAGAATTTTTTCGAAAGATTGAGTATGGTACTTTTGCCCAGGCATTTTTATGTTGGTTTGTTCAAGGCACCGCTCTTCGCCCTCTTTATAGCATCAATTGGATGTCGTTTGGGACTTCGTGCTGAGGCTAATTCCGTTAGTATTGGTATAAATACCACTAAAACTGTTGTGCAAAGTATCGTGTCTGTGATTTTGCTGAATGCGATGATCGCTGTTATTTTAACCAATCTTGGTATTTGATTTATTATGATTCATATTTACGGGGACCATAAGTAAACGTGCTGGATGTTGATACAAAAACTTCATCAATTATTAGCCCAATATTGATTCGGGTTGAAAATTTGACAACTGCCTATGCTGGTAAGGTTATTCATGATTCAATTTCATTTGCAGTCAATAATACTGAGCTTGTAAGTATTATTGGTGGTAGTGGAAGTGGTAAAACTACATTACTGAGAGCCATAATTGGGTTGTTAGAGCCGGCTTCGGGCTCTGTGTATCTCTTTGGTCAGGATTTATGGAAGGTTTCTACTTCCAGGCGCGAAGCCCTGCTTCGTCGAACTTCGGTTCTTTTTCAGGAGGGGGCATTGTTTTCAGGCATGACAGTCTTCGATAATATAGCCTATCCACTGGTTGAGTTTGCAAATCTTCCAAAGCGTGAGATCGAAGAACTGGTTATTTTCTGGCTTCAGATTGTTGGTTTAAGTGCGGAGGTTGGAAGAAAGATGCCAAACGAGCTTTCTGGTGGTATGAAGAAGCGGGTAGGGCTTGCTCGTGCTCTTATACTGGAGCCGGAAATTATTTTCCTTGACGAGCCAACAAGTGGTCTTGATCCTATAGCGGCTCGACGTTTTGATGATTTGATTGCAAGTATTCATGCTGATTTAGGTACCGCAGTGTTTATGATTAGTCATGATCTTGTTTCAATTAAAAAACTTAGCACTCGGGTGATTGCTCTTGGTGAAGGTCGTTTGATAGCTAGTGGACCCCTTGAAGAAGTCCGCTCAGTTTCCGATAAATGGATCATGGAATATTTTAACTCAGGTGAATAGAAAGTGATATAAAGTATATGGAATCAGAGGTACATTATAAACGGGTAGGTGGTTTTATTCTATCTGCGATACTAGTTTTCTTGGGTATTATTGTCTGGTTGACCGGTATTGGGGCATCTGAAAGAGTGAATCGCTATCATGTATTTTTTAAAATGCAATCCCTTGATGGTCTTCAGAAAGATAGCCTGGTTACGATGAGAGGAATCAGGGTCGGTGTTGTAGAAGATTATGAAATAGCAGGTGATGATATTGAAAGAGTTTCGGTTGTATTAAAGCTAGAAGAAGGAGTGCCAGTTAAAATCGATACAAGAGCAGTAATTCGTAGAAATCTCCTGACAGGGCTTGCCAAGATTGATCTTGTGGGTGGTACTCAGGCCGCACCATTACTTGACAACAACTCCTTAAAAGGAGGAAGTTATCCTGTTATAAGGGAAGAGATCCCCCAAATAGAAAAAATTGCGAATAGCGTTCCTGAGCTGCTTGAGAAAGTTGAGTTATTAATGTCCCGCCTTGATGCTCTTCTTTCGGAAGATAATGTAAAAGCGATAAGTCAAACGATGTTATCTTTAAATACTTTTACAAACGATTTGGCTAGCTCTGGCCCTTCGTTGGCGAAAACCTTAAATAATCTTGAGCAGGTTACTCTTCAGGCTTCAAAGGCTGTAGGAAAAATTTCTGGAGACGATGGTAGGGGAGGTGATTCCGGTCGAGGTGTTGTGGATGAACTTGCTTTGGCTGTATCTGAGGCAAGAGAGCTTGTGAGTGAATTTAGAAAACTTAATTCCAGCCTATCTCCGTCAATAAGGAGGGTTTCCCGTGCCGTTGGTGGTGTGCAACGGGATGTGGGGCGTGTAGCTGATGGAGTTAATGCAGTGGCTGATGGATATAGTGATCCAAGGTCATTTTTGGCAGAACCAGATTAAGTTTGTGCCTTGGTGTTAGTTTGTAGTTTCATGGAGCTAGTTTGGTAAGTTTTCAAAGGGATTTTTATGATTATGGTGATTTCTGCTGGGTTTAAAAGAGTTGAAGTCAGGATATTTGTTCTTGTTTTATTTATTTTTCTTTTCTCTGGCTGTCAAATCAGTCTTTTCCCCAAAATGCTTCAGGCAAAAAAATATATTCTTGGAGTTTTTTCTTATGAACCGTCCGCTGTTACCAATTCTACCTGTTCAGGAATTCAAAAAAGAGTATATATATCGGAAATCGAAGTTGTAGATTACCTTAGAAGCATAAGGGTGAGGTTTGAGAGAGTTAATTCTTCAGGTAGTAAAGTTATTAAGATTTCAAACCCGGAGGTTGTAACTTTATCTGATGTTGAATGGGCTTCTTCTTTTGATAGTCTTTTTCTTCATGCCATCGAAAACGGGCTTCGTAGTTCCTTTGCTTCTGCTCCTGGAATTGTTTTTTTAAGTTCACAATCGTCCGCTTTCAGTGAGTACGAGTTGGGTGTTAAGCTGAATCGTCTATGGGTTGAGGATCGATTTGACAACTCTGGTGATAATGGTCAGTCAGTAATGTCGGGTGAAATTGTAATGAGATTATTTAGTGTTATTACAGGGGCGGAAAATTATTTTACGTTACAAACTTCACTACCTATCACGAATTCTTTTGGAAAATCAGTTCCTTTTGAGGAATTACTTAAAGACGAGCTTTTGATTATATCTTCATTGCAGGGCGTGGCTAATCAGGTATTTAAAGAGATGTCTGAGATTCTTGGTGGTCGTTTGTGTGCTGAAAATCCCGAATAAGTGCCGGATTTCACATTTTTCAGGGAGTGTTGTAGTATTCTGTCCTGTTTACTTCGATGTTTCGTGATTAGTAATATTATATTTTATTCCTAGTTAGATATTTTTTGATATTTAAAATGGTTTAAGGGTTGGAGAGTTCTATGGTAGTTTCAAATTTGGTTACAGGTGGCGCAGGGTTCATAGGAGCACATGTGGTTCGTGAGTTGCTTGCTAAGGGCGAGAAAGTCGTTGTGCTTGATGATTTGAGTGGCGGATTTACGGAAAATGTCCCTGATGAAGCTGAATTTGTTAAAGGTTCAATATTGGATCATCAACTGGTAGATACCTTGTTTGAAAAGCACAGGTTTAACAATGTTTATCATCTTGCTGCGTATGCCGCAGAGGGCCTTAGCCATTTTATCAGAAGATTTAACTATCAAAATAACTTGATAGGAAGTATTAATCTTATTAATGCCTCTGTTAAGTATGATGTAAGTTGTTTTGTGTTTACATCTTCAATCGCTGTTTACGGTGCAAATCAGCTTCCTATGTCCGAGGACCTGATTCCTCAGCCAGAGGATCCTTATGGGATTTCCAAGTTGGCTGTTGAGCAGGATCTAAAGGCTGCTCATGAGATGTTTGGTCTGGATTATGTAATTTTTCGTCCCCACAATGTTTATGGTGAGTTTCAGAATATAGGCGATAAATATCGAAACGTGATAGGTATTTTCATGAATCAAATCATGCAGGGTCTTCCTCTGACTGTTTTTGGTAATGGAAAACAGACTCGTGCTTTTAGTTATGTTGGTGAGATTTCAGGTATCATAGCTAGCGCTCCTGAAAATACTTCTGCATATGGAGAAGTATTTAATGTTGGTGCTGATACCCCTTATTCAGTTACTGAGCTTGCTCGTGAGGTGTGTTCTGTATTTGGTGTTGAACCAAATATAAATTATCTAGATGCAAGAAATGAGGTGCTTCATGCTTATTCTAGTCATGACAAGGTCAAGAAGTATTTTCCAGGTTCCCCTCAGTTTGGACTAAGGGAAGGGCTTGAGAAAATGGCTGCCTGGGCTAAAGAACATGGGCCAAGAAAGAGTCCTGAATTTGGTGAAATTGAGGTTGAAAAGAATATGCCTGCCTCATGGCGCAAGTAGTTAAGATGGGATTAAGTGATGCTTTTTAGTCTTGAATATCAGAAGGGCAATTTCTTATCAGTCTTTTTATATTTTCTTTTGAGTTTGTGTTTCCCGTTTTCTGTTAATGCCGATGCTTGTGGCGCCTGTTATGAATATAATGGGCAGGTGTGTGAGCATATGTGCCAAAGCGCTCCTGTTGATTCACGTTCCCGTTGCAGCAAGTCCTGTTTGTTAAAAAAATGTGCTGACACATGTGGGTATTCCGACTTTGAGGATTCCGGGGAGAGGAGAAAGGGGGCTGCCGCAAAACCAGAGCGTCAGGTTTCATCCTTTACGGACTGTGACTATTGTTATCGAAGTTCCCGAAAGAAGTGTCAGGCAACTTGTGGAAATCAGGGTGCATCCTGTGAGAAAATTTGTATTAGCAGGATATGTAAAGGTAAGTGTGTCGCCCCTGCGCCTCCTTCTGCAATGTCGCCTGATGATAAAGGACGTTCTTTTGGATCCCAATCTGGTATGTATGAAGGAGATCCTTCGGGTTCTCAGGTAAGTGGATCTGTTCCTGGTAGAAAGAAGTCTCGTTGTGATATTTGTCGGTATTCAAAGGAGCAAGCCTGTCAAGGTCAATGTGGCAATAAAAGTGGTTCAGTCGCCTGCACTGTCGCCTGCATGGAACGAAATTGTCATGAAGAGTGTTTAATTGAGTAGGAGTTTTTCTTGTCCTGATTTGGAGAGAGAGCACGCAAGAAAAGTGGTGGACAAATCCACTCATGGTCGGGTGCTGCTCTCTGGGGGAGGGTTATTCGAGCTTTTTTATCAGCAGGTTCATGAACCTTACAAAATCAAGGGCTGAGTCGTAATTTTCGGCCAAACTTGATTTCTGGTGAAAATGGTGTTCGACGTGTGAAGGTTTTTCTCCACCTGTAGTACTTGCAACAAGGCCACTATAACCTTTATCTTTCCAATATTCATGGATTTTTGAGCCTTTTATGCCCTGAGAGAGATCTTCGTCAAGTAGGGCAATGTTCGCCTGCATTGGAACTTCTGGAATTCCTTCTTCATGAAGTATTACTTCGACAGTAATGTTTCTCCATGCTTGAAGTACTATAGCCATGTTATCAATGTATTTTCTGGTATCATCTACAATGAAAACCCGTACCGGATTCTCCGGGATGAGGGCATGTACCAGTAGCTCTGATAGGCTCTCTTTTAATTCGAACTTCTTGTTCTCAGGTCTCTCACCTTTACTTAATTGGCGAATTTTTTCTGCCATTACAAGGAGTGGTGTGAGATTGGAAACATCGATGCAGGGCGGAAAGGTAAAATCAATTGCATCTTGCTGGCATTTGCCCGGAAGGTTCTTGTAATCATGCCGTATCGAATCAATTATTGAGCCTTTTTGGTGATGCAGAGCAAGAACGCCAGCAACGAGGTTGCTTTCAATAGCGTTAATAAGGTCTCGAATTGAAGAGTATGCCTTGATGCGCGCATCCTTCACAAGCGGAACATTTTCAAGAACATGAACCAGTGTTTTAGCGACATTACCTGATGCAAAAATTGCAACATGTTTGTTGGCTAATGGATCTATGATCGTTTCTTCCTTATCATATTCTTGGTAAAATCCTGAAGGTAATCCGATTTGCTGAATCCCTGCAAGTCGCGCCATGATATTTCGAGCTTGAAGCAGAATCAAAATTGCTAATCGGTGTTCTTCGTTGAAGTCTTTGGTCTCAAGAAGTTCTTGAGCATATATATCTAATTTTAGAGATTCTTCGAGGGCTTCTTCTTTTGTTTTTGGATCCACGAAAGACATAATTTTGGCAAAACTTTCATCGTCACAAAAGACATCATTGTCAGTAAATCTTTGTTGACTTTTAGTCATTTTTATCTCCTTGTTTAAGTAGCTAAACAAAACTTCTCAAAACAGTACTTACTGCTTTGGGAAGCTTTGTCGCTGCTTTGGTTATAAGGGATTAACGACGTTAGTTTAGTACAAAACCTTATTATTTCTCGCGTCTCTCAAATCCAGAATTTAAATGTTCCTGCAGCTGAGAGACCGTTGTCATTATTATGACATACCCATGATTTGAAATTTAAAGAACAGATATTTAAGGCACCAAACCTAATGGAGCCTGAGACATGAACGCAGGCGCATATTTGGTTATACTACACCAAAAATTAGTAAAAGTATTGAATTAAGGGGTTATTTGATGTTTTGGTAGTAAAATTAAGAGGTTAGAAGTCTGTTAGATGATTTGTCAAGTTTTCTCTATAGGCTGCAAATGTACTTGCAGAAATAGAAATAAAAATAATACAGCTTAACTTGTAAGCATTGCAGCGCCAAATACACCTGCGCTATCGCCAAGTATGTTTTGTACAATTTTTATTTCAGGTTCAGGATTAAAAATATATTTCTTTGCTTCCTCAGCTCCATGGGTATAAAGCTCTTCTATGTTGCTTACGCCTCCGCCCAGCACAATTATGTGAGGATCGAGTATATTTACCACTGTGGCAATGCTTTTTCCAAAAAAATGAATTAATCTGTTTATTGTACGTTCTGCTTTTTCATCGTGTTTCTTGTAGGGTTCGTATATTTCTGAAAGAGAGATTGGAGTTTTATTTTTACTGGCAAGACTTTTTTCATAGTAAGCTTCAAGGGCAGGTCCTGAAATTGTTGCCTCAACGCAACCCCTCTTGCCACAATAGCAAGGTGTGCCTTGATGTTCTACTAGAATTTCTGTTGTGCCAGGAATGTATGAAGCAGAAATTTCAGTATCCACGACATTGTGACCCCATTCCCCGGCAATTCCCTGTTTTCCATGAAGAACTTTTTGATTGATTACAATTCCTCCTCCAACACCAGTTCCCATAATAATTCCAAATACTGATAGGTATCCTTGTGCTCTGCCAATTGTTGCTTCTGCGAGCGAAAAGCAATTTGCGTCATTGTCAATTACTACTTTCTTTTTTATTAATTCTTCAAGATCATTCTGGATAGGTTTGTCATTAAGGCACTGAGTGTTGCTTCCTCTCAAGAGTCCGTTTCTTGAATCGAGTGTTCCAGGAGTGCCAATTCCAATGCTTTGAGCTTTATATCCAACGGCGGACTCTCCTTTTAAAATGAGTTCCTGAATTGATTCCAGTATGGCCCTATATCCACGTTCCTGCTTTGTCGGTATTCTCTCTCTAAAGAGTGATGTATGATGATTTTCCTGATCCAGAATGACAAGTTCAATTTTAGTGCCACCCAGATCAATGCCAAATAAAAGTGACATGGTGAATTCCTAAATTATGAAAATATAATCAAGTTCAATTCTGTATTAATTGAGCGCCCCTTAACAAGCGGTCTATGTATTTAAACGCCCTTGAGGTTATCCTCTTATAACATATCCTCAAAAGTATAATATACCCTCAAGGCCGATACCCCTTCTTTTAAACCAGAAGTGTACTTTTTATAATT
>DAOLCO010000017.1:0-59494 GCA_035327825.1 Oligoflexia bacterium | reverse complement strand
AATTTCAAAAATATCACTTCTGATTTCGAAGAATCGGTATTGGCCTTGAGGATATGTTAAGATATTAATGAAAAAACAGGGCAAGAGGAATGAACAACCTTCGGTAAAGAACGCCGGATGATGCGATGAAGCGATCATCCGGCAGAAACTAAAAAACATCCTTAATTGTAATACCAAATCAGGAAGTCAAGGTAATACTTTATTTAGTACATCCGTCATCTGTCTGTTAAAACACTATAGAAAAGCTTCCAGAGAGAAGTATTAGGGTCTAGACTACTAAAAGCAGTCTGTACGGAATCCCTGCTGACCGAGTGGCCCGTGACCATTCTCTTAAGGCGTTCCCGAAGCAAATTCCTGACTTCCTGATCACCATCGCTCTCGCCGACGCTAACCTGTGATTCTAATCCACGCAGCACTTCCAAGAGGTCCTTATCACTGAGCAGGCGAATTGCCATCTCAGAATATTTTGGCGATGACGATCTCATATCCTTCAGCAAATGCACCCGCAGAATCTTTCCTTCATCCTGATCAGAATTTAGAATTGATTCCAGACATTTGTTCACATGATCTCTAAAGATTACTCCGGAGAGTAACTTTGCGTCCCATTGATCTTCGAATTGTTGGAATAAGTCCCCTAGAGGATCAACCCGACCTGGGGTCAGAATCGGTTTAATTATTACCTCAATCACATGCAATTCTGCGAACCTCATTTCTCTTGTATTATACCCCGCCGATCGTTGACTTTGTCGACAAGCACTACTCATCTCACTCTCCAAATTCCTTGGTTCAAGTCCTTAAGGCTCTGAAAGTATCAGATAACACCTTAAAGTCTGGTTGTTCCTCTAAAAACTCTCACATGGACAAGAATGTTTAAAGGAACAACCAAATGGATTGTGCAAAAAACCTAATTCATTCCTCTTCCCTGAAAGTAATACAAAAAACAATCAGGAAAGCGGAGATAATTAAAATACCAAGATCAAAATTGAGAAGGAGCAGTGAAAATTTAAATTGTTAACAATTTAAATTAACTTTCATACTAGAATTAAACTACAATTAGATATACAGTTTTAAAAACTAAAAATCAAAGTTATTAAACAATAATTTTCCTCCGAATGTCTTGACCCCCCCCCTTAAACTTATCCTGCGCAGGTGGAAAGCAAACTTTCGGCAAAATTGTGATTAATAATTTCCTGAAATTAAAATAAAAATCTTCATATTTTTTAATTGCTTGCTGCTTTAATAAAGTTGAATTTAAAGTTTTATCCATGCCCCAAGGATAAGAAAATAGGGAGAGTAAGTGAAACAACTCTAATTAACTAACATTGATAACCTTAAGTTTAGTATGATTCGCTATGATCGTAAAATCATTATCTGAATGTAGCAGAGGGATTTTGTTTTCAATACAAAAGGCCGAAACAAAAAGATCATTTGGTTTGTTTATAGTAATGCCCTTTTTTCTGCACTGCCGGTAAATTGTTGCACTTAGTATAGCTACGTCCCTTCCTAAAAGATCCCTGTAAAAGAGACTCCCCAAGAGTTCCTTCGCTTTTAAAAATGCCTTATCAGATTTGAATCCTCTTAAAACCTCAGCAATAATAATGTCTCCCGTAAGGATCGGCACCGCGCCTAGACACTGATGCAAAAAATCACACTGAGGAGATTTTATTTTATTAAAATAATCTATCCAGACTGAAGAATCTACAAGAATCACTTCCTTGCTCTCTCTTTCTCAAGGTTACCATCCCAGGAAAGCTTGCCTCGATAATTCTTAATCTTACCCTGTTTTTTTACCATTAGGAACATCTTAAGAGCCTCATCCACAAGCTCTTTTTTTGTCCTGATTCCAGATTCCTTAAGACACTCGGAAATTAGCTTCTCATTCAGGACAATATTTGTTCTCATATAAGTAATTAATTTATGTGTATAATTTTATCTATTATACACATAAATTTTCCAAGTGTAAATAAGTTTTTACATATTTTAAGAAGTTATTAGTTTAGTAGTGTGAGATTTAAAGTTTTTCACTAAGCCAAGTGGATTGGGAAAAGTAGCGGGACAAAAAATCAGGTCTGCAACCTGACAAGTAACCGTGTCTCACGTCCGGCATACGTTTCGTTGCACCACTTATGCTTTAGAATAATTTGTTCTGGAATATTGTCGTCGCAACCTGACGCAATAAAACCATAACCTTGGTAAAGTTTAACTAGATGTGAAAAGGGAAGGCAATAAATACGATTATAAATTTTGCCCCGTTCAAGTAAGCCTTCAATTAGTTTATGCGCAATGCCAAGTGAGCGAAAGTCTGGCATGACATACATACCTCCGAGCTCAGCTTCAAGTTCTGTAATTTTAACTATCCTCCCCAAGCCAGCAGGTTTGCCTGCTACTTTTGCAAGCATCACGAGATCCTTGCCGGGTTTGGAATGTACGAATCCAACTTCATCATAAAGTTGATTTGCCCAAGAAAATTCGTTTTCAGATAGTTCGGTTATAGTAATAAATGATTCCACAGTGGCGGATAGAGCTTTAAAAACTTGCAAGCAATAACATAATCTCAGAGAATATACTGATAATGGCTATCTTAAATAAGAGCCACCTTCTGATCTCAACTACCTTATGGCATCCTTGATTTCACCTGGCCTGTTGCCTCTTATAATAGTTCGGCCATCTATTCTTGCTATTGGAATCCCTCCCCTGCCAAGCTCATTATAAACACGTTTTCCTGTATCTGACTTCTCAATATCAAAACGCTCGTATGCCACGCCTTCAGACTTAAGTGTAGCTTCGAGTGAACGACAATGGCTGCACCAATCAGCAACAAAAAGTTCTAACTTTTTTTTCTCAGCGACAGCACTTTGGGGTGGCACCTGAGAACTCAAAACGTCGACACTTGCATCCTCTACTACCGAACCAGAAGATTCCTCAGAACCCCGTATGACCTTGCTAAGAGATGGGAAGCTGGGCTGCGTCTTTAGCTGATCACGATATTTTTCAGGAATCTTATCAGCAGAATCTACATAATGAGTTCTACCCTCAGCATCTTCATATTTGAATAATTCAGCATGTGTCACCGGAACAATAACAAACGAAGTAATAATCAAAATGGGAAAGAATAATGAGATAGCTAATTTTTGAATTATTGATGTCTCTGACAAAATGCTCTGAAACAATCCTGCAGGTGAAATTGAATTACTCATAGTATTATCCTGTCTAGTTTAAACTGGTTTGATTCTACCCATAGCCATAGGATTCATCAACATAAATTACAGGTTTCTCCCAGGGATGTGATGCGACTAATACATTCAAGACCTTATTAAGACTTGAATCATCTCTTGGAATAGAAAAAACAAGCTGCCGGGCTGGAACTTTTATTGGAACACCCACCTCCCCTACAGCTGGATTTGCATTATCAAGAGGAGTAAAGCTTTCTATTCCCTCAGAAGACACCCATGTTACATTTGCATAATTACCAATTGAGAGAATAGCGGTTTTTTCAAGTTCACTTATTACAAAATTCAAGCCCTCGGATGGAATAATGACTGTCAATCTGTACAAGGGAATAAGATCAGACACTAAGACACCATAAGGAACCAAAATCCGACGCAATTGTTATTGTCAGGTCTACATATCAAGAGTGTGGCGAACAAACTTGTAACCAATACCATGAACTGTAACTATAAAACGTGGTTTTTCAGGAGAATCCTCCAACTTCTGACGTAAGCGGGAAATAAAATTATCAACCGTCCTTGTAGTAGGATAAGAAGTATAACCCCAAACGTGATCCAGTAATTCATCGCGAGAGACTGGAACATCAGGCTGCCTGGCGAGATACTTGATAAGCTCAAACTCCTTGGCTGATAGCGTAACTGCACGATCACCTTTTGTAGCTCGATAACGACGAAAATCAATTGAAACATCAGAAAACTGCAATTCTTCCGGAACATGGTCCAAACTGACACCCGTACCTTGAGAAGACTTTTCCTTTTGAGACCCTTCTTTGGTAAAGTCTCTGCTGCTAAAATCTGCCTTAGAAGTATTCACGGAAATATTAACGGAAGCATTAACAGGATCAGAACCCAAATCCGATGATACAACAACTGGCCCATATCTTCTTAAAACAGCTTTAACCCTAGCAAACAACTCTCTCATGCCAAATGGTTTGGTTAAGTAATCATCGGCTCCTATTTCAAGACCGACGACCTTGTCTATTTCACTGCATTTTGCAGTGAGTATGATTATAGGCGTCTGATTGCCACTTGCCCTGATTCTTCGGCAAACTTCTATCCCGTCAAGACCGGGCATCATTACGTCAAGAATAACAAGATCAGGGTTTTCTGTTTGATAAGCTTCGACTCCATCCTTACCGTTATCACGTGAAATAACTGTATAGCCCTCAATACCAAGGCTATCAACCAAACCCTCACGTACGGAGTTTTCATCCTCAATTATAAGAATCTTTGATGATACCACCTGTAAATATCCATAAGCTTGGATTAATAATCTTATTCCCCTATTTTAAGCATACCGGCAGGCACTTTTGCAAGAATATTCATTCTACATCATCTGATAGCGAATACTCATTGTTTTATACTTATCCGGCACAACTGACATGGCTCCACCGTCATTTATGCTCTTCAAAAAGTCAGGAACATTAAGTTTCTTTGGCGGGAAAACAAGCTTTGGCTCTTTTCCATGTCCTTCACCAATGGCCTGAGCAAGTACATCCCTGGCAGCATCCTCGAGACCACCTATGGCATCAGCAAGTCCCAGAGAAACAGCCTGAGAACCCAGGATAATTCTACCATCGGCAAATTCTTTAACTTTCTCAATAGGAATGTTTCTTGACTGGGATACCGCCGTAACAAACTGATCATAAGCTTCCATAGCTACCCCCTGAAGGTAAGTACGATCCTCATCTGTGAATTCCCTGAAGGGAGAACCAGCGTCTTTTAAAGCTCCTGTTTTTACAACATTAAATTTAAAACCGACTTTGCCCATTATATCACTGAAATTTGGCATCATCAGAATTACACCAATTGAACCGGTCAAAGTTCCTGCACTTGTATAAACCTTGCTGCAACCAAGCGAAGA
This sequence comes from Oligoflexia bacterium, assembly GCA_035327825.1. Classification (GTDB taxonomy): domain Bacteria; phylum Bdellovibrionota_C; class UBA2361; order SZUA-149; family DAOLCO01; genus DAOLCO01. The sequence continues at coordinate 54,403 of DAOLCO010000017.1, read as the reverse complement.
ATATAAACCACCAGAAGCCGCAGTATTTCCCAGAGAGCATACTACTGGTTTTTTTTCACGTGCCTGTAATATGTAACGGTATATTTCTTCAGATGCCCCTACTGCTCCACCAGGAGAATCTATTCTAACAACAATCCCCTTGATATTCTTGTTCTCAACAAAACGCTCTATCTTCTCACGAAAATCCCGGGAAGTGATTATCTCTCCCTCAAGCTCAACAACTCCAACAGAAGCTCCTGAATCAGAAATTGCACCAAGAGAAGAGCCCATTGGCGAGTCTCCAATGTTCCTTACGATTACAACCATAAGAACAACAAAAAGAATAGTAATAGCAATTGTAATAAATCCAACTGCAGCAAATACACTCTTTAAAAATTCTTTCATGCGAAAAGCCCGATTTTAAAATGCAATAAAAATAGTAATGAAATAACAAATCTGCCTAAACTAAATACAACGAAAATCCGAGTTTTTATATTAGCAGAACATGATGTCACATCTCTAACAACCAATTCAAGGCTTAACAATATGATAAAAAGGGTCGCTAACTTAATTTAGCCTGGAAGATTGAACATTTATGGTGATATAATGGATCAAATATGAGTCAAATACCCAAATTACCAAGTTCACCCGCATCTACACCTGCTGAAAATGCAAACACAACACCCAATAGCGCAAAAGACCCTAAAAACTCTTTGTTACAGACTTCTTCAACAAAGGGTCCCGTGCCTGGTACACAGGAAAGCGCATATCTTCAACTACCATCGACTTCCATTCTTCCTCAGCTTGCAAAAAATATAGCCGTTGGAGATTTGATTCAGTTTACAGTAAGAGGTCGTAACCTTGAAGGTCTGGGCCTTCTTTACATGATGGGTCAATTAATTCAAGCAAAAATTCCAGATCATGTTGTAGCCGGAGACAGGGTTCATGCACAAATTTCAGTTGAAGGTGAGCGTATTATATTTAAAATCGTGGATATTGTTTCCAGGGCTGATGGCGGGCGCATTCCCCCAAATTACGAAAACCCTGTTCAAGTATTAATGTCAATACCAGAAACCCTTAGCGCAAAAGTAGAAGATCTACTCTTCAAACTAGCTCCTTTCATTCCGGATTCATCACTAAAAATCCCACACAAACTTCCAAATTCAAGTGCCATGATCCCCTTTGGTTCCGAAAATGCAACTACAAACAACCTTCCAACAGCAGTTAAATCATTACTTGAAACACTGAAAAATATATTACCAGAAAGCAATCAAACTCTCATAGACGCACAAAATCTCTCAACTGCACTCCAAAAATTAACAAGCCCAGAAACTACAAACTCAATGAAAGAGTTTCAGTTAAAACTATCCAATCTTCTTGAACAAAATAATCCATCCAGGGAAGCAAGGTTTATTACAAGTTTGCAAGAGCAATTAAAAATACTCTCATCCGAATCAGCAACATCTCCCTTGTCCAGCAATATTAAAATTACACAAACTCTGGATCGTATTTTTAATGCTCTGGCCCAGGAATTAAATCGCGATCTGCCGGAAAGTGAAATCAGCGCTAGAGGACGTTATATAGACACTTTAAAAATAACACTCGCCAGATTAAAAGATATAAGTACAGATAAAGCCAAAATAGCATCAGGAGATATAACCAAATTAAATAACTTTCTTGAAAACACCTTTCAGGAACTCGGATTTACTACCCAAAGCGGCTCTACCTCAATTCCTCCTCAGTTACATCGAGAGCTACGAACCCTTTTAACAACTGTAGAACAGTTCACCTCAACTCAGGAAATGATGCAGCGCCTTGAACCGATTTTACAGGGTCTAAGGCAGCCTGAATTAATACTTTTCCCATTTTTATTTCAGGGGCTTTTCTCATTCGGAGAATTGGTTGTTGATCCAGATGCCGGAAGACATCTCAGGGACAACAAGGGAGACGATGAAAACACCAGAAAAAACAATAAGGATAATGAAACTGAAGATGGTAAAAACGACGGATTTATTCCAAGTCTTCACTACCAGGCTCAACTACCACTGCCAAGTCTTGGCAAAGTTCAAATTGGAAGCCTTCAATCAAAAGACGAAATAAGGCTTAGTCTGCAATTTGAGGATGAAGAAAAAGCCGAATTTATAAAAGGGGAACTTTCAGAACTTCGGCAAAATCTTGCTGATCTAGGATTTGCTAAAGTGGATATAATAAGCGAGTCTGAAATGGAATCAGCTATAATTCCTGAAAAGCCTATAGAAGTTCGTGTTTGATGGGACCCAAATGTACAGGCCCCATCAAATAAAAGGGACTAAAAAATTAATACTGCCAGAAAAATTAATACTGCCAGAAAACAGAATTAATTAATATCGGTAATGCTCAGGCTTATATGGCCCCTCAGCAGAGATACCCAGATAGGCTGCCTGCTTTTCTGTAAGTTTTGTAAGCTCAACCCCAAGTTTTCCTATATGAAGCCTTGCTACTTTTTCATCCAGCTCCTTCGGAAGAACATGCACACCTACACTGAACTTTTCGTTTTCTGTCCATAGGGCAATCTGGGCCATAACCTGATTTGTAAATGAGCAAGACATAACAAAAGCAGGATGTCCTGTCGCACAACCAAGATTAACCAAACGTCCACTTGCCAGAAGAAGAACACTTTTTCCATTTGGCATAGTGCACTTGTCGACCTGGGGTTTTATCTCTTCGACAGTAACTTGTGGATTTTCAAGTAACCAGGAAGCCTCAATTTCAGAATCGAAGTGTCCAATGTTACATACAATAGCATGGTCTTTCATTTGCAAAAGATGTTGTTTTGTAATGATATCGCAACAACCTGTAGCAGTAACAAATATATCACCAACAGGTGCGGCCTTTTCCATCGTGGTAACTTCATATCCTTCCATAGCTGCCTGAAGTGCAATAATGGGATCGATCTCGGTTACTATTACCCTTGCACCGAGACTCTTCATTGAATGAGCGCAGCCCTTACCAACATCACCGTACCCCGCAACCACTACCACCTTACCTGCAACCATAACATCAGTTGCTCGCTTGATACCGTCGGCAAGTGACTCTCTGCAACCGTAAAGGTTATCAAATTTACTCTTGGTTACAGAATCATTAACATTTATTGCAGGGCATTTCAGGATACCCTGAGTGGCCATCTGATAAAGCCTTAGAACTCCGGTTGTAGTTTCCTCGGATATACCTTTTACTTCCTTTATAACTTCAGGATGCTTTTCATGACAAAGGACAGTTAAATCTCCGCCATCATCAAGAATCATATTAAGTGGTTTGCCGTCTGAGAACATTATAGTCTGGTCAACGCACCACCAGTATTCTTCTTCGGTCATTCCTTTCCAAGCAAATACCGGGATTCCTGCAGCAGCGATTGCGGCGGCGGCATGATCCTGAGTTGAGAAAATATTACAGCTTGACCATCTGACTTCCGCCCCAAGAGCAATCAAAGTTTCTATAAGTACGGCAGTTTCTACAGTCATGTGAAGGCAGCCGGCAATTCGCGCACCCTTAAGTGGCTTCTTCGCACCAAATTCCTCCCTTAGAGCCATTAACCCTGGCATCTCTCGCTCAGCAAGCCTGATTGCTCGACGACCCCAATCAGCAAGACCTATATCCTTTACTTTAAAATCACTAAATGACTGTACCTGCTTTCCTGCAGAACTTCCATTTGCCATTAGAACTCCTCCCTTTGCCCGAACATCAGGCTGACCTGAAATTGTAGATGTTTCCAAAATATATGCTCCTAAATTTTCACGTTTACGATCAGGGAAATCATTAGTAAATCCTGACCACTAAAGTGGCAGTAGCCTAACACTCAAGCAGAGTTGAGTAAATACCTCCCTGAATAGACCAATCTTAGATCGTCTGCCAGGTCAAAAACTTACCAATGAATATTAAATATTTAAGGTTTAAAGCAAACTATCCAGAGTAAAAATCGGGATAATCTTTTAGCTTCTTTTGTCGCCAGGCGATATCCATTCTGAAAAGAAATGCAAAAATTTCAGCAACAGCCCTGTAGCATTCATGCGGTATTGTTGCGCCAACCTGAATTTTGGAAAGAACCTCCAGGAGCCCCTCATCGCGCTGAATCGGTACACCCTTGGCTTCTGCTATTTCGAGAATTTTTTTCGCAATTTCACCAGGCCCTGCAGCAAGAATTCGTGGTGCCTCATCACCTTTCCCATAGTGAAGGGCTACGGCATAATTTCTCTTTTTTGTTTTTCTCCCATCAGGGGGAGAAGGTGAAGAACAGGAATCAGAACTGGATGAATCTATATCAGCAGAATCAGGTGAATCCACCACTATGGAAGCCTCCATCCAACCGTTTTAACAGGAATCTCTTCATCCTCGCCAAATAGCAGGATGTTACTTCTTTTATAATCTTTTAAAGCATCTGTGAAGTTATTAGCACTCCTTCCGACATACTGTCCAACAAAATGCTCTATTGAGCAATAGGCGTGTTGAAGGGCACGTCGCAAATCACGATCAACTGGTTCGAGCTTGTCTCCGTTTGTAATAAAAGCCGCCCGGAAACGATCATAAAGATCCTCTGCTGTTGTGGAATCATCCCACTCCATTGCTTCAATAATACGATGAGCCTTGGAACGTCGGGCCTCCCTGAGAACAATAAAGCGTGAAACAAATGCAGTCCTAAGGGCAAGCCTCCTTGCCTTGGGTTGATTTCTTAGATCATCCGCCCTTTCTCCACGAACCGGAGCGTAAGAACTTATTTCGGACTGCTCAAGAACTGCCACAAGCTATCTCCTGAAATTCTACTTAAAATAACCCAATAAAAAAGACCTAAACAAAAACCGCATCAAGTTAAGGGGAATATCGGTTACTCAAAGATATTCCTTAACTCGCATTATTTCACGAATATGTTCCGCTGATCCAGAACTAGGAGCTATTAATACTCGATAATTATTGATTCTTTTGCTGTAGTTTTTTAAGATCGCTGAAAATGTGTCAACAAGATGGTTATTTGGATTAACTATCTGAAAACACCGTGAAAATTGTAAATTTATTGAAGATATTAATTTAAAAAAACATCTCCATATCTTTTCCAGTTGCACAAGCTCTCAAATCTTTCAAACCTGCCTGATAAAAACTTGGTCTTTTGTTAAAACTGAAGTCATCTTATAAAAGCGAAAAGTCTTATATAAATGAAGAGTTGCATGAAAAATCCCGCACCATTTACAAATCATATCTCTTTTATCAGTTCTACCTTTCCAATTAAAAGTCCTGGTTTTAGCCCTCCTCTAATAAAAAAAACCGGAAGAATGACCTGCGCAATGAAGAAAATAATTTCTACCTTTATATCAGCTGGCTTCTTTCTTATTGTCCTCTTGGTTTGTTCAAAAAATCTTTCAGCACAAGTAGCAATCACAGTTGGCGCACAGGAAATTTACGACGACAATATTTTTCTTGAAAATAAAAATCCACGACCTGTTCCAGTTGTTTTCGATCAGCAAATAGAAGAAGAATATGATGGAAGGGCTCTTATAACCCAATATCCTGAACGTTTTGACGGAAGAACTAATTCAGATTTCATTACCAACGCCTTTATCGGATTTTCCGGAAATCTTCAAAGCCTTGAGCCTGCAATAAAGAACTCTTATGATCTTCAACTAGGCGCACTTTTATTTGCAGACAATAATGAACAAAACAGATTCACCGTAGACGGCGGTCTTGATACTAGCCTGTCAAATGCCCTGCTCCCTGATCCATACCATGTTGGCATTAGCAACAGAATTATCTCATCCGCCAATAACCTCGCTGCCCCTGGTGGAACTGCAACTCAAAATGTTCAGAATTATGTATTCTCTGGAGATATGGGAATAAGGCAGGCTGCTCTCGCCAGAGATACCTTCTTTAGCCTGGGATATAATGGATCATACCAGAAATACCTTGGAGAATTTTTCATCAGTAGTCCCGATGAAAGTGATCTGATACGCCAGGGAGGAGTGGACTTCCATGCACACACTGGATCAACCGGGATAGATTATCAGGTCAGCAGAGATCTTGAAGTTGGACTACTTGGCACAGGCGGTGTCCAGCTCTTTACTGATATAGATGAAGGTGATTTTAATGAATCAGGTCTTGACCCATCTGAACTGGATCGTATTAATGCTGAGGTCAGTGGCACAACAAAATACACTATTAGCCGAACCCTGTTCTTTGATGGATCTGCTGGTATGGGCTATTCAAAGTTTAAAAATACTCCAAGGCCCCGTGAAATTACTTTTGTAAATGATGCAGGAGAAACCGTTACCGAAACTGTTACACCCGACTCTTCCAATACCGGGCTTACTTTCTCTCTGGCTCTAAACTACGCATATCAGCCAGGCTCCCTTGCAACAGTAGGCGCTACCCAGGGTTTCACTACTAACCTTGATGGATCAAGGTTTATTTCAAGAGTTGCTTTCCTAAACTTGTCTGAACCACTATCTGAAGACTTTCGATTGGTGCTGGGGGGAAGTTATATGCAATTTGAAGATCAATCTGGAATTACACCTGACTTTGACCGCTTTGAAGGTTCAATTTCATTAAATTACCATTTAACACAGGCTACTGCCCTTGTTGCAGGGTATAACTATACAAGACAAAGATCAGATGGGGGTCCTGCTCTTCAGGATTTTGGCCGGTTTGCAAGCCCCGAATTCAATGCAAACCGTTTCTTTATAGGAATTAATACCGGCTTTGTTGGATTACCGCTTTAAATAACCACTAAACTTGCCGGGATTACCTTCCTAACAAATTTTCTCAATTACAGCCTATTTGCTATTTTGTTCTAAAGAACAAGCCAGAAATTACCGACCCAGATAACTGGATAAAGTTTAATCATCAAGGGAAATGCCTATGGCTATAGATTATTTACTGGATATTGAAAGAAAGCTTGATCAAGGTAAGGAGCTTTATGCCTGTCCATCAGTTAATTCGGGTGACTGGATATTCTCAGGAACAGTTGAAGAAATCCGGCCAAAGGCCCAGCGCGCCGCTAACTCCAAAAAACATGAACTCGCTATTTACAGACTTGTAAGCGCTCAGGATTCAATGGGTCAGGATGGTTTTCTGGTTGTCAGAAAATTTCTTGAACCTCAAAAGGATGGCACTCCAAGAATGCAATGGAGCCTCGTAGATACCAAAGAAGCAAGCGAAATGATGCGTGATGTATCCCAGGGACCAAGCCCATACTTTGGAGCAATAGTAGAGGAAACTGTTAAGCCAGGCACCTGATCCTTCTTTATACCCGAAAATCCCTCTCGGGAATCTTCTTTCAAATTTTAGAAGAAGATAATTTTGATCCATGTTTTAAGTGCGGTAAACTGAAAAAGTTAACCGCACTTGAGACGCAAAATGAATACTATAAAACACTCTAAACAATTAAGTGAAAACCTTAGCGAATCTGCAGAAGTTTCCCTCTTCTACCCTCATCAAATCTTTGACGAATCAGAACTTATAAAACCCGAAAGACTTAACGTCCTGATTGAGGACCCTCTCTTTTTTTCACAGTACCCATTTCATAAGCAGAAATTGATGCTACATCGTGCCTCAATGAAGGCATTTGAAGAACGCCTGAAGAACAGGAACTTATCCGTAATGTACGTTGAATCAGATCAACTTGAAAACACCGAAGACATAATTACAATACTTAAACAAAAAAACTGTAGCACCATATTCCTTCATGATCCGGTTGATAACTGGCTAGAAAAGAAACTGAAAAAATCAGCCCTGAAATATGGAATAACTGTTATAATTAAACCTAGCCCAAATTTCCTCACTTCAAATCATGATGCAGATAATTTCTTTGATTCCTCAAAAAAATACTTCTTTTCAAGCTTTTATATTTATCAGCGAAAAAGTCTTGGAATTATGCTGGATAATGAAAACAAACCAATTGGAGGAAAATGGACCTTTGATGCCGAGAATCGGTTGAAGCTGCCAAAAGATCATACTCCACCTGAGATAAGACAGATCAAGCCAAACCCCTGGAAATCTGAGGCAAGGAATTATATAGAAAAACATTTCCCAAATAACCCTGGTGCATGTGAAGAATTTAACTACCCAGTAACACCAGCAGAAGCCCGTGAAGTACTTGAAACATTTCTAAATGAAAGAATATATAATTTTGGCATATACGAAGATGCAATTTCCAAAAATCATCGCACTATATACCATTCGCTCCTGAGCGCACCATTAAACATAGGTCTTTTATCACCCAAAGAAATAATTGACCGGACACTTGAAGTTGAGAACATCACCAACTTGCCCATTAACTCCATTGAAGGATTTTTAAGACAAATAATTGGCTGGCGCGAGTATATGCAAATTGTTTACCGCCGAGAAGGAACGAGACAGCGTAACAGAAATTTCTGGAATCATAATCGAAAAATTCCCGAGTCATTCTGGAATGGAAGTACTGGTATAATACCCATAGATACAACAATAAATAATATTCTTAAAACAGCCTATTGTCATCATATTGAACGACTAATGATACTTGGAAACTTCATGCTGCTCTCTGAATTTGATCCTGACGAAGTATATCAATGGTTTATGTGTCTTTTTATTGATTCCTACGATTGGGTTATGGTTCCAAATGTATATGCCATGAGTCAGTTCGCAGAAGGAGGAGAAATAACTACTAAACCGTATATCAGTTCATCAAACTATGTACTTAAAATGAGTGACTACAAGAAAGAGAACTGGTGTGAAGTCTGGGACGCACTTTACTGGAGTTTCATTGATAAAAAACGTAATTTTTTTCTAAAAAATCAGAGAATGAGCATAATGCCCAGACAGTTTGACAAGATGGAAGAAGGAAAGAAAAACAAATTAAAACAAACCGCAAAAACGTATTTTAATTCTATTAAACAGCCGCAATAAGGTATTTCACATAACATTATGAACTTGTTAGCTGTTCAATTATAATTCAATATAGTAGAGAGTTAATTATTGTTTTTTTCAATATATAAAAATTCGGACATGCTCATTTTTTATGTTTGACAGACTTGTTCCCTTTTCATTTGAAGATTTGCCAATCAAGGGGACTCTTGTACGTCTTGATGAGAGCTGGAAACAGGTACTACAAACCAGATCTCCCGAAGATCAAAACAGCCTCGTAGAACAAATACTTGCAGAAATCTTCACCGCAGGAGCACTTTTAGGAAGCAGCCTTAAAATGGAAGGCTCCCTCCTGATTCAGATTTTGGGTAATGGCCCAATCACAATGTTACTTGTTGAAGTCTTTACAAGTTCAGAAAATGCTCCTTTAGGAATGCGGGCAATTGCAAAATGCAGAACTGAAGAAATTAAATCAATGTCAATTTCAAATACTACTAGCCTGATCGGTGCTGGAACAATGTCTATTACCCTGGAGCCAAAACAGGGAGCCCAGTCCTATCAAAGTATCGTTCCAGTTAACTCCGAACAAATATCAGAAATATTTGAATCTTACATGCTTCAATCTGAGCAGATAGATACAAGGATTATTATTAATACCTTTAAAGATCATCTTGCAGGCTTGTTACTTCAAAAACTTCCTGAAGAAATTAACACCTCTTCCATTGATGACAAATCAAAGAATTTACCTCTTGAGAATAATGACCCTGAAACGGCACTTCAGAAACACTGGGAACGTATAGGAAAACTGGTTCTAAGTGCAAATCTTGAAAGCACTGTTGATACTACTTCATCTATTCTTCTTCAGAGAATTTTCCCTGAAGATACACTAAGAGTTTTTGAAGAGAGAGATGTTTCTTTTCAATGTACCTGTTCGAGAAAGAAAACCGGAGATCTTCTTATTACCCTTGGAAAAGATGACGCTCTTAGGCTTATAAAAGAAGAAGGAAGCGTAAGAGTTACTTGTGAATTCTGTGGCATTTTATATGAGTTTGATTCTATAGACACCGAAGATCTGTTTATACACTCCAGCATATCAGGCACCAGTGCCTGGAAGAATTAAATACAATCTATTGAATTTTAAATGGCCATTTCCACAACCACTACCCTTAATCCAATTTATAGCGTAGTCTACGCCAACAATTATTCAAGCATGAACTCGATATAAAATCTAAAAAATCAAATGAGTATAAAAAATCCCTGGAAAACATTAAGTACCCGAACTGTCTATAAAAATCCCTGGATAGAAGTTAAGGAAGATAAGGTAATTACACCTGGCGGCGGTGAGGGAATATATGGCGTTGTTCATAGTAAAATTGCTACAGGCGTGGTCGCAATCACAAAAAATCTCGATATTATAATGGTAGGGCAATATCGCTATCCTATGAATGAATATTCCTGGGAAATTGTTCAGGGTGGGGCTGAGCACGGCGAAGATCCAATGCAGGGAGCCATACGAGAACTTCAGGAGGAGGCAGGAATACTGGCTGAAAAAGTCGTTCTCCTTGGAGAGGAGGTGCACCTATCCAACTGTCATTCATCTGAGAGAGCTTTTCTGTATCTGGCCGAAAATCTTACCCAGACTGATGCAAACCCTGATGACTGTGAAATTCTTGAAGTTAAACATATTCCATTTAAGGATGTTTTAGAAATGGTTGAAAATGGTAAAATTAGAGACGCGATGACAATTATTGGAGTTTATCGGGCGGCACGAGCAATTGGAATTATCTGACAAATGAGCGGCTCAGCTAAAAAATACATTTTAAAGCCCCTTGAAACGTCAATTAACAGTTCGTTCAATATTGACTATGAGTCAGAACTTAATTCTTCACAACTAGAAGCAGTAAAAACAACAAATGGCCCCATACTATGTATCGCGGGAGCTGGCAGTGGCAAAACAAGAACTCTTATTTACCGTGTAGCTTATTTGATTGAAAATGGAACTCCACCTGAGAATATCCTTTTACTTACATTTACCAGAAAAGCTGCAAACGAAATGATGAGGCGTGCAAGCTCCCTTCTTGATGATCGTTGCCGAAAAATCAGAGGGGGTACTTTTCATGGCTTTTCTAATTCAATATTAAGACGCTTTGCCGAAGAAGCCGGACTTGAACCAAACTTTAACATCATTGACAGGGGAGATGCTGAAGATTTACTAAACCTGGTAAGAACGGATACTGGTGTTGCTAAAGAAGACACCCGCTTTCCCAAAAAAAAGACACTGCTTGAGGTTTTCTCCAAATCGGTTAACACCGGAAAATCTATCCATGAGATACTCACTATTGAGTATCCCCAGTTTGAAGAACTATCAGGCACTATTAATAAACTTTATGAAGACTATCAGAAAGTAAAGCGTGCTCGCGCTGTCCTTGATTATGATGATCTGTTAGTCGAGCTAAAACTTCTTTTAACCTGCAACAAGGAAGTACGCGCCCGGCTCTCCAGAGAACTAAAATATATTATGATTGATGAATATCAGGATACTAATCAGTTACAGGCTGATATAGGAGGTCTGTTAGCATCTGAGCATGGAAATATTCTAGCAGTTGGTGATGATTCGCAAAGTATCTACTCCTTTCGTGGTGCAGAATTCAGGAACATCATGGATTTTCCATCCAGATATGAGGGAACCAGGTTAATAACTCTTGAACAGAACTATCGAAGCACTGAGCCCATTTTGAAGTTTGCAAACGCCTTACTTGAGCCCGCAAGAGAGAAATATGCCAAGAACCTGTTTTCTCTGATTTCCTCTGAGCAAAAACCTGTATTTATAAGACCGGGAAGCGTTACAGAAGAGGCCCGCTTTATCACCCAAAGAATTCTTGAACTAAGAGAGGAAGGAGTTCCACTTGAAAAAATAGCTGTGCTTTTTAGAGCCGCCTGGCATTCTAACGAGCTGGAAATTTCCTTAAATAGCGCAAAAATTCCCTTTATCAAGGTCGGAGGAATCAAGTTTGTTGAGGCAGCACATGTAAAGGATCTTCTCGCCTTTCTAAGAGTAGCAAAAAACCATCGGGACGCCGTAGCCTGGCACCGGATACTTTTACTTCTTGAGGGCATTGGCCCAAAAACTGCGAAAGATATTATAAAATATCTTGTTGAAGAATCTCCAGATTTAAAAAATCTTGATTCGCATAAAAAGAAGAAATTCGGTGGTCTGCTATCAGAACTTCGACTAAAGATCATCGAAACCAGAAAATATCTTGAGAGTCCCCAGTCTGCCGTTGATCTTATCAAAAATTATTATTATCCCATAATGAAATCCCATTATGATGATTATCTTAAGCGCATAGATGACCTGAATTCCCTATCTGATATTTCTTCCAGATACAATTCCCTTGAATCATTCATGGACGACCTTTCTCTGGAGCTGCCCGAACAATCTCAGAGCGAAATTGAACCAACTGAAAAAGACGACGAAAAACTTACCCTTTCCACAATTCACTCAGCAAAAGGACTGGAATGGCATAGTGTCTTTATTATCAGTTTAATCGATGGCTTTATTCCATCTTCACGAGCCCTGCAAAGCGAAAAAGAAATCGAAGAAGAAAGAAGGCTTTTTTATGTAGCATGCACAAGAGCTGAGAGAAATTTATATCTAAGCGCCCCTGAATCGACCCGTGGAAGAGGATTTTCACCAACTGCATATGGGTTTTCCTTCAGTGAAAAATCCAGATTTCTTGATGAAATTTCAAATTTTGATGAATTAACCGAGTATTGGTCCCTGGAGGGCAATTTTGATGATTGGTAATAAATACATAATTTTAAGAATTATATTAACGGCATTAATAACCTGCTTTTCATTTGGCTTTTCAGCTCTCGCCACTGATCAATTTTGCTATAGAGATACTAACCAGGTGTTAATTTGTGAAATGTCGATTGAAGAAATCCCTTTAGACTTTCAAAAGAAAGCCTTCTTTCTTTCACTCCCTGAATCAGAACAAGATATAAAACCAGATAATTCCAAAGAAAAATCCAGGCATATACCTGTAAACAAATCTCATGCAACCTCATTTGAATCAAACTCCAATTTCAAAGGTCTTCCTCCGGCAAGAATCCTTGAGCCGGAAAATAAAACTGAACAAGATTCAATCACAGATAATTCAATAACGGTAACCGATTCGGATCAATCCCCAAAGCTCGAACTTAGTGCTCCGCCATCTAAAAATGAAATTACAGCCTCTAAAAACAGATCCATAGTTCGTATAATAGTTGCAGAGTGGTGTGGATATTGCCGTGCTCTTGAAAAATTTCTAAAAAAGGAACAGATCCCCTTTGAGGCGCTTGATATAGACGAGGATCCAAGAGCTGCTGCACTGTACGAAGAACATGGAAGCCTGCCAATCAGCCTGATTGGTAAAACCCTTGTGGTTGGATTTGAACCTGATAAATACCGTTCCCTTCTTGAAGCAAACCTGCCCTATTAATAGAAATTAAATTCAATAATTTCAAATGCTTATTTAAAGCAATAATTTCCCAACAAATAATTTTCATTTGGTGTATCATCAATAGTGAAACGGATGAAAAATTTAAAGGAATTTTATGATCGGAACATGGATCCTTAGAATTTTGTTATTGTGTGTGTTTGTTTTCTTTGGAGGTGTTTTTCTAATATCTTTTCTTAACCGGCGCTCATCAAGAAATGACAATCACATGTATGACCCCGACTTTAATCCATCCAGTGATCTTAGGGCATACAAGACCGAGCTCGATATTGTTGAAATTGAAGCTGATGAAGATGCCACTGATTACTACAGAATCGACAGCAAGAAAAAAGCTTAAGGTTAACTCATCAGCACTTAGTCTAAATGCCCGTTGACCCAAAACCACCCTCACCCCGTTCAGTGCTTCCAAGTTCTTTTTCAGTTGATACTTGAACGGCATGAACACCTTCAAGATGAGGTATGACTATACATTGGGCGATTCTGTCACCCACAGAAAACTGAATAGGATCGTTAGAAAGATTATGCATAACGACCTTCACTTCGCCACGGTATCCGGCATCAATTACACCTGCGGTAACAGCACCACCTTTTTTTGCAGCAACACTACTCCTGTCACGAACCAAACCTACCCACCCCCGCGGGATTGCCAGATGAACACCTGTGCGAATAAGAGCCATTTCTTTTGGTAAAATCTCTACTTCTTCAAAAGCAGGTAAATCAAAACCAGCATCCCCATCTCTTGGAATTCCAAGAGTAAGTCCCTTTTCTCTGGCCTCTTCATTAAGATAAAAAGTCATTGATACCATAACCAACCCTCAAGAGTTCATAACAACTCAAAGAAACACCTGCACGAATCCAAATTGATTAACATTTTCACTACTGAAACAATTATTGCTTCAGTAGTGAATTATCAGGTCTATTCACCTTCTAGAACTTCTTTTCTGCTTAGGCGAATTCTTCCTTGTCTGTCGATATCAATTACCTTGACTCTTATCTGGTCACCCTCACTAACAACATCGCGCACATCACGAACATGCTCATCAGAAAGCTGAGAAACATGAACCAGGCCGTCGGTACCAGGAAGAATTTCAACAAACGCACCAAACTCTGCTATTCGCTTAACTACTCCGTCATACACCTTACCAACTTCTGCTTCCTCAACAATGCTATTAATCATTGAGAGAGCTTTTTTGGTTGAAGTTTCATCTGAGCTAGCTATCTTAACTGTTCCATCATCACTGATATCAATCTTTACGCCAGTTGCCGCGGTGATTCCCTGAATTACTTTTCCTCCCGGGCCAATAATTTCTCTTATCTTTTCTGGCTTGATTCTTATTGTAGTAATTCTTGGGGCATGCTCACTCATAGATTCATTAGGCTTTGAAATGGTTTTCGCCATTTCTCCGAGTATATGAAGGCGACCTGCCTTTGCCTGACTTAGAGCTTTTTCCATAACCTCTCTGGTAAGACCATCACACTTGATATCCATCTGAAGAGCAGTAATACCATCAGATGTACCGCACACCTTGAAATCCATATCTCCAAAGTGATCTTCATCACCAAGAATATCAGTTATAACTTCAAACTTTCCATCCTCATTAATAAGTCCCATTGCTACACCACCGACAGCGGCTTTTGTAGGTACGCCTGCGCTCATTAAAGCAAGGCTTGCTGAACAGACAGAGGCCATGGAACTGGAACCATTGGACTCAAAAGTTTCAGCAACAATACGAATTGTATAGGGGAAATCAGCCTCCGAAGGTAAAATTTTTGCAACAGCTCTTTCAGCAAGTGCCCCGTGACCAACTTCACGCCTGCTAGTACCACGCTGCATTTTTGCTTCCCCGGTACTAAACGGGGGGAAGTTATAATGAAGCATAAAAGTTTTATCAGGCTTGTTCATAAGCGTTTCTATACGCTGAGCATCCATTGATGTGCCAAGTGTTACTACCGACATAACCTGAGTTTCACCTCGTGTAAAAACTGCGCTTCCATGTGCCCTAGGCAAGACATTAGTCTCTGTGTGAATTGGACGAACATCTGTTGGACCACGTCCATCAAGACGTACTCGCTCATTAACGATCATTCTACGAGCAGCAAGCTTCATTGCATCACTGAAAATTGACTTAATAGTAGCAGAAAGAGGAGTATAATATTCTTCATTCTCGGCAATAAGTGCATTTAGAATCTCTTCCTTTGCTGCCTTCAGCGCATCTGACCTTTCATGTTTTCCACGTATAGAAAGTGCGTTTTTAATTTTGTCACCAATAAGCCCATGAACCTTTTCAACAAGACCAGAATCAGTTTCTGGTGGGACAAAGTCAGTTTTTGGCTTGCCAATTTGACTTCTTAGTTCATCCTGAAGGGCAATAATCTTCTTTGCTTCCTCATGTGCAAAGTAAAGTGCATCTATGACTTCACTCTCGGAAAGCCCGTCAGCGCCACCTTCAACCATTACCAGTGCTTCTTTTTTTGCCGCCACAACAAAATTAAGATCACTTTTTTCAATCTCTTCTTTAGTAGGATTGGCGATAAACTTTCCATCGACACGCCCGACTCTTACAGCAGCAACCGGGCCCTGAAATGGAAGAGAAGAAACATGAAGCGCCGCACTTGCAGCGGAGACTGAAAGAACATCAGGATCGTTTACTCCATCTGAAGAAAGCACATTTACAATAATCTGTACTTCATCCATATACCCATCAGGAAAAAGTGGTCTTATTGGACGATCAGTAAGGCGACAAACCAGTATTTCTGTTTCAGATGGGCGAGCTTCCCGACGAAAATATCCGCCAGGAATTCTTCCCGCCGCATAAAACTTTTCCTGATAATCAACCACAAGTGGGAAAAAATCAGCACCAGGACGGGCCGGTGCCGAGCAAACTGTTGCCATTACCATGGTATCACCCTGGCGCATTATTACGGCGCCATCAGCCTGCTTGGCCCACCACCCAGTCTCTAATGAAATTTTCTTTCCGTTAAAATCAAGCTCAACCGTTTTTTTTGCCTCAGGCTTGAGGCTTTCCATATTGTTCATAACTATTTTATTCCTTTTTCGTCCAGATCAGTAACAAAAAGACCTGTAAATTACTAATACGATCCAGGTTCGATAATGTATGCAGAAATATCTGAATGATCTCAGATTAAATTCTGATAAAAAACAGAACCAGTTAACACGAATCAGCAACAAGAATAGCTACGACTTGAGAATAATGGGGTTCTGCAAATTACACACCCAATGACTCAATCAAAAAGGCAAGGAGTACAAGAAAAACTTTGAAAAAGTACTCATTTTTCGGCGAGGAGAGTTGAATACACTGTTCCTTTATCATGGATGTTAGCTTTCGTTAAGAACGTTAAAAATCGTCGCGAAAGTAAAAAACTCTACACCCATAATAAAGCAACAGTCTCAACTCAATCACCATGCTGCCCCTCTGAACCCTGATAACTAAACCAGACTCCATTATAGCCAATCTTGTGACTGATTAAACCTAATAAATAAAAAACCTGATTACATAACTAATACTAAATAAACAAAACACCAAGGCTAAACATCTACCGCCAGCAAGATTAGTTTAACCCACCGCCAGCTGATAGAAAAGTACCAACTCATGATCAGTCACCACGAGACAGGACACACAAGATGTCCAATTAAACAATGGAATTGATCATTAATTTTTGACAGAAGAAAATAAAGGACAGAAAAAGCTGAAAATTCTATTTTCGAAGACCAAGCTCTTGTATCAGACTCCTGTAACCCTGAAGATCATTCTTTTTCATGTACTCAAGAAGACGTTTTCTCCTTCCCACCATCTTCAATAAACCCCGGCGAGAATGATGATCTTTCTTGTGAGTTTTAAAATGATCAAGCAAATAATTTAATCGCTCAGTAATCAAGGCGACCTGAACCCTAGCAGATCCTGTATCTCCCTCGGATGCAGCAAATTTCTTAATGATAGAGGTCTTTTCTTCTGCTTCAAAAGCCATAATACTAAAATTCAAAAATAATAATTTATACTGAAATAAGATGGTGCAGGGTATCTCAATTGATTATAAAGATCAATATACCCGAACCCAGTAAGCCCCCAATATAATTATATTGTGCCTTATATTTTGATAAGTACCTAAAAACATAACAAATCAATGATCAAAAAGCCTTCGTTTTGTATATTATGCTCTGGTCAGGGAAGCAATATGATAGCCCTGGTAAAAGCCACGGAAGACGAAACTATTCCCGCAAGCATCTGCGGTATTATTAGCAACCGACCTGATAGCCCTGCTCTTATTCGGGCTCGGGAGCGAAATATCCCGACATATATAATTGCAAAACCTGACATGAGAACTAGCACAAATAACTTGTCGGAAAGTGGCATAGATCAATCAAGTCAAGGCCTGGACGAAATAATAGAGAAATTGTCTCCTGATTTTATTGTTCTTGCCGGTTATCTGAAAAAAATCCCAACCGGACTAATCAATAAATACCCTGACAGAATAATAAATATTCATCCGTCTTTGCTCCCTGACTTTGGTGGCGCTGGAATGTACGGCAGAAGAGTTCATGAAGCAGTACTACAAGAGGGTCGAAAAGAAAGCGGCTTTACAATTCATCTGGTAACAGAAGAATACGACAAGGGGCCAATTTTGCTTCAACACAAAGTCGAAGTAAGACCCGACGACACACCAGAATCCCTGGAGAATAGAATAAAACAGAAAGAACACTTATACTATCCACAGTATATCGCAAAATTTGTAAGAGAAAATTTTTAATAAGCCAAAAACATGTCCCACAATAACGACTCAATTTCCGCATTATTTGACAATTAAGCAATGAGTATCCCGGAAAGAAAGCACATTCACGCTCCAGGTCAAATAATCAACTATGATGATTTTCTTGAGAGTATTCCAAAAGAAGATTCTGTTATTATATTTGGAGGGACGTTTGATCCAATACACGAAGGACATATTCAAGACATTCGAAAACTGCTTGATATTGCCAAAGTAATCATCATTGCCCCTACATCACAAAATCCATGGAAAGAATTTTCACCGACATCCCTTGATAACCGTCTCGAGATGATTCGTATGGTTCTTCACTTTGAGAAAATCCCGTTCTCGGAGAAAGTTACAGACTCAAACTTGATATTATCTTCTGTGCCATATGTTTATGCATGCAATCTGTTATTTGAAATCAGACAAACAAGAGAATCCAAAGCTCCGGGAGAATATTACTACTGGGCAATTGGAGAGGACTTAATTAAAAGCGCTATCAACTGGAAGAACTGGAAAAGTAATGGCGTACCATTCGTTTCACTTCCAATTCTGGATGGCATCAGCGCAACAAAAGTCAGGGAAAGGAATATTAAGCCTCATCCTGCAATTGCAGACTATATAAAATGCCATAATTTCTATAAATAAAAGATCACTAGAATAATTTCAGCTAGTTAGATCAAAATTATTCTCTTTCCCTAGCATGTTTCCTGAACATGAGCCCGGCTTCAAGCATCTTAAATCGTGTGCTTCCAAACCATAATCCGGATACATGCTTAGAACCTTTATGCAAGAACCCTTTACGCTGTGCGGTACTTATTTATTTGTATTGGCTTAATAATATTTACAATTTAACTTTATGAGTTTTCTAACTTCCTTTTTATCAGGCAAGTCTTCAAAGCCAAAAGGATCAAGGCCTCTTCCCCGAACCTCCCCTGCTGATGAGTATCGAATAAGTCAAACGCTAGGAGCGCGAAATCTTGAAAGTATGCCTGCACAAGCAGCCAAAGCTTTTCAACTTGCTTGTGATCCCAAATCAACACTTGATGAATTTGTTCGCATTGTGGAAGCGGACGAAATACTTTCCGCACGAATTATAAGAGTTGCAAACTCGGTATATTATCGCAGAGGAGATGAAGCCAAAGACATATCAAATGCTGTAATAAATATTGGTCTTGATGAGTTAAGATGTCTGCTTTCAGCAGCCATGTTAAAAAGTCTTTTAAATATTAAATCAAAAAGCCGTGAACAGATCTGGGGTAATTCTGTAGCAACAGGAATCGCTGCTCGCTTACTTTCTCCACATACATCTATCAGCGAAGGAGAAGCATTTCTTTGCGGCATCCTTCATGACGTGGGAAAACTTATTCTTATTCAAAAAATGCCTGTTGAATATGAAAAGGTTGTTCAAAAGGTTTACCAGACCGGAACACCTTTTATAGAAGTAGAACAAGAACTTCTGGATATTACACATGTTGAAGTTGGTAAGTGGCTGGCCGAAAAATGGAATTTTCCCGAAAGTGTAAGACGGGCAATAACATTTCATCACAATGCCTGGCCAAGTAACGAAGAGATTCTTGGAAAGGCAACCAGCACTGCAATGCTAGTAAAATCCGCTGATACGCTGGCACATGCAGCGCGTCTTGGACATCCTCACAGGATGAGTCAACTTGGAGCAAATGCTCTGGATGAGATTCATAAAGTAGCAGCGCAACTCAGGAAATCACCTGAAATTATACTGAGCCTTCTACCACATTTAACCAGAAAATTTGAAGATGAGATATCTCTCTATAGTAATGAATAGCATAAAATACTTCAGATTTGCATGAAATTAGACTATCAAAAAGAAGAAGAAGAAATACTGAATGAAGTTACCAGCCCTCCACCATTTTCTTCCCGCATCCTTGGAATTTTGACCGAAAATGCACAAGGTCAAACATTGTATTTTTTATTATTAGGACTCGCTTCAATTTCTCTTTTGATGATAGCTTCATATGCACCACTGAAAACTCTTCTTCCAGTTTCCATTTTTGGATTATCATTATTCATAAGTGGTGTTGTATTTAGCGCAAAACACATTTTTCAGGGACTTGAGACAGCCACAATGCATCTTCGTGAAGCAAGCTCTATCTTCAACAAGATTGAGCCGGCGCCAGAATCTGAAACTTTATTTAAAAGCGGTATACCCGCACTTGATTCTTTATACAAAGTTACCGAAAGTGCTCTTAGCATTCCAGAGCAGGAATTACTTCAGATTCGTGATCGACTTGATCTTGTTCTTAATAATATAGCAGCTGCAATAATCCTCTATGAAGAGGAGGCCCAAAGTACATTTTGCAGTTCCTATATTCAGGTATTAACCGGCTATACTGCACAGGAACTAAAAAATGATGCGCCTGAAGATCTTTTCAAAAGCATAATTCTTGAGTCGGACTGGGAAGGATACAGACGAGCACGTCTTATCAGTCACCTTGGAGAAGACCAGACAGTACGCTTCAGAATTAGACATCGAAGTGGCCTTATTCTATGGTTAGAAAGTCGAATGGTGCCAGTAATTAACCTTTCAGGAGATGTAAGTTCGGTAATGAGCATTATAATTGATGTTACCGATACTGTTACACGTCAAAAAAAGATTGAAGCTCAGAATCAGGACCTGAATGATTTCGCATACATGGTTTCTCATGATCTCAAGGCCCCGATATTTACTATTCAGGGGATGGCAGATGTTATAAGCGCTGATTACGGAAATTCACTTGGGAAGGAAGGACTTGAATTATTGAATTATATCACAGATGCCGCAAAACGGCTTGATAAGCTGGTTGCTAGCGTGCTTGAGTACTCTGCTCTTTCAAACTCTGACGGAAGTTATGAGGAAGTTTCTCTGAATGAATCTTTTTTACAGGTAATTGCTGATCTGGGTGAAAACATAAAGAAATCTCAGGCCAAAATAATCATTCACGATAATTTGCCTTCGGTTCGAGGAGAGCCGATACGTATTTATCAGTTGTTAAGCAATATGCTTGGAAACGCAATCAAATATCGCAATCCAGAAAGACCTCTTGAAATAAATATAGGATTTTCAATTGAATCAGCGAATTTTATGGCTCTCAAAATCAGTGACAATGGCCTTGGAATACCAGAAAATAAATTTGAGGACATATTTCGTCCCTACCGCCGCGCACATGGAAATTCAGTTGAAGGAAGTGGTATTGGACTAGCCTGCGTGAAAAAAATTCTTGATAAACTAGGAGGTCGCATTGAAGTTGAAAGCAAAGAGGGAGAAGGAAGCTCTTTTACTCTTATGCTACCGCTCTTTAAGCCTGCCCCTCGCCAAATTCCAAAAGACCTGGAAAGACTTTTTTAGCAAACTTATTCATATAGAAAAACAAAAAAGCAGGCTTTTAACGGCCTGCCTCTTAGCTAAATTAAAATAATTAAGCTAAACAACTACTAAAAACTAAACGTTAGCAGCAATCTTTCTTCTTCTAACAAGACCACCAACAAGAGCGGAACCAATAAGAAGCATTGTTGAAGGTTCTGGAATTGGACTACCAGTAATCTGACCACTTGAATCAGCAGTAAAGTCTAAAAGAAACAAAGACTGACCTGAAGTATCAAGTCCAGTGTACATACCTGAAAGACCACCGGAGAGTATGTTGGTCAGAGCAAAGCTGATTCCCGCTGGAGTTCCATTAACAAGTGATAGAAGGCTACCTCCGGTAAAGGAGAAAACTTCAGTACTGAACACGGAACCAGTATCAACACCAGTTGCGCCTGTGATCGCACCAGTACCTAAAGTACCAGTCAACAACAAAGTATTTGAATCATCCCACAAACTGAAAGTACCACCAGTTGTACCTTGGACAATTACTGGACCAACTAAACTCGCAGGACCTGATGCCATTACGCTATCGATAGTAAAAGAAGCACCAGTGATTATGTTAGCAAGAACGCCCTCAAGAAAGCCGGTAAAGTTAACACCAGTAGTCTGCTGACCAGGAAGTCCATTTGGATCAGCTATTGTGCTAAAAACGCCTCCAACATACTGAACATCAGGACCTGTACTACCGAGGTCAAACTTGATTATGGTATCCGCTGAAGCTGTTGAAGCAGAAACAACGAGACCCATCACAACTAAAGACTGAAACAACTTTCTAATCATAAATCATCCTTTACAACTAAATAAAATCAAAAATAAACATCTAGAAACAAATATATAGAATTAGTTACCCCTAACTAATTCCGGCTGACTAACTACACCCTATAAAACACCTGGTCAAGCACTTATTACCCGATAATCAGAAGTAAAAAGGTACGTTAAATATGCGAAAAACCAGCCAATGATATTGCAGGCATTAAACCTATCAAAAGCAATTTGAAACGACGATTTAAAAACAAAAAACCCAATACTAAATTAGTCGGGTATAGTACGAAATCATTTACCACTAATTGGTAGTAGCATTTTGTAAGTTTTTAAAATCACGTTCCATAAGGGTTTTTCTACCATCCTTTTTGGCATTTTCAATCGCTTCATCAACCAAAACTCTGATAGCAGACGAAAGCACAGTAGGAACATCAGCAGAAGTAGCTAGACCACCTGAGGATTTAACGTAACTTTTCAACTTTGATACAACAACAAGACTCTCTAATTCACTCATAAATATTTCTCGCTTATTTTTATTAATAAAACTATCAACCCTGGTCTGATCTCCAGAGCAAATTGCTCCCCCCTTATAATATGCCTCAAGCTCTTTGATTGCAATTGTTAAAAAACCCGAAAGTTATAGATTAATTTGTTCCCGGTATGAAACTCATCCTAGGAGTAAAACCAAGAATTGTCTCCGCCAAAAGTCTTGAAGTTATTTCAAGGTCTTTTGTATCTACCACTTCTACTGAAGTATGCATGTACCTGTTAGGTATTGACACGAGAGCAGTTGCCACTCCTGCACGAGTAACCTGAATTGCATTTGCATCAGTACCAGTACCTCGGGGCGCAGCATAAAGCTGAACGGGTATCTTCTTTTTCCTGGCAACAGTTCGCATATGGTTTTCCAGAACAGGATTTATATTAGGTCCTCTTGCAATCGCAGCACCTTGACCCAATTTGACTGATCCAATACTTTTTGCATCTGCACCGGGATTATCAGTTGCATGAGTCACATCCACAGCAATACCAACATGAGGATCAATTCCAAAAGCTGAAGTCTGAGCACCTCTTAAACCAATTTCTTCTTGAACGGTGCTAACCGAAAAAAGGGCCACAGGAAACTTTTTCTTTTCCTTACCCCTGATTTTCGAAGCTACAAGACGTAGAGCCTCCATCACAACAAAAGCTCCAACCTTATTGTCACAGCCGGGTGAAGCAACCAGGCTGCCTCCAAGACGGGTCACTTGAAGTCTGAAGGTAACAGGATCACCAATTGAAACCAGCTTTCGCGCCTCAGCACCATTTTTTGCACCAATATCAATCCATATCTTTGAAAATTCGACGGGCTTGCCTCTGTCGGCTGCTGTAGTCAAATGAACTGGTTTATGACCAATTACTCCATCAAGCGGACCACCTGAAGTTAAAATAACCACAGGACTACCAGGTAGAACAGCAGGATCAATACCACCAATCTGGGCTACATGAAGAAAACCCTGATCATCAATATGATGAACCATCATGGCTATCTGGTCACAATGACCAGCCAACATAACCCGTATTCGCCCCTCTGGATTAAAACAAGCAATTAAATTTCCATGAACATCAACTCTGATATCATCAGCAAAACGGTTCATACGTTTCTTGATCCGTTTTTGTATTAATTGCTCAAAACCAGATGGAGATGGTGTTTGCAGCAAATCTTCAAGAAAGTCATAAGATTCTTTCAACATACAATTTCCTAATAATGAGTTTCAGTTTGCACTTCAATCATAATAAATTCGGCTTTATTTCCAGAATTTTCCATGCTCCTAAAGTCAGAGAGGCTTTGCAACTGGTTTTTTACAAGCTTTCCATCCGGAAGAACGGTAAGGCCAATTTTATCAGAAAACAATTCATGCACTGAAAATATATCGGAAACCAGATTTTCCCTGGCCAATGCCAGCTTTCTTTGATCTTTTCTGGAGAGATAAGAGGGAATAGTATAAAAATCACTAATAGTTCCAAAAAGAAGGCGAGCCTTTCTGTGGTCAATATCCTTTTTGCACTCATACTCAGGGGCAGGCTCCTTATCAACCTGGACACTTTTACCCCCCTTTCCTTTCTCAATTTTTTCGGGAAGTCTTGCCTTGATCGGTGTCTTTTCTTTTTCTACAAGAGAACAGGCTCTTTCACTTAAAAAATCACGAAGTTCCAGTTGACCACTCAGAATGGGCCATGCAGGATTACTTCTGCCAACCTTTAGCGAACCAGACAACAATAAAAGATCTTCACGATTAGATTTTAGCCGGCTTTTTGCAAGTTCATTAAAAACTGAGGCCATTTGCATTAGATAAGGAGTTGATGGCGAAGAGCCGATTTTTGAAAAATTGCGAAGATCAAATGCTATCATTCTAAGCGTGCGAGGTTTGGAAACGCGAACATCCTTTATCGCTATTTCCAGAGGATAGGACAGTGGGCTCTGCTCTTCAAATACTCCACCCCTTCTTAATGCAATAGAAGTTAATTCCTGAAACTCAAATAATTCAAATATACTCTCTCTATACCATAATGAAAAAAAACCGACACCTTCTGCATTACTTATACGATATTTCCATGTTTCACCCGTTACTTTATTTAAAAGGCCCGTTGTACGATTAACAAATTCACCCCTGCCACTTCTTGTTCGCGAAACAAGTCCTGTCATAACAAACAATGAACACTCTGAAATAGTGATCTCTTTTATGATTTGTCTCCACAAACGGGTTATTCCCTGGGAGCCACTATCGGCAAATCTCTGAACGTCCGAAGGCAAACCCATAATATCTGGAGCCACAAGGCAAATTCGTGCTGTCTGAGGTTTTTTTCTTGTTCCAGATATCAAATGAGAAAACTGCCTTCGCTGCTCAGATATAACTTTTCGCTGAATTTTTAGGGCCTTTTCAATCCTTCTTTGTTCTTCTTTAGACAGAACTGATTTTGTAAATATCCTGTTTACTGAGGGAATTTCTTTTTTTCCACGAATTGAAGCATTACCTTTTTGCTCCTCCAACAGAACACTGTAAGCTCTCTTTTCCTCCTGAAAAAGAGCCTTAATATCATCTGGCTCTTCTTCTTCATCAAAAATCAGCTCGGCTGATCGTCCTTCTCCAGAAGCCTCCTCTCTTCCCTTATCATTTGTTGAGGTTTCATCCGGATCATTACTTTGAGGGGGATTTGGAGTAGGTGAAATAATTTTCCTTTTTTTGATAACCCAGGCATCAAGCGGAAGCACCTCTTCGCCACTATCATCAGAAACCTTGAGAGATTCAACAGGAGATGGCGACTGTCCTCCTGAAGAATTCGATTCAATAACGGAACTATTACCTTCTTCGGAGAGAGCGTATTTATATCCGGATAGCAACGGGAAAAAACATAAAATAACAAAAAACGAAAAAAAGGCCCTTAAACCATAATGCAATACAGAGCTTTTTTCATTATTTATGACCCTCGGTACAAACGACATAAATCTAACCATCTTGAATTTTAAATGATCTAAACCTGAATTATCATGTTGACATTAAACAAAATCAGGCTTTCAGCTTCCTCGCAAACTCAGATACTATAACTGGTGGAACCATTTTTGAAATATCACCGCCATTTAATGCAACATTTCTAACTATACTTGAGCTGATAAAAGAGTTTGGTTCAGAGGTTACAAAAAAAACCGTTTCAACATCTGGACTAAGCATGCGGTTGGTATGTGCAAGTTGTGTTTCATATTCATAATCTGAAACAGCACGAAGACCTCTGACAATAACTTTTGCACTAAGACCAGCTACAAAATCGACAAGCAATCCTGAAAAAGGTGATACCTTGATAGCATCGGAAGGAAACATGTAACATGTTTCCAGGATCGCCTTCCTTGCAAGACTTACTCTTTCTTCATCAGAAAAAAATGTATTCTTTGTAGTTGACTTTGGGCCAGAAGAAGCAACGGCCACATGTACACAATTAAATACCTTGGCAGCACGCTGAATCACATCTATGTGACCATTAGTAATGGGATCAAATGTTCCGGCATATACAGCACTCATAAGATCATTCTTTATCATCAGTATTTACCATTCCTCCCGTGACTTTCCACCACAAAAGCAAAAAATGCAAACTGCAGCTGCAGCATATTTTTTAAATCTTAAAAGCTGGAAAACTCCACTTTCAAAAACAAAACTGCCAGGTTGATTCTTATCTGCAGCAATTAAATCTGGTTTGTCACTTGGGTTTGGAGAGGAGAAATCAGAATCAAGAAATTTACCAAGCTGCTTACTATCACCTTCAAAAACCACTATAGAACCCGGAGCAAGGATACTACTCTCTGACAGCTTACACAAAAACTCTTCAACATGGATAGCCCCAAAAGGAGGGTCAGCAAAAATAAGTGAAAATTTACCTTCCTCGCTATCAAGAAACTTAAAAACGCAAATCCCCTTAAGTGATATGGATGGTATATCTGATAGTCCCATGGATTGAATATTATCCAGTATGGTTTTTCTGCATCCTTCATTACGCTCAACAAAGGTTACCTGCTTTGCTCCACGAGAGATACTTTCCAGACCAAGACTTCCTGATCCTGAAAACAGATCAAGAACTTGTGCGGATGACCAGTCAGTGTACTGGTCAAGAATTGAAAAAAGGGATTCTCTTAGAGCATCCATGGTTGGGCGAACCCCGGGAGAATCACCAGGGGGGCTTTTGATTTTCCGATTTTTTAATTTTCCACCCGTAATACGCATCGCTATAAATATTCGGTTGAGACTTTTAAATAATGTCCATCATAGCAAAATCGGGGAAAAATCTAATAGTTTGTCATTTGAATGACTATTTTGTATAAGCCCTAGGCCGTTTGCCTTAGGCATTTGGCCATAGAAGAACATAAGCACACTAAAATAGTGTCAAAGCAAGCTATAATGTGTGTAATTTTCCCGGTAAATTGGGCAAATGAGGACTCCACATCAGTTTCCAGTGGAACAGTGAGTTGTCCCATTTCTTTGTATATTCGGGGCGTTAGCTCAGCAGGTAGAGCAGCAGCCTTTTAAGCTGCGGGTCACTGGTTCGAATCCAGTACGCCTCATCTTACTTTTTTATTGGCGTCTTCTTGAGACTTTTAATCGGGTATTAACGCTCCTTTAAGCGCAACTAGCCCGCATTATTCATGAACATGGTGCTGAGGGGTTGTAAGTTGTGGAAAGGTCGAGAGAAATTTTAATTTTTCGGGTGATAGTGTGCTGAAGCACAGTGAAGTCGAAAAATTGAAATTTATCTTGAGATTTACCGAGTTACGGCGTCTCAGTGCCTTGGCTCATGAATAATGCGGGCTAGTATTATCGATCTCCAAAACCCAACCCGCATTATTCAGTACCGACTAAATTTGCACTCAATTATCACTTAACAAGTGTCGATCACCTAAGTATGAAGAAAAACAACGAATTTGATCTACTGGTGATTGGAAGTGGCCCTGGAGGGCAAAAAGCTGCAATTCAGGCTCTTAAACTGGGAAAACGTGTCGCAGTTGTCGAGGCTAGTCCAGGCCTGGGAGGGAATTGCCTGTTTGATGGAACCATTCCAAGTAAATCATTTAGGGAAGCGATAATGCATCTTTCTGGCTACCGGGAAAGAAGCCACTATGGGCAGGCCTACCGCGTAAAACACAATATTGAGATGAGAGACCTGACTGATCGCACATCATCCATAAGCAGGGACATTGAACAGACTATAAGATCACAACTCCTTAGAAACAAATCAGAACTTATAACAGGATTTGCATCCTTTGTTGATCCCCACACACTTAGGGTGTCTTTTGAAAAATCGGAAAGAATAGTTGAAAGTGAAAAAATTGTTATAGCTACCGGAACCAGTCCATGGAGACCTGCTTCATTTGAATTTGATGGGCATATAATTCTTGACAGCAATGACATTCTTCGCATGACAAGAATTCCTTCCTCTCTCACAGTTGTAGGTGGAGGTGTAATAGGCTGTGAATATGGATCAATGTTTTCAGCTCTTGGGGTTAAAGTCTCCATACTTGAGCAAAGGGATAGTATTCTTGGATTTCTTGATAGTGAGCTGGTTGATTCTTTAACCTATACTCTCAGACAACAGAAGACTGCTATTATCACTAGCGACAAGGTAATCAAATGCTGCAAATCTCCCGATGGTCGCGCCGTTACCTATCTGGAAAGTGGAAGAAGAATGGTTAGTCAGGTACTTCTGGTCTCTGCCGGTCGTGTTGGAAACGTTAATGGCATGAACCTTGAGGGGGTTGGCATTGAAGCAAGTGACAGAGGTTTAATATCAGTTAATCAGCACTATCAGACTAGTCAGCCAAATATATATGCCGTTGGAGATGTGATTGGTATTCCCGCTCTTGCCTCAACCAGCATGGAACAGGGACGACGTGCGGCCTGCCATGCATTTGGTCTCAACGATCACTCTTTTGAAATTCCCCTTCCTTATGGAATCTATTCAATTCCGGAAATCGGAACCGTAGGAGCCTCAGAAGCGGAACTTCGAGCCAGCAAAATCCCTTATGAATTTGGTATTGCCCGTTTTAGTGAACTGGAAAGGGGCAAAATTCTTGGTGACAGGCTTGGTGTACTAAAAATCCTCTTCCATAGAAATACTCTTCGCGTACTTGGTGTACATATTATCGGAGAAGGTGCCACTGAACTGATTCATGTTGGGCAATCTGTTATAGGTTTTCAAGGTGGTCTCGATTACTTTGTTAATGCAACATTCAATTATCCAACTCTTAGTCAGGCTTATAAAACTGCCGCCCTTGATGGATGGAACAAGGTAGTTGCAAGTGATGGCCTGCCAGACGAAGTTCCCTATGCTGATATCGATTTGCACTGATAACCTTACGCTCACAGGATTTAACAAGATGCTTTCTAGCCAGAAATAAATACTCTGGTTATTTAAAGTAAATAATGATAAAATTTTGGCATGAAAGAACCATTTTTTCAAGCATATGATAGTCACGAAGAAGCAGACAATGCCAATAGAGCATACTATCGTTCCCTGACCACTCAAGAAAGATTGAATATTTTTTTAGAATTAATGGCCCCTTACTATGAAACTTACCCAAGACTTGAAAGAATTTGTAGAGCTGTTGATCTCGGAGAATGTCCAGTATCTAGTGATCGGTGGATGGGCATATAACCGCTTTTCCGAGCCGAGATTTACAGGCGATGTAGACTTTTTTATTTCAACAAACAATCTTAATCAGATTGCCTTAAGAAGAGCTCTTGTCAGATTTGGTCTTGAACAATATCTACCACCCGAGAACAATCCATTATTTGAGAAAAAAATATTAATGTTTGGAAGACCTCCACACAGAATTGACTTGATTTCTGAAATAGATGGCGTAACTTTCGATGAAGCATGGAACGAAAAAGAAGAAGATTTTATAGATGGACTCAAGATATTTTTTATCAGTAAAAGATTATTAATAAAAAACAAAAAAGCTGCAAAAAGAGACAAGGACTTGTTAGACGTCAAAAATCTAGAATCAGATTAGCTGGTTGATCATACTTTTGGAAGTTCTCCCATAGCTAGCAAAATTAAACTCGCCAATTAGCAGACCTGACGGCCAGCATTATAAAAACCCCAAATAAAATCAAACACATAGACAAACATTGTTGTTTTTTTTGAGGATTGTCATATTGTCGCCCTGTTTTAGTTATTTTTTTAATTTCAACCTATGGTGCGCTTTAAGTTAGTCTTGCATTTGGCAACCAATAACTTTCACTGATCAATAAGTAAGCGCCTGAATCTGATTTGTGAACTTTGTATAATTAAATAGATATGACACCAGGCGCCATCGCAGAAACTCCTCTTCTTGATTCAATAAATTCAATGGATGATCTACGTTCAATGTCTGAACAGGATCTCATTGCCCTATGCGAAGAACTGCGATTTGATCTTATGCATCGCGTTAATCAGTCAGGTGGACATTTTGCTTCAAGTCTTGGAGTTACTGAATTGACAGTTGCCCTTCACTACACATTTAATACTCCAAATGATCGCCTGGTCTGGGACGTGGGCCATCAAGCATATGTTCATAAAATACTTACAGGGCGAAGGGAACAAATGCTTAAAGTCCGGACCCTCGGGGGCATTTCAGGCTTCCCCAAGCGCTCCGAAAGTGAGTTTGATACATTCGGAGTAGCTCATGCAGGTACCAGTATTTCTGCTGCACTTGGCATGCTTGAGGCAGGTCATCATAGTTCTTTAGGGGATAAAGATTCAATCGAAAACGAAAAAAAGGTTATCGCCGTTATTGGCGACGGCGCAATGACAGCAGGAATGGCATTTGAAGCCCTGAATCATGCAGGACATCTTCACAAAAACCTTATAGTAGTCTTAAATGATAACGAAATGTCAATCGCACCAAATGTTGGAGCTTTAAGCTGGGCCTTTTCCAGAGCAGTTACTACACCACTTTCTACTGTTGCAAGAAAACACTTCAAATCTCTTACAGAACGAGGCCTGATACCAAAGGCTTTCTATCGGGCCCTTGATAGAGCAGAAGAAGCCACTCAAGGATTTCTATCAACTCCAGCGATGCTATTCAGTGCTTTTGGATTTCGCTATATTGGCCCGGTTGATGGTCACAACATGTCGCAACTTATAAGTTCCCTTAACAGGGCAAAAGATCAAGATGGCCCTGTTCTGATTCATGTTCTTACAACAAAGGGCAAGGGCTATGAGCCCGCAGAGCAAGATCCAGTTGGTTATCATGCGATCACACCTCATCAACTTCTTAAAAACCCGTCTCCCGAACCAAACGAAGCTCAAACTGCAAAAAACATAGAAATTTCCGAACGGAAAAAAATTGCCCAGCTTCCAGTTCGTCAATCTTACACTAAAGTTTTTGGGGAAGCACTTGTAGAGATTTGTCAGACTGATTCTCGCGTTATTGGAATAACAGCTGCAATGCCGGATGGAACCGGTTTAAACATTCTCTGTGAAACCATGCCCGAAAGATACTACGATGTCGGAATTGCAGAACAGCACGCTGTTACCTTTGCCGCTGGACTTGCCTGCGAAGGAATGAGACCAGTCTGTGCTATATACTCAACATTTCTTCAACGCGCTTATGACCAAGTTGTTCATGATGTATGTATTCAAAATCTGCCAGTCGTATTTGTGATGGACAGAGCCGGACTTGTCGGATCAGATGGGCCAACTCATCATGGCGTTTTTGACATATCTTACCTTAGAAGTCTGCCTAACATGACGATAATGTCCCCTAAAGATGAAGCAGAACTGAGGGATATGCTTTATACTGCCATTCAATACACCAGTGGACCAACCGCTATAAGGTATCCACGAGGAAATGGAGTCGGTGTTCCCGTCAACAAAACCATGAAATCACTTGAAATTGGCAAGGGCGAGATCATTTCACACACTGATGGAGCCGAAGTGGCCATTATTGGTTACGGGCAAATGGTACAGACTGCCATCGAAAGCGCTGCAATACTTGAAACAAATGGGATCCCTTCAACAGTTATTAATGCCAGATTCGTAAAGCCACTTGATAAATCACTACTTCATGAACTTTCCTTAACACATGAACTCCTTGTAACAGTAGAGGACGGAGCCCTTCAGGGAGGATTTGGAAGTGCTGTTCTTGAGTTTTTAAGTGACTCAAACCTACATTGCCACTTGCTAAGACTGGGAATTCCTGATCAATTTATCGAACATGGAACTCAATCCGAACTTTATGAAAGTCTTGGTCTCAACAGCAAGAGATTATCCGAAAAAGTAATTGAACACTTACAAAGTATAAATGTCCGAAAAGTTTCAGTTCAAGCAAAATGATTTTCCTGAAATGAATTTTTTGTCTACGGCAGAGGTAATTGCAAGAAGTGATGCTGCAATCCTTGGTGTTTACAAGCGATTTCCGGTTGTATTCACGTCAGGAAGGGGCTCCAGGCTTTTTGATATTGAATCAAAAGAGTACCTTGATTTTGCTGGCGGCATAGCTGTCACCTCACTTGGTCATGCCCACCCTGAAATCAACAAAACACTTCGTGACCAGTCTGGTCTTGTTTGTCACACATCCAACTTGTTCCATAATCTTCCCCAGATTGAACTTGCCGAAAAGCTTAAACAATTAACCGGGCCAGGCAAATTATTTTTCGCAAATAGCGGCGCAGAAGCAAATGAGTGCATGATAAAACTAGCTCGTGCATATGGATCAAAACTGGCTGAAATTAATGGCACTCCCCACAGATATGAAATTATTTCAATGAGAAATTCTTTTCATGGTCGTACACTTGCTACCATTGCAGCTACAGGTCAGGACAAAGTAAAAATTGGCTTTGAACCCATTCCTGCCGGATTTCTGCACGCAGATTTTAACGATTTGTCCTCTATTGAAAACGCTATAACAGAAAAAACTGTTGCTGTTATAATTGAAGGCATACAGGGAGAAGGAGGCATCATCATAGCCGAAAGGGAATTTCTTATCGGCCTAAGAGCACTGTGCAATAAATACAATTTGTTGTTACTTTTTGACAGCGTACAATGTGGATTTTTTCGAACTGGATCATTTCAAAGTTATACTGAAATACTTAAATGCGACGAGAAAACCAATTCCGATTTATTTCTGCCTGATGCAATTTCCATGGCCAAGTCCCTTGGTGGAGGGTTTCCAATAAGTGCCTGCTGGATTAGCGATTCACTAACTCAGTATCTTGGAGCAGGTTCGCATGGCACTACTTACGGAGGTAATCCTTTAGCATGTAAAATCGCAAGTAAAATTATTGAAATAGTTGAACGCGACAGACTTGATTATAACGCTAGAATGCGGGGAGTTGAGCTTCACTCAGGTTTTATTAATATAAAAAATAATTTTCCCAATAAGCTTAAAGATGTCCGGGGCATGGGACTTATTCAGGGTGTTGAGTTCCACCCATTTACTCCACCCTCTACCTATGAAAGTTTGACACCAGCGGCTTACATATGTCTTCTTGGCCTTCAAAATGGACTCTTACTTGTCCCTGCAGGAAATCAAACAGTAAGGGCGTTGCCCCAGTTAGGAGTGACAATTGACGAAATAAATGAGGGCCTTGAGCGATTCAGGCGAATAATTGATCTGGTACCGGATTCATGTTTTCAAATATAATGTTTAATTCTTATGGTCTCTGATACAAACGATTACAGATCAGGAAAAGAAGACATAGATTCTACGCCTGGCTCAATTCCTTCTATCTCACTCAAAGCCTACGACGAGCTTCACGGTCGTCTCTCAAAGCTGGCTGAAAAACTTAATCTTTCCAATGAAAATGAAGATCGTTTTATTTCATCTCTACTTAAAAGAAATTGTTCAAGAAAAGTTTTTGCTATTCCATCAGGCACAGAATTCCTGAAAGATAAAATAAAATTATTGCCTGAACAAATTATAGAAAACAAAAACTCTAGAGCGAAACCCAAACTTGTCAAACTTTGCAAGATTCCCTGGGTAGATGACAAATACATAAAAGAAGAAAATGATATAACCTCTGATCAACTATCCATAAATTCCTACCCACTTGACTTATCTTCAGTATTCATGGGTTCCCCCTTACTTTATATCAGAGATATAATTGGAAAAGAAAAAGATTCTCCAACAAATTCACTGGACGCCTGCGCCTCGCCGGGAGGAAAGTCTGTACTTCTTTACTGCTATCTTAAACCATTATTTCATATTGCTAACGAAAAAAATCCAAAGCGGATTAAGGCGCTTGTCTCCAATTTTTCAAGACTAAACCTTAAAAATGCCTGCGTAACCAATAATGATGCGAGAAGCATTTTTCACAAAATGGATGGCTCATTTTCATTAATCCTCCTTGATGCTCCATGCTCAGGTCAGGCTTTAATTGGCAAAGGCCTTGCTAACTCATCTTCTCTTACACCTATTGCAGCAAATTCAGCAGCAAGTATTCAACGATCCCTTCTTCACAAATCCGCTAACTCCGTCTCGCCCGGAGGATATTTATTGTATATGACATGTACCTTTTCAAGAGAGGAGAATGAAAAAGTCATTCATTCATTTCTTAATACTCAAAAAGATTTTTCTGCCGTAGAGGTACCAATGCTTAAAGAACATCAAAGTCATCTTGCTGATTTTTCCTGTTACAGACTATGGCCCTATGAAGGCCTTGGTGCTGGTGGATTTACATGCCTGCTTCAAAAAAATGGCCTATTAAAAGAAAATTCGATCAAAACCCCCATACCAGCCAAAATTTGCTGGAGCAGTCTTTAATTACACTAATTACAAGAAGCCTAATAATGGACAGGATCGGGGAAAGCCTGACCTGAAAAATTTCTTCCAATATAAAACCTGACATCTCTTAGCCTGGTACCTGAATATAGAAAATAAGATTCAGGGTACTGGTGAAAAATCTCGATATTATCAAAATAATTATTTAATTCTTCAACAGCGGTATCAGGTGAAAGCACTATCAGAATATCCAGACCGGCAAGTTTTTCAAACACGTTTCTTTGCTTGTTCCATATATCAAACTGATTCATTCGACGATTTCCTATTGGAACAGAATAGACTTCACCATATCTTTTTTTATCATAATAAAGTATCTGGGAAGCTAGCCCGTAGCTTTCGGTGAAAACCGGCCAAGGCATATCGCCACTTGACTCTCGAATGGAAGTAATTTTATTTGAGAGATCCTCCCATCCAGCAAGTTTCTTTGTTGGAAGAATTTTTCCGGATAACCCATAATTAAATCCAAGAAGCAGTCCAAAGGATAACATAACGGAAAAGGCAGTTATCAGACGAGTAAAAAGGTACAGACGTGGAAATCTTGAAAGCATTGACAAGGCTGGAACACCAAGCACAAGTCCAAGCCCTGGATAAGCAGGAATTGTCCAATTTGGATAAACTCGCTTTGTAAAAGATACAATAACGCAAGCCAAAACAAGAAGAACACTTGAAAGTAAAATAAAAAAATCACTTGAATTTACTAATTTAGAATCAGAAAGGGAATTATAACGTTTTAGAAAAGGCAAATAAAGGCATGAGTTAACAAGCGACCTCCATGGCAGAACAATCAGTATGGGTATTAAAAAAAGGCTGTAAAGACCAATCTGAGAGGCCACAAATTCAAGAAAAAATACAGGAGAAAAATATTTTCCCTCCAAAAAGCCCTTACTTCCATGGCTGACATTATGAGAAAAATTTACCCAGTTGTTAGAATAATTCCAGTAAAGGATTGGAAAAAGCATTAACAAACAGACTGAAATTAAAGTTAGAGCTTCCAGAATTTTTTCTCTAAACAAGCTTTTTCTAACAAACAAAGAAAATATCAAAGCTGGCAAAAGAATTACTGCAGTATACTTTGCCCATATTCCGAAACCAATACTTATCCCAATAAATAACAGAATAGTAATCCTGTTTATGGGAAATCCCAATTTTTTTGAAAGTTGCAACTCCGATGATATTTGATAATATTTTGACACAAGAAAAAAAGTCAGCATCCAGAAAAAAATTACCGGAGCATCGGTAGTCATGAAAAACATTGAATACCACAATCCAACTGCTCCAAATATCAGACCCCAAACGGGAGCATAATTTGAAGGCCCTTCACGCTTAAAAATCATTCTCCATAAAATATACATACTACCCCAGGAGTAAAGAAGTGCAGGAAGCCTAACAAAATGCTCACCATGACCAAAAATTGAACATGAAACCCAGATAGAAAGAGCCGCTAAAGGCCCTTTTGAGTAATATGCAAAATCCAGATTCCTGGACCAGAGAAAATAGTGAGCCTCATCAGCCGATAGACCGTAAGGATTTAAAAAATAAAGTACAAATGAAACAATAACAGTTAGAATTGGAGCGTATCTGCAGTCTATTCGCATTTAAAAAGAAAACTCCGGCGATTATAAAAAATTTGAGACTTTGCAAATGAGTGCAAAAAATAACCTTGAATAACACAGTTCGTTAGGCGAAAAGAATTTATTTTAAAATCACAGGATAGAAACAATAACTTCTACTCGATTATTAAGTCGTTCTCTTGTAACTTTTTGTCCTCCCCTCTCAGATACAACAAGACTTGCTGCTCTTTGATCCGATGGAGCATTATCAAGAATTATAGCAGAGGATGGAATACCGTGACTTCTTAAAACATTCTCAACACTTAAAAGCCTAGCTGAAATTAAATTTTCATTTTCTTTAGGGTCACCAAGATCGCTACTGAATCCGCGCATTTTTAGTAAATATGTTCCGGGTCGCTTCCTTCTAAGACCTTCGGCAAGGTGAGCCAATTGTTCAATTGATGCTATTCGAAGAGAAGCACGACCGGGATCAAAATAAACGGCCATAAATGGCTCATCAAGAGTTGCTCGGGCTACCCTGGTATTTTCGTTCTCAAGTCTGTCAAGACGCCTTGAATTTTCGGCTGTGTGCATTCTTAGAACTGCAATGTCTCTTTCTGTTTGCAGCTGGTTTCCTTCAAGCACATCTAACCCCATACCTACCAAAAGGCCATTAACAGCACCAATACCCGCCCCGATAGCAATACCTGGCCCAGAAGCACCAAATTGATTACCTAGAATCGCCCCGGCCCCAGCTCCCCAACCAGCACCAAGCAAAACCCCGATAGCACTCTTGTCAGGGCCCGCCTGAGCTCCTTTGGTTCGACTAACTCCACTACAAGCCAATGGACCTGTAATAATTAGGCTAAATAATAAAATTATTGATGTAATTTTTACAAATCTCATATCAGGCACCGGCTCCGATTAATCCGGCATTCATTCTAACCATACTTTTAAAGAAGCAAAAGACTTCAAATTGCCATTTACCAACTTTTTTAGTATGATAAGGCTCGTTTTTTGATGGGATTAGCTTCTGGCAAAGGGGTGAGCACTTGAACACTTTAGAATCAGGTACTAAGCTGATTTGCAACAATGTGTATTTTAATAAGAAATTCAGTTTAAAAAATGAATGATATCTCCAAAGAGTTTAAACTAAACCCACTAATGACATTAGTTCCTGTTGAAGGTGAACTTTCCAGTCTGAAGAGTCATATCTCAAAATTACTCGAACGACATACTGAAATTGAGAATCTTCTCCTTGATTCGCATAATTACTCTGGCAATAAAGCCAGAAACATTGAAACCGGTGAAC
This sequence comes from Oligoflexia bacterium, assembly GCA_035327825.1. Lineage (GTDB taxonomy): Bacteria > Bdellovibrionota_C > UBA2361 > SZUA-149 > DAOLCO01 > DAOLCO01. The sequence goes on along the minus strand of DAOLCO010000017.1, from coordinate 16,998 downwards.
CTATTCCTCAACCAGGTGGCCTGGATGAAAATACACTAAAAGATTTGAGCGCAGAAAAAGAAATGCTTGATACTGTAAGGAAGTGGATTGGTCGCTAAATATGTCTGATATCAAAAACCCAAAAGAAGAAATTACTCATAAAAGCAGCCCTGATTTCTTATCTTATGTTGGGACCAGCGAGGAAGCATCTGAATCAGGGAGTGATGTCCTTCTTCAAAACATTCATGACAAAATTTCAGCAGACGTATACTCAACAGATGTTCTACAGGGTCTGTATTCACTTGCAAGGATGTACCTCTCAAGTGGTTTTTATCATGAAGCGGAACAATTAGCACTGGGGCTTCTTTCCATAAAGGAAGGGCAACCTGTGACCCTTAGCTCTCAAACTCATTCCAGGAACAATCCTCTTCACAGAACTCCATCGGGTGAAAAAAGTACTGGTGCGCGACTGATTCTGGCAGTTCTTCATTTTGAAAAGGGAAATTACTCCCTGGCAGCAAATCATTTTCGAATTGCAAGTCAGATTAACCGCTTCGTAATTCACGGAAAACTCGGTCTTCTTGCCTGTTATTGCGGGCTGCGTGATTATGCTCGGGCTGAGATGCTTGCCACTGAACTTGAGAACAGTATTGGAAAAAATGAAATTACTCTTTCTGAAGAGCAAAGTGTTTTCTTTAAAATGTACAAAACCAGCATAACTATAAATGGTGAAAATAAGCTATGAGAAAGGCTTTTACCTTTGATGATGTAGCCCTGGTACCGCAGTTTAATAATGTGCCATCAAGAACGGAGCCCAGTCTTGAGACCTGGCTTACCCGCTCTCTTAAACTTTCCATGCCTATTATCCCGGCCAATATGGATACTGTAATTGGATATGATCTTGCTGAAATAATACTGTCAAACGGGAGCACTCCTATATTTCATCGTTTTACCAGCATGGAAGAACAGCTGGCATTTATAAAAAAATATGAAAAAAGGGTTTTTATTTCTGCTGGTGTTCGCGATCTTGATTCAATTCGGACACTTCTCGACAATGGAGCTCTTGGTGTCTGTATTGATGTAGCTCACGGGCATTCAGAAACAGTTCTAAAGTTTATTCCAGAAATCAAGAAAACACATTCTGAAGCACAGGTCATTGCAGGTAATGTTTGCACACCAATGGCTTACCATGATCTTGTAAATGCAGGAGCTGATGCTGTAAAAGTAGGTGTTGGCCCTGGAGCCGCCTGCACGACCCGAATGGTGACAGGATTTGGCGTGCCGCAGTTTTCTGCCGTTCGCGACTGTGCAAAAATTGCAGAACGCCTGAGAGTACCACTGATTGCCGATGGTGGTATAAAATCAAGCAGAGAGCTTGTACTTGCCCTGGCTGCGGGCGCAAGTACGGTAATGCTTGGAAAGCTTTTTGCGTTAACAGAAGAAAGCGCTGCACAAAAACGAAATAATCCAGAAACTGGTATCCGGGAAGCAAAATATCGGGGACAGGCAAGCGAAGACTTTCAGAATGATTTTTATGGTGGACTCAAGAAAGCAACAGTTGCCGAAGGAGTAGATTTTTGGGCGCCTGTATCAGGCTCTGCTCAGGAGCTGATTGATTCACTTTTAGGAGGACTTAGAAGTGGCCTTACATATGGTGGAGCAAGAAATATCAAGGAACTACAAAGAAAAGCTGAGTTTGTAGAAGTGACTCAAACTTACATAACCGAAAGCAAACCAAGACAACATTCTTCTTAAATTTACATTCCTAATTATCTAAAGCTGAAAAATAATAAATCTGTAAAACCAGAATTGAGTACCTGAACTCAGGTATTGATAGAAGTTACAGGTATCTCTATATCTCCAAGATTGAGGAGTGCATTTATAAGAGAGACCTTTTCAAACTGTAAAATGTCTTTAACATAGATATCCCGCTCTATTAAAATTCCACTATTTAAGAGAAAGGCCCTCTTTGTTCCAAAAAGGAGTGGTAAACGAGGAGTGTACCATTGTCCTTCTTTATAAAATGCAAGATTTGAATATGAGCTATCAGTGACCAATCCATTCTTTGTGATTATAATATCATCAGACCCATAAGGCCTGATATCAAGCAAATTGTCTAATGCTGCACGATTTAAAAATTTGAATGGATATTCAATATCTCCACCGTCTACAAAACCTAAAGTGGTAATTTGTTTCTTATTATATTTCTCAAACTCAACTAACTTGATATCCCTGTTATATATAATCCGGCACTTGTTAAGCCCTGAAGTATATTTATCCGGAATACTTATAATATCTAAAAGACGAATCTCCCTGAAATCTGCAAACAGGTATGATCGAGCATCATTCATTCTCGCCTCATGGTAGTCAAGGCGTTCCAAATGTCCGTCAAAAACTCGTATGCTTTCAAAAAGAAGCTCTTCAGAATACATTATTGCCTTGATTTACATTAACATTTGGCCGAAAAGGAAGATAAACCTTATCAATCATTTCCCTGTATTCACTTTCTGCAACGCTCATTGAAGTTATTCCTCCCCCACTTCGATACCAGAGTCTTCCATCACGCTTTTCAATGTATCGAATCATAACTGAAGATTCCAGGTTAGTTCCATCAAAAACACCAAATACACCTGTATAATAATTTCTCGGCTCATGCTCTTCTCTGGATATTATTCTCAAGGTTTCCCTTTTTGGTGCACCGGAAATACTTCCCGCTGGTAACATTGATAACAAAATATCTCCGATAATATAATTATAGTTTGAAGGAAGTTTTCCTGATATTTTTGAGCTCATTTGCAGCAGTGGCCCGGCATGAGTAACTACGGAATCAATATACATAAACTTGTCGACCCTGACTTCACTGGCATAAATAGATAGATCGTTCCTTAGAAGATCAACAACCGTGGCATGTTCTGCAATTTCCTTTTCGTTACTTAACAGAAGCTTCTCCGCACCAGGAATCAAAGCAGAGATAGTACCCTTCATGGGGAAAGTAGATATGATACCATCATTAATTTTTACAAAACATTCTGGTGAAAAAACAGTGCAGATATCATCAATTAATAAGCGGTAAGGTGCGTCTGCTATTTTGAATATGTCACTCAATGAGAGAGTTGTATTAAGTAAGCTTGGGAAACTTAAATTAAGAAGAAAGGTATTACCCCTTTGAATTTCAGAAAGGACTTCACTAAAAGCTCTTTCATATTTACTGAATGATACTGGTTTAATATCAAACAGGGGAAATTCAGAAACCGAATCAACTGCCTCGGTAATTGCCCTTCCTACTCTTTTATTTCTGATTGAGAAAGAGATCCAGTCTGGAAGCTCATCAAGGGGATAAACCAGGCAATTTAGAAGTTCAAAATCAAGGATAAATACAAATGGTCGCGCATTTGCTCCATACTCATTAATCAGTTTTCCTGCCTCAATCCCGTTCATAACCTGACATAATACACCAGCCCTATCTCAAGGAAAAGTTATCGGCTCGCCGGCATTTCATTGAAATTGTATCTAACCTGCATTATTTACGAGCCAAGGCACCTAATTATCGGCAGTCTGACTTGCTGCTACTGATCTCACCATTCCTTCAATCGAATCTTTAAGAGCATCGGTAAAAGGTCCATCAGGGAAACGCCCTTCACTGGCCCATTCCATGACGACACTACTGACGATGTCATCAATAAGTTCACCGGTTTTCATTCTTTCAGTAAAATTATTCTTGCTTGTCTCTGCTTCACGAATAATATCAAGAAGAAACTTTCCAACCATTTCTCCGCTTAAACTCCCACTATGAGCAAAGGAAAGAACCTGAAGATCAAGCGCCGAAACTTTCGCAATGCTCTTCATGAAATCATTATAACTGTGATTATATGAAGGAGTAACAAGTTCCCTACCTGCAAAAGTACCAAATGCATCACCTACTACCAGAAGCAGATCAGGCTTGACAAAATAGGAGACGGAATCCACAGAATGACCCGGTGTCTCAATTAATTTTATTTCTACACCATCACCAAGCTTCAATATTTCTCCTTCATTAAAAACAACATCAGGCGTTAGTGACTCTTTCCACTCATCAAGACTTATATCACAAGTGTCACCAAGCACATGGCTTGCTTCTTTGTTCTTGGCAGAAATTTTTTGAATTACTTCAATATCCGAAAGAAGATTTGCTGTCTCTCGACCACATATCATCTTCAAGTGGGAGGCTTTTTCTCTAAGAAACGGGACAGCACCTACATGATCAAAGTGTGCATGAGTTAGAAGTATATATTCGATGGTTTCAACTTCCTCTGCAATTCTACCCCATAATTCTTCCCTCACAGACCATAATGAAGCATCAAAAATAGCAACATTATCGCCTTGAACAAGAATATGCGATGATACAGCGGTATTAATTTGAATTGTATTATCTGTCAGCTCTCCTGAGGCTTTTACCCACATTTTATTAAATCTCTCAAATTAGTTTCTTCTTTAGTTAGAACAGGCATATTATACAAAAAAGCCTGAAAATACTAGTCGGCAATATTTCTGCTAAAATCAATCATTACCCAGCTCATAAGATGATCACTGCCCTTTCTGTATTCTCCGATTACACCCGCCTGAAGCACTCCATCATTGCCCCTGGCCAGTGAAAGGGCCTCTGATGAAATCAGTATTTCGTCAAGAATTTCGAGATTTCGTCCCCTTTTGTAAGTACCAATATCTCTTTTGCTCTCAGCAGCCTTTTTCTGAATAACTGGTACCATATCAGGTATGCTGTATTTTTCAGGTGGACAGAGTCCGGTTCCTTCTGGAGTAATTCTGCAGCCCGCACCTGTTTTAAAATCCTTAAACCTTAAACGTCCAGATAATACCTCAGCCGCGGCTCCACTTGGGCCAGTATTTCTATCACCTAACAATACTTTTATCAGGGGGTAGTGTGCTCTTTTTGCAGAAGAATCAAGTAATTCCCTAATACCAGCAGCGGCATGAAGACGTGATATTTCATAATTTGTTCCAGTTGGATCTTTCCATCCACTTGCTTTTGATTTTAAGTGATAATTTATAAGCAGTATCGAACGATTTGGACTAAGGCGCGTGGAAAGAACAATTATCAGAGGTCCACGTACATGAGTCCAGGATCGTGAACGTGGATCAAGGCTTGGAAGACTTTGGCGGTAGGCACTTTCCTGATAGTCAAGATTAAATCTTGATTTGTCATAAATAAATGCATTTCTGTTCCACTTGTCATTTGATTTTGCAAGAACTATGTCAAAATTTTTATTACCACCCTGCGTTTCGACTTCCTTAACAAGTTCTGAGATAATTTCCCTTGATTCATCAAGATCATCCCCTATGACTTCTTGCAGACCAACGACATCGCAATTACCTTTAATAATCCTTTTTGATAAATCTCTAATCTGGCTTAAATGTTCTTTACGGTATTTTGTCTTATTTCGTTTTTCCCCAAGTCGATAAAGATTAAGGGAGCATATTCTTAAAATCAGCTTCTCAAAAGCTGGGTTAATCTGGTCAAGTTTTGAATTTTGAGAAACTGCATTAGAATTAAAAAAGCAGTTAAAAAGTAATAGTATAAGAATAACTTTAAAAAAATATATCATTGACTGGCCTGACCTTATCTGGCCTTGATCTGAGATGCAGACCAGCGCATTCGCCGACCGGATCTACCAGCAGGAGAAGCCGACCCACCCCCTTCAAACATTAAAGAGAGTGGAACACCTGAGGTAAGCGCATGAGAAACTTTTGCTCTGGCCAGAACACCTACTAAAATTGCATCAATTGCGTCCTGGGAAATCTTTGAAAAGTCACGGGCTTGACCTTCGATACTTCCCTTAACAGGGCAGACAGGAAATAATTGATTTACCACTGTTCTTGCTATTCTTTTAACTTCATCACGAGGAATCTGTCGACCTTTCAAGCCAAGTAATTCGGACTGAATTGTCCGTGGATTTAATCTTCCTGGAACTTCCACTCCATTTGATCTTGCGATACCCTCAAATATACCTCGAACCTGCTCAACTTTTATTGAACTTGATGGATTTAGACTTACTGGAGCTGGACCCTCACAAACGACATAGTCACCTTTAGACAGTGAACAGGTCAAAAAAAGTTCCTGAACTTTTTTATGAAGAACAAGCAATCGTTCGCCAAGGGGAATCGATGTGCTTTCACCCTTAATTAGGCCCCAGGCGATAGGACGTTGCTCTTTCAATGAAAAAAGAGCCCAGCCTGACTGAGTCAAACTCGGATCAACCGCAAGAATATGTGCTGATTTTTGTCCTCTCATAAATCAATAATAAATTAAAAAATACTGTATAAAATATTGCTCTTGCAGTTATCGTTAATTTCTTATGCTATCACTCAAAAGAGAATAGCCCAACTGACTATTAATTGACCAGCATCGGTCTTTTTTTTAAGTCTAATAATCTTTCTTCTAGACTATGCCAGTAAGCGGGCCTAGAATAAAAAATGCGAGGCATCGGAAACTAATAAAAGTGGGACCGATACTATTAAAAATATAAATTATTTCCGCCTCTGAGTCCTGATGCCAGGCCTCCTTCGGTTATGTGCCACTCAATTAATGGGCAATATCCGGAACGCGTGGAAGGCAATAGGGACTTATGTGGGACTGGGGGAAAGTAATTCGGTAAACAGCCTGAGGATAATTCGTTTTATTATCTGGTGTTAGTACAATCAGGTCTATAAAACTTTAATATTACTTGCAGGAAAGCTTGAGGAAGCCGATTCCTTTAACCGAATACCTGTCTTGTCGAGTATCACAGTATCAACTGACTTGGTAACTCCACAAGCATAAGGGCAGAAATTCTAAATAAATGCCCTGACAAAACCAGTCTCCGTGGAAGAAAAAAGCCTTGTTTCTCCGAGGTAGTACCTTCGCTGGGGTTCAACAGGAGTTGGTGGAGATGTCTCGCGTTTCATTTTTCTTTTCATCAAGTATTGAATAAGTCCCTTGTGTTTTTCATTCTGGTCATTTTATACCCTATAAAATGATATGAGGCCTTTTGCGAAACTGGCCCAATTGTTACAATCTTTCAGGCTGTTGATTACTATGATACGAATAAACATATGAAAATCGCTATCATTGGCGCGGGAATTGCTGGTTTAACTGCTGGATTTTTACTTGCTGAACAGGGCCATGAAATTGAACTATTTGAACAGGCTAACGAGTGTCTCCCTGTTGGAGCAGGATTTTTGCTTCAGCCCAGCGGACAAAATGTACTAAGACGCCTTAACATGCTTGATCCCATCGAAGCTGTTTCACCTCGCCTGAATGGCATAAAAGCTGAAACAAAAAGTGGCCGATCACTTGTATCAATTCCATACTCTTGTGCGTCAAGTGATTTATATGGACTTGGAGTAAAACGATCAACAATACACTCCCTTGTGTTGATTAGGGCAAAAAAAAGCGGTGTCAAGATTAACACTAATATGTTTATTGAGAAAGTAATTCAGGACTCCTCTTTCGTGGTAATTAAAAATTCAAATTATGAAGGAAGTTTTGATTTTGCAATTGCAGCAGATGGTTCTCGCTCAGCAATCCGCTCACAATTGGCACCTGAAGTAAAAACTCTTGAGTACAACTATGCAGCCCTTTGGACGCTTTCTCCAATTTCTCATCTTTCAAATCAACGCTGGTCAAATTCACTCTGGCAACTTGTTGACGGAACGACAAAATTACTTGGCGTGCTTCCTGTTGAAGAGGGTCTATGCAGCTTCTTTTGGGGAATAAGGAGAAACGAAAAAGAGCGAATCTGGCAGATTGGACTTGATTCCTGGAAAGAAGAAGTTCTTTCTATTGCTCCAATGGTTAAGGATATCCTTGATACAATAACCTCCCTTGATCAACTTACATATGCAAGCTACCGCCACGCTCGCATCACGCCATATTTTCGAAACAGGGTAATTTTTATTGGAGATGCAGCTCATGCCAGTAGTCCGCACCTTGGACAAGGGGTTAACCTTGCTCTTGAAGATGCTGAATGTCTTGCTCTTTCAATATCTCAAGGTGGAACTGTCGAACAATGCTTCAACCGCTTTGAGCAGGCCCGAGCCACACCAACCCGATATTATTCAATGCTGACAGCAATTCTGTCACCATTTTTTCAGAGTGATTATGAACTCCTTGGCTGGGGAAGAGATTTTGCCTTGGCCATTTTACCCAAACTACCCTTTATAAAAAAACAAATGGCTCTTAGCATGGCTGGTCTGAAACAAGGTTGGCTAAGATTTTAGTTGGTAAGAAGTAATCCTTAACCAGCATTATTCATGAGACTCCGTTAGGAGATATGGAAGTTTGGATTTCAACCTTTCTTTTATTGAAAAGATCAAGTAGATCATTTGTTTCAAGTACAGATTCAAAGTCTTTTAGAATTTGAGCTATATATAAGTAGTCAAGAGTTTTTAAATTCTTTCTAAGTATGGAATCGATATCCTGAATATCTTTTGGACGCCCTGCTAGACATTTAAAAATAATTAAATCTTCACTTGTAGCGACTTTAATGTTAATTTTTTCAGCAAGGAATTCTACTGGCGCCCTTTCTATAACCTGCTTTTCAAATCCAGTTAATCCTAAAGATAAATCAACATTTACTTGATCAATGATAATAGGTAAAAGTTGAGCAGTTTCAGCAAGATCCTTTGGGTTGACTACAAGGGATTTGAAGTTTTAATTATAATATTTATTATTCTTTCTTGATCAGATAAATCAGATAGAATGCAAATATCAATGTCGCTTGTAAATCTGGGCTCTCCTCTAATCTGAACTGCTATACCACCAATTAAGCAATGCTCAATATTATTCTTGCTTAAAAAAAATTAATTTTCTCCAGAGCAGTAAGGATTAAGTTAGTGTTTGTCAGATTACTCATTTAGTTAATTCTAACTTTTTGAATTTTGCTAAAAGTATCAGGCGGAGTTTAATGGTGTCTGAAACATCTTCCTGTTTCGACAAGCCATTTATCATATAGCCAAAATCCCAAATAACCAGAAACCTTGCAAAGAGGGCTTTAGAGTCAAGACTAGATAAATCCGTGAATTTAATTTTTTCAAGGATTTTTTGAGTATTTCTTTTATTCTGAAGCCAGTCCTTTGTGATCATAGTTTAATTATATCACAGTTAAAAGATAAGTTCATCCTTTTATATATAGCTAGTTATTAAACAAACACCTATTATATAGTGAACGTGATGAGAATTTCCGTTTTTTTGGAATCAGCCGCTACGTTCACTATATGCGTATCCACTCGGCCTGAGCTCGTCGCAGGCTGGTTCGCCTTCGGCTCACATACCCCAATTTGATTTTACATACGGAAAATCAAATCATGTGGGGTATAACAGTACTAATTAATAGAAATATTGAGCAAGACAAAATTATTAAATACCTGAACATAATCGCCCACTATGATAATTTAAAATCAAACATTATTAGCAAGCCTTGATTTCTCAAAGAAACGAGAAGTAAAAACACTTCCCATTATCAAAGCCGCCAATATTCCAAGGAAAAGCGAAGAAGAGAAGAGAAATGAGAACCTCCAAATACCATCCAGATGAAAATTGACTTAAAAATAATTCACAGACAGCATGTCCCAGCCCTTCCTCAAAATGCCACTCAGCTGAACTAAACTGCCCACAATCAGGCTAGCTCTCTTGTTCCAGCCCTTCCTCAAAATGCCACTCAGCTGAACTCCCAATACCAAACAGAAGCCATCTTTAAAGTTCCAACCCTTCCTCAAAATGCTACTCAGCTGAACGAGCGAGGATAATGGTGTTGTTAGCCGCCGGTTCCAACCCTTCCTCAAAATGCTACTCAGCTGAACAGGTAGCACTCAAGAGCCTGAAACCCTTGAGGAATCAGCAGGTTTAATCGATTAAATCTGGCATTTTCGACCTCTAAAAGAAGCAAAAAACACCAAAAAATCGAAAAAATATGGCAAAAATGAAGGGCTTTGCGTGGTGAGAAATCCCCGGGATTTCTTTGGAACATGTCCCACGCAACTGCTATCTGCTAAAGAGTGCATGACTCTTACAGAGACCAAAAAACAAAAAAGAACCTTGGTTTCTCTTCTGCTTCAGTCTTGTAATGGGAACTGGTGAAATCCCAGCAAAAGACTAAAGACAGAAATTATCTACTCGTAATTTAAAATTAAAAATGGAGATCAGTTATTAAATAACATAAAAATATTCACGGCGTAGCTTTATAGCATACGCCATGAATATGTGAAAGCTTTAAGAAAGTTTATCTACCTAATAACTTAAGCAGTGCATTCCTTTGTTCTTGAGGTTTTATTGGGGATTTTTGTATCTCCCCTCCAAAACAAATCCGAGAAATCATCTCTCCACCACTAAGGTGAGAAACATTAACTTCTCTAAAGCAGCCAGATGAGCATCCAAAGCTTGGAAGGATCGGCAATGGTAATGCTTCACCGTCTTTACGTTGTATTTCCTGGCGAAAGTTTATTTCACTTCCTTTCTTCCAATAGTGAACACCCAGAGTTCTGCACCTGGGGCAGACAAGGTCCACCATGTAGGTATTTACTCTGAGGGCTGAAAGCCCGAAGAGTGCTGAAAGCTCTTCAAGCTTTTCAGCAATATCTGCAGATCGTCCAGCAAGAAGAAGCGTGTTCTGGAGCTTATTCCATCGGCTCTTACCAGCCTTTCTATTCGGATCCTTATCCTTGATCTGAGGCAGAACAATAATATGCGCACTGGCGCCACCATGTTCTTTCTCTGAACTTAGAGCACTCTTCATGATTGCATGAGAAAATGAGCGTACGCGAACGTCACGGACTTTTAGCTGATGCCTTCGCATCTGCTTTATATCCTTCAGTAGTCGTATTTTTTTCTTCTGCATGTCCTTCAGGTTCGAGTCGTCAGGATTTTCAGCCCTGATTTCCTTGATCCTGGTGGAAATATTCATGAGTTCACGTTTTAAACGAAGGATCGTCAAGTGAAGTTCATGAAGCCTTCCAAGACTTCCGGATTGATGAACATTGATTCCATTTTCCTGTCTTCCTGTACGATCATTTCGCTTCTCGAAGTGCCGGAGAAGAAGTTCAGTATTGTCGGAATCAATCTGAATATGAGGAAGATGTGTCCTTGAACTATTTCGCTGAGAATTAATCTCATCGATCATAATACTCATTTTTTCATTCAGAGTCCCACACAGTTCCCAGGGAGGAAGTTCATAGTTTTGCCCAAGTAAATGGAGCAAACGTCCAAATTCTCCCTTTTCAGCTCGGCGAACCTTAGCACCCTCTGTCACCATAACAGGAGCCAGATTTTCATATTGAAATGATTCAATCTGAACAGGAATGGTTTTCAGGTGCTTGAGAGTACCATCTGGAAGCTTTTTCATCTTTCGGACATAAATCTCGCCATTAATGCCAAAAGTAACAGAAGCTAGTACCATTCCTGCTGAAACATCGAAATGTTTTCCATCCTTATTCCAGGGAATGAAAGGTGCATCAGGACACACAACATTCACTGTAAGGTCGAGAAATAGTCCATACTTTCTTGGGCGAATCCTTAGACCACCCAGAGCAGCAGGAAATGTCGAAGAGCCACTTCCATCTCTCGCAAGTGATACCCTGTAGAGATAGGGAAACTTTCCGCTTGTCTTCCTCTTCTCAAAGAGCTCATCCCGCAACTCTCGTGAGAAAAACTCAAGAAGAACCTTATCTCCATTATCCAGCTTTATCTGAATAAGACCAGGTTTTTTGCCTTTTGGAAGCTCTATTACCTGATAGCCATCTTTCTTGGTCATTTCACCCGGAATGGTGAAATCAAAAGGATGTTTATCAATATCAATAAAGGTAAGACCTGTTGGGTCTCCTTCGCCTTTTTTGAACTTGAGGTAAAGCTTAATGCAACGGTCAAAATCCTCGATCCCTGAAATCTTTAGCAAGTCATCTCTTTCAAGTTTTTCAAGAGCTTCGAGAGAGGACTCTTCACCCGCCCACTTAAGAACATCTGAATTGCGATATCCCTTCCAGCGTTCGTATCTGGGTTCGGTTGATGAAATAGCATGGATAATATCTTCGTGTTCCTGAACGAAACCAAGAAATCTTTGGTACGTTTGATCAGTATTAGCCAATATGAACTCATCAAGTTTAAGCTTAAAACATTCCTTTCGGTATGTTCGGGCTGAATTGAGATACCCAAGAAGCCTTTGAAAAGCAGCTTCAATGATGAGTTTTCCTTCAGCTGACTTGTAGGTACTGTCAACGAGTTCTTTTATCCAGGCGAAAGGAAGTTTCTTTTCGCCATTAAGAATCTGTTCGAGAAAAGCTTCAGCCTGGCCGATTCTTCCAAGGTCAGCTTCAAGCTCCATGGTAGTTTCATCATGGGGCCGATTCTGAAAAAGTCCTTCATCGAGTTCAGAAAAGGTTTTTTGATAAGCCTCACAGGCTTTTTCAATTAATCCTTTAACCCAAACCTTTTCCCCGTCCTTAATAACTGGTTTACCATCTTTATCAAGCTTCCAGTACCCCGTATAGGAATCTTTCAGAGCCTGAATGCCCTTTAGAAGGGAGTCAGGCTTTTTGCCTTCAAGCGAGAATGCATAAAATGCATCTTTAGCCTGGGCTCCGAACTGGCAGATCAGAAAAACTGCAGATTGCAGTTCTGCCTTAGTAAAGAGTGCTTCTGTAAGCAGAAAATTGTCATGAAACTCAGGGAAATTTTCCTTGAGCCATTGAAGTTCAACTGCCGTACGTTCTTCATCACAAATACCAAGACAAAGAGCCATTACCCTGTGAATGCTTGAAGCAAAACGGGTTCTTTCTTCAATATTCTTTTTTAAAAGTAAAGCTGCATCAGATTCATGGTTTCTGACCTTGAATGCAATTGAACGCCGAGTTGTCACGGCATTACCGTTCTTCCCTTTAGGCATTATAGCCTCCTTCAGAAAGGGGACCGGAAGAAACAGCTTTAAGGAAAAACCTTAAATAATAACTGTCTCCACTTTAGTTTGCCGGGATGAATATTGGAAAAATAGAAAATGCTTAGTCCAGACAAAGTAAAGTGGAGAAGACTTTGATTACACAGATGTTTTTGGAGTAAAGAGCCATAGGTTTACTATCAAATAAATATACAAATTGCAAAGGTTGGGATCAGACCGGGTTTGAAAAGGATGGGAAGAAGAGAAGAGAAATAAAAACCTTAAAATGACACTCAGCTGAACTTACAGGTTGTTTGGTTCGTCTCCCGAAGCGTTCCAGCCCTTCCTCAAAATGCCACTCAGCTGAACTGTTCTACATATCGGCTATTGGGCGCGGATGTTCCAGCCCTTCCTCAAAATGCCACTCAGCTGAACCAACATCCTTTTGCTTCTGAATAGCTGAACGTTCCAGCCCTTCCTCAAAATGCCACTCAGCTGAACAGGTAGCACTCAAGAGCCTGAAACCCTTGAGGAATCAGCAGGTTTAATCGATTAAATCTGGCATTTTCGACCTCTAAAAGAAGCAAAAAACACCAAAAAATCGAAAAAATATGGCAAAAATGAAGGGCTTTGCGTGGTGAGAAATCCCCGGGATTTCTTTGGAACATGTCCCACGCAACTGCTATCTGCTAAAGAGTGCATGACTCTTACAGAGACCAAAAAACAAAAAAGAACCTTGGTTTCTCTTCTGCTTCAGTCTTGTAATGGGAACTGGTGAAATCCCAGCAAAAGACTAAAGACAGAAATTATCTACTCGTAATTTTATGTGAATCGGAATTAAAGAGCGAATTTTATTATGAGATTAAGACACATATCATGGTGTCAGAAATATTTCAATATTACTAAAAACATGTAATTTAGCAGAGTTGCATATCTATTTTACCCTTTAAACTCAACAAGGCGTTTACCAATATCAGAGAATGGTCTTATCATATATCCATCAGGATCCATGACCACAAACTGGCGATTACCCAATTCGTAATTTTTTGCTCTATACCAGATATCCTCAATTGGAATAATAATTTTGCAGCTATTTTCCATACAGCGTTCATAGATCAAGTCGACATCAAACACCTGTATTTGTAAATTGATCCCTCGTCCAAAAGGGTATTCTAATTCTGCAGTAGTAAATCTTCTTCCCGAACCCCTGGCCTTCTCTATCATAAGATTCGTACCTTCAAGATCAAGCATGGCAAAATGCTCTTCTGGCCGATCATATAATAATTTAAACCCAAGGATTCCCAGATAGAAATCTTTGGATCTTTCAAAGTCTGTCACTTCAAGTTCAGGAATTAACTTATTAAGCTTCATAAAGTTCAAGGGGTAGTCCATCTGGATCACTAAAGAATGTAAATCAATTTAAGGTAAATTGATCTATCCGAACGGGTTCTAAGTCGATACCTGATTTTGTTAAACAAAAAATTTTTGCTGGCTATTCAAAACCATTTCCTCAAGAACCTCTGTTACATTTTTTGATTCTCTTAACGCAACTTCTTCAAGTTTTGCAATTACTTTAGGAGATAATCTGAAAGTCTTGACGACTTTCTTTTCTCCAAGCACCTTTACTCTTTTATCATTAAGCTTGATTTCAGCAGAAAATTTCATTTCCCTGAAATGAATCCCTTTATAGATAACATCAAGTTCCCTTCCCTTTTCAATTGCATGGGTAATTTTCAGTAACTCCGCTGGAAGAGCATCCAGATCCTCGAGTGATTTCCTGAAATGAATTATAAAGGCTGGAATTACATTATAAACTCTCGGTTCAAAATTCTCAGCAACAAACAAGAGATCAGAAAGACTTGGGACTCCTCTCGTCTCATTGAATCTTTCATTTGAGATCAGGAAACCTTTTCGAACAAGAAAAGAAAGTACAGACTGCACACGAGGATCATTTTTCAATCGCTTATGTTTTCTTACCTTTGCTTGAACTTTATCCAGTATATTATCCATCGATGAAAAATCCTGAGTCTCCACCATGTCGATTAATTTCATCAACAAGTTTCTTTCCATAAAAATCAATTCCCTGAAGAACTAGCTGTCTGTTTTTCTCAGGAGCTTTTACAGCCTTGCTTAAGAAAACAAAAAATGGTTCCAAAGCTTCAATTTTCATCACAACATTTTCATAAAGAAGAATAAAAGAAGATCCCGGCGGCACCCATACTTCCCTACTTAAGTCATCATATTCAAGACCTATCCTTTTAATGGCTCGCTTAAGAATAGTTCTTAAACTCCAGTCTCCCTGAATAAGGGCATCAAGATCCCTGGTGTGAACAAGAGTCATCAATCCCGAAATGTCCGAATTAAATAAAAGAGCTGACTGACCAAGAATTTGCAGATGCAACCGGTCCAGTGGAGGTAAACCATCATTCTCCCGCTCTTTATTAGCTAGAGAAATCTCCTCTTCAAGTGAACTGACGAGTTTATCAAATAAATTGTTCATTTTATTATATTAACATTATATCAGATTAATGTAAATACGCTAATCTGATATAATTAGCTAACATATTTAGGTGGTTACAAATGAGCTTGGATTTGTACTTAACGTCTGCTTACTGCTAGTAGAGGGCATTTAAACTTTCCCTACATATGCAAATTTATTAAAGAACAGGGAATACTACCCTACTATTTTAGCAAAGGTATAAAAGCTGGTCTCATCAAAATTATCACCTTGTTCCTGAATTTGAAAACCATATTTCTGTAATTCAAGAGCAAACTCTTGTCGCGAAAACGCTCTATGGCTCATTGTATCTCTAAAATCAAATGGCATCCCATCCATATCACCACTGTAATGGGCATCCCACTTAACTATTTTTGGACTATCACTTAAAGAGCTTGTAGTTGAATCTCTAACTATCTTACAGGTAAGGTCGGAACATTCGATTTGGCCATTAAAATAATTTGTGGTTTGAATTCGGGTATCTTCATAGTTATCAGCGAACAAGTATCCATTTTCCTTCAGTGAGTTTTTACACCCTGAAATTGCTTTTTGAAGATCATCTTCTGTAATCATATGAGTAAATACCCTGCCAACAACAAAGACAATATCAAATTGATTTCTAAACGGAAGCTCTCTCAAATCTGACCTGATCGAAGGAATGTCCGGCAAAACTGACTTTGCAACATTTATCATTTCATCACTATAATCAACTATGGTGATATTTAATCCGCGCCTTTTTAGATCCCGGGCGATATCAAACATTCCCCCTACAAATAAAACATTTTGACCCGCAACAGCCCGACTTTTTTTAAAAACAAAATCAGCCGTTTCTTCTGAATTAAGAGTAAGAGAATAAAATTTTGCGCAAATTTTTGCGTTATCTGTGTAGGTAGAGGGCATATTTAACCTTAAATGATTTTATTAACTTGCTTCTTATAAATATACCCCACATAATTTGATTTTTTGCTTCAATAAAAGATTTAGCTAAAGTAGTTTTTCAGCCTGACTCGAACCACCTACCAGGATAATATTCTTATTATATGACTTTGGAAATTTGAGATTTATATAGCGATTAATATTCATCATACTGAATTATTCTCGCGAATATAATTCAGTTAAGTGAATTTTAATAGGAAAGGCTAATATTCTAAAGTTATTGTTAGTTTAATGGTATTGAATGGTACAGGGTTCCAGCTTTTACTTTTAATTTCCAACTCTTAATTTCAACTGTTAACTAAACAGTCTAAAAAACTTGAAAGGATTATAGGAGGAGCATATCCTAATTTTAGGAGACACATCTCCCAAAATAACAAATCCCACTTAAGGCACTATGATTACTAGAAATTTCACACGTGACTTAGAGAAAGGCTCTTCCGCCATTAGAGTGTGTTAGACATTAAACTTATGTAGTATTTTTGTAAAGATCGAAGGTAGGGAAAGTATAGTACCTTCAACCTTGCCTCTGTCGTCACCCCCTGGAGGTCGTCAACTTTGCCGCTGTCGTCATCCCCTAGAGGTCGTCAACTCTGCCGCTGTCGTCACACCCCCTAGAGGTCGTCAACTCAGTCGCTGTCGTCATCCCTGCGAAAGAGGCTGTCCCAAAAAGTCTTAAACTCCCATTCTATC
>DAOLCO010000016.1:0-62946 GCA_035327825.1 Oligoflexia bacterium | reverse complement strand
GCCTCCGGCTCACATACCCCAATTTGATTTTCCATACGGAAAATCAAATCACGAGGGGTATATCTGGTCATTTCTATTGTTTGGTAAATAATTTATAATTCCCAATAATCTTCTTATTATATTTATATTTGAGGTTTCAATATGAAAGATTTCTATGCCCATATTCCTACAAAGCTCTACTTTGGAGAAAACAAGTTTGATGATTTCATTTCAGCATTGTCAAATCTAGGAAAAAATATACTTATAGTAACCGGCGGTGGTAGTATAAAAAAACTCGGATTTTATGATCCACTAATTTCAAAACTTCAAAAATTGGATCTTGGGATTTTTGAATTTCAAGGCATTGAGGCAAACCCTCTTGCTCAAACTATTGATAAGTGTGCCAAGGATCACAAGAATTCCAAAATTGATATAGTTCTTGCATTTGGTGGAGGATCAGTTATGGATGCGGCAAAGGCAATTTCCGCCTTGTTGTACCTTTCAAAACAGCATGAACTTGGAAGAAATGCAGAGCTACCGATTGATATATGGAGTTATGTTCTTGGCAGTCCATTAGTCGGCAAACTACCAGGTGCGCTGCCAATTTGTACCATTCCAACAACTGCTGCTACTGCATCCGAAGTTACTCCCTATTCTGTTATTTCTAATGATAAAGTAATAGGCAAATCTCCACTTTCATATGAATTTCTTAAACCTGCTTTATCTTTTCTTAATCCAGTATATACAACGTGCTTGCCTAAACACACGACGCAGGATGGAGCTGCAGATATACTTAGCCACGTATTTGAAAATTACTTGCTAGGAGGTAATGGTGCTATCTTTACTGATCGATATTGCGAAGCAATAATTAAAACTGTCATTGAAACTCTGCCACAGATTATTGAAAATCCTGAAGACATTAACTTGAGGGGTGATCTATTGTGGTGCTCTACGCTTGCTCTTAATGGATTTCATTCAGCAGGAAGAAATACTTCTCAATTTCCACTTCATGCGATTGAACATGCAATGAGCGCTTTTAAACATGAACTAGCTCATGGAAGGGGGCTTGCAACTTTATTTCCAGCATATTTCAGATACCTTTGGAACAAGAATCTTGGCAGGGATCGCCTTAACCGTCTTGGAGAAATGATATTTGATCAATTTGAATCAAATGAAATGTCTGGACTTTATTTTATCGAAAAATTTGAGAACTGGCTTGAATCATGTGACCTTCTTCAGTCAGCCTACTCACTGGGATTTAATGATAATGATTTTGAAGTTATAGCATCCTATGCAGCTCGAATATACGGAGATGGTGATTCGATCGATGTTCTTGGAAAAATGACAACTCTTGACATTGAAGAACTTCTAAAACTTACCAAATCTCAAGATAGACACTGACAAGTTTAATAATTTACACTTTTTCAATAAGATGCTAGCCTTTAAGTGATGGTAATTTAAGCCATTGATTGGTGTTTAATCGTTAATTATTATATATATTAATTAACGACTAAAGGGAAAGAGGACAAGCCTCTGCTGCCCCGCAACTGTAGGTGTGACGAAAGGAATACTATTTATAATTTTTATATAGTTCAATTCACTGAATAGCTTTTATGGATAATTCCATAATTAACTATTCGGGAAGAATTTTCCAAGTAGGATGATCATAAGCCAGGATACCTGAACATCAGTTCTTAATAACCTGCGTACCTCCGAGGGGAGGGAGAGGAGGAATTATGCGTACTTTAGGGTATCTACGCTCGTTTTCGTGTTTTGCTCGAATTTCACAAAAATTAATTATTTTTTGTTTACCATCTCTGATTTTGCAGATGGACATTAAGGCAGATGATGAAAGTTTATCGGCAGATAAAAATCAGCCATCAAAAAAACAGTCAGACATTATTGTTATTACAGCAAATCGCGTTTCTGAACCTGTATCAATAACAGGTAGTTCCATCAGTGTCGTTACAGAAGAAGAGATCGATGCCAGAAAAGAACCAAATCTTCTAGAATCTCTCAGAAACACAGAAAGTCTTCAGGTAATTCAAAGCGGAGGTCCTGGTCGCTCTACTGGAGTATTTTTAAGAGGAGCTTCGCCAAATCAAACACTTGTCCTGGTCGATGGTGTACCAGTAAACGAGGGTAACAGTGGATTATTTGATTTTGCTGATATTGCAACTCTTGAAGTGGGTTCTATTGAAGTGCTGAGAGGGCCACAAAGCTCAATTTACGGCGCCGATGCCATGGGTGGAGTAATAAATATAATTTCAAAACCAATTGACAAAGAACTTTCGACAGGTGGTCTTATGGAAGCTGGTTCATATGGCACTCATCGTTATCAGGCAAGAGCTTCTGGAGGAAGTGATTATATAAGAGGCTCTGGAGGTATATCTTATCTTGATTCAGATAACATATCAGTTTCAAATAGACGAAATGGTAATACTGAACGTGACCCATATGATAATCTGACCGTTTCTGGTGGTGTTGAGGGAGAGACTCCTTCTTGTGTCGAATTTAAAGGTAATGTCCGATATACACGAGCAAGAACAAGTCTTGATACCTTTGAATTTGATCGTGGTCTTGTTGATGCTCTGAATTTCACTCAGAAAAGAAACTCTATTCAGAGTAATTTTAATCTTTCTAAAGGATATAATTTTTGGAAAGGTGAATTAATTACAGGATATAACTTTGATGATTTTGAAGGAGTTGACCTTGACAGTGAGTTTAATAACTATGATTTCAGATCTCAAACTCTTAATATTCAACAATTAAATCATCTTCATTATACAGATGAACTTGCAGGACTCCTTGGATATTCATACAGAAGAGTAGACGGAAAGAATGTTGGGAATTTTAATGAAACTCGAGAAATTAACAGTATTTTCTATCAGCAAACTTACAAGCCTTTTGATGAAACAAATTTTGGAATAGGCGCTCGACATGATCATGACTCAACCTTTGGTGGAAAAACCACATATCGGCTAACTGCTGCTCAGGATTTAGCCATTATAAACTCAAACCTTAGAGGATCATTTGGAACAGGTTTCAGGGCTCCAACTTTTAACGATCTGTTTTTCCCTAATTTCTCAAACAGGGATTTAAATCCTGAAACAAGTCGTGGTGGTGATATTGGATTAAGATCAACTTTACTCAACGTTCATAGTGATATTGCATTTTTTATGACAGATTGTAAAAATCTTATTGGTTTTAATACTGAGACATTTCTACCTGAAAACATTAATCGAGGAAGAACAAAAGGATTTGAAGCCAAATTAAGCTATAGTGGGTATGAATTAATTGAACCGATGCTTACATACACATATCTTGATGCCAGAAACAGGGATACCAATTCCTTATTACCAAGAAGAGCAAGACATCAAGGTGGAATGGGTATTGGAATTTTTCCAATTGAAAAATTGAAGTTTAATATTTTTGCCCATTATTTGGTTGATCGTGTAGATTCAAATGGAGTTTCAATGGATGACTATATAGTTTTCTCGGGAACCATAAGGTATGAACTTTATGAGGGTATTGAGCCTTATGTCAGGGCGCAGAATGCATTTAATCAAAGATATGAAGAAGTTCCTGGTTATGGAACTTTGGGGGCAAGTGTTTTTGGGGGAATAACCCTGAGGATGTAGGATCTATGCATTATGCCCGATAAGGTTACTTATCGGGCATAATGCGTTAATTTGCCAGGGAGAAATTAACCCTAACAATTTTAAACACTTGGTGTGTTAATTTTAAAAAAACTTATTGCCATTTAAATTTTTTTAATGCTTTTTCAGCAATCGGTGTTCCAATTAGTTCCAAAGCAAGACCAGCAGCCATCCTGACTTCCTTTTCATTATCTTCAAGATAACCAACAATAGACAAAATATCAGGCTCCGAAAGATCACCTATTTTCCCCAGACAGGTTATCGCAGCAACTCTTACACTTATTTCAGAGTCTCTACTAAGCTCAATTAAATCAGAAATGACTGGAGAAGCATTTTCGGCGAGTTTACTCAGTGCCCCACATAAAGCTAAAGGAACTTTGTAATAAGTATCATTTAAACCTTTCCTGATTATTTTCCATTCGATCTTGGAATTTTTATCTATAATACCATATAGTGCCTCAGCAGCAGCAAGCCTTACGCCCTTATCTTCGTTCAAGAGTTGTTTTAATCTTGCCTCCACTGTGTCTATCGATTCAAACCCCTCCCAGGCTTTTACTGCCTCGTCAGTTCCAATTTTTCTTAAAGCTTCCGCAGCAATCCATCTAACATCAGGATCATCATCAGCCAAAACTTCTCTTAATGCAGAAATACTACTTACAACCTCTGGTGCGGCTCTAAGATTTCCAAGAGCTCTAGCTGCCTCAAGCCTAACAGTCGGCTCATCATCTTTTAGCAATTTAATCAAAACTGGAATTCCAGAAGAAGCTACGGGGCCCATGTTTCCGATAGATTTTATGCACCCTCTTTTTACAAAAATGTTGTCACTTTCGGCACCAGATTTAACATCATCAAGTACATCAGGTCCAATTATTGACAAGGCCCATGAAATTGCTTTTTCTAGTTGAGGATCTTCATCTCTAAGTAAGTTAATAAGAATTTTTCCAGCCTTAGCGCTCTCAGCACCAATTTTTCCTAAAGTATAAACAATATCCTTTTTTTCACTATTTGATGCAGATTGAATAAATTCAATTAATGTATCAACAACTTCCTTTGCTCCTGCACCAATATCCCCCAAAGCCTGGATAACAGAGCCTCGAACCAAAGGTTCAGAATCCTCCAGGCCCTTTATTAAAGCTGGTATGGCATCTTTAAAAAACTCTGAGGTTCTCCTTGACAATAAAATACCGCTAATGGCAGCAAGTCTGATCTGCCAGTCCTCAGATGATAACAAATCACGAATAAAAACTCGCAACTCTTCAGTCTCACGTTCACGTCTTAATCGATCTAACTCGCTCATATAACTGTTATTGTATCGGAATAATTGATGTAGCTCGCATAAGAAAAAAATGATAACTTATTATCAATATAACATTATTATCATATCGGCGCACCTAAGTATTTTATGGCTAGATCGAGTGATTTTTCAAATAAAACTTCTTCAAGTCCCCTAGATAACAAGAAGGCATTAAAACAATTTGATAATATTTCAATTATCGAGAATGAAACATCCAATACAGTTCATCATAATTTTATTGCTCAGGATTTTAACACTGTAAATAATGATTCTAACAAGATAAATTCAATAACGCATAACGTTAACAGTTATAATTCTCTACCACTTCTAAGTGAATCACTTTGGAGCATAATGGAGAGCTATATTCACTACTATGCATCAGGTAAAAACCATACCGCCAGAGCAAAGCGTCATGATCTCGAACATTTTCTGGGATTTTTGGCGATGAATCAAAAATCTCTTAATGAAATAACAGTTTCCGATTGGACTCGTGAGGCGAGTATTGGCTTTATAGAAGATCGTCTTGAATCAGGAGAAGCTCCTTCAACAGTTGCCAGAAGGCTTGCTACAATTAAGCATTTTGGAAGGACACTTGCCGATCGTGTGCCCGGATTTGTTAATCCTGCTAGAGAAGTTAAAGCTCCAGTATATGAAACAGTTAAGCCTCAGGGACTTGATTCGAAAGAAATTGCTCAATTAAGAGAAGCAGCAAGACTGATTGAAATTGAAAATCAAGGTTCATTTGTTCCTTTAAGAAACAGAACTATACTTGAAACACTACTTGGAACGGGACTTAGAGCTGATGAAGTAAGAGCTTTAAAACGAGGACAGGTTGCAGATGACAAATCATGGCTGAAACATGTTAAAACTAAAGGTAAAAGGTTTCGGGATATATATTTACATAAGGAATTGTCAGATTATATTGATAATTATCTTACACAAAGCAAATCTTTTCTGATTGAAAAATTTCCCGAAATGAGTTCATGGTCAGAATCAAAATGGTCACCAGTCCCTGTATTTATTAGTATAAAAAATGCTAATCCAATAAAAGTAGAAAGCTTTTCTCTTGCACCAAAAACACTATGGAGAATTATTTCTGAGCTTGGAGAAGCTGCTCGAAGATTAAATGAATTTTCAATTAATGATTCTAAAGAAAAGATTAATTCTTTTGAAAATAAAAATATTGAATTTCCACACTTACATCCACATAAATTAAGGCATACATTTGCACATGGTCTTCTTGATACTTCAAACGATATAAGACTAGTTGCTCAAGCATTAGGTCATAGTGATGTTAGAACTACCATGCGTTATACTGAACGCTATAAAGACGAGCTAGCAATTGCCATGGAAAGGCGAGCAAATCTAATTAAGTCATCTGAAAATTCCTAAACAGCCATATCCTCGTATTGCAATCTATATTCAATTCCAATAGTATCAGAAAATATTATTTAAAAATATAATTTATTTACCAGAACAACATGGAAATACAGCAACTTAAGGGATTTCATGCAGTAGCAAAATATAGAAATTTCACTATTGCAGCTCAGAAAACACATCGTACTCAACCAACTATAAGTCTTCAGGTTAAATCTCTTGAGGATGAACTTGGAGTAAAGTTATTTGAAAGACTTGGTCCTAAAAAAGTTAATCTTACACAAGAGGGTCAGATTTTTCTTGAGTTAAGTGCTCCTCTTCTACAGGACTTTACCCAACTTCAAAGTAAATTTAACGAAGCAAGAGGACAGTATCATACAAGCAATGTTCAAATTGCTACTCATAGTTCCGTGATGATATATTTACTTCCCAAAATCATTAAAAAATTCAAGTCTGTATTTCCTCAGGTAAAACTTTCCATTCTTAACAGAACTCGTAAAGAACTTGTAAGTATGGTAGAGCATGGAGAAGTTGATTTTGGTATTTCATCACTTGATGCAATACCTCCATCACTGGAATATGATATTTTTTCCATCCACAATAGAATTCTTATAGCCAATAAGGAACATCCTCTTGCTTCAAGATCCAACATATCACTTTCTGATATAGCCAAATATCCACTTGTAGTCCCTACTCCAGATTCAAATACGCGAAAGTTTATTGACAGGGCATTTTCTCAGGAAGATATTAACTATGAAATTACAATGGAGGTAGTTGGAAGAACTGCTATAAAGACTTATGTTGGAATGGATCTTGGGATATCTATAATAAATGAATATTATGTAACCGAAGAAGACAAGAAGAACCTTTTTGTAAAAAATATGAGTAAACACTTTGGTAAAGCTGAAACTGGTGTACTTTTTCGTAAAGGGCGAACTATTTCACAGCCAGCTGAGGCATTTATATCTTTGTTAAAGAAAATGTCAGCTAATATTTAATTTTTAAAGTGAAAAAGAATTTGGTAAAGTTGGTAAATTAAACATTATGTGTTTAAAACAATAACCGGACATTTAGCTTCACGAAGAAGCTTTTCAATTCTTGGACCAAGATACAATCTTTCTCCAACCGGCCTAACTCTTGTTCCCAAAATAAGAAGATCAATTTCATTGCGGATTATTGTTTCAAGAATAACAGTTTCAGGATCAGGTCCAAGCCTTAATTCTGTAGTTGCCTTAACGTTATGAGCTTCTGCAAAGTGCTCTAAATCTTTTAAAACCTGTCGTCCAAAATTAACTTGTCTTTGAAGTATTGTTGAGTTTGTCTGATCTTCGACTTCCTCAACAACTTTAAGCAAATGAAGTTCAGAGTTCAAATCCTGCAAAAATAAAAAACTAAGCTCAGTTGCTCTTTTAGATGAAATTGATCCTCCGGTTGGAACAAGAATTCTTGAGCCATGAACACTTTCCAGTGGAAGTTCACCCTGAACAAGAATAACCGGACAACCTGAAAGGCGAACTACAGAATCAACAAGTGGACTAAATACTGCTCTTGGTGAAGAAATTACAGATTCTTTTGAAACTCCAAGAATGACAATATCGTAGCCCTTTTTTACTTCATCAAGAATCTGAAATGCAGGTGGAGCTTCACCACTTAAGACCCTTCCCTTACTACCCTTTACCATTGAGCTGGTAATTTGATCTAAAAATGCCTGTGCATCAGTAATTTTATCCTCTTTAGCAACGCTTACAATTGTTGCCTCAGCACCAATCTTTTCATGGATTTTATTAAAAACAGTAAGTTCATTTATATTATATTTTTTAATCTCTTCTTTAGTGCGAGGTCTAAGTGGTATCAATACACGACTAGTTCCATTAAAAAAACCTGCTTCTGCAACTTTCTCACGATTTAATCGTGCAAGCTCCTCTGGGTCTGGATCAATTCGCCTTACAGTTGCCCGAAGCATTGGAGGAGCAGCGACAGATGTAACTACTGCCATTAATACAAGCATTGCATAAAGCTCAACAGTTAGTAATTCTAATGAAAGTCCAATTGATGCAACTATAATACCCATTGATCCACGAGCGTTAAGTCCTGAGGCAAGAAATACAGCAGGCCAATGCGAGGAATTACCCAGCAAGCGAGCACCTGCATAAACACCAATAAACTTTGATGAAGTTGCGACAACAAGTACTAAAATGGAAAGATATATATATATAGGATCAGCAAGTAACTGAATGTTAATTTTTAAACCTGCTATGGCAAAAAACAGTGGAGCAAGAAACTGATTAGTGAATAATTCTATGGTATGTAAAACTTCGCCATTCGCCCTAGGGATCATTGATAAAATAAGTCCCATAATAAATGCACCGAAAATGGCTTCGAGGTGCAAACTCTGGGAAAACCAGGCCCAAATAAAAATAAGACTAATCAGATATGATAGTAAACCATCTGAAAATTCCTTATTAAAAATGAAATCCAGAAGTTTAGAAACTATAAATCGCCCTAACGTAAGGCTCAGTAAAGCAAGTCCAATAACTGACAATAGTGAGAGCATTAATGAATTAAGACTAAATGCACCGCTTGCTGCAATACCAACTAACGATGATAATAGGATCCAGCCCACAGCGTCATCTATCATCGCAGCAGCAAAAAGAGTCTGAGAAACGTCTCTTCTAATTATCTTTAATTCAAGAAGTACTCTTGCAACAACTGGTATTGCCGATATGGCAAATGCAACAGCAAAAAATGAAGCAGTAAGTTGTCTTGTTTCCTGTGATACCAACACGTGATCGGGAAGATTTATTCCAAGAATGTAGCCACCGAATAACGGGAGTATAAGTCCACCAAAAGCAACACCAAGCGAAACTCTAATTTGTCGATAAATTAGAGGAATATCGATTTCAAGACCAGTTATAAAAAGAAGAAAAAGAACTCCCAGGAGGCTAATTCCCTCAAGAAGATGTAACTGGGCATCAGTTGTTGGAAGAAAATGTACAGATAGATCCGGAAACAGGAGTCCGAAAAAAGATGGACCAAGAACAATACCAGCAACAATCTCGCCAATCACAGATGGTTGTCCGAATCTGGAACAAACTTGACCGAATAGTCGGGCAAAAAATAACAAAAGCCCAACCTGGAGCAAAAAAGTCTGAATATCTACATGGGTACTTCCGATGGGTGACACTGAATATTAAACCATCTTAAATTATTTATTTTACTACCATCCATCAAACTCATTTTAATAATTACATAAAATCAATAACTTAACAAGATAATTTTAGAATTCAATAAAATTATCCGATTAAAATGATGTTGATCATATTTGATGTAAACAATCAGAGGAATACTCAGGTGGCTGAAAGAATTCTTGTAGTAGATGATGACTCAGACATAAGACGAATTCTTGGAATGTTACTGGAACGAGGTGGTTATGAAGTAATACAAGCTTCAAATGGAGAAGAAGCACTTGATCTTACATTAAATGATAATTCTCTGAATCTAATACTCCTGGATTTGCATATGCCTGGTATGAGTGGGTTTGATATTTGCAAGAAAATAAAATCAGATCCCACAAAATCCAACTTGCCAATAATCTTTTTAACTGCATCTGGCGATAGTGCAGATAAAGTTAATGCCTTTGATATGGGCGCAGCAGATTATATAACAAAAAGTTTTAATAAAAGTGAACTTATTGCAAGAGTTAAGACTCAATTAAAACTTAGCTCTACGCTTAAAGAGCTTGAATCATCAAATAATAAACTTGCCCAAAAGCAGGATGAATTTGAAGAAGATCTAATATCTGCAGCCAGAATACAGGAAAGTCTCTTACCACGGTCAATAACCAAAATCCCCGGATTAGAAACAAAATGGTTATTTTTACCTTCTCATGTTGTAGCAGGTGACCTTTTTAATGTTGTTCGTTTAAGTGAAGACTATGTAGGATTATATATGCTGGATGTCAGTGGGCATGGTGTATCATCCGCAATGGTAACAGTGAGCGTATCTCAAACTCTTCATGGTAACAATAATAGCATGTTGATGAATGAAAAAATGCCCAAAAAGCCAGGCAAACTCCTAAGTGAACTTAATTCACTTTACCCAATTGAGAGATTTGGAAAGTACTTTACCATGGTATATCTGACACTTAACATAAAGTCTGGATCTCTTCTATATAGTAGCGCAGGGCATCCTTCACCAATATTAGTTAAAAATGATGGAAATATTCATTTATTGGATATTGGAGGTACCATTACAGGATTTGAAGAGGTCGCACCTTTTGAGGAAGGAGAAGTTAAAATTAATCCCGGAGACAAGCTTTTTCTTTATACAGATGGACTCACAGATCATCTGCCAGCAAATATTAATGGAGAAGATCGTTTAAAAAATATTCTCGAATGCAATAGAAATACCAAAACTGAAGAGCTATTTAACATACTTGTTAAAAATATGCTGGAGAATATCCCATCTGACAGGCTTCAGGATGATGTAAGTTGTCTTACGCTAGATTATAACCCATAAACTGGAATTAACATATGGAAAACAAAAAGCAAGTATTGATTGTAAAACCAGAAAGTACAAGAATAGATGCTGCATTTGCATTACAGCTAAAAAATCAAATACTGGATAGCTATCAATCAGGTGCAAACACTATTGTACTGGATCTATCTGAAGTTGACTTTATTGATAGTAGCGGACTGGGTGCACTCGTTGCAAGCAGAAAGACAATGGGGAAAGATGGTGAAATCGCTTTATGCGAAGTTAAAGATCGAGTTCAGAGCCTTTTCACTGTAACAAGAATGAATAAGGTATTTAGAATATTTAATACGAAAGAAGATGCCGTAAATACTCTTCAAAATGTTTAGGGCAATAAGTTAATGACTACAGTCAGCAATAAAACACTTGAGATACAAAGTAACCTTGAAGAGGTTGCAATAGTTGGAATCTCCTCAAGGGCAATAGCTGAATCATTGTCATTTTCAGAAGGTGCAGCATATGAAATCGAGCTGGCAGTTGTTGAGGCTGTAACAAATTGTATTGAACATGCTTATTTATATCAATCAGACAAAACGGTATTTATTCAATTTGATGTAAGTAATGAATCTCTCACTATAAAGGTTGAAGATTCAGGTATTTATTGGAGGAACTTTGATGAGCAAACATCAAAATCATCCCCTTTTGAATTTGATCCTGAGGATATTGAAAACCTTCCTGAAGGTGGAATGGGAGTATCACTTCTAGTAAGCCTTATGGATGAAGTAAAATATGAACGAAAAAATAATATTAATACTCTTACATTAAAGAAACACCTAAAATAAAAGATATTACCATTTATATCTAAGCAAACCGGCTCTTTCGGCAAATGGAATCCATGAAATCGAGTTTCTGTAATAATCTTTCGGATCCTCAAAAAAAATTAAATCATCCGAACTGACAATATATGATTTTGTTCTATCAAGTAGTTGATCTGCTAACTCAGTGTTAAATGGTCTTGAAGTAAGTGAATAAGCACTGTAAAAACTGGAACTTTCATATGGATTGGTTGATGAACCATCGATATTGTATTCAGAAAATATACGGTTATTTCTTCTTAACTCAGATAAAATAAATGAATAAAGTGAACCTGACAGTGTCTCAGTTACAAGTTTTTCTCCAAACCATAGATAGTCGAGATATAAACGAAAAGGAATCCTCACTGATTCCCATCCAAAGTTTGATTCACGGCCAGGCAGATTTATAAACTCTCCCTTGTCATTAAACATAGCCCAGTCAGGAAATAAACCTGATCCAGTATTTCCATTAAATCGGGATGCTATAATATTTAGAAATTGATATGTTTGTTTTTTTAAATTCATCCAGAGAGGATTACCAGTAAATTCATAAAATACCTGAAAATGAGCTGGAGAATAGTATGAGAGATTTACGGATAAAGGTTCATCGGGGGTCTCAATCCAGGGACTAAGGAAAATTTCTCCATCAGTAGATTTACGAATAAGTTTTATTGAAATATCAGCCAGAATTTCTAATGCACGATCCTTATAATTCATTACATTATCAGGATACTTTCCACCTTCATGTTGAATAAAACGTCTATCTGCAAGAATTAACGAAAGAGCATAATCAATATCAGCATCACTGGCTGGCATCCAGTCAATTACTGACCCATGGTTCCAATGCCAGGCAAGTAATGTATCCCCTATATCTTTTTTTGACCTTTTTAAGTGATACTCAGTCCATGTATAACAGTTATCAAAAATTTCCTTATCACCCATCCAGACTGCTCTAAGCATAGCATAAGACTGACCTTCGGATACCGTATCATTATCATTTAGAGGACGAATCACCCTTCCCTCTTGTGTGATAAAGAGAGATTTATATGAATTCCAGAGGTGCTGGGAGAGGATTTCATTATTAGAAATACTGGAAACAGAATTAATACTTCTAAAAATTGAAATAGATAAAATTAGACCAATAATTAAACTAGCTATAAAAAAAAGAAAATATTTAATTAATTGAATTTTAATTTTTTGTTCCATTCCTTAAAACTTCAGGTTGATTGAAATATAATGTTCCAGATAAAATAAGAAAAAAATAGAAGCACCAAAAGGAGTTAAGGGACAAAGCCCAAATATTATCTCGCTCGAAATATAGACGAAGCATACCCCATACAAATGCAGATAAGGATATAAATGCCATGCCAAGCTGTGGCCACAATCTCAAGAGAGGCAAGGACTTACTTCTACCCTTGGGTGTAACACCGAATCTTCCCTTCCAGCCAAGAAGTCCCAGAAGCGATGCACGCATATAAACAGGAAATGTTATAGTAATCAAGGCCATTCCGCTATATATATCGCGAGGTAAATAATTTCTCTTATACAAGGTCCAGAAAAACAGACTTAATGATAGAATTAAATATGGTCCAAAAAAAAGAAAATAAAAAACTGGATAAGCAAAAAAGGTTGGAACTTCAAGAAAAATAAAAAGTATTGGACATAACATCATAATAAAAAATGCCCAACCAACAAGATAATAAGTGCCAGAAAGAATATATTCGAACCAGACTGATAGTGGTAATTGCGAAGGATTTCTTATAAAGGCTGAAATTATATTTCTTGAATTGCCCACACAACCAAGAGCCCATCTAAATTGTTGTTTGAAAAATGCTCCAAGATCCTCCGCTCCCATACCAAAAGCACATACTTTACTAATGTAGCGTGATTGCCACCCTCTTAAATGAAAATGAAGTGAGGTTGCAAAGTCTTCAGTAACTGAAGATTCATCAAGTCCATCAACATCAAGAAGTGCCTCGGTACGAAAAACGACATTTGTTCCGCAGCAAAACATGGCGTCCTGCTCCCCTTTTCCTTCGCAAATATATTCAAAGAAAACAACTTGTTGAAGCCCTGAAGCTCTGGCAACCCTGTTCATTTCAAAATTTGTATAGTATTGGGGAGTTTGAACAAAGGCAAGTTTTGGATTTTCTTCCATTATTGCGATCAAAGGTTCAACAAAATCAGGAAAAGGATTCTGATCAGCGTCAAACACTATAATATATTTCTCACGTTCCTTTCTTTCTAATCCAGAAAAGTTGCAAAACTGAAATCCTTCCTTGGTCTTTCCATCAATAAATGTAAGAAAATCATTAATCATGCCAGCTTTTGCGCCCCGCCATTTTCTTCGAAAAAGATCAACACCGAATCTGCGACACATATTATCAATGGACTTGCGATAATTAGTATCGGAATCTTTAAATTCTGAATCATGATCATACCTAGTATCATCAAGAAAATAGATATGCTTCGCTGGATAACTTAAATTATAAAAACAGGTTAAGGTTTGCTCTAGTATGTGAATTGGCTCTCTAAATGAGGCAACTACTATGGCAACAGGTGGATAACTATCAAGTTTTTTTTGATTATAATTAATATTTGTTATAAGTGACTTTCTTTGACTACCTTTTCCAATAACTTTAATCAGATTTCTGAAGTATCCAACACTGTGTAAAAGAATAAAAATTTCAGAGAGAAGAAGAAAAAAAGCAACAATTTTATCCTGAGGAGGATAATCAGCTTGAATAAACAGGATTAATCTGACAAGAAAATAAAAAGCAAGACTAATAAGTGTAAGTGAAAGAAAACCTAAAAGAATACTTTGGCTCTTATCATTAACAGGATTAGTAATCTTAACTTTATCAAAGTTCATAGGTTACCTAAAAAATTAAAAAAGATATTTTAAAGACAAAATTCCAGCTTCAGAATCCCAATCACGAGATCTATGCATCATTCCATTTATCTGAATGTTCCAGTGGTTCATAAATTCATAATTCCAAAGGGCTTCAAAACGAATAAGTGCATTTTGATCCGTATCATTACCAATTATAACTTTCAGGTCGTAAAAATTTGATTCAGTTCCACACAAGAATAATTCTGAAAGATCATGAGTCCATTGAAAATTAATAAACCCCAAATAGTAGTTCCTTGGACTCCAGTAAGGATGTATAAATGATGTTATCTGTTCTTCTGTAAAAAAGAACTGTGAATCCTGACTGGTATGACGGTGTTGTCCATTAGCTGAAACTTTAAGAATATGAGGATGATCGCTAATCAAATAACTGATTCCGATATCAACCTGATTTCCACTATTTGAATCCGAGTAATTTAGGTACTCATACCTTGCATTAGTCTCAATTCTTCGAGTTATTAAACTTTTTAAATCAGCAGAATATCGATCTGCCTGTATTCGTTCATTAATTGTAAAAAAATTGTAAATCTCATCACTTCTTTTGTATTGAAGTTGAAGATCTGCATAATTCCAGAAATTAGCTAAAATATTAAAGTGCCCAGTTGAAGTTGATCTAAAATTATCCTGGTAGTTTTTGTGTGAATAGTCCCCTCCTAAAGTGAAAAAGGGATTTACCTTATGAGTTGATCCTAAAGTAAAGCCTTCAGCTTCCAGTGAACTTTTATTAAAAAACGGTCGCTCAACATAATAATCTGATGTTGCATGCAGATTTGTTCTATCAGTTAGTGGATAGTCAAGACCTGCCGATGATTTTAGTCGGGATATCCTTGATAACTCACCTCGACCATCCTCTCTTGAATACTTGATCTCCCCAGTTGCAGCTAAAGATGGATTAATTCTCTTATCCGTAATAACACGAGCAGCCAGATTATGAGCAGGATCTAGATCAAGTAATTCTTTATAAGCATCGCGAGATTTGTCTAACATCTTGAGTGAACAATGTACCTGTGCTAGATCAAACCATGCCTCCTGATTCCATGGCATTATTGCAAGCAATTCTTGATACTTTCTTGAGGCAGGTATCAATCTTAAAGATTGTTTTCTGCATTTTGCATTTCTCTCTAAAAAAAATGATTTTTGAATATTATATTCAACCCTTAGTAATTTTAATTTTCTAATAAACTCTTCATGTATAACCGGATCAAATTTATAAAAGGAATATATATCATCACTTAAACCATATTTTTCAAATGCTGAAAAAATAATATCTTCTTTGATAATTTGTTTAATGGACAAAAGAAGGTTTGAATATTGCTCATGGTATTGAATATGAGATGGTAGTACTCGAAAATTATTTAATAATTCAAGTAGCATTATATCTACTGACTTTTCAAATCTTTGGTTATAGATACCACTACTCTCATCTTCCAATTTTGCCCAGGAAGTAACACGAGCAAACTCCCTGTGAACAACAGAATCATCAGGTCTAAGTTCTCTTAGCTCTTTATATTTGCTTATGGCTGAATAATAATCTCTGGACCACGAATAGACTCTGGCTCTTCCAAGTAAAATAAGCCTGTTGTGCTGAAGATCCTTTGAAAGTAAATTGAACAAATTAATAGATTCTTCATACCTCTCCATACTTCCAAGTAAATATGCATACCTTGTCTTTAAAGGTAAAAAATATGGAAATCGTTTGATAGAATTTTCAAGAAGTTCTAATGCTTCTTCAAGTAAACCACGATTATTCAGATTGTCAGATATCTCAAGTAACTTCCTGGGATTATTTATTTTGTGAATATCAGTAATAGAATTAGAATTAGAATAAGTTGTAAAAATATTGCGATCAGACTGATCATTTTTAGTGTCGTTAAATCTGTTATAATCTATATAACGAGCTTTATTTTCAAGCAAAATATCATTAATATTTTCACCAAAAACTCCAGCGGCCTCCTCAAAGCGCTCTGTGCTAATATATATATTTCTTAGAATATTATTAAATTTTATTTGTAGTTGGACGCCAGAATTTGTAGTATCTGAATTAGCTATTCTTATTACTTCAAGTATTAAGTCCTCAGCGCCATAGAAATCACCCCAGCTTGTTCTAAGTTCGCTAAATAGGGATAATTTTTCAAGATCATCTTTTTGTAAATTATCAGTTAGAAATGAATTATATTTACCAAAATAAAACTCTGCTTGCAGAGGATCTCCCATTTCGGCATACAATGTTGATAAATTGAAAAAATTCTCTTTATCAGAACTTAATATTTTCAAATATGAACATATTTTGTAAGCATCCTGATATTCACCCATTGCAAGGTATGTTCGAACTGCTGAAGTTATAACATCAACATTTTTAATATCTTGAAGCTCCTTAATTTCTTGAATTTCCTTTAGGTATTTGAATGCTTCAGCATAATCCCCACTCCACGAAGCGGACAAGAATATTCCAAAAAGGATATTAAGAATAATTTCTGTTTCAGTTGGCTTGATATCTTTCAACTGATGATATGAATTAAGGTACCATTTGTTGGCTACCATATATTCTCTTATTGAAAGAGCTACTTCACCTCCGTCGGCAAAAATTGACCAATTAATATTTGTCTCACTTTTTTCAATCAATTCCAAATAAATAAGATAACTTTCATTCTTTTTGCCTCCCCAATAAAGTAATTTGGCAAGTTCATGCTTCAAATTTATATCATTTTGGTTTTCATTGAGTTGCACCCTTACTATTTCTGATGCTTCAATAAATCTACCAAGTCCAATATAAACATTCTTTAGCCGATAATTAAAATCAGGAAGGACATTTTTACCCTCATAGTTAATGGCTACTTCATTTAATAACTGAAGTGCCATATCAAACTTACGTAGTGTAATTAATAAATCGGAATACTCATTAACAATTCCAGGATAATCCGGATTTATAGAATATAGAAATTTATATTCTTCAATCGCTTTATCTTGTGAATCATTAATT
The DNA here is from genome assembly GCA_035327825.1 of Oligoflexia bacterium. GTDB lineage: Bacteria > Bdellovibrionota_C > UBA2361 > SZUA-149 > DAOLCO01 > DAOLCO01. Next base: position 45,419 of record DAOLCO010000016.1, on the reverse strand, counting down.
TTGGATAATGCTCTTGCTAATTGAAGTCTAGCTTCAAATTCGTTTATTGTATTAGATACTTCAAGATTTGAACCAGGTTTGTATTCTTCTTGAGAAAAAACAATTCTTATGGGGTAGTTAAAAATAAAATAAGAAATAAAAACAGAAGAAAAATAAGATAAATATCTGAATAATGAAACATTGACAAACATAAAATTAATTCTTCTAATTCTCAAGAGTAGACTTTAATTGCTTAACACTTTCAGAATGACGCCCTGCCCATGAAAGAACAGCAGCATAATTTCTTCTTAACTGAATATCATCAGGATGATTTTTTATTATAGAATCGTATAGTGCTAAAGACTCATCATAACGTCCTTGCCAACTTAGAACTTCGGCGAGTTTTAAACGTAATCTTTCTGCTTGTAAATTATCCGGGTTATCCAGTTTTTTAATTTCATTTTTTAATAGTATTTCTGCTTCAAGAAATTCCTGATTACCTAGTTTATAGCTAATAGACATTTGAGACAGAGACTTATCATATTCGAGAATATAAGGGTTACTGGAAATAATTTCATCTGCTATTCCACCTTCTCCTCCCCAATACAATAATGTAACCCGTTTACTTAAAATTTTATAATACTTGTTTGTTCCATGACTTTCTTCTTTTAAAATCTCACCAAGTATCTCTGCTGATTTAAGAAAGTCGCCTTTCCAGGAAAGGACTTCAGCCAATTTTTCTTTAACTCCAGGATTGTTAACTGATAATTTTTTGTAAGAAATTATAGCTTCGTTAAACTGTTTATTAAGAGCAAGTAATTCAGCACGACTGATTTCGTATTCATTAATAGTATTAGCTTTGTTCTTTTTGGTACAGTTAATCAATTGATAACAATCGTTAATTAAATTATCCAGCAGTTTGATAGCTGGCACATAAAGACCCTGCTCTATATATAATCCTAATAAATCATCTTTGAGGTAATTACCATATTTATTCCAGATTAGTTCAGACTTTATCATATCTATTGCTGAATTGAATGATCCTGTCATTCGATAAAGAAATATTAATTCTTTAATAGAATCCAGTGATGGCAACCTTCCAACTTTGGACAATGAGTTAAAATAAGATATGTATGCATCGATTGCTTTATCAAATCTTTTCATCTCCTTGTTTAAAATTGCTAACTGTAAAAGTAGCCTTCGATTATTTGTTCTTTTTGATTCTTTAAATGCTTTATCAAATAACAAATATGAATCAGAGATTCTCCCATCTAAATAAGCAATCCTTGCTTGATGTGTAATGATAGCTCCCTTTGAAGTTTGAAAATAACAGAACACAGTAAACAAAATTACTGAAATGCAGAATAAACTGTAGAGTATGTATTGGTTTGAAAAAGTTTTCACTGAGAAACAATAGTATTTGAACATGCTTCCATGCAAGATCCTAAAAAATGAGCGTCTGAGACAGAATATGCCAAAACGCTCATAATGAACTATCTCCTTCTAAATGTAATTCGCGGTTTTTTCCTGAGATATTCGGGGGTATCAAGATACCATTCAGATACACCAATCCAGAGTTCTAATAAAAACCCCTTCGTAGCTGCTAAAAGTCCTACAGTTCTAAATGCTCTATCCCCTACCCTGAAAGCATTGAAAAATGGGCAAAATGATCTTTCAAGTACAATTGATCGATCAGCCCTGCCACCAACTCGAAAAAGATCAAGAAATGAAATATTTCCGGATCTGCTCTCAATAATATTGCTTCCATGTCTGAATGAGAGCTCATCTACATCTGGGACCTCATTCTGTTCTCCCAAAACAGCCTTGGCAACTGGAACACCGTTCCTTAGAATAAACAACTTATCACCCTCATCATATGAAGGAAGATCATTCAAAGATAAAAAGAATCGAACATTACCAAGATTATCAGTAAAAACTCGTTCTCTATCGCTGACCTTAGGTATGATTTTCGATGGATCAACTTCCCTGGTTTGAACATCCACTCCCGCAAATAATCGACCAATTACTTCTGGAAACACACACCAAGATCTGAATTGCTTTTTATCTTGTTCACAATGAATTATCCACATATTTTTTATAAGGCCAAGACAATGCAAATAGGAAAAAGTCTCACCTGAGTTTGGTGAGATCAGGACTCGACCATTAAGTAGAAGGGCAATGCACAAATTATGATGACCATTTCTCTCGCCTTCTTTATAAATAGGCGCGCAGTTTACATAAAAAATAGTATCAGCTGAAAGATTATTCATGGGTTGTCCTGCGAGCATAGCAACAGTAAAACCCATCTCCTGGGTATCAAGCTCTCTTACTGATCCATGTGATAAAATAACTCCCTTTGGTAAATGATAAAGAATTGCTGCAGAATCCTTGATCTGGGCTGGGTCACCTGGTTTGTAATCATCAATAATGATTAACCCAAATGAATTTAGAGAGGAAAAGCGATTAATCAATTTTGATAACTCTGTATCATGTTGTGAAAGAGTATTCACGAAAATCTCCTTAAAAAACTGAAGTAAAAAACGGAGTACTAACTCCAAAATTCACATCGAAAACCTTAAGACATATCCTTCTCAGCGCTTTCGCTTTGGAATAAACCCTAAGCGAAAGGCCAAGAGAAATTCTCTACCCATATTCCATAATTTACAACAAAGGGTAAAAGAGGACACATAATTTTGTGATATTAAACGTACAGCGGAATAAGAAGAATGAGTTACAAAAAGATGAATAAAATGTAAGTAAGTGCACCCGTATGAAACTTCGGAAATTATATTAAAAAAAAATTTATATTTAAAAAAGAGAATTAAAAATAAAATGATTTAGTTTAAAATGTAAATGTAAATAAATTCAAAAAACAGAAACGAAAAATTTAACACACCTAAAAAGATCCTGACAGGGTTATCTAAAGATATAAACCTACTTATAAAAAAATATATGAATTATAATTTAATTCTAGCACTGTGGTGTAATATTACACGGTGATTTAATATTACACTGTGATTTAATATTAACTGAAATTGTTTCTTAACACTGAGTCCGTTGTATCATTCCATTCACTATAAATTATGGAATTTCCAAAACACCCAGTAGAGAACCAATAATTGTCCTCTTCTACCCATCTATTTTTTTTTAGTTACCTTAAAAGCCAAACTTCAGCAAATCCATTAATCTTAATTCAATAATTCCTGGGTATAAACAACTAGAACAAGATTATAATTTGAAAAATATCTACCTTCAAGATTTTTTATTGATCGAAGATAGCTAATAGCAAGTTCTGAATTGAAACTAATAGCAAAAAGCTCAAGTTCTAGTTCCGAAGTAAGTGAACTCGCAAATTCATTTAAATCAAAGCTTTTGGGGATAACATTAACAGCAATATTAATGTTGGTATCTTTAGTGTTTGAAAAATCATCTAAGCTGGAATTTTGACTTAGTAGGTCATTATAAAGATCCTCTAAAAGCATAGCATTTTTATCAATCCTTTCGAGAGGCTCTTCAAGTAAAGTAGATTTTAATATTTGATAATCATCTTTTGAAAGCTCTGCTATTCTCGTAAAATAAGGAATTAGATGCCTTAAATATATTGCAATACCGCGCTTGAGCATCCAGCAATTCTTGATGGCACCTATTAAAAGATGAAAGTTTGATTTTTCATAAGAAGAATCGATTTTGAAAACTGGATCAATACTACCTTTATTATCAGTAGTTCTCAAATTTACTAAAAATGAATTATTGCTTTCTTCAAAAAATTCTAATTCATATATCATACCATCCCGCGAACTATCCAGCTTTAATGACACTACTCTGGCATTTGAATAAACCCTTTGTTCAGAAGTAATTCCAACCTGAAGATCTACTGTCTCACCTTCACTTAGCCTTTCTCTTGTTACGGCCCAGTTTGGAATTAGAATTTTACCTGCCCGATAAGACTTATCAAAACTGAACTCAAGAGGTATATACTGAAAAGGAGCAAAATCATCTGTTCTTATACCATAAAATGGAAGAATAACTGAGGAATTTTCCATAAAAGCAGATCTAATTTCAAGGTGAAGTAAACACTAATAAATACTAATAGTTATGCATGAATCGGAGTAAAAAAAAATAAATTCAGACTTATATATAACATATACTAAAGGTGGTTATGGGCGATACTGTATTTAAAACATTCTTTTTTGGTTTATTTGCTATTATTGGAATTGTCGGACTTCTATCTTTTCTGCATATGGAGAAAAGGTCTAGTGAAACAAGACAGGAAAGAGAGTATTTACAGTCAAGAGGTGCAACTGAGGTACCTTCAAGCTGGAGAGGCAAAATTGGTCGAGGCATATAGTTTATCTGGCTCCTACGCCACTTAGAACTACAGGAATAGTTTTTATTAATAAGCTAATATCGCGTGTCAATGACCAGTTATTTATGTACTCCAGGTCAAGCTTTGCCCATTCTTCAAAGTCAGGTATCTCGTTTCTTCCATTTACCTGCCAAGTACATGTCAATCCTGGTCTCATACTTAGTCTTTTTCTTTGCTTTCGTTTGTAATGAGTTACTTCTTCAGGTAGAGGAGGTCTAGGACCGACAAGACTCATATCACCTTTAAGAACATTCCATAATTGGGGAAGTTCATCCAGACTATACTTTCTAAGGAATTTACCCATTTTTGTTATACGAGGATCACTACGCATTTTGAAAACAGGACCTTTCATTTCATTCTGTTCCCTGAGATCGTCAAGAATCCTTTCTGCTCCAGTAATCATGGATCTAAATTTGTAAAGGGTGAAAATTCTACCATTAAGACCTACTCGTCTTTGAGTGAAAAAAACAGGTCCGCTAGAGTCAATTTTAATGGAAATTGCAATAAAAATGAATAAGGGGAAAAGTAAAACCAGTAGTAACGCTGAAATAAAAATATCTATTAGACGTTTAATTGCAAGTGGAATATTGTCATCGCCACCAGGAACTGCATGGAAATGAATAACTGGAATATCACCAAAAGAACTAACTTCAGATGTAAAGATACCTAGACTGAAGAGATCAGCTGCAAAAGTTACACGAACTCCTTCATCAACAGCTATTTCACTCAGGGAGTGTACAATAGGAAAAGTTGAAATTACTTCTGTAAAAAGAACTTCATCAATTGCATACCTTTTAAGAGCAGTTTCAAAAGTTTCCGCTGTTGAAATTACACGAGAAGGTAAATCATATACAGAAGAATTATCTTCAGGAACCATATCACCTGCCTTGTTACTGGCACCACGAACATCTACAAAACCCTGAACTCTTATTCCAAGTTCTGGTTGAGATTGTATTTCGAAAAATAATTTACGCGCTTGAACTCCAGTTCCAACTATAAGAATATTCCTGAAATTTTTGCCTCTCATACGGAAAAATCTAAGGATAGCAAGTACTAGAAATCTTTCAAAAAACAATGAAATACAACTGATAAGACAGAAAATTGCAATAAAACTACGACTTAGATCAATCTTGAGAAGGAATAAAAATGCAGCCAGAGTTAAAAATACAACAGAAGCGGATATCACACATATTCTTAGGAGTTTTGTCCATACATGAAACCTCATACTCCTGTAAGCACCAAGAAGTGATAAACAGGCATTATAAGTTGGAAGAGAAACAGCCAATACCAGATAGTATTGCTCTATTTCTCCCAATTCTAGAAATTCTTTATTAGTAAATAAAATATCCTCTAAAAAAGTTCCAAGAAATCCATCTCTAAGTCCATATGCAAGAAAAAAACTAATAACAACAAGTATGTTGTCAGAAAGACGTTCAAGCCAAGAGATTATTCGCCAATAGGACTTTAACATAAAACTGCGATCGATTTAATACAAATCTACAAGAGATTATCATTCACCAATTATTGGAACTTCATGAACCCAATGTCTGTAATCATCCAGTTGGCCTCTGGCTGCGCTTAAATATGAGTCCTGAATTAATCTGGCAATAGGACCAACGGTACCAGTTCCAACGGGAATATTGTCTATCTCAATGACCGGAGCAATTTTCGCGCCGGTTCCACTTAGAAATATTTCATCTGCGGCATATAGCTCAGATCTTGATATGGATCTTTCAGTACAATTAATTCCCCTGTCTTTCGCTATTTCAAGAACAGACTTTCGGGTTATACCTTCAAGAATATTGTCATTAACTGGAGGAGTGATAATATTCCCTTCTCGAACAAGGAAAATATTCTCAGCACTACCTTCAACGACTTTACTGTCATCACTAAGGAAAATAGCTTCATCGTAACCATCATAAAGAGCTTCAGTTTTGGCTAGTGCAGTATTAACATAGCTCCCACTGATTTTTGCTCTGGCAGGGATAGTATTGTCTTTCAAACGGTTCCAACTTGAGACACAGCAACGAAGGCCAGTTGTAGCGACATAATCACCCAGAGGATATAAATATATTGACAATGAATCGGAAGTTCCTTTTAAAGAAGGACCAATTTTTGTTTCGTCGGCAAAATTGGTTACACGAATATATGCATCTTCCTTAATTTCATTTAAGACCAGAAGTTCGGAGAGTATTTCTACAAATCGGGCAAGAGAATAATCCCTGAAAAAGTTTTCAAAACGCATTAATCTGCAGGAAAATCTAAGTCTCTCATAATGGTCACTTATTCTAAACAAATAAAGGCTGTTCTTGACTGGATTTCTAAATGCACGCATTCCTGTAAATACAGAAAGTCCGTACAGAAATCCGGTATTTGCAATAGAAACTGTTGCCTTATCATAAGATACGAATTCGCCCCTGAAGAATACCTGACATTTTTTATGGTCGAACATGGTTTTCCTGATAAAATACTCAAAAATTTTATTAAATGATAAAAGAATTTATAACAGTTTTTTTAGTTTTTGAATTATTAAGAAATCAACTTAGAACCTGTAAGCCATTTTTTAAGAAATATTAAGGGTCTTTAACAAATTTCTAAATTTTCTTCTATTTTTGTTCATCTAACGTTTATTATATTAACTTATGATAAAGGCGCAAAATATTTTAATCTTTCAAACTTCGTAATAAGCGAGTATAAATAAACATGACTTTTGACGGTTTTAGCATATTTATTAACATTAATATAAAACGAAAATAAGTGACTAAATTACTTAACTCTCCTGGCAGTTCCAATAAATTCTCAGCCTATATTTTGAGAATCGTGATTCCACTAAAATTTTTCATAATCGCAACCCTTATTTCTTCACTTAATCTTAAAGCTGAGGAGATAAATGATCCACTTGAACCATTAAATAGAAAGGTTTTTTGGCTCAATGACAAACTGGATGTTTATTTTCTTGAACCAGTTGCAGAAGGATATGATTTTGTTGTGCCAATAAAAGCACAAGAATCAGTAACAAATTTTTTCAGAAACCTAGATTCAACTATATGGATAACTAGTGATATAATCCAGTTTAACTTCAGTAATGTAGGCATACACTCAGCAAGATTTCTTATAAATACATTACTAGGTTTCTACGGTACTTTTGATGTAGCAGATAAACATTTTGGTATGAAACCGGTAGAAGACGATATTGGAACAGCACTCGGTCGGCTCGGGATATCTTCAGGACCTTACATTGTTCTTCCTTTTTTTGGCCCTTCGAGTATAAGAGATGCGCTATCACTTGGCGCTGAAGCTGTTCTTTCTCCAACTGTTGGTCTTGCCTATACAAATTTACAAGACCGATCCAGGAACATTATTCTTGGCGGTGCCAACTCTTTAAGGATAGTTAATCTAAGAAGCAAACTATTGGAACCTGTAAAAGCAGCAAAAGGAGCTTCAATTGACTATTATGCTTTTACCCGTGCAGCTTATCATCAAAGAAGAGAAGCTCGTATTAATGGAAATGACTCCAAGATAGAACATGAAGAAATGTCTCTCGATGATGAGTTTGATATTCCCGAAGATGAATAGTTTTAGTAATTTATAACAAGTCGAAAGACTATTCGGTTTAATTTTTTCATTCCTGAATTATTAAATGTGTGATACAATTAAACATATGGCTTATTTTTTGCTTAACAAAGTATATTAACAACTTGTTACGGTGCTTTCCTCCCATAGGAGGTTTTATGTATTTTTCGGCTAAAGAGTTAGCTGGTCTTGTTATTGACGTTCTGGAAGAAAATAACTTCGACGATAGATCGGTGCATCAGCTTTTATACTTCCTTCACTTTCCTACTTCTCAAGTACCATTGACAATTGCAGAAGTACTCTGTTCCGATGGATCTCTTCTAACTGAACAGAATCGCCTTGGAAGGCGTTTGGCTCTGGGGCATATAGAGGATTTATCCCAGATTCGTGATATAGAATTAAGAGCAAGCAGACAAGCAAGAATAGGAAGGCAGTTAAACCGTGTTGTTTTATATCTTGCTTCTCAAAAAGCTCCTTCAACCATAGGAGATCAATTCTCTCATTTACTTGAGCGTTTCGTTCATATCCTGCATTTTTTTGATACGCATAAAGAAACTCCGGGTAATTCATATGCCGCAGAAGAAGCGTTTTTAATCGAAAGGATTTTTGAAATTTTTGGACTTTCTATTGAAATTGGTGAGAGGTTTCTAACTCTTGCCTTTGAAAGACTCAAACCACATCAAGCAAAAATTCTTGCTTTAAAATTAGCAAAACGACTTGATGAATGTGAAGGTCGCATATGTAACAGTGAACCGCTTCATTCCTTGATCGATCCATCACAAACGCCCTCTTTAAGTGAAAATATTATCACTCACCCGGGTTTTAATAAGCATCATAATATTTTTTCTAGAATTCTAGAGAGCTTTGGCGGACCATTGCCAAAACTGCATTAGTTTTAAATGGTTTTATTTATTTAGTCAGTACTAAGAAGAATATTAATCTGCACTGACTATTGTACCATAATTAAGAAATCTGACTTGGGGAATGAATCTGCCTCCGGGCACTGAATAAACTGGTCTACCAATATCAATTTCGAATGAAACTCTTTCACCAGGCTTAAATACCTTCTTCCTAAAATTTAACTCCTCTTCTCCAGGCGCTAGTTCATTACTAATTTTAGATGGAACTTTAGGAACAGTGCCGTCTTTCACCCAAAATAACCCAAAAGCAAGAACTACATCACTATAAGAATCGGGTGAAAAATTAGCGACTACTCCTTTCATCCTTATTCTGATTGCACAGATGGCAGAATCACATGGTAATTGTTCTTCTATTATTTGAATATCAGTTAATGACAATTCTCCCTTTAAATTCTTATCGTCTAAAAGTTTTTTTGATAGTTTTATTTTATTTTCACTTTTTAAGCTGTCAAATTCAGTTTGTTGCAATTTGAATGAAGGTTTAACAGGCTCAGGTGGATATAGCTGGACTGTGTCAGTATTAAAATAATCTTCACTTTCCGGATCAATTTTTAATTTTTCAACTCTATTTGATTTATCAATATCCAACAATGAATCTTGTTCAATTTTTTCATTAAGCAGCATTGATCCTTCCTCTCCCCATGCAGCAATAAGCTGAAACTCTGTTAAACCAGTGACATCAAACTGAAAGGGAATTAATATCCTGCTACCAAATGGAAGTTCGTTATCCTTAGTAAAATCAGATAATCTCACATACTGCTCCTCTTTTACTGATCCTTCGTGCAATCCTATCAATCCAACAATAACATTATCAGCAATGAGATCCGATTGAGTATTCAAAATAGTTTTTAAATTTAATAAATTATTCTCAAGGTAAGCTTGCCGAAGTTCAAAAGATAGAGGAGGTTTTCTTGGATCATCGGAACTCTCATAAGTAATATCATTACCATTGTACAGGCTGTAAAATGACTTAGCTGAGCAGGAAGCCTGAATTATGAATAATCCGACAAGCAATCCATGAAAATAAAAATTTTGTGTATAAAATTTTTCAGTATACGATAGTCTCAAATTGAATATTGTACACATAATCTGATAAGAATAATTAAAAGGATACTTACTCAGTAGAATCATCCTCCACAATACCTTGAGCTGCTCCTACATCAATACGTACAATTTTCCACCCTCCATTACTTGACGAATACTCCCATGTTAACTGATCCAGATGATTTTCAACAACATATCTGGGAGATGAAAATGTTTTGACCGTCAGGGTCATGTACGCTTTCTCATCCTCTGATCCATCAAATTCAACTCCCTCAACTTCAACTTCTTTAACCTTATGATTTGAGTAAAATTTTTGAAGTTTACCAAGATTTTCGGCAGCTTTGGCAGGTAAAAGAAATTGAGACATATCCTCAAAAGTATGCCAGCGATATGCACGAAGCACCTTTGGAGAAAAATTATGTATTTCATTTTTTCGACCTTCTGCATTTTGTGCAACGTTCTTTGCCCATAAACAACCACTGCAAAATAGAAGTATTAAAATGGTTAGAGTTAAAGAAACATTTATTTTTTTTGAAATATCTTTCACTTATAAAACTCCAAACATATTAACTTTTATGAAATGACATTATACTAACAAATAATCTAAATATATAATAATCAGGGATAAATTATTAATCGATAACGTTTTGAATTAGATTATCAAGCTTTTTTTGATCATCTTTAGAAACTTTATCCAAAGGCAACTCATCATCATGAAAGTTATTTTTCTTTAAATTCAATCGAGATGTTTGATCTTTATCACTAACTAATCCACTTCTTTTATTATTTTCTCCAAAGAAACTAAAATCAAAAATGTCAAAAAAACTCTCATTATTGTTTGAGCGAGTCTGTTTTGAGTTAGGATCAGGTGACAACCTGGATCTTTTAGAAGCCTTTTTACCAGTTTCACCACTAGCAGCATCAAAGTATTTTGCTATTTGATCACCTTTGACAGTTAAGTACTTTCTTACGCCTCCATATTCTCTTGTTAATGGATAGGCACCTAACATAACAATTGCAATACCAAACAAAATTATCAAAAAGCGTTCAAACAGACCTCCTTCAGAACTTTTTTTACCCATAGTTTAGAAATCCTAATGCTATTTTATTATGTTTGATGAATCTGATTTTAAAAGGTAATAATTTAAAAGAATAAACTGGAAACTTAAAACTAATTAATATTTAAACAAAACTCTTATATGCCGTCATGAATCAGTGCTAAATTATCCTAAAAATGATGTTTACCAAATAGGAAATATTATGGAACTTAAAAAGACTGGTAATAACCAGCAGAAAGCTATTCTAATAACAGGAGCATCATCGGGTATTGGATTTGAATTTGCCCATGTATTATGTGAGCAATCTGACCTATCTCTAATACTAGTAGCACGCCGGAAAGAAAGACTTGAAAATCTCAAAAATATTCTCCTTGAAAAGTCACTAAAAAGAGGCTTGAATAACCGTGAAATTATAATTTGTTCATTGGACCTAAAGGATCAAACAGCTCGAAATGAACTCCTGACAAGATGTAGTCATTTTGTAGTTGATACACTCATTAACAATGCTGGTTATGGCTCATATGGAGAGTTCCAGCTTACAGATATTGATAAAGAACTTGGTATGATTAGGCTTAATTGTGAGGCCTTGGTACACCTTACCAGATTATTTCTGCCTCAAATGATAAAATCCCGAAGTGGCACAATAATTAACGTGTCCTCTATGGCTTCATTTCAAGGACTTCCATGGCTCGCTACCTATGCTGCCACTAAATCCTTTGTAACCAGCTTTAGTCTTGGCCTTGCAGCTGAATTAAACGGCTCAGGTGTTCAGATTCAAGCACTTTGCCCGGGTCCAGTAGCAACTGAATTTATTGAAGTATCTGGCTTCCCTGAAAAAATTTCAGTTATTCCCTCTATTTCCGCAAGAGCCGTTGCAGAACATTCTATAAGCAGACTAAAAAGTCGTAAACGCATAGTAATACCAGGCGCAATGAATTATCTTTTGGCCCAGTTAAATCGTTTTGTGCCAAGAGCACTTGCCTCTGAAATTGCCCGCTCTGTCCTGTCCTCAAAATTTAACAAATAATCACTGTTTACAAGACCTTTTCCAGTCTGACCTTAATTTTCCAATTTGTAGACATAACTTGATTATATTGGTATTTGGTTTCCAAATTTTTGGATAGTTCATAATTAGTTATCCAAAGCTTGTTGTGACCCAGACAAAAAGGAGTAAATATATGCGAGCAGCAATATCAGATAAAGAAAAATCAGAATCTGCTAATATTGTACCAATAAACAGCAAGTTAAATTCGCACTTATCTAACGGATCCGAAATTTCTCACTGGACCATTGACCAAAGTCGAACCCTTTATAATGTTGAAAACTGGGGAGCAGGATACTTTGATATCAATGCTGGAGGTAACATAAGCGTTGCTCCAGATGGTCCTGATGGCCCAAGAATTGATCTATATAAACTTGTTGAAGCAGTTAAAGAACGAGACATAGAACTTCCAGTCCTATTTAGATTTAATGGAATTCTAAGACATCGAGTAAAAGCCATACATCAGGCATTTGTTAATGCAATAAAGGAATTTGATTATTCCGGTAAATATCGACCTACCTATCCTATCAAGGTAAATCAGATGCGTCAGGTAGTTGAAGTTGTTCGTTCTGCTTCAAGTGATATTCCAATGGGGCTTGAGGTTGGTAGTAAGCCAGAACTCATAGCAGTTCTTGGAATGGAAACTGATCCCGAATCTCTTCTTTTATGTAATGGATATAAAGATGAAAACTATATAGAACTTGCTCTGATGAGTAAAAAAGTTGGGAGAAGACCTATAATTATAGTTGAAAAGTTATCAGAAATTTCTCTAGTTCTTAAAGTTGCCTCACGACTAAATATTGAACCCGAAATTGGACTTAGATTGAAACTTGCAGGAAAAGGTGCAGGTAGATGGGAGCGTTCGGGCGGAGACAGGGCAAAGTTTGGTCTTACAATAGGAGAGATTGTAGAATCAATAAAGATTTTACGAGAAGCAAACAGACTGGAAGCTCTCAGGCTGATTCACTTTCATGCAGGGAGTCAATTAACAACTATTTCAACTCTTGCTGCATCACTAAAGGAAGCTACTCAGGTCTATGTTCAGTTGAAAAAGGATTGTCCCAATCTGACCATGCTTGATGTCGGTGGTGGACTTGGTGTTGACTACGATGGATCAAAGACAAATTTTTCATCCTCAATGAATTATACAATTGACGAATATGCCAGAGATGTTGTCTGGGTTGTTTCAGAGATTTGTGCTGCGGCAAAAGTACCAGCTCCAGACATCGTTACAGAGTCAGGTCGTGCAACTGTCGCCTATCACTCACTTCTTGTATTTGATGTACTTGGAATAGCCAACACTTTTGCAAGGCCTTGCAATCCCGATGAAGTTATAGCTATGAGTAAGGAACCTGTGGTAAAAAATCTGGCTAGTTTATTAAAAGAGGTAACTCCCAAAAACTGTCAGGAGTCTTTACACGATGCTATTGATCTTCGCTCTGAAACAATACAAAAATTCAACCTGGGACTTCTCTCAATTGAAGACAGAGCTTTAGCTGAACAATGTTACTGGGCCGTTCTAAACTCCGTATGTAAGCATTCCAGCCATTTGAGTTATATACCTGAAGATCTTGAAAGATTGCCATCAATGCTCACAGATACATATTTTTGTAATCTTTCTATATTCCAGTCAATGCCAGATAGTTGGGCTATTCAACAGATATTTCCTATTACTCCCCTTAATCGCCTTCAGGAAGAACCTAATGTTCCTGTAGTTCTAGCTGACATTACTTGCGATTCAGATGGATCCATTGACAGATTTGCTGACCTAAGAGATGTAAAACGCTATCTTCCAGCACATGCCCTTAGAGCTGGTGAGCCGTATTACTTTGTTACATTTCTTGTTGGAGCTTATCAGGAAATACTAGGTGACCTTCATAATCTTTTTGGTGATACAAATGCAGTTCATGTTGAACTCGGCCTTGATGGAAAACCTGAATTCTCTAATGTTGTAAATGGTGACACTGTTGAAGAAGTGTTGAAATACGTCGAATTTGAAAAGGATGAACTTTGCAGCTACTGGAGAAGTTCACTTGAACAAGCTGTATCCAGAGGATCAATTTCCGCTTCTGAAAGCGGAGAAATGTACCGCAAATATCAGAGATCATTTGATAGCTATACATATTTGTCTCAAACTCCTGATAATCGTTTTTAAAGCCTGTGATGAATTAATGTTTACAGGTAGAGTTTGTTAAATGCTTAACTATTCAGATATTAACACTAATCTTATATTATACTACAGAAAATTCAGAGCAAGACTAGTTGAAAAAGCTGTCAGTTCCCTAACAAGAGAGGGTCCGCCTGTTCATTCATCAGATGCTCCTGATATTGAAGCATTAAAAATTGAACTTAAACCCGCAGACGTAATCCTTGTAAGTGGTACTGCCAGAATTTCATTCGTTGTAAAAGCACTGACTCTTTCCCCATGGTCGCATGTAGTTATGTACGTCGGAGACCAAAGTAACCTTTTAACTTCAAAAGAACGAACTGAATGGACTAATGAATATGGGATAGAGTGCCTTCAGCATCTGGTTGTTGACGCAGATCCTTTGAGAAAAGTCCATCTTCGCCCAATCGATGACTATTATAATGTTATGCTAAGACATTGCCGCCCACAGGCATTAAGAAAGGAAGACAGAGGAAAAGTAATCCAACACGCAATTTCCCAACTTGGAAAGACTTATGATATTTCACATATTCTTAGATTAATGGTATTCTTCGCTGTTCCTTGGGAATTATTTCCTCAAGGGGTCAGACGATTTGTATCAGATTTTACACTTTCGGAACACGATACTATTTGCTCCAGAGTTATAGCAGAAGCCTTTGAGTCGGTGAATTATCCTATTAGACCTACTTATATTCAGTATGGACAAGGTGTATTATCAAAAGAAGCTTTAAGATTTTCAAAGGGTTTTCGTCATCGGGGTAAGTCAGCATTACTACTACTAAGAGGTGGAAAAATTAAAAGTGCTTTTGAAAGACTGACAAATGAAAGGTATCTGGAGATTCAATTAAGAGGATCTAGGCATGTAACACCTGCAGATTATGATCTTTCAAGGTTTTTTACTGTCATCAAAAATAAAAATGATCTTCAGATTGATTACTGGAATGCAAAAGTTACCTGCTCAATCAGCAGTGATGATTCTAATAAATTTAAAAACTAGTATTCAATTTTTATAATTTAACAGAACACATACTTATTAATCTCCAATTGCAATTTTAATCAATGAAAATAATCTTATTAAACTTTGGAATTAGAATAACTTGCATATTGAACCTATTTATTTTTTTATCTTCCTGCACTCTACATAATGTTAGTAGTATCACTGATCCGATCTCAATATTGTCTTTGCCTGATTATACACTTACAATGGATTTCAAAAATCAGGTTATCAAGTCTGAAATTATTGTTATCGAAGTAAATGATAATTGTTCTTACTTTGATCAAAAATTTGTTCAGAGTCTAAGATATACTGCAGGTGATATTCCGGGGTATAATAATTCAGTAAATCAAATAAGAAAAAGTTTAAAGTCTGAAGCTGAGATTAACTGTCATCAATCAGTTACTAAGTTGCGAAAACATGTCCTGGAAATACGAAAACGTGCTATAACTCTTTTTAGTGAATGGAGGGGAAGAATTACAGAATCAAAAAAATTAACATCAAGCAGGTTATTAGATGAGCATAATGGTGCTCAAGAAAAGTACGATCAATTCAAGGACAGTTATGCATCCTTAATGGCTTCATTACGAATTGCTCTTCTTGCACGAAAAGAAATTTCGAATTTTCTAAAAATGCATAATGATAAAATATTTCAATCTGAGGAAGAATTTACCAAAAACAAGGAAAGATCAATTAGAATGTTTGAAACTGAAACAGTACGTGCCTTACAGGATATTATTATTATGAATCAAATGATAAACAAGGTACTTGAAGATCATAACTTAATCAAAAATCTTGCTATCAGGAGTCATACTATAATATCATAATAAAAAATTCATTTTTTAATGATTACATTTGGAAATAATTATATGAATACTATTGAAGCAATCAATTCAAGAAGAGCAGTAAAACATTTTGATTCAAGTTATAAAATTCCCGATGAAAATTTAAATAAATTACTAGAGCTTACAACTCTCTCCCCTACTGCTTTCAATATTCAAAACTGGCGTCTTGTAGTGGTAGATAACCCTGAATTGCGTGTCAATATCAGAAAGGCAGCATGGGATCAGGCCCAGATTACAGATGCTTCATTACTTGTGGTTTTTTGTGCTGATTTGGGTGCATGGAGAAAAAATCCTGAAAGGTACTGGTCTCATGCTCCTGCTGAGGTTCAAAACATACTTGTACCTGCTATTAAAAATTATTATCAGGGCCGTGAAGATTATCAAAGAGATGAAGCGATGAGGTCCTGTGGATTAGCCGCTCAAACACTTATGTTAGCTGCAAAGGAAATGGGCTATGATTCTTGCCCAATGGATGGATTTGACTTTGAAGCTGTAGGTAATCTGATTAATCTTCCTGAGGATCATATTATCTCATTATTTGTCGTGGTAGGAAAAGGCATAAAGGAGCCATGGCCTCGTGGTGGAAAATTGTCATTAGATGAAGTTGTCATAAGAGATTCATTTAAATAATCAACACTAATAAAGTGATTATAAGTTAGTTTTCAAGTACATCGCTGATCAGATTTCTAATAAATTCTTTATCATTAAATTTGTCTTCTGATATGCCTTTTTCGTAAGACAGACGCCCAAGACTTGCTCTTAGGCCTTCTTGCTCTAGTTCTCGATTAATGAGTCCATCGTACTCATTTTGTTGAAGAGCTCTTGAAGCTCCTGGTCCTAACTCCTTGGCAATCATGTAGTGGTAATAAATTACATAATAGTTATCCAGGTTAGGCAAATCATCAGAAAAATACTCCCAGGCTTTTCTTTGAGCTTTCTCCCGCAGTTTTAAAATTAATAATCCATTCAAAGGACTTTCTTTGATATATGATCTCTCCTTTATACTTAAAGGTGATCTAAAATAACTGGAAAGCTCTTCAAGTTCGACCTCTCCAATTAAAAATTCTTCCTTGGATATATCTTTTATTGGAATTAAAAATTTATGGCCATTAATGTATATATCAAAATATACTTTCTCAAACTGGGTTGCTGTATACCAGTTATCATTTAAGCAATTAACAATATTTTTAAATATATCCTTTGAATCAGAAAAATTACTTAGCTGACAATTAAAAGGAATAGTTACATGCTCAAGAACCAATTTAAAGTAATCAAGAGTGAATGTTTTTATTTTTCCTTCAATATTTGGAGTTTCTAAAAATTCATCAACTGATGGGGTTAAAATTAAACCTCTAATTGTAATTTCGACTGGTACAACCTTTTCAAACCAGGATTGTGAGAAGGAAAAATTTGTTGCAATAGAATCGGCTGATAAGAAAAATTTATTTTTTCTAGTTTCTGGATCTTTGTTATAAAATAATGCTCCAGATATAGATTTCAGTTTTAAACCAAGAGGAAATGCAAAATTTGTTGATGTTGTAGAAAAATCTCTTAATTTAATCTTCCAACCTTCAATATCTGATTCTAGAAAAGGGACAAGCTTATTCCTTGAGTAGGAATCAATCATAATTGGAATTGAAACAAATATTCCTACACCAGCAAGGAGAACAAATAACCTGATTAATGTCCTGAGTATCGCCATCAGGAAAATACTTTGTGAAGTCTTATTCCATATTGAATACCGGAAGTCATTGAAAGAAAAAGAGCAATCCATAAAAATGCCATTCCTGATGTATGGAAGTCAATTACGGCACCAAAAACTTCATATGGTTCTTTGAGCAGGAGACAGATAATGGCAATAAAAGTCCATGCTGTCTTATGTTTGGCAAGCTCAGATGCAGGAATAACAACTCCTTTGACAGCAGCAAGTGCGCGAAGTCCGGTAACCATAAATTCACGGGAAAGAAGTACTACCACCATCCAGGCAGGTACTCTTGGCTCAAAAGGAAAAGCTGCAAGCATTACTAGCGCAGCCATAACAAGAACCTTGTCAGCAAGTGGATCTAAAAGAGTTCCAAGTATACTTTCAGCCTCATATAATCTGGCAATGTAACCATCCAGCCAATCCGTAAAACTTGCTGTTATAAATAGAATCATTGCCCAGATACCCATTTGGGGGCTTGGATCAATCAAAAGTAAAACAAAAACTGGTACTGAAAGAATTCTAAGTAGCGTAAGTATATTGGGAAGATGCTTACCATACCTTTTGTCTATACGACTCAATATCGGAAGTTTTTCAATTAAATTTGAAATTCTTGAATGAACCTTATTTTTTTGATCTAACTTATCACCCTTATCACTTATCAAGGTATCCACTCAGCACTTACTCCAGAATTATTGTCTTAAATTAATCATCAAGTGGGACATCGCCTAATAACTGATTTCGAGAAGAATTAATGTCATTTAGAATATTGTCATCTTTAAAAAAATTGAAATTATATTCCTGTAACATGGTATTCTTAATTCCATCAGAATGGTTTTCAGAAATTGCTACATCACCTGTAGTTGATGGTTCTTTAAGCCTGGCTCGAATGATCCTGGTTCTTCCAACATCATCAGGATTATTTTTGTCCTTATGAATATCCATATACGCGTCGGGTTTGGCTTTATAACGGCTGAACGAACCACGAACAGATCCCCTATTTCTTCCAAGATAAATGCTGGAAGTATTATTTTTATCACGAACCTGACTGATACCAATATCTTGTCCAGCGCCTTTGCGTGCCTTATTTGAAGAATATGTAATTTTATGTTTATCATTATTTTTGGTTTTTTGCTTTGTATAGTGTCCCTTTACACCATAAAAATCGTCTCGATAAAGACCTGCCATACGTATAACCTTATTAACATAATCCCTGGTTTCCTGATATGGAGGTATTCCCTTATATTTATCAACGGCTCCCTCCCCTGCATTATAGCCAGCAAGAACTAAACTTAAATTACCGCCAAATCTTCCATTTAACCAGCTAAGATACTTCATGCCACCACGCATATTTTGTTCAGGATCAAAAGAATTCTTGACTCCAAATCGACTTGCCGTAGCAGGCATAAGTTGCATTAATCCTCTTGCTCCAGCTCTTGATACAGCCTTGGGATTAAAGGCTGATTCGACATGCATTACTGCCTTTACAAGAGATGAATCAAGACCATATTCAGCCGATAAAGTGTCAATCAAATCGTCATATGAACTTGGTTTTGGAAATGCACTCCAGTAATAGCCCAGACCTCTATGCACAAAAACTGAATATTTCGGTGTTTTTGGAGTTACAAGCTTGTAACGCTTTCCACCAGATGGTTTTCTTGATGTGTATGTGATGACTCCGGATGAGTTCTCAAATGCATATAAGTGCTGAGACAGAGCTAAATTCGGATAGAATACTAAAGAAAATAAAATGAGATAGAGAATGGAAATAAACATTCTAACAAACTGGCTTAAAAGTCCCGATTGTGATTCTGACTTAAGCAACATGAACATAAATCATACTCTCCAAAAATCATCAACACCTTCAGTGGTGAGATTAAATCTAGCTCCTATATCCCTATAAACCAAAAAGCAATTAGTTAAAGAATGGTATTACAATATGCCCTAATAAAGTATAAGCTTATAGCCATAATAATTTATGCCATATACCATTTTATGATAAAACATACCGATTTTCTAGTAATTGGATCGGGTATTGCCGGACTAATATATGCTTTGGATGTATGTAAGAGAGGAAAAGTAACTGTACTTTGTAAAAATAATACCTTGGAATCAAATACCCTTTACGCTCAGGGTGGAATTGCATCTGTAAGTGCCTGTAATGACGACTATAATTCTCATGTCAAAGATACTTTAACTGCGGGTTCATGTTTAAGTGATGAAAATGTAGTTCAAATGGTTGTTGAAAATGGTCCTTTGGCTATTGCCAGGCTTGTTGAGCTAGGAACCAGATTTGATCATTCTGAAAATTATGAAAACAATTCTTCAAGTTCCGAAACCAAGAAGTTTCAGTATTCACTTGCAAGAGAAGGAGGACATTCTAAAAGAAGAATTCTTCACTCTGGAGACACTACTGGTGCAGAAATTCAGCGAGCATTAATAAATGCCGCTAAATCAAATAAGAATATAGAAATATTACAATATTTTTTGGCTATTGATCTGATAAAGGATCATGATGACGGTGGCATTAATGGATGTTACGCACTAAATATAAAAACCGGTGAGGTTATGACTATTGGTGCCACTACAACACTTCTTGCTAGTGGTGGCCTTGGTAAGGCATATCTTTATACCTCAAATCCTGATGTTGCCACAGGCGATGGAGTTGCCATGGCATTCCGAGCAGGAGCTGAAATAAGAAACATGGAATTCATCCAGTTTCATCCTACGTGTCTGTTTCATCCTTATGCCAAGAATTTCCTCATAACAGAAGCTATGCGAGGGGAAGGAGGAAAACTTGTAAACAGATCTGGAATTGAATTCATGTCCAGGTATCATACCCTTAGGGATCTTGCTCCTCGTGATATAGTAGCTAGAGCAATTGACAAAGAACTTAAAAGTACTGGTGAAGATTCAGTTTTTCTAGACATGAGATCACTTTCTGCAGATTTTATAAAAACACGATTTCCATCAATTTATAGGCATCTACTAAATTTTAATATTGACGCAACAAATGATTTAATTCCTGTTGTTCCAGCTGCACACTATTCATGTGGGGGAGTTCGAATAAACATTGACGGTGAAACTACACTACCAAGACTACTTGCTGCAGGAGAAGTTTCCTGTAGTGGATTACATGGAGCTAACAGACTTGCTTCCAATTCACTTCTTGAAGCTGTAGTCTTTGGAAGAAGAGCAGCAGAAAGATCTATAAGTATTTTTTTAAAAAAAAATGCCAGAACTAAATATTCAATATCAGTATGGAACAGTCTTGAAACTGATAAGAGCGACGAAAAGGTTATAGTTAGCCACTCATGGGACGAATCTAGAAGAACTATGTGGAACCTCGTTGGAATTCTAAGAAATATAAACCGCCTTGAGCTCGCCAGAAAAAGAAATGAAATCTTGAGACAAGAAATAGAAAGTTATTATTGGAAGTACCAGATAACAAGCGATTTGATAGAACTAAGAAATCTTCTGCTTGTTTCAAGCCTAATAATAGAATCTGCACTTAAAAGAAAAGAAAGCAGAGGCCTGCATTATCTTGAAGATTATCCTTCTGAAAATCCCGAACTATCGGGGAAAGATACTATCCTTAAGAAGTAAGATTTAATACCACGCAGTTTGTCATTCATAATAGTAGAACTACTTTACCTATTTAATAAAACCATCAATAAATCCTCCCAATCCAGGTTTTATTTTGTCCAAAGCTTTCTTTCCGCTATCACGAATTTCTGCACCTGCCTGCTGCTTTAAAAGTTCCTTTGCATCAGGATATACTAAAGGTTTTGAATCCTTTAATTTCTCAAGGCGAAGCGGGAGTTTAACAGTTCCATTTGATTCCTTATAGCGTTCAAATTTAGGGTTCTTTTCAGAGATCAGAGTTACAAGCTCTTTATCAAGGAAGAGCAGCAGATCAAGTTTGGTGCGATCATTTTTATTAATTACTCCAGTACCATTCATTCCATAGCCCGATCCCCTGGCAGCAAGATTGCTTATTCTTATCAGGTCGTCTTCAATTTTTCCTGAAGTATTAACAGACTTTAAACTGGTATCCTGACTTTTTATTAATTCCTGGTATCCAGTGGGGATCTTTTTATCAATTTCCAGATTTAATCCAGGAATAGATTGAAGACTATTAATAATATCACCAAATAAATTAAAATCTGAATATTTAAAATCTTTTATTGATGCTTCAAAATTGCCAGTCAATAATGGACTATTATCAGTGGTTAATTTTAAGCTTCGTAAATCCAGGATAACTTTAGTTATTTCTCCTTTCAAGGGAAGCATTCTTGAATCTGGAGGAGATAACTTTAAAATATCAGATATTTCAATTAAATTAATTTTTGTTAAAATTTCAAATCCGGACTTTGGATTAAATTTACCTGATAAATTTACATTTCCCTTTGCAAGACTGATTTCTGATTCATTTAAATAAACTTCAAGTTCAGGTTTATTAATCAAAGCTCCTCTCATTTTAACTATTTTAAGAGAAACATCCTGAACACTCCCAGCAGCACCAGAGCAATTAAAAATTAGAGGTGAGCTGACATCTATCTGGTTTAAATTTTCAGAAGCAATTTCACATTCAAGATCTTTAAAACTACCTGAATAATGAGGTGCCATTTCGGGTAATAGTGCGGGTAATAATTTACTTAATTCAAGTTCTGGAATTTTTATATTAGTTTTAGTCGAAAGTTTTTTTACATTATTAATCTTACTTTTAATGAGAATATTTTGATTATTAATTTGAACTGATCCATTAAGATTTAATGATGAAATACCATCTCCAGAATAAGGTTCGTGTTGTAAATTTATGTCAGTAGAAACAGGAGATAAGAAAGAAAGAGATTCTACGGATTCCTTTGAATATAAATCAATAATCGAATGAATATCTGGAAATGTTGATTTAACATTCAGATTTAAATAAGGAATTTTGTTTTCAGATTTTTCACCATCGATATAACCTCTAATTGAGAATTTATGATCAGTGTAATTATTTACTTTTGAATCACTAACTACTATTCCATCAGAACTTAAATCTATATAATTTCTATTCTTATCTCTCGTTATACCCAGATTAATATTAAAAAATTTATAATTCAGGTTACTGGAAGAATGAATTAGAAGAACTTCAGTGTTATTGATTGTAATTCTTTCCAAAATAATACTGAAGTTCTTTTTCTTTTCAACTTTATCCTCTCTTTCTGTTATTTTTTTATTGGGAACCTTTAGGTTTGATCCTGATATCTTATCAGATGAAGGTGAATTATCAGGTTTTTTAATCAAATCATTAAGATTTATGCCAGCAATCTCAACATTACCATCATGTAATATTACAACTGGCAACTTTAATCCGTTAATAGAAATTTTGGAAATTTCTATTATTCCGCTTAAAATATCAGTGATGTTTATATCAAGAGATAATTGACTTGATTCTAAATCATTTCCGTTATCATTAATGATTTTGAATTCATTTATCAAAAAACTGGGCTTTGGGATTAAATTAATTGAAATATCTTTTGCAAAAACTTCGCGTCCAATAACTGAAGATATCTCTGAAAGAATTCTAGGCTTAAACTGCTTAAGTATACTGTCTATTCGATACAACAAGATACTAAAAAAAAGTATTAACAGAAAAAGTCCCAAAAATAGAATTTTTATTCTTTTCATCCTTATCCTGATATAAATTTTAATATGATCATTAGAATGTCTAGGGGGTATTTAATATAAGCAATTCTTCCAAGGCAACTTTCCTGTCATCAAAGGGATTTTTTATTCCCATGATCTCCTGATATGATTCATGTCCTTTTCCGGCTATTAATACTACATCATTCGAATGAGCAATACTTATAGCTCTTCTGATAGCAGTTCTTCTGTCAGGTATTGTCTCGAAAAAAAATTGCTTATTACCTTGAATCAATTTATCACTAAACCCTTTAATAACATCCTCAATTATTTGATCAGGGTCTTCGGTTCTCGGATTATCAGAAGTTACAATAGCATAATCGGAATATCGCTCTACAGAAGCGGCCATAAGGGGTCTTTTGGTACGATCTCTATCTCCTCCACAACCAAACACACAAATTAGTCTTGGGCTTGATTCGATGAATTCTTCATTCTTATTACATTTTTTTGAAATTGCATTATGCATAAACTTTCTTAAACTATTCTGTACTTTATCAAGCGCATCTGGAGTATGTGCATAATCAACAAAAATTTTAACTGGCTTGTTTGCTACTAACTCAAGTCGTCCAGGCACTTGTTTAAGATATGGAGTTCGCTTAAGAATTTCCCCTAAAGGAATATTCATCTTTATCGCACAACCAATAGCAAGAAGCATATTAGTAATATTAAATCCACCTAATAAATTTGTTGAACCGGAAAACTTCAGTTGATTGTAAATCAATTCAAAATCAGTGCAATCATTCGATGTAGAAACACTAGATAGGTAAAGATCAGCTTCCGGGTTCTTTTCAGATACTTTTAAAATTAAAATATCAGAATTATTATTTAATATACGGTTAACAAGTTCAATTCCAAAATCATCGTCTATATTTATTACAGCGCATTTATGATTCTTTGAACTTGAAGAAAGCTCACAAAGAAACAATTTGGCTTTTGCTTCTTTGTAATTACTCATATTTTTATGATAATCTAAATGATCCTGGGTAATATTAGTGAATGCAGCAATATTCCAATCAATAAAAGATGTCCTACACTGGTCAAGTGCATGAGAAGTAACTTCAAGTGCTGCTGCCTTGCTAGCGCTTATATTAGCTTCATATAGAATTTTATTTATCGATACGGAATCAAGAGTAGTTCTTCCTTCTCCTGAAATTTCATCTGGACCATTACCAGACATTTGATAAAGACCCAATGTGCCGAGATATATGGCCGGATCAAAAGAAATATTTAGTAGCTGAGATAAAATCCATGCAGTAGATGTTTTTCCATTAGTGCCAGTAATTCCCACCAACAGCATGTCACGAGATGGATTCTCGAAAAATTCAGAAGCAGATTTGGCAAGGGCTAATCTAACATCTTTAACACCAAGAAATATACATGAGGAATCTGATTTTTTAATTATATTCCAAAGTTCTTGGGATAACTCACTGTCTTCTTGAAAAACTACTAAGACAGAGCCTTTTTCTACGGCTTCAGGTATAAAATTAATTCCATCATACTTGCAACCTGGAACAGCAAAAAATGCTGTTCCAGGACAAACCTCTCTTGAATCAAAAGAAATAAAATTAATTTCGGGATTAAATGTGTTGTTGTAATCAAAAACAGTTGATGGATTTTTTTTATCTAAATTAAAAAGTATTTCAATTAAAGAACTTCTTAACATAAGAAATTAGCTGGAAGGGTCTGATTTAGTGGAAGTAGTGCTTGTGACAGACCCTCCACCATTTGATATGGAAGTCTTGCTCGTTGATTCTGAACTGGACTTTGAAACATTTGAAGAAATTGAATTATCAGGTGTTGAAGGAGCCGTCTTATTTTCTACATCCTTACTTTTGGCAGAAGAATCTGTATTTAATCCTGAAGATTGACTCGAATAATCAGTTTTATACCATCCACTTCCTTTAAGATGAAACGCAGGTGCGCTAACAAGTCTTTTAAGAGTCTGATCTTTACAATTTGGACAATCCTTAAGTACAGGATCACTTATCTTTTGCACTATCTCAAATTGATGAGCACAGCTATAACACTTATATTCATATGTTGGCATATAAAAATTCCATTAAAAATACTACATATTTAACACTTCATTACTAATCATTAAAATATTACAAGTCAATATTCCTAGTTAATAATTTCACTTTTAATGTCAGCATCATTTGAATCAAACAGTGCAGTTGGACGGATGTCTGTATCTCGCGCTTTATTTTTTAACACATGCCCATAATCAATTAGAGTAGATACAATTACAGACTGAACTAGAGACAACGCAAGAAGAACAACAATTGGGGATAAATCAATCATTCCTATTGGCTTTACATATTGCCGTACAGATGAAAAGAGTGGCTCGGTAATATTTCTTATAAACTGCACTATCTGGTTTCTTGGATCAGCACTTACCCATGACATAACAACAGCTGCAATAATTACGATATTCATCAACCAGATAAGACTGCCCAGAATTTGGGCTACACCTATCAACAAATTTCCAAGTAACAGCATAAAAAATATCCTCAAGTTTATTATCTTTCACCAAATAAAAGAGTTCCTATTCTAACCATCGTAGAACCTTCCATAATGGCAATATCAAAATCATCACTCATACCCATAGAAAGTTCAGGCAATTTGATTTTAAATTGATGCTCAATAGATTCTTTAATTTTGTAAAGCGATCTAAACTCAGAAATTTTCAAAGACAAACCGCTTTTATAACTACCTATTGACATAAGTCCTTTAATTTCAATTGAAGAGCATTCTATCAAAGAAGAATATATTTCAGCAACAAAATCTGGTAAAATCCCCCCCTTTTGTGGCTCTCCTGAAATGTTTACCTGCAAAAGAACTGGAAGTTTGTCTTGACTAATTTCAGCAAACTCTTTTGCTATTAGCTTTCCAAGGATTAAACTATCGACAGTATGAATCATACTGAAAAGTTTAACAGCTTTTCTGACTTTATTGGTTTGTAGGCGACCAATTAAATGAAACTCTATAGGGGATAATTCTAATTCATTAGCAAGGTTAATTATATTTGCATTTTTTGTTTTCGAGCATAATTCTGAAATTTTCAGCTCTGCTTCCTTTACATAATTTTCTCCAAAATGAGTGCAACCAGATGAGTATGCCTCATAAATAAGTTCTGGAGATTTTTTTTTGGAAGCTCCAATTACAATAATTTCATTCCTGTTTCTAGAAGCTTTGGTACATGCTAGATTAATTTTATCTTCTAATTTTTTCCATCGTTCCTGAATGGAAATGTGATTTGTAAGTACCATATTTAAATTTCTATTTAACAAAGGGCATCAAGGGCAATCTTGACATGAGCTAAAGGCAAACCTACAACATTAGAATATGACCCATTAATAGATAAAACAAACTTTAAGCCAATTCCTTGAATCGCATAGCTTCCAGCTTTATCAAACGGCTCGTCAGATTTTATATATTTCTCAATTTCATTTGTATCAATTTTTCTAAATAAAACCTCTGTGCTAACTACATTCTTTGTTATAGAGAGATTTTCATTTGACAAGTCAGCTAAAACAAATCCCGTTTTAACCAAATGTGATCTTCCAGAAAGTAATAAAAGCATTCTTCTTGCTTCATTAATATCATCTGGCTTTCCAAGAATTAATTCAGAATCTGGTAAAAAGACCACAGTATCAGCAGCAATAATAATAGTTCGATTATTATTGCCAATCTCATCAGGAAAATCAGAAACTATAGAAAGTGCTTTTTCAACGGAAATGCGAATAATGTAGTCATCTACTTTTTCGTTTTCATTTATAGATTCGTTTATTGAAGGATTAATAACATCAAAGTCATAACCAAGCATATCTAAAAGCTCTTTCCTTCTTGGTGAACCAGATCCAAGTATGAGTTTAAATTGTGGGTTCATACACACAAATAATGCTGCATTTTTAATAAGTTACCGCATTGATCTTCCAACTGATTCAACAACTGGTTTGAGACTAACCATTAATTCTGAAAATTTGTCAGGCTTAAGAGATTGTCCTCCATCACTGAGTGCTGTTTGTGGTGATGAGTGAACCTCAAGAATCAGACCATCGGCTCCGACAGCAGCTGCTGCTTTGGAAAGCGGTGATACATACTTCCAAATCCCGGTACCATGACTTGGATCAACTATAACAGGCAAATGAGTTCTATCTCGAAGGGCAGGTATAGCATTAAGATCCATAGTATTTCTAGTCGCAGTTTCAAATGTTCTAATCCCTCTTTCACATAAAATAACCTGGCTGTTACCTTCGGCTAGTATATACTCAGCAGAAAGAAGAAGTTCTTCAATTGTTGCAGACATCCCTCTTTTCAAAAGTACAGGTTTATTTGCTCTGCCAACTTCTTTTAATAAAGCAAAATTCTGCATATTCCTTGCACCAATTTGTATCATATCTGCATATTCAACAACATGATCAAGGCAGGAGATACAAGTAAGCTCGGTTACAACAGGAAGTCCAGTTTCCTCACGAGCTGCTGCTAAAAACTTTAGACCTTCCAGTCCAAGTCCTTGAAAGGAGTATGTACTACTTCTTGGTTTGTAAGCACCACCCCTAAGGGCATTTGCTCCCGCAGCTTTTACCTGACGTGCAATTTCTATTATCTGATCTTCTCCTTCAACTGAGCATGGTCCAGCTATTACAGAAAACTTATCCGGACCAAAAGCACACTCTTTACCTACTTGAACAGTGCTTGGCGTTGGTGAAAGTTCTTTTGCAGCAAGCTTATATGGACTGAGAATAGGCATAACCCTTTCAACACCAGGAAGAACTTCAAGGTTTTGTAACTCAGATTTACCACGTTCATCACCAAGACAACCTATTACGTTTCGCTCCACACCTCTCATAAGATGGGCTCTATAACCCAATGAATTAATCCTTGAGATAACTTCATTGAGACGATCCTCAGAGGCACCAGCCTTCATTACTACGATCATAAATACTTCCTGTTTACATTAAGTTCTGTTTAAATATCTATTCTATGTTTTTTAAGCAAACATATAACGCCTAGCACTCAATCCTGTAACTATTCCTAATAAAATCATACATGTAAGAAGAGATGATCCTCCATAACTCAATAATACAAGAGTAATTCCTACTACAGGCAGAACACCAATAACCATTCCTATATTAATAAAAACATGCCAAAAAATTAATGCGGCAGTCCCTATCGTAACATACATTGAAAATGAATCAGCCATTTTTGATGCAACTGAAAGCAAATGCATAAGTAACATTCCATATAAAGATAAAACTACAACACTTCCAACAAAACCCCACTCTTCAGCCAGTACTGAAAAAATAAAATCTGTATTCTGCTCCGGCAAAAAACGAAGTTGTGTCTGAGTTCCCTTTCTATATCCCTTCCCGAAAACAGCACCAGAACCAACAGCAATTTTGGACTGAATCGCGTGGTATCCCTTGCCAAGTGGATCTTGCTCGGGAGCTAGAAATGTTAATACTCGTTGCTTCTGATAATCCTTTAGACCAAAATGCCAAGCGGGTATTGTAAGAATTACAACTGGAATTGAAAGTTTTAAAATAGTTGAAAATCTTAATCCGGCAATAAACAACATACTCATTCCTATCGCAATTAAACAAAGTGCAGTACCTAGATCAGGTTGTTTGAGTATTAATGCTGCGGGAAAAATTATAAGTAGAAGTGGAATACCCATATTCCTGAGGTGATAACCTTTCTGAGTATCACGATAATTACTGAAGTATCTTGATAGAACAAGAATCAAACCAAGCTTCATAATCTCAGATGGTTGCATTCTTACAAACCCAAGAGATATCCATCTCCTTGCTCCACCAGCAACTATACCTCCTTTAAATATTATATAAAGAAGTAAAATAATTCCCACTATGTAGACAGGGATAGATAACCTCTTCCATCCATTAGGACCAATAGCTGTAGCAATAAAAAATAAAAACCATGATCCAACAAGATAGATTGCTTGGCTGTTAAGTGCAGCGCTTTTATCTTCATCAGGATCATATCCTGCACTACCTAATACTATTAGCCCGATTAGGCCAAGAATCAATGTAAATAGGACAAGTAACCAGTCAAAATTTGATATGATTCTTTTATTTATCAAAGGCATATAATAATGATATGAAAAGAATAATTACTCATCTAGTTCTGAAATATTTGTTGAATCAAAATCAATAAAATCATCAAGTGGAACATACTCAGGATCAGCAATAGAATCATCATGACTTAGGCCCTCCATTTCTATACCTGTGATTTTCTGAAGCTCCCGGGTCTTTGCTAATTCATTTTCCTGATTAGTGGAAACATTATTAACAATATTTGTGTCAAATTCTTCCTTGATTAATCCTTTCTTTTTAAAATATTCATATAACACTGCACGGGCAACTGGTGCAGCAAATTCACCTCCTCCACCAGCATTCTCAACAACAACAGCAAGAGCAATTTCTGGCCTTTCAACTGGCGCAAATGCGATAAACCATGCATGATCCATCAACTCTTTAGTTTTTCGCTCTGTGCCTCTTCTACTTACTTGCGCAGTGCCGGTTTTACCTCCAACTGAAACCCCTGAGAGTCTTGCCCGTTTGCCAGTACCACGATCATTAGCGACAACACTTTCTGCTGCCTCCCTGACTGTTCTAAAATGCTCTTTATTTACAGGAACTGTCCATAGTAGTTGAGGTTCTGTAATAACTACACTATTTAAATCCTTGTCAAAACGTTTTGCTACCAAATATGGTTTTAACATTTGTCCATCATTAGCAATTAGCATCATCTGAATTGCCATTTGCAAAGGGCTTGCAACATAATATCCTTGACCAATTGAAACAGGAACACTGTCTCCAGGGTACCACTTTTCTTTGAATCTTTCTTTTTTCCATTCATTACTTGGTAGAATTCCTGCAACCTCCCCCTGAATATCAATACCAGATAACTGGCCAACCCCGAACCATTTTAGGTATTGACTCATCGTATCAATACCCAGCATTTGCCCAAGGTTATAATAAAAAGCATTACATGATAAAGTAACGGCCATTTTTAAATCAAGGGGGCCATGACCTGTTTTTTTATGGCAAAGATATCTTCTAGAACCAAGACTATAATATCCTGGACAATTTAGTCGAGATCCAGATGTAATTTTTCGCTCCTGCAAGCCGGCAACAGACCAAAGCAACTTTGATGTAGAACCAGGTGGATAAACGCTGCTTATTGCTCGATTTGTAAGAGGTTTTGATTTATCAGTTGCTAATTCCTGCCATTCTTTTGCTTTAACAGAGCCAGAAAATGTATTAGCATCAAATGTAGGCATGGATACAAGAGAAAGAACTGCGCCATTTCTGACATCAAGAGCAACAAGAGCACCCTTTCTATTACCGATGGCCTCCTCAGCAGCTCTTTGGAGGTCCAGATCAATTGTCAGGTGAATATCCTGTCCGGGCTCTGCCTCAATCAAATCCAATTCCTTTTTTCGGCTACCCATAGCATCTACTTCTACCTGTAAATAACCGGAGAATCCTCTGAGAGTACTTTCATACTGCTTTTCAAGTCCTGTCTGACCAATACTATCTCCTAAACGATACCCTACATTAGATTTCTCTTCCAGCTGCTGCTTATTTACTTCACGAACGTAACCAAATAATTGAGCAGCAGATTTTCCATAAGGATACGTTCTGGTTGGAACAGCTTGAACAATAACCCCAGGTAATAAGTAGGCTCGGGCCTTAACCTTGCTTAATATATCTTTGGAAATATCACGTACAATAACTTTTGGTTCAAAACGAGGAGTGCTTCTATCAGACTGATACTGCTCAAAAACTGTATCAGGATTAAGTCCAGCAATACGTGCGACCTCATAAATTGTTTCTTTCGGATTATTTGCATCTTCACGCATAAGTGCAATGTTGAACGAAGGCCTGTTTCTAACAAGCACTCTCCCATCAGAATCGAAAATACTACCTCGTGGGGCAATTGTTCTTATGGTTCTTATTCTGTTATTTTCAGATTTATCCCGATAATAACTTCCATACAAACATTGGAGAAACCATAATCGCAGAAGTAATCCTACAAAAGATATTGCTATAAGAAGTTGAACAATTCTAACTCTGGCAAGTGGAGAAATTAATAGCGGGTCTTTAAAGGAAGTATTCATTTTAAAATATTTATAGTTATGAACTGGACGTTAAAGGAAATTTATTCATACCATTACTGATACTGAAAGTGCTTCAAATAATAACACTTAATTATATTTTAAATCCTTAACAATCCTTTTTTTGATCTCCCATGTCCAGTTTTTTTGCTTAATGCATATCTGAGAATCAATGCCCCAATCAGACTAGTACTCAATGACTGAAAAATAATTAGTGATAAACTAAACTCTGACGGATCTGAAAAACCAATAAAAACAAACAACAAAATTCTTCCTGAAAATTGCTTAAATAAAGATGCAATTAAGGCTACCAAGGCTAAAGATAAAAATTGATCTGCATATATGTGACGTGAAATTCCTTTAACAAGAACACAAGCAATAAGGGCCCCTAGAGCTTGTGGACCAAGATATAGTCCTGAAAAAAAATCACCTGCAAGCCCAAGAGCAAAACAGGTATAAACTGAAATAATATCTGGAGAGGACAATGCAACCCATAATACAAGAATCAAAAGTAGATCTGGTGGAGAAAGAAATGGAAGGAACTTTGGAAATACGCTTCCCTGCAAAATTACCCCTATAGCTAATAGCAAAGATAATTTTAGAATTTTTTTTAACATTAATATTATGTCCGGCTAAGATTATTTATTTAATCACTTAATTCTTAGGTATCAAAACAGTGACAGATTCAATTCTTCGAAAATCCACTGCGGGACGAACTAGAATGTCTCTAAACAATGCTCCTCTATCTTCGCCAATTTCTTCAATTACACCTATCAATAATCCTTTTGGAAAGATTCCATCCATTCCCGATGTTATAACCCGATCACCGGGTTTCACAATTTCACCATGAAGGTTTTCAACATAGCTAAGTCTTACAGTGTCACTTCGAAATACCCCTTCTACCATTCCAGCAGCACGATCATCTTGCAACATTGCACCAACTGAACTAGCAGAATCAGCAATTAAAAGTACAGTTGAGCTATTATTGGAAACAGCAGCAATCTGCCCCACTACTCCACTACCACTTACAACTGGTAAACCTGGTCGTAATTGATCATTAGCTCCTTTATCAATGGTTAAAGTCATTAACCAGTTTGAAGGGTCCTTTCCTATTACCGAACCAACCACACCGGTAACTCCAGTCGAATCTTTATATTGAAGAAGATCTCTTAAACGCTTGTTCTCATTTTTTATCTCAATATAACTGTTTATTTGCTCTTCGAGATCCCTTACTTGAAGAAGTAACACTTCTCGCTCAAGAGCAACATTTTGAAGCCAAAGATATCTAATCCATATATTTTGGCCAGTTTCGTACACTTCATGAACCAATTTTTGTACCGGATAGATAATTCTCTGAAGAATATTCCAACCTAAACCTGCTATCTGAGGATTACGACTGCTCACACTCATAAGCTGGATAGATAAAGCAAAGAGAGCTAGTAGTGACAAATAATAATAATGTTTTTTATATTGAAGCATGCTTATTTACCGGATTCTACCTGAGCATTTTTTCAGATCGAAGTTCAAATAAATTCCGGATATAATATTTTAAAGTGTCCAGAGAGACAAAAGAAAATTATCAATTTATCCATGACCAGTTGGGTGTTTGATCAGATAGAATTTACTTACATCATTTCATTACTGTATGGTAACTTCCTTAAGAAGCTCAGGATTATCAAGAATCTTTCCACTTCCAACTACTACAGATGTTAGTGGATCTTCAGCCAACACAACAGGGAGACCTGTAACCTCAGAAAGTAATCTGTCAAGGTTTCTTAAAAGAGCACCACCACCAGCGAGTGTTACTCCGCGCTCAACAATATCAGATGCAAGCTCAGCAGGTGTACGTTCAAGAACCTGCCGGATAACTTCAACAATCTGTTTAATTGGTTCTATTAGAGCTTCTCTCACATCTTCCTCGCTTATCACAACAGTTTTAGGCAAACCTTCTACAAGATCACGACCAGTGATTTCTACTGTTCTATTCTCACCTGTACTCATTGCTGACCCCAATGACAATTTGATCTGTTCTGCTGTACGCTCACCTATGGCGAGATTAAAATTCCTTTTAACATAATTAATGATCGCCTCATCCATCTTATCTCCACCAACTCTGATACTTTGAGAATATACAATTCCTCTTAGAGATATTACGGCAACCTCAGTAGTTCCCCCTCCAATATCTACAATCATTGAACCACAAGCTTCTGTTACTGGAAGTCCAGCTCCTATTGCTGCAGCCATCGGTTCAACTACTAAATAGACCTCTCTTGCTCCTGCTGATTCCGCTGATTCTTTAACAGCCCTTTTTTCAACTTCTGTAATTCCATAAGGAACACAAACTATGACACGTGGCCTGACAAGACTTCTTCTATTATGCGCTTGCTGGATAAAAAATCTGAGCATTTCCTCAGTTACGGCAAAATCAGCTATAACTCCATCTTTCATAGGACGAACAGCTGTGATGCCCTCTGGGGTTCTACCAAACATGTTCTTTGCGTCTGTACCAACAGCAACTACCTTTCTTGAACTACGACCATTATTTTGAACAGCAACTACCGATGGTTCATTGGCGACAATTCCCCGGCCCTTAACATAAATGAGAGTATTGGCAGTGCCAAGATCTATGGCAAGATCACTAGAAAAGACCCCTAGTATAGCGTTAAACATGAAATGCTCCAGAAAATATTATTGCAAGACTTCTATTACACGAAGCCGAATTAGAAAGCGAGATGGGCAGAAAAAAAATAAAATAAAAAACTATCCTTTTTATATCAGGTTCAAGTCCGGGATAATTATTAAAGATCAGGCTGGATAATGAAATAAATTTAAGAGAGAAATTTTATCGAATAAATCCAAGGAACATACTTAGCATACCTATCATTTGTTTATTCAGGACAAATAATAACCACACGACAATCGTGGCAAATATCAGTCCTAAGAGGAAGCAATTTCTCTTACTTTAAGCTCGTCATTTAAAATACTTAGCTGATTTTCAGCTGAAAGCCTTCTGTCTATAAAAATGACCTGCCCACCAGTAAGAGTGCAGCGACCACTTCTAACCTTGAAGCTAGGACCTCTAGTTAGATTTTCACGTCTAATCGACAAGCCTAACCGACTGTATTTCTTAATGATTTCCTTTATCTGGGATTCGCATTCTCTCTCAAATGCAGAGATTTTCTTCATTAGCGCCTCAATTCATAAATAAATATAAAAAGCGAGCCGATTTTACTTAAACAATAGTATTTCGCAAGGTTTATAAGTAATATAGGAATAAAAAAATGGAAATTTCCTCAGTAAATAGTCAGAATAATTCTAGATCATCTCAGGTAAAAGATGACAGAAGAAAAGTTGAAGATCAGGCAGCTCAGGAAAAAAAGGTTGAAGATCAGGAAAATTCAAGAGAAAGCAGCCGCCCATCAAGAGCTGTCGCTTGATAAAAAATTTTTGATAAAACAAGTTTACCCCCCACACAACCACACAATAAAAAACAAAGAGCCCAATTTAGGGCTCTTTTTTTTTCATAAAGTATTATTAAATGTTTGAATTGATACATTAAATTGATCTAATTAATGATATATAACGATTTATCACATTATTTCGCATCAATAATCCAGATAATTCCTATTAAATATTGATTAGATGATGAGTAGACTGAAATAGTCAGTATTAATCATCAAGTATTAAGAAATTAATTTATATGAATAACAATAAACCACTTCTTTTAACCGTAAAAGAATCATCAACTCTCCTTCGTGTACAAAGACCCAAGATTTACGAACTCATCAAAGATGGTGCTCTTGACGGGTTTAAAGTAGGCGCTGACTGGAGAATAAGAACTGACTCCCTTGAAAGACTGGTTGGTGAAATACCTCAGACATTTTTTGATACTATAAAAGACTCAGACATTGAAAGCATGGGATTTGATGCAGAGATTGACGAAAGAATTAACTAATTAGTTTTAAGAATATTATATAATTTAATAAACTGCTCAACTGATAGATCTTCAGCGCGAACTTTTGTTGAAAGTGATATAGATTCAAGTATTCTTTGACATTCAATTTTAGACTTTACCAGATCAAGTGATAACAGATTATTAACTAGCATTTTTCTACGCATACTAAATGATGCCCTGACAATCTTTTCAAATAATGGCTGATTATCTATTTCTCCTTCAAATGGACCAGGAAATGAAAAGTGAATCTGTTGTGATTCAACTCCAGCTTTGGGATGAAACTGATCACCGGAAATTTTAACTCCTAGTCGGGTAAAAGCATACAACTGGCAAAGAACACTTAATGAGCCATATGCTTTAGTATGCGGTGATGCATTGATTCTTTCAGCAAACTCACGCTGAACCAGAATTGAAGCACCTGAAAATTTTGATCTGTTTTTAATAAGCCAGAGCACTACTTCACTGGAAAGGACATACGGAACATTACTAACCAATCTGTATTTTATTTTGGATTTGCCCAAAACAGCATCTGGACAAAGGTTTTTAGAGAACAAAATATCCCTGAAGTCTAGGTTTAAAATTTTAATCAAATCTGATCTGGAATTAAATTTATTCTCAAGAAACCTTACAAATTTATTCTCAATTTCAACAGCTACTACGGGAATGCCATTTTCAATAAATACTTCTGTCATGCTACCAAGACCAGGTCCGATTTCAATAACTACCTCATCATTTTCTATTCCTGCTTCACAAACCAGTAAAGCTGAATCATTATGTGAATTCAAAAAATTCTGACCACGATTTTTTGATGGCTTTACATCCAGTTCATCAAGAGTCTGCTTAACCCATCCCATATTTATCTCATTCTTTGTAATATTCGTTGAGCAATTCCAAGGGGAATCTGGCTTCAGCTGAGCAATTAATGAAAGAATACGGATTTGAAGCAAAGACTGAATTCAAATTCTTCATACGAAAAAGAGCAGCAGCACCAATCATAGCAGCATTATCAGTGCAGAATTTCATTTCAGGAATAAGAAGTGGTAAACAGTTTTTATCCGAAATATCTGCAAGGGACTTCCTTAAATTCAAATTTGCAGCTACCCCGCCAGATACAATAATTGATCCGAGTTTTATGTTATTTGATCTGTAGTATGAAATCCACCACTCAACCTTTTCTGATAATGCACGAACAATTGCACTTTCTACAGCGAATGAAAAATCAGCAATACCCTGAGGATCACCAATGATCTGTTCACCGTTAACCTTAATAAGTCTGCTTGCTGCGGTTTTTAATCCACTAAAGCTGAATTTTGCCGGATCATCAGTAGCGCAGGTTGGAAGGGAATAAACAGAATTATTACCTTTTTCTGCTAACTTGGAAATATTGGCACCTGAAGGATAAGGAAGACCTATCAATGTACCAATTTTATCAAAAGCTTCACCTGCGGCATCATCCTGTGTTGTAGCAAGCAAACGATAGCAAATCTCTCCATTAGTATTTGTACAGTAAACTATCTGGGTATGACCACCCGAAACCAGAAGAAATATTGACGGAAATATAATATCTTCAGTTACTTCACAACTAAGAAGTACGCTCAAAAGATGGCCCTCTAAATGATTTATTGGAATTAGTGGTATATTTAATGCTGTACTAATTCCCTTTGCAAATGCAAGACCAACAAGTAAACAACCCTTTAGACCAGGCCCGATAGTAACAGCCACATGACTTATATTATTAAAGTTAAATCCTGAAGAAGTTAAAATTTCAGGAGCAAGATAACCCAAGTTCTTCAAATGTTCCCTTGCAGCAAGTTCAGGAACTACACCACCATATTCCTCGTGAACAGAAACCTGACTTTGAATCAAATGACCAGAGAGAGCTTGAGACAGGCACAAGTCACCAGATAAATAAGACTTTATATCAAAAACAGCTACTGCTGTTTCATCACAACTACTTTCAATCGCTAGTAACAAAATTAAAGCCTAATGTTTCCCATTTTTTTAAACTAATTAAGAGAACGAAGATATGTGATAATTGATTTAATATCCTGATCATCAAATCCCCTCCAAAATAGCTGTGGACAATAAACTGATTTGATTTCAGAGGACTTGGAACGCCCTTCCCGAAAGAATTGGATCATGTCATCATCTCTCCAGTTAAGAATTCCAACTTCATTATTTCTTAAGCTCGGCGCTTCAACATCTTTTGATCTTAGAGATTCAGTAACTGCGAGAAATTTTGAAGACTTTGAACCAGCAAGGTACTTTTCCTTTTCAAATGAAAGTTCATTTGGAGAATGGCATCTTGCACAAGCACCAACAATATGAACTAAATATAACCCATAATATCCCGCAGATTTTTTGGGTAAGACTGGAACAAAGCCTTTCACAGTTTCATGCTGAGAAATGATACCCCACTTTCTTGCAGTCAAACCCGACACACTTCTTCTTGGATGCTTCTTTACAACAGGAGCTGAATTTTTAAGGTAAGTAACAATTTCCCTAACATCTGAATCTGATAGCCAGCGATAGCTTCTATGAGCATCAATCGAAAGTTTTTCACCATTTCTACCAATACTTGAACGTATGGCATGCATTAGCTCAAGCTCAGTCCACTTTCCAATGCCAGTTTCAGTATCACTGGTTATATTTGGAACAACAACCTCACCATAACTATCACTAATAACCAGACCTCCGGATAGAGGGGTATTTGGTTTTTCTGGATCATGCCCATGACAAAACCCACAGGCAGCAACATTCGTTAAATAAGCCCCATGAGAACCCATATTACGGGTAATTGTTTCATTAATACCTTTACTATTATAATCATAAGGGTTTAATTCAGCTGATGATTCAATAGGAGCAGAAATACTTTCACTAGGTACTAAAATTATTGGAGATTCGGGAGGAAGATTTTCAAAAGTATCCTTCTCTCCCGTTTTATCAGTTTTTGAATCTTCGGCTAAAACAAATTTAAATCTGCTAATACTATTAAATAATAGAAGTGAGAAAAAGAAAATATAAATTAATATGTGAGTAATTACTAAAATAATACTACACTTTTTTTTTATATTACCCATATTGATAATTCAGCCCATAAAAAAGGGGGGATCAATAATAACATTTAAACAGGATAAATTTGTCAGTTAGTCTCACCAATTTTCATGGTTGTGAAAAAAGTTTCCTGACCTCGTCTTATAAGAATAAGTAGTGGTTCAGATTTTCTTATATTCATTGTTTTTGATTTAAAATCAGAAATACTTTTAATTTCAAAACTATTCACTTCAAGAATTACGTCTCCACGGCGAATCCCAGATTCAACTGCAACACTATCAGGCTCAATATCAGCTACTAAAACACCACTACTATCTTTAAGACCAAGGCTTTTAGCAATTTCAGGATTTAAATTCTGAAGCCTTAAACCAAATGCATCAGGAGAAACATCTTCGGATGAATCAGTTTGAGATGAGTCCACAAAGTTTTCCTCTTTCAATTCTTCAATTGTAACTTTGACTTTATATTCTTTTCCCTGTCTGATGTAAGTAAGCTCAACCCTTGAACCAACAGGCATATCCGCAACCATTGAAGCAAGATCACTACTATCAGAAACCTTCTGGGAACCAAAATGTGTTATAACATCACCAATTTTGAAATTTGCTTTCTCAGCAGGACTACCCTTTAATACTTCCGCAACTAGTGCTCCATCTACCTTTTCCAATTTTAATACTGTAGCCATATCCTCGGTTACTGCCTGAATCTTGACTCCAAGCCAGCCTCTAACAACCTTTCCTTTATCCTTGATCTGGGTAATTATTGACTTAACAAGGTTAGATGGAATAGCAAAACCAATACCTACACTTCCAGCAGAACTAAACATTCCACCTTGACTAAGAATTGCGAAATTTACTCCAATAACTTCGCCCCGTGAATTAAATAACGGTCCACCAGAATTCCCGGGATTTATTGAAGCATCAGTCTGAATTAGATTATCAAAAAACTGAGATCCAGCACCACTTCCACCAGGTAATTTTCTTGCTACAGCTGAAACTACACCAACAGTGGCCGTATGACCTAACCTGAAGGGATTACCTATGGCAATTACCCAATCACCAGGTTTTACAATCTCAGAATTTCCAAGAGGCGCAGCATAAAACTTTCCCTTCTCTTCAATTTTAAGTAGAGCTAGATCTGTTCGAGTATCACTACCAACAACTTTTGCATTCTTAGGGCGCTTATCATCCTTGAAACTTACAAGTATCTTGTTTGCTCCCTCAACTACATGATGGTTTGTAACGATAAAACCGTCGGGATGAATTACAAAACCACTTCCCATGCTAGAGAATTTTCTTTTCGGGTTTTGTGGATTTTTGAACAACATATCAAATGGATTTGAAGGATCGAGCCCCGCCCCCCTGTCAGATTCGTCCTTGCCCTCGGTTTGAATATTGACAACTGATCTCCCCAATCGCTCTATAACAGGAGCAAAACTTGGAAGTTGTATTTCTGGAAACCCATCTCCATTGTCACGCTCCTCAATCCATGGTTTATCCTGCGCAAGTACAAAAGTATTAACAAATAATACAATAGTAAAAATGATAATTATCTTTCTTAAGGAATCTACAGGGGTTGTCCCTAATATTTTTGTATAATTCACTTCAAATATTCCCTTATATTTATGCTTAACCAATCTCAATCTGTTTATTCACGATATGTACTGAATTATTTACCCGAGGTTTTTACAAATTGAAGACGAAGAGTAGTTAGTATTTCTTTAAAAAGATGCTCTTCTTCTGAGGATAAATTTCCCCTGGTCTTATCCTCAATAACATGAAGAATATCTATATTTTGTTTTGCTGCATCAAGATGCTTTGTTACAGTATTAGACTCTGGATGCGGAATCTCACCAAGAAAGATAAGTGTCTGGGTATACATTCCCATTAAAAATGCAGGGAAATTTATATCCGGCTGTGGCTCAATATTATTAGAAATATCAGATTTAGGAGTTTTTTCTTGACCAGTTAGATTAGTAGTTTTTTGGGTAGAAACTTGTGAATTAGAGGAAGCACTAGTACAGCTATCCATGTTTGAACCCTGATGGGTGTTAACTTGAGTATTGATAATTTGTTCTGAACTGTTTGAATTATCTTGAAATCTCCTTTTATCAATTACCTTCAACTTTTCTTCAACATTTTCATTATCTTTCATACTCTTCATCTTTTATTTTGATATCACATGGTGAAAAATGAAACTAATTTATACTTAATATAAAACCGATCAAGTTAGGGCTTATAATTTTTAGTATTAATTATAATTATAATGTCTTGTTAGCAAGATATCTCATGTTATTATTGATTGAAAGTCATGAAAATTCAACACCACAAGTTAATTAATTACTTACTTCAAGCAAAATATCAGGAATAGCTTTAAAGTGAAAATTACAGTTCTAGGGTCTGGAACATCAACTGGAGTACCAGTAATTGGTTGTAATTGTGAAGTCTGCTTATCAGATAACCCAAGGAACCAAAGACTTAGAAGTAGTGTTTATATTGAACTGGAGCCAAATGATACCCGCATAAATAACAAGTCATATTATATTATAGTTGATACAGGTCCAGATTTTCGCACCCAGGCTTTAAAACACAATATTGGTCGTATAGATGCGGTTTTATATACCCATGCACATGCTGACCACATCCATGGTCTGGATGATATAAGGATTTTTAATTTTATCCAGGAAATGGAAATTCCTGTTTATGCTGAGGAACAGACCTGTAAAAAACTAATGCAATCTTTTTCGTATTGTTTTAAAGATGATCCTGCATATGAGGGGGCAGGTGTTCCAAAGCTTGGAATTAATAAAATAAAAACCGGTGAAGAAATAATTTTTGGTTCATTCCCTGTAAGGGCATTAAGACTTTACCACGGTTCACTTCCTATACTGGGGTACAAGTTTGGAAATTTTGCTTACCTTACAGATTGTTCAAGTATTCCCGATGAAACTAAAAATGAAATTTCAGGTATAAGTTATCTAATTCTGGATGGCTTAAGACATAGACCTCATCGAACGCATTTAACTCTTGAAGAAGCTGGTAAGCTTGCTATTGAGCTTAATATCGGTCAAACAATACTGACTCATATATCTCATGATATTGATTACAACAAAGATTCTGATTTTTTAGAAAAAAAATTTGGTAAAAGAGTTACCCTGGCATATGATGGATTAAAATTATTTCTATAAAATTTTTAAATGAGAATCTCTATGATGTAGAGTTATCAACTGGTTTTATTAATCTCACTTTGATTGTTCTTGCTATGAGCTCCAGTGCCTCCGTTAATTGTGCTGCATTTTCGGGATTATGATAAGAACCGACCGCTTCTTTCCTTATATTAGACGCTTTGTCTTTAATTTTTCTATCTTCATATTTTTTGTATTCTGGAAATGAAAACTCAGGATGGTTTTCACTTTTAAAAAGATAGTAATCATTTGCAAGATTTGCAAGAAATACAGGTTTCAGGTTCATGCCATCAGCAAGGTTCTGATAGGGATCCGTAGCTGAAGCAACGGATTTAGGACCCCAACCAACAGCATAAATCGTTCCACGATTTTGCCTAAGTAGCTCTGCTACCTGTATTGCTGCATGATAATACATTTGCTTGAACTCTCCAGTAGCAATACTTGCAGTAGTTACATTAGTTCCTGTAAACTGCTTGCATTTTCGGTTAACATTTGTTCCATTAGGACAAACTGTATCATACTGCCAATTAACTTGATTTTTAGTACACCACTTAGCGGCTCCAGCTCTGCTTTCATCTATAGGACTCCAAACATTAGGATATGTAGGACCATGACAACCGTGAACAATAGGAACACCGGGACCTACAATTAATGGAGCATTAGTTCTATTTATTTCAGACTTATATTGTGATGTGGTGTTATAATGCCCTGGGCCTTCATATGCTTCAAAAATACTTGTTCCATTAGGTCCAGCTACAGGCCTGGACCATACAAGACTAAAATTTAAA
Source organism: Oligoflexia bacterium (assembly GCA_035327825.1). Lineage (GTDB taxonomy): Bacteria > Bdellovibrionota_C > UBA2361 > SZUA-149 > DAOLCO01 > DAOLCO01. The sequence goes on along the minus strand of DAOLCO010000016.1, from coordinate 2,917 downwards.
ACATCAGCCCCAAGTCTATTAGAAACACGCATAGCTGTAGGTGCACCATCCGTAAGAAGTACATATTGAACTCGCTCATTATTAGCAATCATATTAGTTTGTATTGCATGCTCAAAAGCAGTTAGAAGCCCGTCTGATATATTTGTAGTACCTTTTGGTACGTAATAAGAACCAACAGTTCTACCAGCAGCTTGAGCTTCTGCATCTGTTTCATAAACCCTATTAAATGCATCATCTAAGGCAACAGGATTGAATCCTCTAGCACTCCCATTTGCAGGAAAACCAACCTCAACCCAGGCAAAATTATGATAAAACACGAGTGCAATTCTATCCCGTGTAGGATCAAAAATCTTCACAAAGTTACTAAAAGATTCGCGCATTCTTTGAAATTTAAGTTTTCGATCTGGGCCAGCCTCCTCACTGCAAGAAATTTCACGACCAGTATTTGGTTCAAATCTGTTATTTGTATTACAATTACAAGGACCTTCCTCAGGGCAACGTGAAGAATCTGATAAATCAGCTATAAAAATAATATTAGCAGGGGCAATTTCCGAACGAGCACGAACGCCAACATCGTTTTTCATCATAAAGGAGTTATTTGAACTGCTAGTCTCGGATACAAACGGACCTAAGACTCCAAGCAACAAAGTTGGTACATGAATTCGTGGATTGACCTGAACTGAGATTCTTCCGGACCCTTCATCTCTAACACTTATATTTGGATCAATCACAACGCGAGCAATTCGATCACCACTGAGTACTTCTCCCATCCAGGAAATCCCCCGTTCTCTTAAATTATGACGAAGTGTCCTTTCAGCCCTATTGTGAATATATGATCTGGTACTCTCCCAGTTATCCCTATCTGGTATAAATTGCTGGTCTCTTTCTCCAGCTCTTGCCCCAATAGCAGATAATACTGCCGCATCTGCAGCAGTTTGTGCATCAAGTTGCGTGTGATATAGCCTTGCGGAATCAATCGCAAGTCCAATTATCAATAAAACAAGAATTAGAACTACTGGGAAAACAATCAGAATAATTCCTCTTTCTGATAAATGAAAAGATGAAGTAGAATAGCTTGATCTATATTTATTCATGCTATCTATAATTTTTCTCACAATTAACTCCAAGTACATAATGCCAGTACTATAAAATTGTTACAGTTCTTAAACTCCTGCTACCAAAGAATCCAGAACTTGCGGATTGATTTCCTTCGCTACCTGAGGATGATCCGTAAAATTTAAACACAAGTATCGGTCGATAAAAGAATTCAGCTTCAGCGATAACCAGTGTTCTGTTGAGACAAACCAATTCACCGTAGTCCAGACTTTGAGGTGAAACTCCAAAAATGTTTCTTATAAGATTTTCTTCGTCCCTAAGGGTAAATTTAGGAGAATAAGATGAGTTATTTGATCTACCTACAATTTTTCTTACTGGAAGATTAGCAATTAAATCAACGTTTGTTGGAATAGTTAAACATGCATCAACTCTTGAGTCATTACTTGATGCAAGTTCAAATGCTTCAAAACTTAAAGTAACTGGACTTTGAGTTGAATTTGCCTGACGAGGAAAATTTGACCTTGCAATAATTTCAATCTGTCCTATATGTTCCCTTAAACATTCCTCGGCAGATCCTGCTTCCCTAAAAGCACAAAGCTGAGCACTTACAGCAAGCTCTCTTGAAACATCCTTTAAAGCAAGTTCATAGGCTGTGCTCCTTGCGAAATCATACCCAAGAAAACTAACAAAAAGAAGTATTGGAATTGAAAGTGCTAACTCAAACAGTATTGAACCACTATTGCAATTTTCAGAATCAATAATATCCCTCATTTTATTCATCTACCTCCTGCATCTTCATTGTAGCAAATGCATTAATGGTAAGTCTTGGCAAACCAAGAGTTGAAAAATCCAGAAATTCAATTGGAACTGAAATAGATATAAACTCGCCTGGTTCAATTTGTGGAAGATTTCCACCACAACTGGTAGACAAATAGCAGCTGACTTTAACTTTCCTTATCTGGTTAGGAGTACCTGTGCCAGGAGGTGTGTTGGTTGCTGATTGCAAAAAATGAAACTCTGCATCATTAAAATTTGCCAGACCTGAGAGCTTGTTAAGTTTATCTTTTAACATGCGTGCGGCAAAAACAGTAGCTGTCTCAGAATAATTAGTATTTCCAAATCTTACAGGTAGTTCTACCGCTACTTCACGAAGTGTCACGAACGTGGAAATATGTGCTCCAAGGATATTAAACATGAGAAGAAGAAAGGAAATGGTTCCGTAAACAGTAATCATGAAAACGGGAAATGCAAAGGTAAACTCTACGAATGATGTACCACGCTCGTCAATTTCTTGAATATTGCTATTCTGATTTAATAAATTACTATTCACTTTCTAAAACCCGATTAGATCTTTAATATTGAAGACTATTTCCTGCTTGCAGGAAATGACTTCCATAAATGGATTAATCAGAAAACCGTCTATTTCTTTTATTTAGTAACTATTCTTAAACACTGACAGCTCCCCCATATGGACATGTCGGGAATTATACAATAATGCTTCACATTATTTTAAAAACAATCAATTCTTCCGTATTTTCAAAGGCTTAGAAGCTTATAACAGGTAAACATGAAGATAAAATCAGATAAATTTCAAAAATTTTAAACAAAAGAATTAAAAAGGTTTTTTAATGTAAGTTCTTATAGATATTAAGTAAAAACGAAAAGAATACCATGGCAAAAGTAACAATAGTCAACTTAAGAACTAATACCATCTTTAGGGGTGGAGCCCACGGAGAGAATTGAACTCTCGACCTCTTCCTTACCAAGGAAGTGCTCTACCACTGAGCCACGTGGGCATCCTGAATGGAGCGGGAGACGAGACTCGAACTCGCGACCCTCAGCTTGGAAGGCTGATGCTCTA
>DAOLCO010000015.1:0-68473 GCA_035327825.1 Oligoflexia bacterium | reverse complement strand
AGCCTCAGTGCGATGCAAGGAAAACCCAAATACAGACACTTAGCAATTCTTTCCTATTTGATTCAAGGTTAAATGGTGCTAGTAGTGACGGTTACGAATAATACTGGTTAAGGAGCAATCTATTTAAATAATTGAGGAAAATGGCAAAATGAGATGTCTGTAATAAGGTTTTGTTGTAATTTTAACTTATATTAAAATTACTTGCATGTAATTTTAATATAAGTTAAAATTACAACTGTGAAAAGATATCTATCTGAAATCATTGCAAAAGATTTAGAAAGAAAGATGGTTTTTTTGACCGGCCCTAGGCAAGTCGGTAAGACTACTTTAGCTCTTAGTTATTTAAAGAATCAAGAAGCGTACTTGAACTGGGACACAGATGAAGGGCGAGCTTCGATATTAGATAAAAAATTTGCCAGTTCTGAGCTTTTAATTTTTGATGAAATTCATAAATACCGCAAGTGGCGTAATTACCTAAAAGGTATTTGCGATTCTCTCTCTTACAATCAAAAAATTTTAGTTACTGGAAGTGCAAAACTTGAGTGGTATAGATTTGGCGGCGACTCGCTTCAAGGTCGCTACTTAATGTACCGCTTGCACCCTTTAACAGTTGCAGAGCTTGGCATTAATGCAGATTCAGATTTTCAGCAGCTATTAACGCTCGGTGGATTTCCAGAACCATTTTTTTCCGGCTCTGAAGATGAAGCCAGACGCTGGTCAAGATTATATAGAACAAGACTAGTAAGAGAAGACTTGGCAACTCTTGAAGATTTAAAAGATCTAGGTACTGTTGAATTACTAGCATCACGATTACCTGATTTAGTAGGTTCTCCATTATCAATTAATGCACTAAGAGAAGATCTACAAGTTGCACATCAGACTGTTTCTAAATGGTTACTTAGTCTTGAGAGAACATATGCTTTTTTCCGTCTACTTCCCTTTGGCTCACCCAAATTAAAAGCAGTAAAGAAGGAACAAAAGCATTATCATTTTGACTGGTCTATTGTTCCACAAAAAGGCCCACGATTTGAAAACCTATTAGCTGTCCATTTATTAAAATGGTGCCAATATCAAGAAGACTCAAGGGGAATAGATATAGAACTTCGTTATTTCCGCGATGTTACCGGAAGAGAAATAGATTTTATTATAACTGTTGATAAAAAACCAACTCTGGCAATCGAGGCGAAGTATGATGATAGCGTATTATCGCCAACATTAAAATATTTTAAAAATCGCTTTCCAGAATGTAGCACGATTCAACTTACAGCCGTAGATAATAAGGATTATATTTCAGGCGATGGAATTAAGCTAATGTGGGCGCCTAGGTTTTTACAAACTTTAATCTAAATACTTATAATATTGCATAGTTCCTAAGCCCTATCCATAGTATCCTTAGTTCCAACTTATCATGCCTAATTGCATAAATGCTCATTGTAGAATTTTATCAATTTTAATGATATACTGTTATTGAATAATACGATTTCAGATACTATTCCTAGCCATGCTTAATCACTACCACAAAATTACACAACTTTTTAACAAAGAAAAAGTTAGGGTTATTATTGCATCTGGGCAGGCTGTTGTGCTGCATAATCTTGCAATAATGAGCAAAGATTGTGATTGGATTATACGCGAAGACAATGAATCGTTTGAATATGTTCTTCACGCGCTCTCTACATTAAATGCAAAGTATAGATTTGGTGCTCCTTTGTCACTTGATTGGCATAAAGAAGGCTGGAGTTCTCATTTTGAAATATATGAGGGGGAATTCAGACTTAGATTGGATTTTTTCTCCAGGCCTCCAAGGATATCTCATCAAGAGTTATTATTACTTTGGGATAATTATTTATTAAAAAACAATCTACCATATATTGATAAAAAGTTATTAATTAAACAAAAATTAACGGATAGATTAAAAGACTATGCTGTAATAGGAGAAATCGTAAGAACTATTAACGATGAAATGCTAATCTTGCAGTTTTCACAAAGTGCTAGCGACATCCTAAAAACCATTAATAACAATGAAGAGCTAATAAAAAAACTTATTGCGATCAGACCTGTTATGAGTAGCGTTAATTTTAACTCGCAAGAGATAGAATTGGAAATAAGACTAGCAATAGAAAAAGAAAGATATGAGCTAATGAAAGAAAACTTGAGACGAATAGAGTCTTATCGTAAAGCTGCAAAGAACTGGTCTTTAATGTGGCCTACTATATGTAATACAATTAATACATTAAATCTGCTAGAAGCACATAAATTAATTGTCAGCAAAGCAAATGACATATTACCTAAAAAGATAGCCTAGATTATGAATTTTGATTCAGATATAAACTTTTTGAGTGAGGATGATTTAAATTTAAAAGATATGAGCTTCGAGGAAGTTGTTACGGCCTGGAATGAATGGTTCAAGACTGCTCAGCTGACTAATGCAGAAGATGAAAATATTTTCTCTCACTCTTGTTTCGGAAGTACTGTGCCAGGTGATAGCTAAGATCGGCATGAGATATGTGGTGAACTATAGTTGTTCACTATATCCGTGTATCTCGTTCACCACATGCGAAAGCTTCGTGGAACACGCACACCCGGCTCACATGCCCCGATTTGATTTTCCATACGGAAAATTAAATCCTGCGGGGTATACAAGTTCTCCCTCAAATAAAAATCATGGCCGAAAGAATTTTGAAAGTTAACCGCCCGGTATGCACGGCAACTAGCGGCCTGTCTCCTTTCGCAATCTGATCTCCCAATTGAGCTTGTAAGACTTGACATGAAACTAAACTTCGCAGCACGATAGGAAGGTCTTAATCTTTGAGTTGAGTTGCGATGATTTATTTTAATTTATAAAGAATCAAGCAGGTTAGAAAAATAAAGACAATAATCTTTAACTTGTATAGTTGGGGTTGAGAACAAACTTTTTCTGAATTTTACTCATTTAAGCAGGGTGTTAGAATATTTTTTATCTTTAATAAAATTCTACTCGTTTGATACTGCTTGTGGGAAGGGTTTATTGGATAGTTTTGCACTTTGTGTTATGTATCTATCTAAGATGAACTATTTAGGTTTTTAAACTATTTCTCCAGGTATTAGTCGGGAGCTGTCATTTTTTAAATTTTTGATCAGAGATAATTGTTCCTTTGGTAGTTCTTTAAATTAGAGTTACTAATGGATCAATTATCCTGTGAGGATTTCTACTGATAAGTTTCGGTGCCTTATCGGGAACATTTTTTCTATTTTTAAAAAGGACTGAAGATGGTTAGGTCTCTTTTGTTTAGAAGAAAAAAATTTGGAACTCAAAAACGAAGAGTTTCCCTACCCGAGTTAACTCCGGCCGAAAGCCTTAGAAGCTTCCTCCTGAGCGAAGAGGAAATTTTGGAAAAGTTAAAGAAACTGAATCTTTCCAGTGAGATTTCTGGTGCTGTTTTATCTGTTCTGAAGTTGGCAAGAAATGCAAACCTTGAAGCTGCAGAAACCCGGAGTATTTATGCGCGCCAGGGAGCTTTTGCGCATCGACACTGTTCGGAACAAGAAAGACAAAAGTTGGTAAGGGCCGATACGCTAAATCAAGTTGCAAGGATTTTAGCAGCGGCAACGGGGCTACCAGAGAGAAGTTTTTTTAATTAATGTCGCTCTTGGGTTTAGTGCGCAGGGCTTTAGCTTCGGCTATTGCCCTGAATTTAAAATGTTGTTTATTGGTTCATCTTGAAGCTTCTTTTAGTTACTTGGGAGTAAAGGAGATCCCACAAAGGCAGCCCCACAAAGGCAGCCCCACAAAGGCAGCTTGGTGGCGGTATTTTTTAGTTAAGCTAGATACGGTATAAAGATTTAGCTTCCATTATGGAAGTCCTGATTTTTAAAATATCTTCAAATTATTTATCATTTAAACCAGACTCCATTTATAAATACTATCGCAAAGTATTCTGCTCTTTAGGCTTGATTCCTGATTTGATTTGTAATCTGGCATCTCCTCGGACAGCATTTCTGCAAGAACTCCATGTCGAAGTGAAAATTTGCTGACACGAACACTTCTTATTGAAAAATGCCTGGCAACCTCTCGTAGTATAAGAAGTCCGCCAACAAGAAGGTCTTTTCTGTGACGTTCGGACTCCAGAAAATCATCAAGCTCATTACCTGACGACTTTCTGATAATACCGATCAGCTCATCAACGAATTCAATATTCATGTCATAAATCCTGCCTTCTTTATCAGGGTTCGGAATTTGATAGTATCTGCGATAGAGATTTTCAAAGGCTCGCATTGTTCCACTTGAGCCAACAAGGGTTTCAAAAGAAACAGGATTTGGTATTCTCGATCGAATAGAATTATTAATGAAGTTAATTGACCTTTCTATGCTTTCAGTAGAAGGATTATTAGGATTGGATAGAAGCCTCGAAATTTCAAGAGCACCAATTGGAAGACTGTAAGGAGAAAAAGAATTTTGTAGAGGATCAGTATATTCACCAGCCTGTGAAGTAAGAATTTTGTGATTTTTAGATAGGAGTGATACCTCGGTACTACCTCCTCCAATATCAAGTAGGATTAACTTGTCTGGTAGAGATTTTTCAAAGGAAAGTACTCCAAGTGCAATAAGCGAAGCTTCCTCTTCTCCAGATAGAACCCTAAAGTCACTTTGAAGTGCCCGTGAAAAGCGTTCTACTAAAAATCCTGTATCAGAGGCATCTCTAAGAAAAGCAGTCCCTACTGCTTTAATTTTGACATTTTCAAACTGACTCACTCTTTGTCCGAACTGTGATAATTCTTCATAGACAAGATTAATAAGGGAATTTTCAACTTTTAAGGTCGACAGGTTTCCAAGTCGGGGAAGAATTCTCTTGCTGTCTTCAAGTCTGACAAGACTTTCTCCAGGACCGGCCCATGAGAATAAATCCATCCTTAGAGCAGCGCTTCCCAGGTCGGCGATAGCAAAGTATCTAGACTTATTAAGCTTTTGCGTCATTCTCTAGTTTGAGCTATAAGGCTCTTTCAAAATTTAAGCGAGCTGCGGGTACATCCCATCATCTCGTATTATTTTTTAGCTTGCAAGTAATTGTTTGGTCAGTTTCTGTGTATTTATATACTGTGTCTTCAGATACTGGGAGATTAATTACTGATTTATTGAATTGCAGGCTGTTGATTATTTAATTATTTGTAGGGCATTTATCATGAGAGATATCATTAAACTGGTTTCCAGCGCAGGAACAGGTCATTTTTATACTACAACCAAGAACAAGCGAAAAAAACCTGAAAAGTTGGAAGTAAAAAAATACGATCCAAAAGCAAGAAAGCATGTAGTTTACAAGGAAGGTAAAATATAAAATCGCCTACTGCTAATCGGCCCGGTTTATTTCCGGTGGTTTTTCATGGTTGCCAGACAAGAGGAATTTTTCTGTTTTAATGGTGGTCATTAACTTGGCAGTAATTTTGATAACGAAAATTCTTTGTTAATCTTCCAGTATCAATTAATCTATCGAATGTAGTAATGTATCGGACATTAGTTTTATGGCTAATCACAAAAAACAAATTAAATCGGAAGCTGAATCTATGAAAGAGGACTCCAGGTCGGACTCGTTGTTAGGTTTGAGAGAGATTGAAATACTTCTTGAAACTCTTGAGAAACATGAAGTTACTGAGTTCAAGTTAGAAAGGGAAAATGAGAAAGTTTGGCTCAAGCGTGGGCCTCAAGCCTCAGCCCCCAACTATATGATTCCAGCATTTCATGCTCCTCAGTATCCATATTCAGCTGGTGTACCTTCGGCAGGCTATCCAGTACAGGTGGCCGGTACCAACGTTCCCGATAGCCAGTTGCCACATTCGGCAGGGCCTGTGGCATCTCCCGTTTCAATAGTTGGTGGTTCTCCTTCGGGTAGTCCGCTTTCTGGTGCTGGCACGCAATCAGGTAAAAATATCAAAGAAATTCGCTCTCCCATGGTTGGAACATTTTACAGGCGTCCAGCCGTTGATGCTGATCCTTATGTTAAGGTTGGCGATACTGTTAAGAAAGGTGACGTTCTTTGTATTGTTGAAGCTATGAAGCTAATGAACGAAATTGAATCTGAGGTTGGTGGCAAGATTCTTGAAATCTGCCTTGAAGATGGCCAGATGGTTGAGTTCGGAGAAGTTTTGTATCGTATTGAGCTGCCTTGATGCTGGATATTTTTAGCATGGTTTGTATCTTCATTTTCTCGAAATTTGCTATGCCTTCTTTAAATACTGTATCTCCTTTATAATTGAGTAATAATGTCGACGCGAAAACTACCATTTAAGAAAGTTTTAATAGCCAACCGGGGCGAAATAGCTGTTCGTGTTATAAGGGCATGTCATGAGCTTGGTGTTAAGACCGTAGCCGTCCACTCAACGGCTGATGCTGATGCTCTTCATGTTAAGCTGGCCCATGAAAGTGTTTGCATCGGACCACCAGCTGCGTCTGAATCATATCTTAATATCTCTGCCCTGATATCTGCTGCAGTTGCCACTGGTGCAGAGGCAATCCATCCAGGCTATGGTTTTTTGAGCGAAAATGCAGCCTTTGCTGAAATTTGTGGGCAATGTGGGATTACATTTATTGGTCCAAAAGAAAGGCATATGCGTCTCATGGGTGATAAGGCAGTTGCGAGGCGCCTTGCTATGAAACACGAAGTTCCTGTTGTACCTGGTAGCGCCGCTGCGGGTACCAATGTTGATGAAGCATTGCAATCCGCCCATGAGATCGGATTTCCAGTGCTTATAAAGGCTGTTGCTGGTGGAGGTGGACGTGGGATGAAGATCGTGCATCAGCCTGAGGAGTTCGCCCGCTTGTTTGATCAGGCGAGTAGAGAAGTTGAGGCAGCATTTGGTGATCCAAGTTTGTACATTGAGAAGTTTATAGCTCGGGCCAGGCACGTAGAAGTTCAGATTATAGGGGATTCTCATCACAACGTAATACATTTAGGCGAAAGGGACTGCTCAACCCAACGTCGTTATCAAAAACTGGTTGAAGAAAGTCCTGCTCCGATGCTTTCTGATGCCACACGAGCTGCTATGCATCAGTCTGCCGTTCATCTTGGAAAATCCATTGGTTATACAAGTTGTGGAACCCTTGAGTATTTACTCGATCCTGCTACAGAAAAGTTTTATTTCATTGAAATGAATACACGTCTCCAGGTAGAACACCCTGTGACCGAAATGGTTACTTTGACTGATATAGTCAAGGAGCAGATTTGGGTAGCTGCCGGTCAGCCCCTCTCTTTTAAACAGGAAGACATAAGCTTCAGGGGACATGCTATTGAGGTGCGTGTTAATGCTGAAGATCCGTACACATTTGTTCCTTCTCCCGGGCTTGTTGATGGGTACCATCCGCCTGGAGGTCTTGGAGTTCGTGTTGAGTCTGCCATTTATGACAGGTACCGGATACCTCCCTTTTATGACTCCTTGATTGCTAAAATCATTTGTCGTGGCCATACTCGCGAGGAAGCAATTCAGAAAATGCTGGTAGCGCTAAGTGAGTGTATTATTGGTGGGGTAACTACCAATCAGCCACTCTTGATAAAAATTCTTGAAAATCCTGAATTTGCGGCAGGTCGAGTTCATACAAAACTTCTAGATGTTATTTTTGAAAATGAAAAACAAAAGACAGCGAAACAGTTAGTTGGTAATGCAAAATAGTGTTTCTTCTGGCGCGGACTAGATCGATGAACAAATCAAGTTTTCAATTTGAAAGATCCTCTAATCGGGTATGTAAATTTGGATCATACAAATTACTTGTATATTGTCTGTGTATATTGTCATTTTTTTTCCTAGCTGATTTAAGTCTTTTTGCTGAAAACAAATATCCTGATTATGAAGATGATCAATTAAATAATCGCAATTCTGCTGTTGATAGTGGTGGAAGTCCTTCAAATCAACTTCTTCCTGCTATTGAGTTTGAAAAACTTGAACATGATTTTGGTGATGTCGCTCAGGGGCTTGTTCTTAGTCAGGATTTTAGCATTAAAAATGTGGGCAAGGTTGATCTCATAATAAGAAAGCTAAATCCTTCTTGTGGGTGCACTGCGGCCGTACTTGAGGATCCGGTATTGAAGCCCGGAATGAGAAGTGCCGTGCGAGTAACCTTCAATACGGCCGGTTTTGTTGGTCAAAAATCAAAAACCGTAAGGGTTTACTCAAATGACCCACATAAATCTTCCGCAGTGCTGCTTGTAAAGGCAAATATAGTGCCCGAAATAGTAGCTGATCCAGACAGGATTGACTTCGGAGAGATCAGAAAGGGAGAAGTAAAAGAGTTGTCCTTTGTTGTAAAATCAGTTGGGCAGTCTATTAATGATTCTGGTTCTGCTAATTCAAAAGCAGCTCCCCAATTACTTTTCAAAGATGTTATAAGCAAATCTGAATTCATGAAGGTTGAATCTAAAGAGCGTGGTCCAAGTGAGGTAGGAATAAGAGTTCTCTTAGGTACGCAAAACGCACCGCTCGGACGTCTTCGAACTCGTGCCGTAGTGAGAACTTCCAACCCAAGAGTTCCAGTTATAAATATTCCTGTTATTGCGGATGTCGTTGGTGATCTTGGTTTCGAACCAAAAGCCATTAATTTTGGTTACGTCAGAATACCACTCTCCGAACCTCCAGCACAGGAAATTATGGTTTTTAGAAATTTTAGCGCGGATGAAACTGTGTCGATCAAGAGCGTTGCTAGTTCTTCAAGTGCTGTTTCAGCGGAGATAGTTGGTTCTAATGAATATGGCGCCAATTACGATTCCCAAGGTAATCGATCTCCAATTGCAAGGATTCTCGTGCGTCTTGTGTCTGGCAATAAGGGCGTGGAAAGATCAGTAATAAAGGTCGAAATTAATCATTCTGACCCAGGTCAACGCACAATGGAAATCCCAGTTTATGCGGTACTGGATGATGGTTCAGATTAAAGCCAGGATACTGTCATTGGTTACTAGGTCCTGTTTGCATAAAGAGCTACCATTACCCCCTTTTTATTTACTGACTTTCTGGATTATTTCTCTTAGTTCTGAATACTCTTTTTCGGAAAATGCCAAATCTCCACCGGCTCAAAATCATTTTAAGATTGAACATTCTTCTGGTGCTCATGGTTCAGGAGGAGCTCAGGACAGTGGATCTCAGATTAATAAAGAACTTCAGAAATTTATATTGGATTATGATATTGTCAGTAAGGTTGGTGTTAGTGAAGGCAAAGATTCCGTTTACCATTTGGTAAGTTCCAAAATCCCCGCAGGATCGGAAAATCTTATAAGAGATGAAACAAGGGCCAGTTTTGTTTCTTCAGATATTGCGAGTCTGTTTATTGTAGAGCTTGAAGCGGAGCTTGCTGCTGCCTGGGCATTGGGTACTAAGGGTTTGGGCAGAGTTGAGGAGGGGTATCGATTGCTCGAAGCATTGTTTCCTCGTGCTCATCCACTTAGAAACAGCACAAGTACTTCGCTTTTTAATGCCAAGAGAATAGAAACATGTATTTTAAGAGGATTAGGGGCTTTTGAACTTAATGAGTTGGGATGTTTTTGGAAAGAAGCTTTTTCTCGTGATAATGACCCGGCAATAGCTGCGTTTCTTAAAGCAGAAATTCTTGGCTTAGATGAAATGGTCTTGGATAATTCCTTTGATCAGATTTGGTTAAAAAAAATCGCCATTTCATTGATGCTTGGTGATTGTGCGAGCAGTGGTGTATGTGAGCCTTGCAAGTCAAGTGATGAGTTTTCTCGTACCATAGGTCATATACCTTTTCTTGGAGTTCCTTCTGATAGTTTTGCAATAAAATATACAGGAAGTATTATTTCTTCCAAAAAGATTTGTCGTAAAGCTATTATTGATTATCTTTTAGCTCGCGGTCTTCGAGCTGTTGACGCCGGTGATGCTGTAGAGACAAGTAATATGCTCTCTTATCTTAATAACCTGGTTGCGCCAGAGGAGGTAGTCACTGAATTGGTATCCGCCCTTGCTGGTTCTGTAGACCCTGGACTTGCTGAACTTCGCACTAATTTTTTCACTCTTGGTCATTTTCTTTCCCTGCCACGTCAAAGTCAATTTGCCATGCTTGGTAGTGGCCATGTGCCAATAAAGATTTATTTGACTTTATTTGCTCTTGTCTTGGGTACTTCTGCTTTTATTATGTTGTTGGTGTATCTGATATATAGAGGTCTAGCAGTTTTTATAACAAGGCATGGTGAGTATACTGATGTTGAAGCAAGGACCGGTAAAGCAGGATCTTCCAGAAAAGGCAGAATGGGTTTAAGCGAAAAGTTAAATCAGGCCGCTACAGATAGCAGCAGACCGGATCAATACTCGGCTTTGCTATCAATATTTAATTTAAGTGAAACTGCTACAGAGTCTGAGATAAAAAAAGCTTATAGAGAGAAAATTAAAAACCTTCATCCAGATTCAAGTGATAACGAAGAAATTCAGAAATTTAAAGATACAAAAAAAGCATATGACAGGATTATGGAGCTAAGAAAGGCAGGTTTTGGCGAGTAAGAGTTTTACTCGACGGTACTCTTTAGCAGCCAGTCACCAGAAAGATCAACTGGTTTTTTTATTTCTTCCCACTCTAGTTGCTTTTGTTCTGATAAAAGCATGCGTCTTACAACAAAAAGAGTGTCCGGGGTTGCCATGACAACGACTATTGCAATACCATCAGGGATTTCTGGTATTGATTCAGGAGCTTCAGTTTTTTGACCCTTTTTAGAGGCCTTATTAGATTCTTTAACTCCTATTTTCAGGGTTCTAAGTTCTGCTATACCTTCATAGGATTCAAGCAGAAATTTAAGAAATACAATACTGCTTGTTGGTAACTTTAGGAAGATTGTGGCTATATCAGAGGTCATTTTAATCGTTTGTCATCTTTGTTGAGCTAATCTTTAACGAGTGTTAGATTCTTGCTCCAGATTATTCGTTTAGTCAATTTTTAGGACCTTGTTTTTTTATGATTTCTTTTTTCAGAAATAACCGACGAGGGTTGGTTGGATTTATCCTGGTAGGTCTATGCGTTTTATTGATGCTGCCTTTTGGTTCGGAATTTTTTGGTAAAGGCAGTGGCCTTTCTTATGTTGCCAAGGTCGGTGACAGGGAGATATCTGCCAAATCTTATTACGCTGAGCTTTCGCGTGTTGATAATATGCTTCGTCAGCAATTTGGTGAACAGTATGAGATGCTTGCTTCAATGATAAATATCAAGCAACGCGTTCTGGATGATCTTGTTGATCGGGAGCTTTTGGATATTTTATCAGATCAGCTAGGTTTTGAAGTTGGTCTTCGTCATATTGAGCAATATGCAAGCACTCTTCCGATGTTTGCGGGTGGAGTTGATAGAAAATCATTTGAAGCATTTCTTCGTATGCAGGGTTTAACCGAGAATGAGTTTGAATCAAAAGTCAGAGATCAGATCAGGGAGGAGCAGGTAAGTTCTCTTTTTGATATAGCAACTAATTTACCAGAAGAAGAAAGTAGGATAAGGTTTATGTTATCAAAACCTGAAGTTAGCCTTTTGTATGCCAAGATTTCACCTGATCCAAAATCTTTACCTGTTCCAAATGAGGATGAAATAAAAAGGTACTATGATTCTAACAGTGGGCAGTTCTTTAGTCCGCTTGAATCTTATCCATTGATTGTTAGATTTCCTGTTTCTGCTTTTTATTCTCGAGTTATAGTTCATGAAGAAGAAATAATGGATGCTTACAAGAACCGCTCTCGTGAGTTTACTGTCCCTGCTGAAGCAAGACTTCAAAAGATATGGTTTCCAAAAGCGGGTACTGGAGTAAGTTCCATTTTTGATGGTGAACGCAAGGATAAGGATGATGCTTTAGACACCGAAAAGGTACGTACTCTTGTGGAATATGTGAGGTCTCAAATAGAAACTAATCCTGAAACAATTCGTAATATTGCAGTTGAAAGTGGGGGATTTTTTTCAGAAGACGAGAGTATGCAAGTCATAGATAACATGCCTCGTGATATAAGATTGGCACTTGATGGTCTAAGCATTGGTATGGTTTCTCCAGTTATTGAATCTGATGATCAGTTTCAGGTTCTCAGAGTTCTTGAAAAGCGCGATTCCTTTGTAAAACCGATTGAAGAGGTCAGAACATTGCTAGAGGATTCTATTCGCCGTGAGGTTGGTCCTGAGTTTGCTCAGATTGCAGCTGAAGACTTTATGGCTCGAGTTCTTGGTAAGGAAAAAGACAAGCAGGAAGGAGCCATTAGGACGGAGTCTGATAACATGAAATCAGATGGTGTAGCTGTGGAGTTTATTGATTCTGAGGTTCCAATTTCCTTGCAAGGTGGAAGTACCTATGTTCCATCTGCGATTATACCGGATATTCTGGAAATGCCAGAGGGTGCCCTCCGGGTTTTCAGAGATGGAGGAACTCCTGTTCTTGTTTTTATTAAAAAAGTAGTACCTGCCAGCCCAAAGCCTGTTGATGAGGTTCGGGATGTTATTGTTGAAGTATTAAAAAGTAAGGAATTGGAAAAGAAGGCAGGGGATCTCGCAAAGAGCGTAATTGATAAAATTTCCCCAATGTATCAGGACGGGCACATCTCTGTTACTGAAGATAATATCAGTAGTCTGGAAAGTGAGTTTGGTATCAGTTTTACACAATTAAAATCATTAGAAAAGGATTCTATCGCCCTGCCATTTGCAACTGATCCAACGGAAAAACAGCGTTTGATGGCCGAGCTTTTTACCAAGGGATTATTGTCTCGCCCTTACAAGGGTTCAGATGGTGCAATTTATGTTGCTGCTCTTTCGAAATTTGTTTTTATGGATATCGTGGAATCAGACAATCTAAATGTCAAAAATAAGGAAGATGAGTCTGCTGGTAAATCAAAAAATGCTCTTTCATCTTTTATGGCGTCAGAACGTTCCAGAATAAAGAACAATATCAGGCAAGTTCTTCTGACTCGCCTTAAGTTGGAAAATAATGTTCAGATTAATACGGACTATCTAAATTAATTTTCTATTTAAATTTTCATGCCAAATAACTTGCGGCTAACTCATTATTCGAAAGGTTATTGGATATTCAGGGAAAATATCTCTCAGTTAGAAGGTGAGATAGACTCAAAGTCATGCAGGCCCTTCGCCGAATTCTTATGTGAAAAGATGGCTCTCACTTTGCCTTTTATTAAGGAAGGTGCTGCGACTTCAAAAAACATGGAATCTTCAGATGAAGGAATGATTCTAGATATAAGGGGGCTTGATGAGTACCGGTCTGGTGATAGAGTTCGGAAACAGGATTTATTTCGTTTAAGCGGACATGTCTCCGGCGATGATAATCATCATAATCTAAGAGGGCAAGATTCACCAGATACTTCCAGTTTTGAGGATGATAATTCTCTCACTAGTCAGCATATAATTCAGTATTCTCTTGCAACGTCATTTTCTGAATATCGGGCAGTCATTGGTAATGGATACCGGGTTGTTCACAATCTGCACAAAGATCTATCTCCATTTATAAAAGAAAACGCCCCTAATGTTTCTCCAATTGAAATTCTTCGGAATCCTGCTTTTGAATTTGAGTCTTTATTTATTGGTTTTGAGAGGTATCAATTTCGTTCCCGAATTGCTAAATGGTGCAAGGTTCCAACAGTTGATTTTCGTTTTAAGCTATCTCTTTCAATTGGGGGCTTTCTGATGCGTGGAGAGATTGCGAGAGATGCAGGGGAAGATATCTATCATCAGATGAAAAGTTATCTGGAGCTTGTCGGAAAGTATTTTGGTTAAAAAGTAAGTCAGTGCGTGGAAATTTTAACAAATTTAAGAACACTACAGTGTGGCCATTTGTCAACAGACCAATTATTACCTTTAGTCCTGTTCTCCTTACCTCTGTTTTTTTATTTCCCTGTGAATTGAAAATAAAAGTTTCTCGGCATTAGAATCTTTGCAAACTACTGGTATATGTCTTTGTTCAAGGCAGTGTTCCTGGTAGCGGAGTGTAAGGCTGCTTTTATTATTCCCAGCCTGTAATATTTGTCCGTTGATTTTTACCTCACAGGAAACCGGGGCTTTATTAAGATATTTACCCTCGCACATTGTGTCTTTTATTCGAATACTGCTGGAGGAAAATGAACCATCGCGGGCAATGCCATCTGGTAGTTCAAGGTTGTGCCTGGAAAGAACAAGATACAAGGCATCAACTGCAAGAGCTATTGGAAGGTTAAGCTGTTCTCTTATTTCCTGAATTGGAACAGGAGCGAGATGCTCAGTTTCTTTGACCACTTTACTTTCTGAGCAAGCAGTTAAGAATGCTATCAAGATACTAACTGTAATTATTGTAAAATATGATTGAATGGAGCGAGCTCCTTTAATATAAGATATATGTTGTATGGTTTTAGCGGATTTATTGGTTAAAATTATTTTTCTATTCATAATAATATTCAGGGTAATTTAAAGACAAAAATGCATATGTATGGTATGTTATGCGACAATATCTTAACATTGTATAGTGTCATATTTTGATTCAGGAAATCTACATTTTCTTACAATCTCTTAATCTGGATGCTGTTTATCCAGTCGATCCCCTGTTTCTGTTTCTTTTTGATAAATTTGGGGGTGATTTGGGTGCTGATTCGGGCAGATTCTTTCTGGTGGCGGCATGCCTTTCCTTTTGTATATCGTGGGTGGTCTTTTATTTTGTAGCCTCCGAAAATACCAGAAACTATGAATCAAGATCCGCTTTTCTTTCAGATGCCAGGATAAATTCATTTTTGTATTCAGTTTTCTTTTTACTTGGTTTGTTTGCTATTGACCGCACGGGCCTCGTTTTTTTTGATCTTTTTCCCTTGATGTTGATGACGCTACTTAGTCTTCCGGCGCTTCGGAAGTCTGATTTTCTTGATCTGATAATTTTATTACCTTTTCTCTGGTGTGTTATACTTGCCGGTCCACTTGGATTCTTTTTTGTGCTGCTTTCTGTTTTGGTATCCGGGGGGCATTTGTTAGGCGCGCGTTCATTCAGCAACAAGTGCGCTGTTAAGAGCTTTCAGACCAGTGGAATTCTCGGAAAGGTTTCTTTTGTTTTGCTGTTTTTTATTTCATTTCTCTCTACTTATTATTTCAGTCTTTATTCTAACAAGTTTGATTATCCAAGAGATGCGCAACTTGTACCTTTTTCCGAGTTTACTTCATTTGGTTCCACCTTGATTGGTCCTGAGCGAATTCCGTTTCCAATGTATTCTCCCATCTTCCTTAATATGAAAGATAAAATTATGGCATCATTGGGGATTTTTATTTTTCCACTTGCGACTATTTTGATTTTTGTCTGGATATTCAGGCAAGTTACCCGAAATAATGACGAGAGGACTGATAATGCTTCTTTTGCACGGGAGAGCACTGGTACTTTGAGCATGTATTTGGCAGCTGTGATTGGATCAATGCTTCTTGTTTCGTGGTTACTTCCTGTGTTTCCTGAAACTCCAGAGGGTTTGCTATTTCGTTTGCTTCCAGGACTAATATGGAGACCTTATCCATTTCTTCTTCCTGGTATTTTTCTTTGGTATTTTCTCCTGGGAGCAGCCTCTTTTTTGCCCTCGTATGTTTCCAGATTCGGTATTGTTATTGGCATTGTAACTGCAAGTTTTTCAGAAGTAATATTAACTTTAAAACCCGACAAACTTGAACACCGGCTAAGAGTTGTAATGCCACCAGTAGAGATTAAAGAGATAGCTAGAGATGATATATACCGTACTCCTTCCATGTTTCTTCTACAATCTTATCCAGGTTCTTATCGGCCTTTTGATGAGAAGTCCTTGACTAGAATCGGTCAGACTGATGAATTTAAATGTGTTCCAGCAGCTTCCAAAAATGAAGAAGATGCTTTTCTTGCGCTTGATCAAAACTACACAACTCGTTGGTCAACCAGGGGGCCGCAACAAATTGGCGACTGGTTTATTGTAACTTGCTCAAGTTCTGTTCGCCTTCGTAGAATGGCTCTGTCAATAGTTCATCATCGTAGTGACTTCCCTCGTGGTATATCTTTAATCAGTTCACTTAATGGTGATTCTCGTCACGTGATTGATTATCCGGAATGGTTTGGGCCTGTTCGATATACCCCTTCCGGACTTCCGTTTTTTGGACCTCAAGGAGAGGTTGTATTTGATTTTATTGAGCCTGTTGAGGGTGATACTTTTACTTTTGTTCTCCAGAGGGGAGATGCTACTTATGATTGGTCAATTGCAGAGGTGCTGATGTGGAAATAGACAAAATTGACTTTGAAACGTTTTCTATTAATCCTGGTGGCAAGGAGTCATTGGTGATTATTATAGAAGACAAGTACTTTTCAAGTGAGTGTAGAAATGTTTTTAGGGATTATTTTAAATCAGCGAGCGAGTTAAATAAGAATGGTATTTCAGAATCAGAATCCTTATCAAATTTTTCAAATATTCATATTTTAAACAATTTTCCGCTTGATGGTCCTGGTCTTATGGGGTTTGTCGATCGACTTTATGAAATACTTAGAGATCAGGGACTTCGTTTTTCTTATCTTACGGGAATTGGACTTGGTTCCTGTGTCGTCCAGCAATTTGCAATTTCTCACTCCCGATTTGCAAGACGAGTTGCCCTGTTTGACCCTGTGAGTCGCGTTGGGGTAAGGTCATTTTTGGGATCTGCCATAGATTTTCTTGAGTCTAAAATTCCATGTGGCTTGCCTCTTAGAAAGGGAGGGAGCGATTTTGATTCTCGTTCCGAAATTCATCGCCTTCACTCACCATCTCTTGTTTGTGTTAGCCCGGAAGCAGGGTCATATGTAGTTCAGGAGAGTAACTTGTTATGTGAGCGACTTCCAAATGTCTGGCGTGGCAGCTTTTCTCTTACTTCATTATCTGATGTTTCTGGTGTCAGCAACTTTTTTCAAACAATATCCAGTTTTCTGGATGTGCCGGCAAAAGCTCCGCAAAAGAATTCATTTTCGAGAAAACAGGAAATTTTATAAGCTGTCTGGTGTGGTGTTTTTCTTTAGCTTAAAATTATCTAACAATCTTCTTAAGGAAGTCCTCCAGATCCTTATCCTTAAACTCAAAGCGATTCATAAGAAGTTTTTCTGGTACTACTGGAAGACTTCTAAGTAACAATTGATCGGCCATTTCTCCAAGAACGAGTCGAAGAAGAAATGCCGGCACCTGAAATATTGCTGGTTTTCCAAGAGCTTTTCCAAGAGCAATGGTGAACTGCTTGTTTGTAACAGGTTTTGGAGATGTAAAATTTACAGCACCCCTCATCTTCTCATTATCAATGCAGAATAGTAATGCTCTAACTATATCATCTAGTGATATCCAGCTCAAATACTGCTTGCCGGATCCAAGGCAGCCACCAAGTCCAAGTTTAAATGGAAAAAGCATTTTTTTTAGTGCTCCGCCATCTCTAGATAAAACAATTCCTATTCTTGCCTGAACAGTTCTAATTTTGGAATTAGATGGTATCTGGGCTTCCCTTTCCCATGCCTTGCATATTTCATTTATAAAATCTGATCCGGCATCTCCTTCCTCGGTAATATTGCCAGTCCATTTTTCCCGGTAATATCCTGTTGCAGAAGCAGATATAAAAACCGGCGGAGGATGTTCAAGTGATAAAATACTTTTTCTTATAAATTGCGTTGATTTAATACGACTTTCCATAAGAGAAAGTTTGATTTTCTTTGTCCATCTATGAGACGCAATGTTTTCACCAGCAAGATTGATTACGGCATCTACATTATTTAAAATATCAAGATCTATCTGCTCATTTTCCGGGTTCCACAATGAATATTCAACTCTGTAGTTGTCATTTTTTAAGGATTTACTCTCAGGGATTTTTCTGGTTAAAACAATAAAGCTGTGACCTTCATTGCACCCAAGTTCAATTAGTCTTGTGCCAATAAGCCCAGTTCCACCGGTAAGCAGTATGTTCATATTATTTAATTATAAAGTTAAACACTTAGAGGATACTGAACCAGCTCAACCTGATTGCCGCTTGGATCTGATATAAAAGTTGAGTGACAGGAATCAGACTGTTCGATAATTTCACCAAAATCAGCAGCATCGCTTTTTATGATCCCGATATGGGGTCTTTGTTCGCTGGGAAGACTAAGAACTAGCTTGATATTTCTAAAGCCGAGTACAACCAGTCTTTTTTCTTTGAGGAGGATTTCACAGCCGAAACTCGTCGTGTACCAATTTACTGATTGATCCAGATCGGAAACAATAATTACAATGTGATCAATTTCAGACTTTAGATGATTTTCCATAACTAAAAATTATTTTCTTTGCAGGAGTATCTCTTAGAAACTGGTTTTTGGCAAAATTGAATTACCGCCTTGCATCTTTTATATTTAAATGCGTTATGAATTGATGTGGCGAAAGTGTATTCATAACCTGATTTGGTAAAATGCCTGCCTTTCTTGCTTGATAGACTCCGTACTTTACAAATTCCAGCTGATCCAGGTTGTGAGCATCAGGAGTTATGACAAGTGGAATATTCAGGGATTTAGCTTTCCATAAGTTTTCGGCACTAAGGTCTAGTCGTTTCGGATTTGAATTGCACTCAATCCATGTCCCTGATTCAATGGCTGCAATGAGAATTTTATCAATATCAATATCGTAAGCCGATCTTTCAAGTAGTAATCTTCCAGTAGGGTGGCCTAGAATTGTCGTGAAAGGGTTTCTTATCGCAGTGATAATTCTTTCTGTCATTTCAGTTTTATTCTGTGCGTATCTTTGGTGTATTGAGGCTATAATAAAATCAAAACTCGAAAGAATATTATCCGAATAATCAAGATCCCCATTTTTAAGAATGTCTGATTCTATCCCTTTTAAAATCTTAAAAGGAGCGAGTTCTTCGTTAAGCTTATCTATTTCATCGTGTTGCTTTTTTATTTTATCTTCTGTGAGTCCTCCTGCATAGGCAGCAGATTTTGAATGATCCGTAATGCCAAGGTAAGAAAAGCCAAGTGAAAGAGAGGCGATAGCGAGATCCCTAATAGAATTTTTTCCATCAGAGTAAGTTGAATGAACATGAAGTGCTCCTTTTAGTTGAGACTTCGATATAAGATGTCCACCTAGATCAAGGCCAGGAATGTTTAACTCTGGGTGAGAGTCAAGAAACTCTTTTTCATAAAGCCCCTCTCTCATTTCTGGTGGAAATACCGGTAGTCCAAGACTCTTGTAGAAATCAGATTCATTTGAGAAATTCTCCCAGGCGTTATTGTAATTATCATATTCTGCCAGATACTCTAGATGTTTTGAGTCGGCAGTTTTTTTAAAACAGTTTTTGCTAAATGAATTTTCGCTGCAAAGGTATATAGTAATGGAAATATTATTTGGCCCTAGACTAAATGATAATTCTGAATCTGATTCTCCCTTATTAAGAGTGCCACCTAAATTATTAATTGCGGATATAATAACAGAGCGATCCTTGCTTAATCCAAGGAACTCAATTTTTTTAATAATTTCGGAAAATCTGGCTGCTTCTCCAAGCGGATAGATATTAGCCCCCATTAGTTTCTCATTAATAGCCTGAAAAATGTTTTCAAGGTTGTTAAGGCGAATCATTCCTTTATGGGCTAGATAAAAAGCTATGTTTTTTCTTAGAGTAATTGATGTCTTTTCTCCAAATCCTTTTACTTTTATAAGAGATTCATTTTCGCAGGCTTTTACAAGGTCTTCTATGTTTTTTATTCCAAGTGTTTCATTTAAGAGTCTGATCTTTTTTCCACCAAGAGTTTTGATTCGTAAGAGCTCCAATAGTCCACTGGGAATGCTACCTCGGAGTTCTGTAAGTTCAGTAATCTTTTCAGTTTTGCTAAGCTCTTCAATTTTTGAAGTTAAATCCTTTCCAAAACCCTTGATTGATCCTGATTTGGCGAGGTCAAGAAATTCGTTCAGAGGCATATTTTCGCGCTTTAATATTTTAGTGGCATTATCATAGGCACGAATTTTAAAAGAATTTGCGCCAGATAATTCCAGGAGCGCTGTTATTTCATCAAATATTGTTGCCGCCTGTTCTGTCGTCATTTTATAAAATGTACTGTCTGGGTAATCGAGTATTAAGTGATGTTAGAATTTCAAGTGGTTCGGCATTAATTATGTTTGCAAGATCTGTAACGCTGATACTTTCATCTCCATCACTCCCTATAATTGTAACTTGGTCTCCATTATATGCTTCTCCTTTTGGACCAATATTAACCATTAACTGATCCATGCAGATTGTTCCGGTTATTGGATATTTTTTCCCTCGAATAAGGACAGAACCAACATTACCGTACCTTCTGGGAAGGCCATCCCCGTATCCCAGTGGTATAGTTACTACTCTTGTGTCTTCTAGTGCTTCCCATGTCCTTCCGTAGCTTACGGTAGCTCCTTTTTTCACAACTTTGAAATAGACCACTTCAGAGGTAAGAGCGAGTGATGGAATTAAAGGTAGTACGTGATTCAGGTGTGGAGCTGGACTGACGCCGTATAAAATCCTTCCAGGTCGAACCATTTGAAGGTGACAGTCTTTACTGGATAAAATCCCACCAGAATTCGCGATATGAAGAATGGTATTTTTAGGCAGAATGGATTTGAATGGCTCAAGACACTTTGTGAAGCGATTTAACTGTTCTTTCATAAATGAGGTATCTACCGACTCTGAATCCGCGAGATGACTCAATATGCTTATCAGCTCAATGTTCTTTGAGGAAAGTGATTTGGAAATAAGATTTTCTATTTCAGTTGAATAGTAATGAACACCAATACGTTCCATTCCGGTATCTATTTTTAGATGAACACGAGCTATTTTATTACTGTTTCTTGCGGCCTGATCAATTGCTTCAAGCTTGCTTACTGAAGATGCCGTTATATCAAGATCATGATCAAGAAAAAGACCGATTTGTCTTCCGGAAATACCACCAAGAGTTAGTATTGGAAGTTTTATTCCAGACTTTCGTAGTGTTACTCCTTCTTCAACAAAAGCAACACCTAGATAATCGGCCCCGTACTCTTCAAGAACTTTTGCAACAGGAATTAATCCATGACCGTATGCATTTGCCTTTACAATAGCCATTACTTTGGCTGGTTTCACGAATTTTTTTATTAGACCAAGGTTATGAGCGATGCTGGACAGATTAATTTGAAGGTGAGATGGTCTCATTGAGGCCTTTGGATGAGGACAATGGTATAGAAGCTGAAAGATTGTAACTAACTTTCATGGGATACTATATTATGATTGCGTACTAAGGCAAATTACAGACGGCATAGAACCTCACTTTAATTATGGCTGATAAAAAATCCAGAGGATGGTCTAAAATATCAAGTGTTCAAGCATTTACCACACCATTTTTTAGTTTAAGTACAAATACATTCTCTGATTCTTCTGGTTTTAAAGATGACTTCTATCGTTTGAACTTTAAAGACTGGGTGCATGTTATTCCCGAGTTTTCTAATGGCGATTTGCTAATGATCAAGATTTTTAGGTTTGGAACTGAGTCATATTACCTTGAATTTCCAGCAGGGCAGATAGAAATGGGTTATACTCCGGAGGAGGCGGCAAGGGCTGAGCTTTCTGAGGAAACCGGATATACAGCTAATGATTTTGAATTCCTTGGCTGGGTTCATCCTAATCCTGCCTTGCAGAATAACAAGGCTTATTTTTATATTGCGCGGGGTATTGATGAAGCGGGTCCGCAGAAACTTGAAGATGCTGAGGATATTTCTGTATTAAAAATTTCAAGGAGTGAGCTTGCTGAATTGGTTAAAAAGGGTGAGATGCGACATGGACTTGCACTGCTTTCTTACTATTATCTGTTACAATCAGAATTGAAATAATCATATTAAAGAGATTTATGACTATTGATAATAAAGTTGCTGACGCTTTTATAGAATCTTTGCCCTATCTCAAGAAATTTAAAGATGAAGTAGTTATTATCAAACTCGGTGGTTCGGCTCTTTCTGATTCTGAAATAAAGCGATCTATGTCTCTCGATATTTCATTTCTTCGAGCGGTTGGAATATCCGTTGTGATCGTTCATGGTGGTGGAAAAGATGTAAGTAAAATGCTTTCTAAACTTGGCAAAGAAACTCGATTTGTTGGTGGTTATCGCTATACCTCGCCTGAGGATGCAGATATTGTAGAAATGGTTCTTTCGGGATCTGTTAATAAAAGTATTGTTTCAATTCTTACCTTGTCTGGATGTCCTGCGGTTGGATTGTCAGGAAAAGATTCTGGACTTTTGTCTGTTGAGGATCTCAAAGGTCAGGATGGTGAGGACCTTGGTAATGTTGGTCGTATAGTAGAAACAAGACCGGCTATTTTAAAGCTGTTACTTGAAAATGCGATCGTTCCTGTTGTTTCAAGTATAGCAAGTTCTTACGATGGAAGAACAATGAACATAAATGCAGATGAGCTGGCATGTGCGATTGCTGTTTCACTTGACGCAAAAAAGTTAATTTATCTCAGTGATGTTGATGGATTGATATTAGATGGAGAACTGGTTGATGAACTGGATCTGAGGGAGGCCGAGGTACTAATTGGTGATTCTAGAGTTACTGGAGGCATGATTCCCAAACTTGAGTTCTCTGCCAATGCTCTTCGTAAGGGGGTTGCTGATGTTCATTTGATAAACGGCAAGACCCCTCATAGCGTTTTATTGGAGCTATTTACTGAAAGGGGAATTGGTACAAAACTTACGTATTCACGAAGAAAATCAGCTCCGCCTTCGATAAGATGAGAAATAACCGATTCTGAAAAGGAGTTGTAATGAAGCATTTTATTGATCTTTCCAGTTTAAGAATCTCTGATATGGAGGAGATCCTGGATATTTCTTACAAAGTAAAGCTCGACCCTTCGTTGTACTCTGATGCCCTAGAGCATAAAAAAATAGGTCTTTATTTTGAAAAGCCTTCCATGCGTACCCGTGTTTCTTTTGAAGTAGGTATATCAGAGCTTGGAGGATTTCCTATCTCTCTTCAGCCTTCTGAAATTCAAATGGGTACCAGGGAATCAGTTGCTGATGTAGCGCGTGTTCTTTCTCGTTATCTTGATGCGGTAATGATGCGAGTTGACAGGCATTCTGATCTGACTGAATTTGCAGAGTATTCTGATATTTCAGTAATAAACGG
Source organism: Oligoflexia bacterium (assembly GCA_035327825.1). Classification (GTDB taxonomy): domain Bacteria; phylum Bdellovibrionota_C; class UBA2361; order SZUA-149; family DAOLCO01; genus DAOLCO01. Next base: position 45,418 of record DAOLCO010000015.1, on the reverse strand, counting down.
CCTTTCTGATTTTTCTCATCCCTGTCAGGCTATGGCAGATATGCTTACAATTCAGGAGTATAAAAAAGGCAAGTCCTGTCGAATAGTTTATATTGGTGATGGAAATAATGTTTGCAATTCTTTAATCAAGGCAAGCTCAATTCTTGGTTATGAAATGCGAGTTAGTTGCCCTAGGGGTTATGAGCCAGCAATCTCTCCCAAAGAGGTCCCTTATTCCGTGATATATGATCCTCTTGTCGCCGTAGAAGGTGCGGATGTCATATATACAGATGTCTGGACATCTATGGGTCAGGAAGCAGAGGTTTTTGTACGAAGAAAGGTTTTTGAAAAATACAGGGTAAGTATGAAATTACTAATGGAAGCAAGCAGTAATTGTATCTTTATGCATTGTTTGCCTGCTCATCGTGGGGAAGAAGTAGATGCTGAAGTAATTGATGGACCAAATTCGGTTGTGTTTGATCAGGCAGAAAATCGCTTGCATGCCCAAAAGGGTATTTTGATCTGGTTACTGAAATAGAGTAGAATTAAAATTGATGTTTCAGATATGGGTAGAATAATAAGAATCTGAAAAAGGGAAAACAGGTTCCCTCGGAATTTTTTGGTTTTTTCGGAGGGTTATTCAATGCGAGGAGTGCCAACCTTTGTTGAGAGCTCGTTCTCATTTCTTTTGCTAAGATCAAGAGACTCGCTTCAAAGTCTTTTCCTTAATCCAGCCTGTGGACTTTTCTCCGATACAGGCGTGCTGTACAGGGGCCTTCGTGCCGAAACTCTTTCTCTACTAAATAGAGGTGTGTTTGGGTTTGTTGGTATTGTTGAAAGTACCGAAATGACCCGTTTAACTTCTCAGCAAATTTATCGGGGCTTTCTGGGTCCTGATACGCTTGATGCAAGAGCCTCGGGGTATTTTTTGCAAAGTCATTTGTCAGTTGAAAGTCTGTCTGAGATGACTTCCAGAATCGTAGTTACGCTTTATGATCTTTCCTTGCTGTCCCGAAGTATTTTTCGGGCAATTCGGGGTGTTTCAGGTCCAGTGCGAAAGGATCTTTGGCGAGACTATAGCGTGGTTGATAGAGTGTTTCGGGATATTCTCAGAAGTGAATTGCTCTTATATGCTCCCAATTCAAGGACGGGGAGAAAACTTCCTGAGGAAATGCTAAGGCCACTTGCTGAAGTAATACTTTCCGAAAGGAAGGCTTTGCCTGATTTTATGGGGAAGACGCAGGCAGAAATGCGCGCGAGAGATGCTCTTGTTCTTTTAAAAGGCTCACCCCTTTTAACTGTATTTGGACGAGTGCGAAATTCGCAGTATTTAGTGACAGAAGATGTCATGAACATTCTTGACAGCAAGCATGCTAAACACAGGCGCGGTCTTGTCGCTGATTTGCTTAGCCATTTGAATTTGCTAAGTCAGGAAGAGTTAAAATTAAGATTTCTGATGTCTGACAGAGAGGGCGATTTTACAGCACTTCGTCTTGCTTCAGATGCATTATCGGTGCATACTCACCTTGTAGTTAGAGCCCTTGGTGCTCTAACTTGATCTTTTCGGGTTTGTGATTTTTTAAATTAAGGGAGGAGGTTTTTTTGAACCTTTCCCTTTTTTAGATTCTTAATTATTGCGAATTGACTCTTGTAATTGTTTTATAGCTAAAATACAAAATAAGCATTTAAGGTTAGATAAGTTGAGCATTTATGAAGCGATAAAGCCATTATTATTCAAGCTTGATCCTGAAAGGGCTCATCATCTTGCGCTTTATGCCCTTAAGTCTTTTGATTATATTCCTGGCTTTCAAAGTATTCTCTCTTCCGTTTGCAAGTATCCAAGCTCTCGTTTGTCGCAGACGCTTTGGGGAATTGAATTTCCAAATCCAATAGGTCTTGCTGCCGGGTTTGATAAAAATGCATTTCTTTCAAAAGGTATGGCCAGTCTTGGGTTTGGGTTTCTTGAGCTTGGATCAGTAACAAATAAACCTTCAAACGGAAATGCTAGACCAAGAATGTTTAGGCTTCCTCAAGATTATGCTCTTGTAAATCGTATGGGTTTAAATAATGTTGGCCCATATCAATTCCTAAAAAATTATCACTCAGCAAGCGCAAATACCAGTTCTGCAAGGAAATTGCCTCCCAGGTTAATTAATATTGCCAAAACTAATGATATGAAAATTGTTGGTGATGATGCTGTTAAGGATATGGTGGATTGTTTTCGTATAGTTGGCAGTTCTGCTGATATTATTGTTTTTAATTTAAGCTGTCCCAATTCTGGTGATGGTAGAACATTTGAGGAGCCTGAATCTTTGCCTTCTCTTCTTGCTGCAATTAATAAAGCTAGTGAGCAAGAGGAGCTGAAAGTTCCAATTCTTGCAAAGTTTTCCAATGATATTGACCTAGAGAGCTTAAAGAAAATAGCTGATATTTGTCTTCGCTTTGGGATTGCTGGTTTTGTTATGGGTAATACTTCTGTTTCCAGATCTAACTTAATAACTGATAAGCAAAGGCTGGAGGAAATTGGAATGGGTGGGCTTAGTGGTCGGCCTGTTTTTGAGCGAGCACTGGAGAGAGTTTCGGCTCTTCGAACATATACTGGTGGATCAGTGCCTCTTATTGGGGTAGGGGGAATCGGAACTTCTGATCAAGTTGTAAGCATGCTTCAGGCGGGAGCTTCCCTTGTGGAGCTTTATACAGCGCTGATCTATAGAGGTCCGCTTCTTGTTAGAGAGCTTTTAGAGGGGCTTGAAAGGAAGTTGCTTAAAGATGAGCTAATGTCTGTAAGTGATTTAATTGGAAGAGCTGATTAACCCATTAAGATTAAGTTTGAACGCTAGTAGGCTGAAATTTATAATTATTTTCTACTGGCATTCTTGGGTGATATCATGATATCATTAGCAAATGAGTAATTCTTTCCTATTAAGACTGCCACAGGACAGACTGGATATTCTTAAAAATATCGCAGGTACAATGAACTGTTCGTTGAACAAAGTTATCAATCGGGCACTGGAGCAATTTTTAACAAGTCGAAATCTGCAAGGTTCTCAGTCAGAGATCATTTCTTCCATACTTGGAGCCTCTTTCGGACCGGAGGTTCGGGCAATTATATTATTTGGTTCTGTTGCAAAAAATACGGCCTCTGCTAAATCAGATTATGACTTACTTATTGTGTTGTCGGAAGAGACTGAAATAAAACGATCTTTATACACACATTGGGATAATGAAGTTGCGCCTCTGCTCACGCCTGAAATGACTCAGGGTATGGATGCCTCGCCTCATTTCGTGAATCTTAAATCTGATCTGGATGAAGTCCATGGCCTCTGGCTGGAAGTCGCAATTAGTGGGAAAATATTGTGGGAGAAAGACACTAAAACAGAGTCTTTACTGCATATATTGAGACTGGCAATATCCCAGAACAGATTTACCAGAAAATTATCTCACGGCCAGCCATACTGGATAAGAAATTAGGCGCGCATGAAAAATTTATCACTTGTTTCTGATTATTTAAAAAGAGCCGAGGACAGACTTGATGCTGTAGACTTACTGCATAGAAAGAAAAGTTGGGCTAATGTTGTAAGGGAATCACAGGAAATTGTTGAATTATGTCTGAAAGCTTATCTCAGGGATATTAATATAGAGGTTCCAAGAATTCATGATGTGAGTGGAACGCTACAAGACAATAAAGGACTTCTTACCGGCGAAGTTTCAAAAAATTTAAAAAAAATTATTATGATCTCAAAGTCACTCAGACGTGACAGGGAAATAGCTTTCTACGGAACTGAAGATCTTACGCCTTCCGAATTCTACTCTGAAGAAGATGCCGACCAGGCATGCGAGTATGCTAAATTTATCTTTAACACTGTCCTTAGGAGCGTTAAATCTGAATAGGTCGGCAGACGGGGCATTTTTATATGGATGTTTTCATCCCGATTGAATCACATATTTCTCTTGATAATAATGTATTTGTGTAGACAGTATTCAGGACTTGACACTGCGCTAATACCACGTTTAGCTCTACATATCTCATTTATCGTCTTAGGTAGCACTCCGATATGTTCCGCTAAGGCGGTTTGTGTTAAGTTTAAATTCTCTAATTCATCTCGAAGAACTTCTCCTGGATGAATTGGTGTTATATGTTGTTTCTTCATAATACTTATCTCCAAACCTAAGCAAAATTAGTGATAATCAACTATTTCTACTTCTAGAGCATTCTGGTCTGCTCATTTTAAGTAGTTTCTGGTATAAGTAGTTTCTGGTACCAGGTTCCTAAGAGAGAAGAAGACTTTCTAAAACTTTAGCTGCTCATTCTGGATTGACTAACGACTGGTTCCACAAAACTGTAGGACTTGTTTCCATTAGATCCATTTGGATTAGTATTCACTACACTTCTTGAAACGCAGTGTGCGGAGCCGCAAGCACTGTGTTGTTGGGATTGAGAGACGGTATTAATTATCTCGGCTCTCGATTACCCGATTATCCTTTCTGTGTATACTAATATTCATATATTACCATGGCATTTACCCTAACTCTTTGTTGAGAAGACCCAAAGGTATTCATGGAATTACTTTCGTCTGTATGGTTAATCACAATCGCATTGCCACCATTTTGACTGGCAATAACTTTTGCTTTTTCTATAGCTTCTGGAAAATTATCGGAGATCATGCCACCACCGAGTATATTGATAGCAGCGATTCCAAGGCTTAAATATTTACCTTGAGGGGGTAATGTGTATACTTTAATTTGAGAAGGAGATACTTCATTGCTTTTGATAGGAGAAATAGTATCTCCACTTCTTATAAATTTCGCGCTACCACATCCAGAGTTAAAAGTGAGGCTAAAAAGGAAAAGGAAAAAATATTTTTTCATAGCAATTAAGTAGTTTCAAAAATGGTTATCATATTTTAACCTAGAAATCTTACCAACCTTAACTTGTGATATCAACAGCCAATAACCAGGTACTAATCCCACCTAACTCACTAATAATAAAGGAATCTTTGCTGCAAGTTATCTTGTGATATTACAGGGAAACTGAGTGAATTTTAACGAAAAATAGTATAGTTTCTGGTACCAGGTTGTGTGCCACGAGGCTGTAGTTCTGATGAGGGTAGGCCCCTCGGAATCGCTGTTAAGGCGGAGGTTCCAAACGACCTTAAGCTGCTGTGTTAAAGAGACATGGTAGTGAGCGTTAAGGAAAAGGCCAGAGAAATTTAGAGTTTCTGGTACCAGGTTCCTAAGAGAGAAGTTTATAATTATTAGAGTTTCTGGTACCAGGTTCAATGTCTTATGGTAACCTGGTACCCACGGCCATTAAGTTAAGGAATTTGTCGCCTGTCAGGTGCATGTCTCCTTCACCCCCTTTGTAAAATACTCAGAGCCAGTACCTAAACATTATTTTAACCCTCTTAAAGTAGTAGAACAGGTATTGGCTATGAGGCTATTTTATAAGTTATTTCATAGGGGATTCCCTATTATTTCATTGCCCTATCACTTTTATAGCAAGCAGATTAGGGCACATATTTTTATTACACCCCGTTTGTGATAAACTACTTCGCGTAAAATTAACCCCTTAAGACCTCAGGGAGGCTTGGACTAATTCGAGTGTTTTAAAAGGGCTGTTTTTTGTAAGCGTTTGTTTTTATTGTGTAAGTTTTAGTGTCTAGTGTTTTACTCGGTACTAAAGCTTGGTTTATTATTAAGTGATAGAAAAGTGGCATCAACTAGAAAAAATACAAACCCAAAAAAGAGATCAAACAAGTCTGTAATAGCTGCCGGAGTTCTTTCCTCTAGGAAGAAAAAATCCGGCAAATCTGCTTATGGTGTCTCCTCTTCAGATTCAAAAATTAGTCTTAAAGGAAAGAACGTTACAGTAAATAAAGTAATAGCAAAGAAAGGCAAGGTTACTAAAAATTCAGTTAAAGCTAATGGCAAACCACCTCAGGTTTTAAAAAAACAGTCATCAAATGGTTCAAGGAGAGGTATTTCCAAAGAAAGTGGGACACTAGCTCGCAGCTTTCATAAATCAAACAAAATGCAAACTTCAGGAGATGATATGTCTGAGTCAGGTTCGGTAACTAATATAAAAAGACCGACTGGGGTATCAAGAATATCTAAAACAGAGGATCGGACAGTTGATAGAGCAAGGGCCCTTGATCTTTACAGAAGGTGGGGACATTTGCAGGCAGATATTGATCCGCTCGGTACCCTTACTCCTTTTCCTCATCGTGATTTCGATGCACTCAGGCAAAGTGGAATTGAAAACGAATGGCGAGAATTTGAGTCTTATTATTGTGGTAAAATTGGTGCAGAGTTTATGCACTTGCCCTATCCTGAACGCGCAGAATGGATTGCGAGCCGAATGGAGTCCGCGCCTGAGGATGTTGATGAGAGAAATATATTAAAACGTATTCTCTCCGTTGAAACATTTGAAAGGTTTCTGCATACCAAATACGTTGGTGCCAAGAGATTCTCTCTTGAAGGTCTTGCTGTTATTGTTCCACTTCTTGATTCTATTCTTGATCAGGCCGCTGAGCGCGGTGTGGAGCTGGTTATGCTCGCTATGGCGCACCGTGGAAGACTGAATGTTATGCATCATATTGCAGATACTTTGGCTGAACATATTATTGCTAATTTTGAGGATATTGATCCAAGGAGTGCCCTTGGAGGTGATGATGTTAAATATCATAAGGGAGCTACGGGTACTTATGTTACAAGTTCTGGCAAGTCTCTGGAAATTGAACTTGCTCCAAATCCAAGTCATCTTGAGGCTGTAAACCCGGTAATTATGGGGCGCACAAAGGCCAGGCAAGAAAGGATGGACGATCCTGAGGGTGACAAGGTCTTATGCATTATTCTTCACGGAGATGCTGCTTTTGCAGGTCAGGGAATTGCTGCTGAAGCTCTAAATTATGCAGAAATACCAGGATTTTCCATAGGTGGGGTGATACATGTAATTGTAAACAATCTTATTGGTTTTACAGCTACTCAGCCTGCTTTATACACCGGAAGATATTGTACTGAAATCGCAAAGCGTATTCCTGCTCCTGTTTTTCATGTTAATGGCGAAAGTCCCAATGATGTAGTTCGTGTAGGTAAAATTGCGACTGATTATCGTGGGGATTTTAAATCTGATGTTGTGATCGATGTTATAGGATATCGAAAATATGGTCACAATGAAGTTGATGATCCTACTCTTACTTCTCCTGTGCTATACCACAAAATCAAGGAGCGCCCTGTTCTTTTCCAGTTGTACGCTGAGCAAATTGGTGTAGACCAGAGTGATATAGAGCAGCTTGAACAAGGTGCCCTTGCTCTTTTTGAGGAAAGTCTTCAACGTGGAAGATCTCTTACTAAAAAGCCCGTACTTGATAAAAACACAAATCACTGGTCAAAGTACTTTGGGGGTCTATATCAAAAGTCCTATGAAGTTCCAACAAATGTAACTTCAGAGTTGCTTGAAAAGGTAGGCAAGGGAATTAGTGAAGTGCCTACGGGATTTTCTCTTCATCCAAAATTAGGAAAGTTGCTTGAGTCCAGACTGGAAATGTCCCAAGGAAAAAGGGCTATTGACTGGGGTGGGGCCGAGGCTCTTGCTTTTGGTACTCTTCTTGAAGAAGGTATTAGGGTGCGTTTGGTCGGACAGGATAGTGGTCGAGGTACATTTACTCATCGCCAGGCTGTGTTAAGGGATTTTCAGAATGGTCAGGTGCATATTCCACTTTGTCATCTATCAAAGAATCAGGCTGTTTTTGAAGTATACGATTCAATGCTTTCAGAGGCAGCGGCTGTCGGATATGAGTATGGATTTACCAGAGAGTATCCTGATTCTCTTGTTATGTGGGAGGCTCAGTTTGGTGATTTTGTTAATGGTGCACAAATCATAATTGACCAGTTTATTTCCGCGGCTGAGGATAAATGGGGAAGTCTTTCTGGTTTGGTAATGCTTCTTCCTCATGGTTATGAAGGTGCCGGGCCTGAACACTCTAGTGCACGTTTGGAGCGATTTTTACAATTATGCGCTGAAGATAATATGCAGGTAGCTCAGCCTTCAAGCGCTTCACAGTATTTCCATTTATTACGAACCCAGGCTCTAAGGCCGTGGAGAAAGCCACTTATCGTAATGACACCTAAAAGCATGCTCAGGCTTCCTGCTGCATCATCCAGTGCTCAGGAACTTGTTAATGGAAAATTTAATCCGGTACTTGATCTTGATGGAGAAGAATTTCTTGGTGCAGAGAGACTAATATTTTGCTCAGGTAAAATAGTTCATGAGTTAAAGAAAGAGAGGGACAAGCGTAGTATAAAGAACACAGCGATATCAAGTATTGAAATATTTTATCCCTCTCCTGAAGAAGAGATACGAGCTGTAATAAAGAAATACAGGAAATTAAAAACAATTCTTTGGGTTCAGGATGAACCAGCTAACATGGGGGCCTTGTTTTTTATAATGCCAATCATAAAGAGACTAGCAGGAGGCTTAACTGTTCTTTCCGTTAAGCGTTCGGCAAGTGCAAGCCCCTCAACTGGATCTCCAAAGGCGCATTTAATGGAGCAGGAGGCTTTGTTCAGGATGGCATTTTCTGTAGGATGAAATGATCGTTGAATAACCGGATAAATTAGGTCGCCTTTGTTAATGCCGAATGACTCTGCTAAGTACAATATTAATACACCTGCGGGCATTTTTCGGATAATTTTTTCTGAGAAAAATGCAAGCCGGGTCAAATCTTCTGGTAATGAACTTTCAATTACTTCCTCCCGCTTTCTTAAAGAGAACGAATTAAATAATAATTTTTCCACTCTGGATGAATTAATAGACAGAAAGCACGAGCCATATATAGCCTGGGTTAAGGGCTATTTTAATGGTGGTTTTAAAGACTCTAAGGAACTCGTTTTTAGTTATTCAGCCACGGCATCTGATTTTCAGAAAGAGGTTTGGTCTGCTATTTCTCTGATTCCATATGGAACTGTAGTTTCATATCAGGAAATTGCATTAAGAATAGGTAGGCCCTCTTCCTCAAGGGCGGTGGCCAATGCTTGTGGATCAAATCCCTTCCAGCTTTTTATTCCTTGTCACAGGGTTGTCAGGCAAGATGGAAGTCTGGGTGGATATGAAGCTGGAGAGAGAATAAAGAAATTTTTACTAAATAAAGAACGCTCCATGTTACCTGATGATCAGAGGGGTCAACGTTTTTCTATAAAAGTGAAGGAAGAAAAAATTGGATTCTCAGACAGCATGGGGTGATTCCTCTACTCAGTTTTTCACTGCTCTTGGTCCTGATAAGGTTCTTGATGTAGCTGAACGTTTCGGTCTTAAGTGCACTGGAAGAAGTATGGCCCTTAACAGCATGGAAAACCGTGTTTATCAAGTTGAGATTGATACTACAGATGAGCTTTCAGTTAGTGATCCTGCAAGGTACAGGATAATAAAGTTTTATCGTCCAGGACGATGGTCTTTTGAGCAGATAGCAGATGAGCATCAATTTCTTTTTGATCTTGCAAGTGAGGAATATCCTGTTGCATGTCCTGTCAGATTTGATGAGGAACATAGTATTTATCTTGATAAGGAAACAAATCTCATGGCAGCGCTGTTTCCCAAAATTGGAGGCAGAAATGTTGATGAATTAAAGGACTCTCAGCTTGGAATTGTCGGGCGACTTCTGGCAAGGCTTCATGTAATCGGAAAAAAGAGAGAAAGTCTGCATCGACTTCATCTTGACTGCCAAACCTATGGTGATCAAAATCTTGATGCAATTATTTCAGCGAATGTCCTATCCACTGAACACGAAAAAACTTATATAGATCTGGTAGAGGATCTGCTTGATATGATTGAGCCCCTAATGGAAAATATTGCCGTTCAAAGAGTTCACGGTGATTGTCACCTTGGAAATCTTCTTGATGGTGCAAGTGGGCTGTTCTGGGTTGATTTTGATGATATGGTTGTGGGGCCTCCAGTGCAGGATATATGGCTTGTTGAATCTGGTAGGGATGATTATTCTAAAAGAAGGCAGGAAGTAATCCTTGGTGCTTATGAAACTTTTAAGACTTTTGACTATTCATCTTTGAAGCTTATAGAGCCTCTAAGAACACTTCGCATGGTTCACTTTAGTGCCTGGATAGGTAAGCGGTATCAGGATCAGGCATTTAAGCGTGCTTTTCCCGATTATGGAACTTCTGAATACTGGGCAGATGAAATTACAAGTCTTAGAGAGCAGGCTGAGTTAATTTCTGGTATGGCGTTATAATCAAGATGAAATTTGTTCTAAATATTAATTTGCTTCAGGTCTAAATGAATTTTAGAAAATTAATTAATGCCCTTTTTTTTATTTTAACCGCATGTTTATTTTATTCGAGCCTGGTATTTGCTGAAAAAGGGCAAAGTGATGAACTGGAACCCGTTGAGGAGCTTATCGAAGAAGGAAGATCCGAAATCTCCTCCCGTCTATTCATGCTAACAGATGAAATAGACGCACTCTTTAATGATGCAAGAAGCATCGAGCAGAGAACGGATGACTGGATAAGGTTGGGATTAGAGGTTCGTTTCAGGGCTTCTGATAACTTGCGATTCAGACAGAGAATAGGTGCGGGGTTCAATCTGGAGCAACTTTCCAGTAAATTAAGACTAATTTTTGAGGCTGAAAATGGTGATGCATATCAGGGAAGCGAGCGTTTAGAGGATACGCCACAGGCAGAGGATTTTATTCGACAAACGAATCGCGATGGTGGAAGTGGCGCGCTCAGATATTTTATACTGAAGAATAATAATTATCAGCTAACGGCCGATGCTGGTATGCGATTTTCCGGAGGTCTTAATCCCTTTGCTCGCTTAAGAGGTAATTACTGGTTTGAGCTTAATGAGCTTTGGTCTATGGAGCCTTCCCAGGTATTATTTTTTGAAAGAAAGGAAGGTTATGGAGGTAGAACTCGTCTCGATTTTAACAGATTTCTTACAGAAGACAGCTTTTTCAGAATCAGAAACGAAGCCTTTTTGTCCGAAAATAGCAGGGGCATGGAGTTATTTGAGGAGTTTTCTTATTTAAGCCGTTTAAGTGAGAATCAAACCCTTTCAATTCCAGCGGCCTTTATTACTTATACAAAACCTGATCCAAGGTTTGATGTATTCCGAGTTTCGCTTCGTTATCGTGGTCCATTAATAAAGCAGTGGCTTTATATCGTTCTTGAGCCCGGGATGGATTTTCCTGATGACAGGGATTATAAAAGAACACCTTTTCTTTCAATAAGACTTGATGCGCTATTTGATAGAAGAGCCGCATTTGATTCGAGTGTTTGATTTTTTAAAAGTTTTCATATTAATCCATTAAGCGAGGAATTTTGGTATTTTCATCTACTCTGTTTCTGTTTTGCTTTCTGCCTCTTTTCTTTCTTTTCTATTTTATAATTCCTCATCGAATCAGAAATTTTTATATTTTGTTTTCAAGTCTTTTTTTCTACTGGGTTGGGTCGGGTTTGTACGTTTTTATAATGATTTTTTCTATTGTTTTTAATTATTACACTTCAAAAATATTATGTAGGCCGAAAGGAAAAAAGAGAAGGGCAATTCTCTTATCGGGGGTCGCTGTTAATCTTCTTTTGTTGGTATATTACAAATATTTAAGTTTTTTTGTCAGGGAAGCTGCCATGTTTTTCACAGGCAGTAATTTGTATGAAGGATATTTTGCTGAAATTGTTTTACCAATCGGCATTTCATTTTATACATTTCAGGGAATGTCTGCTGTTATAGATGCTTACAGGCGAGAGTTTGAATCTCCTCCATCGCTGATTGATTTTGGAATGTATCTCTCAGCTTTTCCGCAATTAATTGCCGGACCAATAGTCAGGTTTGTTGAAATCAAGGATCAAATTCGCCATAGATCTGTTACGTCCAGCGCTTTTTATGAGGGGTCTGTAAGATTCTGCTTTGGTCTTTCCAAGAAAGTTCTTCTTGCCGATAGCTTTGCCAGAATAGCGGATTCAATTTTTTCACTTCCGCTTAATGAGCTTTCTTTCTTTATTTCATGGTTTGGTGTCTTTTCTTATGCCCTACAGATATATTTTGATTTCTCTGCTTATTCAGATATGGCCATTGGTATTGGTCTTGCTTTGGGATTTCGTTTCCCCGAAAATTTCAATAACCCGTACCGAGCAACAAGCATTACTGATTTTTGGCGCCGTTGGCATATGACGCTTTCAAGATGGTTTAGGGACTATTTATATATACCTCTTGGTGGTAACAGAATGGGTGCGGTAAGAACCTATCTCAATTTATATACTGTCTTTTTCTTGTGCGGGTTCTGGCATGGAGCTTCGTACAATTTTATATTGTGGGGATTGTATCATGGTACACTTCTAACAATAGAGAGGATAATGAGCGCAGTTTTCAATTTTGAAACCAAAGGAGTTTTTGGTTCAATTCTCACTTTTGTTCTTGTTCTAGTCGGCTGGGCAATATTCAGAAGTGATAATCTGAATGTTCTCTCTGGATTTCTTGGTAATATGTTTTCCACAAATATTTTTCCTATATTTCACCCGATAACAAGAGCACATTTAACTACAGATATCATTCTGATTTATTTTATCGCAATTATTATGATTCTCTTTTCTGGGCATTCATTTCTGGTTAACAGGGTTTTTTCTTCAAATTTGATAAAAGCTTCTTTGGCCCTGGTCTTGTTGGTGCTTTCTTTGGCAAGTATAGCTGGTAACGAGTTTCATCCATTTATTTACTTCAGGTTTTGAAATTTATGTTTCTAAAAAAAATTACTATAATTTTTGTTGCCTTAATTCTGTTAAGCCCGATTATTCTTGCTATTTTAGGCGTAAGAGTTGGACAGGCAGTAAAGCAGGGATCTGTTCCCTTTCCACCTTCAGAGACTTTGACTGTTAACGATATTAAGATGGAATATTTCAGAAATCTGGAACAGTGGTTTGGCTCAAATAACTCGTTTGAGGGATTTTATATAAGACTTTGGAATCAGTTACGCTGGTCACTTTTTAATGTGTCAGATGAGTTGGTTGCTGGAATTGAAGGATGGGAGGTGGACAAGAAATCTGTTTATGATCTTCTTCCTGCGTCTGATCTTCTTGCTGATAGTGACATTGATATTACTATTAAACTGATTTCAAGGTTCAAACATTACCTTGATCAAAAGGGTATTCATTTTTTGATTGTAGTTATTCCATTTAAATCTACGGTTTATCCAGAAAAATTTGCACAATCCGGAATTCCTGAAAGACACGAATCTTCACTTAAGAAGTTCCAGGCAGCATTTTTAAATAACGATATCGATTATATTGATGCTTATGACATTTTAAAAAGAAACAAGGAGAAAATAGTTTTTTATAAAACGGATCTTCATTTTAATACCGTTGGTGCTGATCTGGTATCAAGATCAATTTTGGCTCACTTATATAAAAAGTTTAATCTTGAAATACCTGAAATGGAAACTCCGAAAGTTGTGTATCAGAATTTTAGTGGTGGAAGTGCAAATATTGCCATGCCACTTTTTTATGGTTTTTCGGAAGATGTTCCGGTTGTCAGTGCACCTCAATTGTATAGAAGAGAGGAGGTGGAGCATCCATCAAGTGGATCAAAACAGGTAAAGTTTTATTCGACTATAAAGGACCGCCAGTTATTGCCTGATACTATAATGTATGGAAATTCGTTTATGTTATTGTATCCCAGTGTAGGTTTGCAGAATCACTTTTCTTCTTTTACTTCGATTCTGGATTATGAAGATTTCAGGTTTTCCCTGGATCATATTACGGAAGATACCAAAGTTGTAATTCTCCATCTTTACGAAACGCAGTTACTCCTGCATTTGCCTCACAATAATCCGAGAAACTACTGGGATCCAAGGGTTTATGATTTGCCCTTGCCTTCTGGTTCAGGGTGAGATTTCAATGCTTTTTCCATCTTCTACTACTTTTTTGATGATGACAGGGAAAGTAAATCTTTTACCGGCATCTTTGAATTTTAACGGATCTTCTTTAATAAATTCAGCTTTCCCAAGAACACCAATGAGGGGTTCCATGTTTTCAAGTTTGTTTAAAATTCTTTTTGGGTCTTTGTCATCAATTCCATTTTGATAAGCGCTATATAATAAATTGGTAATATCATATCCTTGAGCTGCATATGATATTTGCTGATCGGTATTGTAGGTGCGTACATATTTTTTTAAAAATTCTTCATTTATTCCAATAGTTGCAAAAAAAGATCCGACAGAAGATTTGCCGGATTTTCTCATTTCGTCGTTCTGAAGCATAAAATCAGAGCCAAATTTTTCAATGTTAATGTTGGCCTGATTCATTTTTTGAAAAAAAGTGGAAAGTTGCCCGGTCATTAGCAAAACGCCAAGGGCGTCAATTTCATTTCTTTTTAGGGCCTGCCTGATTTTAATAATGCTTGTGTTAAAGTTAGCATCCGATGTCGGTTGAAACGAGTCTATTATGATCAGGGACTCGTCTTTATTTAAGCCAAGCCTGATGCTTTCAGTTAATGCTTCAAGATAGTGGATTTCAGTTTTAATTATGCCAAACTTTTTAAGACCTTTTGCTCTTAGGTGAGAAAGGGTTAGTTTTCCAAAATCTTCCAGCCTGCTGCTAAAGTCTATTACATAGTCTTTATTAGAGCTGATATCTGGAATTCCAGTAAAAGTCAGAACAGGAATTTGTTTATGACCTGCAAGCGGTGCCACAACGGCACTTGGAGTTGATCCCCAGACAAAAACAATTTCCACCTTGTCTGATGTCAGTAATTTGTTAAATCCTGAAAGAGAAAGTTTTGAATCGTAAGCAGAATCTTCAAGGATAAAATTTATTGAATCTCTTTGCTCTTTCGTTTTTTCTGAGACCGCAAGGTCCATTCCGTTTTTAAATGCAACTCCAAAATCGGCCAGGCTCCCGCTTAGAGGAACAAGGACACCAATTTTTAAGGGCTCTGCTATGGCATTAAGAGAGGGAAAAATTAAAAAGAAGTAAATAATTGCAAGTCTTATTGTCATAATTACTAAATCAGTGATGAAACGGCTATCCCTGTGAGTCTCCGGGCAGTCCCCATTGAATTGATTTAAGTGATTTTGTGCTGTCATTATCCGGGAAATATTTTCGGACTCCGGTTTTATGATTTATGACTGTGTACAAATGTCTTGACCCGTCAAAGTTCCATGAAAGGGGCAGGTCATTAAAATATTCACCTAAAGTGAGCTCTTTAAGATGTAATGGATCATTGTCATTTGCCTTGTCACTATCAAAACCATGGTCACTCAAGAGACTTGTAAACTTACCGGTTAAAGGTTCCCAAAAGGAAATTTCATCTTTTCCATCTCCAGAGTAGTCACCTCTAACGGTATGGTCTGCGGTACCTGATCCAAAGTTAATCGTTATAGCAGTCCCAGGTTGTGAAGAGGGGAGAATGTATGTTTTTTGATCGCTTGGCCGAAAAACCGCAACATCAAAAATTCCGTCCCCATCAAAATCCTGTGGTTTTGGGAGGTCACCATTCCCACCCCAGAATATGTTTTTAACAGTTCCGTCAGAAAGCAGAATATGAAATGACCATGCACCATTAAAAAGTCTTGCTGTCGCTGGATTTGTAACACCAGGTTTTTCCCATGGGCCGGGAATAATATTATCTCCAAAAATTCCAAACGATAAAATTGAAAGATCCCTTCCGTCATTTAATCCGAAGCCTTTACCTCTAAATAACCATTGATAGCTTGTACCAGAAAGGCGAATTATTCCAACGTTTGATTCCTGGTTCCTGTCCCTGTAGGTAAAAGGTATGTCTCCATTTATCCCAAAGTTAAAAGATTGATTTTGATTGTTGCCCTCATCTCCTCTAATGAACCATGTGCCGGTAGAGGGTCTCCAGATAACTGGATTACTTGCTCCGTTTCCGTCTGGGTCAAAGGAGCCACCTGAAAATATAAATGGTCTTGGGCTTCTGCCAGGATTGCTTGGGTCTGTGCCTTCTACTAATTCTACAAGGTCCCGGACTCCGTCTCCGTCTGTGTCTACGTTAAAGGGGTTGCTCGCATCCCCCGGGCTGAAGAAGTTGTCACAGTTGGTATCTTCAAGGTTGTTTGGAATTCCGTCTCCATCACTGTCGAAACGTGCAAGACTATCGCAATTTGAAACCTGTCTTGCATTTGAAGCTGGGCTAAATCCCCTGAACGATCTGCAGAAACTTACAACTGAAAATGGTGTTGTTCCATAAAAAGAAGGAAAGCGGATAACTGGTTTATAAATTCCAGTTGTATTGTTCATTGTGGAGCTTATGATCTCTGCAGGTATCAGGCCTGGGTCTGCTCCAATTCTGTAAAATACATCTATAACTATTCCCCCGAATTGAAATTCAGGGCAAACCTGAATACTCACTTCTGCGTCAAAATGCTCCGGGAGGGAATCGTTAATACCTTGTGCAGTAGAAGCGTTACTTGACAGGAGAGTCAATAAAAAAAATGTCGTAATTGCTAATAAAGATTTTCTGGCAAAAGTCATGTAGGGAGACTTCAAGAAGAGCCTTTTTAAAAAGATCCATGGGGAAATGTAAATAATATTTAATCTTGATTCGAACATAAGCAGAAAGAAAAAGCTTTTACCCAGTATCTTGATCAATAAAGCGGAGACAGGATAACACTCTAATCTTTTTTCATCAAAAAGTGTAAGCCTGGTTTATTTTCCGCTCATTAAAGTGTAAAATTTCGTAATTGTCTCACTTAATTCGTCATTTTAGTTTCTAAACCTGAGGAGTATTTCATCATATGGATGTAAACCCAGCTAATGTTGCCGAGCGATTTCGGACAGAGGTCAGGTCTGATATTTCTGCCATATATGATGCCTCAGGGCTTAAACTCAAACTGGTGGGTCTTCTTGCGGGTGATGATCCTGCTTCCCGGGTTTATTCTGACTATACCCGAGTTGGTTGCGAGGATGTTGGTGTTATTTATGAAGCAAGGGAAGTATCCCGAACAGATCTTGAGCGTACCATAAGAGAACTTAATGCTGATAACAATGTGACAGGAATAATTGTGTATTACCCTGTATTTGGGGGAGCAAGGGATGCTCATTTAAGAAGTGTCTTATCCCCCCTTAAGGATATAGAGGGGCTTCACCCATTCTGGCTGGAACGTCTTTATTCCAATAAAAGAATTTTAGACGGTATCACTTCTCAGAAAATCAAGGCGCTTTTGCCTTGTACTCCGCTTGCAATACTTAAGCTGCTTGAAGCGGCAGGAGAAATGACTAATACCGACTCCTTACCATTTAGTGGTAAGAAGGTTAGCATATTTAATCGAAGTGAAGTAGTCGGGAGACCGCTAGCCCATATGCTTTCAAATGATGGGGCGGAAGTATTCTCATTTGATATTGATGGTTTGGTTCTGTTTTCTCCCGGAGGAAAAGAAGAAGAATCGAAAATGACAAGAGCAGAGGCGCTCCGTCAGTCTGATATTGTTATTACAGGCGTGCCTTCAAACGATTTTGATGTGATACGATCCGAAGAACTTGGTAAAGAATCATGTTGTCTGAATTTTTCTTCATTCAGGAACTTTTCTGAAGATGTTCCTTCTTCTGTAAAAACATTCATACCTCGCGTAGGTCCAGTTACAGTTGCAATGTGCTTAAGAAATTTATTGCGTGTTTATAAACAGTTTTCCGGGTGTTCTCAGGTTGATTTTCCATTCAGTTAACTTGGTATTTCTGGAGTTTTTCTTGTTCAGGTGACATGACTTATCATGTTGTAAAAAGTACCTTGATATCATCATTTCAAAAGTTGCCAGTTAAAACTGGTAACTTAAAGGTGTTTCTTGCCTGTTCTGGAGGAATTGACTCTGTTGTTTTGCTTGATGCTTTAAAGAGATTCCCCATTTCAAATGTTGATTTTTGCGGCATTGTTCATCTTGATCATTCAATTAGACAGGATAGTGAAAATGATGCCCGTTTTGTTAGTGATCTTGCAAGCAGATATCAGATCCCCTATTTTCAGAAAAAGGTAAGGCCTGCGCTTTTCGCAAATTCTTTGGAGGAGTGGGGACGCAGGGAAAGGTATTCCTTTTTTTCTGAAATTGCGAAGCTAGAAAATGCCGATTTAATTTTAACAGCACATCATCTCGATGATCATATTGAGACCTTTCTGTTTCGTTTATTTACAGGGAGATCTACGGCTTCTAATGGAGGAATTATTAAAGAGTTTGATTTTGAGAGAAAACTCTTTAGACCTCTTCTTTCAGTTAGTCGGGAAATTATCGAGGTTTATGCAGCACATTTTTCTCTTGATTTTGTTAAAGATCAAACTAATGACGATGTAAAATATTCGAGAAACTTCATGCGTCATCGCATTATCCCTTTAATCAGATCCGGGTATCCTGAGTACCGCAGCTCAATTTTGAAAAATATGGAGCAGGCGAACAGGGATTGTTCTTATATAAATGAGCAAGTAAGAGAGTTCGCAAAAATGAATCTTCTTATGCCAAGAGCCTGTTTCGTTAATAATGTTCCGGCCTGCTTGGGAGCAAGGGTTCTGAGAAGTTTATCCCAACTGGAAATTGGGGAGAGGGCTCTCGAGATAAGTGATCAACATTACGAAAAATTATATAAGGTTTTAATATCGGATAAGGCTAAAAATGAAGTCAAAATGTTTGATCTTGGTCGTAAAGCAAGGGCCGTAGTGGATCCTTGTCTTAAGGTTAATGCTGGAGTTCATTTTGAGCTTATGGATGAAATTGATACAAGCTCAACCAGGGTTTATTTTTCAGGTGAGCCACTTCTCAGATTTGCGGATTGCCTTAATGCAGTATTTTCAATTTCTAAGTCAACCAGAATGAAGAACAGGGGATATTGGTACGTTAGCTCTAATATTTATACAGAAATGGATTATGTTGAAAAAACTGAATCAGACAGTTTTATTGGTAGATCTTTTTCGTCATGTTTTGGCGGAAAAAAGTGGAGCATCATATTATCATTAGAGCATTTCAAAAAAATTACTTGCCGCAAAGTATTTCCGCATGAATTAGTGCTTGTTCCGGGTAGAGGTTTTAAGTCAATTGGTAAATTAGCCAGAGAAAGATATCTTAGCTTTAGAAGTAGACAAAATCTTATTGCATTTGAGCTAATCGGGAGAGGAATAATATGGATACCCGGTTTATTTGAAGCGTCTGAAGAAGAACTGACCCAAGGGGATAAATGCCTAGGGCAAGGTTCATGTGCTTTTATTAAGCTATCAGCATTATTTAAGGAATTTTGATTTTCATACTGTTCTAATTTCCTGATAAATAGGTTAGAAGTGTAGGGGTATCTTTTCATTATAGAAAAGGGAGTATCGCCAGCAGAATTATATTTTTATAGTCCCGAAAATAATTTTTAGAGTCGGGCCATTATTAAAAGTTAGGAGCACTTATTTTGAATCAGTTTTCAAAGAACGCAGGCTTATGGCTTGTGATAATAGTTTTAATTTCTCTTGCATATAATTACACTGCCGTTCAGGATAAGGGTCCAGATCGGATCTCTTATTCTGATTTTACTTCTCAGGTTAGTCAGGGAATTATCGCTGAGGTAAAGATTCGTGAAAATAAGATTGAAGGAACTTATCTTGAGGGACTTCAGGATGATCGTCAGGGGTCTTTCATTACTTATCCACCCCCAGCAGATTCTAATCTTGTGCCACTTCTCAGGGAGCATGGAGTAAAGTTTGATGGGATGCCAAAAGAAGAAGATCCTTGGTACTTCATATTCCTTCAGAGCATCCTTCCATTCATTATAATAATAGGTCTTTGGTTTTTGATATGGCGACAGTTTCAGGCAGGTGGTGGAAAGGCGCTCAGTTTTGGGAAAAGTAAAGCGCGACTACTCGAAGAAGATGCGCTTAAGGTAACATTTTCTGATGTTGCCGGTATTGAGGAATCTAAAAGTGATCTTGAATCAATTGTTAAATTTTTAAAAGATCCCAAGAAATTTACAAAACTTGGCGGCCGAATTCCTAAGGGAGTTTTACTTGTTGGAAGTCCCGGAACAGGAAAGACCCTCCTTGCCAAAGCAATAGCCGGGGAGGCGGGGGTTCCTTTCTTTAGTATATCAGGTTCAGACTTTGTTGAAATGTTTGTTGGGGTTGGTGCTTCAAGAGTAAGAGATCTTTTTTTGAAGGGAAAGAAAAATGCACCATGTATTATTCTTATTGATGAGATTGATGCTGTTGGTCGTCACAGGGGAGCTGGACTTGGTGGTGGGCATGATGAGCGTGAGCAAACCTTGAACCAGTTGCTGGTGGAAATGGATGGTTTTGAAGCAAATGAGGGAGTCATTCTGATAGCTGCTACAAACAGGTCTGATGTTCTTGACCCAGCGCTTCTTCGTCCAGGTCGATTTGATCGTCAGGTTGTTGTTCCATTGCCTGATATAAAGGGACGAAGCGCCATTCTCGCTGTTCATACAAAAAAAGTTCCGATTTCCAAAGATGTGGATATTGAAAAAATTGCTCGTGGTACACCAGGTTTTGCTGGTGCTGATTTGGCAAACCTTGTTAATGAAGCTGCGCTTTGGGCAGCTCTTCAGGATGCTGAGGAAGTGACAATGGCGCATTTTGAATATGCCAAGGACAAGATAATGATGGGTGCTGAAAGGCGCAGCATGGTTCTGTCTGACAAGGAAAAAGAAATTACTGCTTATCATGAAGCTGGACATGCCCTGATTGCCAAGCTGCTACCTACTGCTGATCCGGTTCATAAGGTCACAATTGTTCCAAGGGGTGTTGCTCTGGGGTTGATGCAGCAACTTCCGGAAGATGATAAACATACCTACCCTAAGCAGTACTGGTTGGATCGTATATGCATTGCCTTTGGAGGCCGAATTGCAGAAGAGCTGGTTTTTGATCAAATAACTACAGGAGCCCAATCTGATATATCCATGGCAACTAATGTGGCAAGGAAGATGGTATGTGAGTGGGGAATGAGTGACGCACTTGGACCATTAGCTTATGGAAGAAAGGATGATGCTGTATTTCTTGGCAGAGAAATTGGTCATCAGCGAGATTACTCGGAAGCCACTGCGTTCAAGATTGATGAAGAAGTAAAGAGCATAGTTACAAGAGAGATGGATCGAGCAAGGAAACTTATTGGCGAAAACAAGGTCTCACTTGAGCGCATGTCCAAGGCGCTACTTAAAGTTGAAACACTTGATGGCTCCCAGGTCGATGCAATTATGAGAGGTGAAGAAATCCCTGATCCTGATGTGCCCTTAAGCTCGTCAAATCCTTCAGAGGATAACTCCAATACCGAAAGTCAGAGTAGCGACTCATCTGAGGTATCATGAGTTCATCCTTCCAGCTATTTGAAGCCGTATCTTTTCCGGAAATAGACTGGATTTTTTTTGGTAGAACTGCTCTCGACATAGTTCTTGTTTATTACCTGATTTATCGCATACTTCTTCTTGTACGTGGGACTAGAGCTGGAAGGATGCTGTTGGGTCTTGCGATGATTGGCTTATTCTATTTTGTTGCAATCCGCCTGCAATTACCTTCTTTAACCTGGATTTTAAGTCAGTTTCTTGGCTCAGTAATACTTGTAGTGGTGGTGCTGTTTCAAGATGATCTGCGAAGAGGTTTAACAAAGGTTGGATTGATGCCTGGGCTTGGTCGTGATGAAATTGAACAGACTGATCAGGCGATTAAGGCTATTTCAAAAGCATCAAGTGAGCTTGCCAGTCGAAGGATTGGAGCCTTGATTGCCATACAAAGGGAAGTAGGTCTTGAGGAATTTACCGAGAATGCCATTGAGCTTGATGCGAGAGTCAGTCACCAGCTTCTGGTTTCCATATTTTTACCAACATCGCCTATTCATGATGGTGCTGTAGTTATATCAGGGGATCGTATAGTGGCTGCTGGATCTGTGTTGCCTCTTACTTTTACTGCAGAGCTTAGTTACGGGTTCGGTACTCGTCATCGTGCGGCACTAGGTCTTTCTGAAAGAACAGATGCGGTAGTGGTTGTTGTTTCAGAAGAGACAGGCACTATTTCTATTATAAGAGAAGGAAAGGTTACCAGAGATTTAAATGAATCTACTCTTTATACTGCTCTTCACAGGATTACTGTTTTTGCAGCTGAGCGTAGAAACAGGCGATATAAGAAAATGCAGAGCTGGTTGTCGAAGTTTTCAGGTTCAATATCATCCTCTTCTTCAAAAAGCGGTGGAAGTGCGAGTAAATCAGGGGAGGGACGATAAAAGGCTATGCCAGGTAAATCCGGTCCCCAGTTGAGTAATGGAACTTTAAAGCTTATATCTCTTGGGATAGCGCTGCTTTTGGAGTTTTATTTTTATAGTCAGGATAATTCTGTTACCCAAATGGTTTCTGCCCTACTTGAGTTTCAGAACGTTCCCCAAAACAGGATAATTGTCGATCCACCACATGCTGAGCAAGGTATTCCTGCCCACTTGGAAGTATATGGACCTAAAAGTATTGTGGAGCAGATATCAAGGGGTTTTCATGTGCTGAAGGTGCCATTTCCGGAGAAAGCTGAATTTTCATTTGGAATTGATGTTCCATATGATTCTTTGCGCTTTCCCCCTAGCGTCAACATAGTCAGTGCTAAACCTGCCAGGATCAGTGTTCGTACCGTTGAAATGGTAAGAAAGGAGGTTCCTGTTAAACTTGTTTTTGAAGGTGAACTACCTGAAGGATATGTTCTTGGTGACATACAGATATTTCCCAGGGCTGTAATTGTCCGCGGACCTTTTCAGGACCTTCAAAGTGTTGAGAGAATTGAGCCTGAAGTTGTAAAGCTTAATGGTCTTACAAGTTCTGTTCGTGCTGAATTGAGGGTTAAGGCCCCTACGGAACTGAGTTCTTTGAATGTGAATCTGGTGAGTCTTGAGCTTGAAGTCAAAGAATTGGAAATCGAACGTTCGATAGATGCTATTGAAATTGTCACTGATCAACAAGCAGATTTGAGTAGCAGAAATCTCTCAATTGCACCTGCTACCGGAAGCCTTACCCTGAAAGGCCCCAAGTCTCTGTTGGAGAATTTGACTTCTTCGGATCTGAGTCTTCTGGTTGAAGGCCTGCCAGATAATGGATCTACCGGGCAAAAAGGTGGAGCAATTGGATCTGGAAAATTTAATGTAAGGGCCGTATTGCCCCCTAATGTGCATATTATTAAACAGCATCCCAGGGAAGTAACAGTTACTTCAAGGAAAATCGCAGGTAAGTAGGAAATATGGGTCGTTTATTTGGAACAGATGGAATACGTGGTGTTGCAAACACTCATCCAATGGACTCGGAAACTGCTTTAAAACTAGGACGAGCACTTGCCAATGTGGTTAAGAGGAAATCTGGATCTCATCGCATATTGATTGGAAAGGACACAAGAATATCTGGTTATATGCTTGAAACAGCTCTTGAGTCCGGGATTTCTTCTATGGGAGTTGACGTGCTTCTAGTTGGTCCTTTGCCAACTCCCGGAGTAGCATTTGTAACTCGAAGTATGCGTGCAGATGCTGGAATAATGATCTCTGCATCTCATAATTCTTATGAAGATAATGGCATAAAAATTTTCGACAGGGACGGATATAAGCTTCCTGATGATGCTGAGGATGAGATTGAAAATCTTATCATGGCATCAGGTGGTACCAACTCTCTTTCATCTGATCCTTCCCAAATTGGAAAAGCTTTCAGAATTGAAGATGCTATTGGGAGATATATTGTTTTTTTAAAGAATGTATTGCCAAGAAGCTGTTCGCTGGAAGGTTTGAAAATTGTTGTTGATGCCGCTAATGGTGCTGCATATCGTGTTGCACCGCAGCTTTTTTTTGAATTGGGGGTTGAGGTTGTAATGCTTGCTGATCGTCCAAATGGCAAGAATATTAATCATGAGTGTGGAAGTCTTCATCCTGAAAAACTAGTTTCAAAAGTCAGGGAAGTTGGGGCTCATGTGGGTATAGCCTTTGATGGTGATGCTGACAGGGTGATTTTTTGCGATGAGGCAGGTCAGTTACTTGATGGTGATGATATACTGGCAATGTGCGCTCTTCATGAAAAGTCCTCAGGGCGTTTGTCTGGCAATGGTGTTGTAGGAACTGTAATGAGTAATTTTGGATTGGAGCAATTGTTCAAATCCAGAAATATTTCTTTTTGTCGCTCAGATGTTGGTGACAGGTATGTTCTTTTGGAAATGCAGGAGCGGGGTTTTGCTTTGGGTGGGGAGCAGTCGGGGCATATTATCTTTCTTGACCATAATACTACTGGTGATGGTCTTTTAACTGCGCTTAAAGTTCTTACTGTTATGCAGGAGGAGGGTAAGCCACTATCTGAATATAGAAAACTTGTTCAGCGTTTTCCCCAATTACTTATCAATGTGCCTGTTCGGGACAAGGTACCATTTTCTGATATTCCTGCTGTTGTAGAGTGTCTTAAGGACTCTGAAAGGGAAATAGAAGGTCAGGGGCGTATTCTGCTGAGGTACTCAGGCACTGAGAAAAAAGCAAGAGTTATGGTAGAGTGTGAATCCTCGGCTTTATGCAGCAAAGTGGCGGAGCAGCTTGCCAAAGTCATATCAGATAAAATCGGAGTGAAATAATAAAATCACTTTTCTAATCCAAAAATCAAGATTATGGGTTTGAATCTTAAAATAGTTGGTGCTGACATAATGAAGCAGATTGATACTGAGTGTATCGATCGTTTTTGTATACCTGAGCGGGTTCTTGTTGAGACAGCCGGAAGAGCCTGTTTTAGAGCTTTAATTGGTAATAATGATTTTAGGAACCTCAGTCATTTTGTATTTGTGGGTAGTGGCAATAACGGTGCTGATGGCTATGTTATTGCTCGTCTTCTTTTGTCTGGTGGCTTCAAGGTAAAGGTAGTGAGTCTACCTGAACGTGTTCCTAATAAAAATTCAGGAAGCGAAGTACTAGAATCTGTAAAGCAATCTTATCTGGCACTTGGAGGTGATGTTATAATTTCACCTCAAGAAGATTCTGAAATTTCATTTCTTGTTGATGGATTTCCTGATGCATCAATTTTTATTGATGCACTTACTGGAACCGGATTCTCGGGAGTGCTTCGTGAAGGCCCTTTATCCTGTCTGATAAAGAATTTGAATCAGGCAAGACTTAGTCGAGGATGTCTTGTGTTCTCGGTTGATTTGCCAAGCGGAAATTATCCTGAAGAAGGTGTTTTTCGTAATGGACTTGTTGCTGATGAAACCTGGGCTCTTCAGTGTCTTAAACAGATACATGTTGATCCTGATGCTGCTGATAAAGTTGGAAGGGTGCGATGCCTTGACATTGGAATGCCGGATTCTGTCTTTAACGTGGTAAAAGAAAGTAGCGAGTTATTGACTTCAAATTATATTGGCGACCTTCTTTCTTCCAGATTTCCAGATTCTGAAAATTCCTATAAAAGTCAAAAAGGTCATGTGCTTGTAGTTGGCGGAAGTCAAGGTTATGAAGGTGCTCCTGCTCTTAGTTCTCTTGGTGCTTTTAGGTCTGGTGCCGGACTTGTTTCTGTAGTTACCCCCGATGGTTGTGTCAGATCACTGCCCCCTGAAGCGATGCATAAGTCAGTTCCTGCTTCTGATAATGGTACTTTTGGTGTTTTTGATTCTAATGTCTGGGATTTGATTTTAAGCAGAAAGAATTCTGTAGTGCTTGGTCCTGGATTTGGTCTTGATGGGTCGGGCCTTGAGGATTTTATCGGCCTATTGCTTCATGCAATAAATAATCAAAGCTTACCCGCAGTTCTTGATGCTGATGTTTTAAATTTATTAGCTTCAAATAATTCTTTGAAAGCACTTGTTTCTGATAAAATGGTTTTAACTCCTCATCCGGGTGAGTTCTCAAGAATAATGGGTTGTAGTATTTCTGATGTCAAGGCATTTAGAATGAAGTTGTCTAGAGAGTTTGTAGAAAATATTCCCTGTACTCTTGTTTTAAAAGGGCCAAGGACTTTAGTGACAACCAGTGGTGGGGATCAATATTTTTGTCCTCACCGGGAGCCTGCTCTGGGTGTGGCTGGATCAGGAGACGTTCTTTCCGGAGTTATTGGTGCGTTTATGGCTCGGGGGTTTAGTCCTGCTGAATCGGCCCTGCTTGGAGTTTTTGTTCACGGCGAGACAGGGAGCAGGTTTTCTGCTAAAGTTGGTTTTTCTTGTGGAGCTTTAATTAGTGAAATTATTGACGAGCTACCTTCTTCTATTAGTTATCTATTAAGTTGTCCTTTTGACTCTGTTGGTAATCTTCCAGCAAGGCCAGAGATTTAATGAAAGACGATTCTCCGATTTTACGCTTTAAAGAGAGTGAACTTGGAGCATTCTCTGCCGAATTGGTCAGAGGGCTTCCAGGCAGATCAATTATAGGACTAAGTGGGCCCCTCGGTGTAGGGAAGACAGCCATGGTTCGGGCAATTGCGAAGCTGTTTGATCTTGATAAGGAAGTTAGCAGCCCAAGCTACGTACTTGAGAACCGATATGAAAGGACATCTAATAATTATGAATCTTCTGTGCTAATTAGACATTGGGATTTGTACCGTTTAGTTGGTCTAAGTTCTTATCCTGAGGATATTATTGTTTTTTCTGATGACCATGAAATAGAGCTAGTAATTATTGAGTGGCCGGAAGTTTTTTCAGATCTGCTGCCCATTCTGTCCGTAAGGATTGATATGGCTTTTGATCCTTTAATGGAGGATTCAAGAATAATCCAAATAGTCGGTAATGAGTCTATTTAAGCATTTCCACCTACTAAAGTTGCCTGGGGGTATGAAAAAAGGAAAGATTCCTTCATTTTTTCCTTTATTTTCTTGCTTATCTGATCTAAACCCATATAGTAGTTTAAATTGATATATGATTGGCTCTGGAGTTTTCCGGAAATTCCAACATATCTCAAAACATTTTTTATTATTGTTAATGGAGAATAGAATCTATGAGTAAAGCAAAACCTGCTGCAAAGGCGGCTAAAGTTACCAAACCAAAAAACGGAGTTCAGTATACTCAGGGAGAGCTTCTTGTGGCTTTATATGAATCTTGTGGACTGGAGAACAAAAAGCAGGCCAAGATCGTTTTTGATGGTTTTGCAGGTATGGTCCATGCAGCCTTAAAAAAGGGTTATAAGCTTCCACTTCCAGGGATTGGAAAGCTGCAGGTACGTCAAACTAAAGCCCGAATGGGACGTAATCCTGCTACTGGAGAGTTGATTAAAATAAAAGCAAAGAGAAAAGTCAGACTTACTCCAAGCAAGGCTCTAAAGGAAGCAGTACTTTAAGAGTTTTTGTTTTATACAATGTTGGCTTTAAAAAGGCGCTTCTACAGCGCCTTTTTTAGCGCCTTTTTTCTTTAGTGCATTTTTTCGTTTATGTTAGGGGGCCGGTTTGTTTTCAATATAGTTTGTCAATTAATTTTGAATTCCCGTTTGTTTTTTGTTAAAGCTTTTCTGAATAAGAGCCGATTAGTTTTTCAGTGCGGCAAATGATTGCCGTTTTAGTAATGTTTATGGAATGCCCCTTAGCATAGTTGTTGAGGTTAAGGGCCAGGGATCGGGTCGAATTTTTGTGCATTTATTTCCAAATTATTAAAACATTTGGGTATATTGATGCGGCAAGTTATCGGATCTTAAGGCAGTTAATTAGAGATCGGGTGGTTTGAAAGTTTGCTAAGTGGCATAGCTTCAAGGAGTGAGCTATGGCCCTTACGATTAATACGAATATTGCAGCGCTCAACGCTCAGCGAAGGCTGGGAGCATCTACGAGCGAGCTAAGACAGACATTTGAGAGACTTTCATCTGGATTGCGTATTATACGCGCGAGAGATGATGCATCTGGTCTTGCAATTGCAGATACTTTAAGAGCGGATCAAAGAGTTGCATCGGTAGCGATAAGAAACGCTAACGATGGAATATCTCTTATAAGTATAGCAGATGGTGCGCTTAATGAAATTGGTAATGTTTTGCAGCGAATGGCGGAGTTATCCGAGCAATCAGCTAACGGAACGTTGTCCTCTACGCAGAGATCCGCACTTGAACAGGAGTTTAGAGCGCTGGGCTCGGAAATAAGTCGAATATCAGAAACTACATCATTTAACGGCCTTCAGCTTTTGTCTGGAAGTGCCTCAATTTCGCTACAGGTAGGTTTTGATTCTTCCAATAATTCGCAAATCCAGTTCTCTGGAGTTAATGGAACTCTTGAGTCTCTTGGGCTTGCAAAAACTGGTGAAAAAGCCTTGTCATTTTCGCTAAACGCGGCTGTTGGTGGTCAACAGGCAGCACTTAGTGCACTTGATGCAGTAAAAACAGCGATTGGATCACTAACTGCAAACAGAGGTACTCTGGGTGCTGCAGAAAGCCGATTGAATGTGGCTATTAATAATCTGCAGGTGGCACGAGAGAATTTTGCTTCTGCAGAAAGCCAGATTCGGGATGTAGACGTGGCAGAAGAAGCTGCTCGCCTTACCCGTCTGAATATCTTGCAACAGGCAGGTGCGGCAGTATTAGCTCAGGCTAATCAGCAGCCGGCCCTTGCTCTTGCCCTTCTAAACTAGCTATTCGGCTTATAAAGGCATTGATCCCGATCAATATCCAGGGTCAATGCCTCACTTTTTTATAAAAAAGTTTTTTAACAAATCCCTAAAGTAATCTTAATATCAATCCGATGTACCTTTTAAGTGCACACGAGGGAGTTAAGTTCAACGTGTGCTTTTATTAAATGGAGTTAATGCAGTGCCCCTTAGTGTAGTGTTGGGGAGGAGTGGAACGGCATATTGGATGTGTCGGGTTGTAACGCTAGGAGGCAATAGTTTCAAGGAGGAAAACTATGGCCCTTACGATTAATACGAATATTGCAGCGCTCAACGCTCAGCGAAGGCTGGGAGCATCTACGAGCGAGCTAAGACAGACATTTGAGAGACTTTCATCTGGATTGCGTATTATACGCGCGAGAGATGATGCATCTGGTCTTGCAATTGCAGATACTTTAAGAGCGGATCAAAGAGTTGCATCGGTAGCGATAAGAAACGCTAACGATGGAATATCTCTTATAAGTATAGCAGATGGTGCGCTTAATGAAATTGGTAATGTTTTGCAGCGAATGGCGGAGTTATCCGAGCAATCAGCTAACGGAACGTTGTCCTCTACGCAGAGATCCGCACTTGAACAGGAGTTTAGAGCGCTGGGCTCGGAAATAAGTCGAATATCAGAAACTACATCATTTAACGGCCTTCAGCTTTTGTCTGGAAGTGCCTCAATTTCGCTACAGGTAGGTTTTGATTCTTCCAATAATTCGCAAATCCAGTTCTCTGGAGTTAATGGAACTCTTGAGTCTCTTGGGCTTGCAAAAACTGGTGAAAAAGCCTTGTCATTTTCGCTAAACGCGGCTGTTGGTGGTCAACAGGCAGCACTTAGTGCACTTGATGCAGTAAAAACAGCGATTGGATCACTAACTGCAAACAGAGGTACTCTGGGTGCTGCAGAAAGCCGATTGAATGTGGCTATTAATAATCTGCAGGTGGCACGAGAGAATTTTGCTTCTGCAGAAAGCCAGATTCGGGATGTAGACGTGGCAGAAGAAGCTGCTCGCCTTACCCGTCTGAATATCTTGCAGCAGGCAGGTGCGGCAGTATTAGCTCAGGCTAATCAGCAGCCATCACTAGCCCTAGCTCTTCTGGGATAATTCGGTAAGTATTTAAAAGGTGTGAGGAAATTAATTTCCTCACACCTTATTTAAAAAAAATCCTTATATTCAAAAAAAGTTCTAAAGCTCCGCATTAGTCGGGTCGATATCCTGTTTGTGTGGCGGGAGAGTGTGGCGGATGAGGCACCTACCAAAAGACGTTGTTAAGACGTATCTCGAAGATGAACCGAATTGAGTCATCTTCAAATTTAGTAAATGCAGTATTGAAGTAGCAGGCATAACCATGGTGGTTTGTCTGGATGTTGCTGGTGTCTCCGATGCTGGTAACCTAGAGATGATGTTTTTGCGATACACGGCCGCGAAAATATCTATTATGGAATAATGTTCAGGGAGGAATAGTCATGGCAATAACAGTAAATACAAATATAGCGGCACTAAACGCTCAGCGGCGTCTTGGTGCTTCAACGGGTGATCTTAGACAGTCTTTTGAAAGATTGTCGTCTGGATTAAGAATTGTTCGAGCGCGAGACGATGCAGCCGGTCTTGCTATCGCAGATGCACTTCGAGCTGATGGCAGGATCGCATCAGTAGCAATTCGAAATGCTAACGATGGAATATCGCTGGTAAGTATCGCAGATGGGGCATTAGATCAGATGAGTTCGGTTTTAACAAGAATGGCCGAACTTGCAGAACAGGCAGCGAACGGTACTCTTGGGTCCCCTCAAAGATCCGCTCTTGGTCAGGAGTTTGCAGCGCTTGCATCAGAAATTCAGCGAATTGCAGAGACTACTGTTTTTAACGATTTGCTTCTGCTTTCTGGTGGAGCGTCTGTTAATCTTCAGGTTGGGCTGGATGCATCCGCTAACTCACAGATTACCTTTAATGGTGTAGATGGGACTCTTGAGGCGATAGGTCTGGCACAGAAAGGATCAAAGACGTTAATCTTTTCATTGAACGATTCAACAACTGCAACTGCTCAAGCGGCGGCCAGGTCATCACTTGATGCGGTTAAGTTGGCGATTGGCTCACTTACCACAAGTCGTGGTACTTTGGGTGCAGCGGAAAGTCGTCTGTCAGTAGCAATAACAAATCTTTCAGTGGCAAGGGAAAATTTTAAAGCAGCTGAAAGTCAGATAAGAGATGTGGATGTGGCAGAGGAAGCGGCAAATCTGACACGACTTAACATTCTACAACAGGCAGGTGCGGCAGTACTTGCCCAGGCTAACCAGCAGCCAGCTCTGGCACTATCCCTGATCGGATAATTGACTAGACTGGTGGCAGTATAGGATTTATGGGGGCATTTGCAACGCACGGACGCGGTGCCCCCTTAGTGATCTCCCAAGAGCCGTGATCCGCAGCCTGGGTATGTTACTGAAAGGTGTCATGCCCAGGCTTTTTTGCTATACCATGGTTTTGTTTTCTAATCATGGCAGGCAATTCATGACTCAGCTTAAATCTCATTTAAATTCGGTAAAAAGCTCTATTATTAAAGAGCTTGAGCTTGAAGATACTTTACATACCAGACAAAGACCGGTCGGTGCTCTACAACCACCGGGTTCTGAAATTATGCCAGTAGTGCATTCTGATGAGCTCAGGTACCTGAACAAGCATTGGGCTGAGTGGAGTCGTCCATCTGAATTTCCGTCCCACCGAAAATTTACAGGTTCAATTATAAGTTTAATAAAAAAAAGGATACAGAGATTTCTTTTTAATTCCATATTTTCTGACTACTTATCTCAGGAGCGGGAGTTCGTAATGAATATGGTTCGATTTTGTAATATAACTGCTCAGTATATAGATCACCGCGATCAGAAAATATTCTGGGACACAGTTCGAAAACTTGATTCCGAAACGGTAAATCTGGAGAGACGTTATGATGCGCTGCTTGTCGCCTCACGTGATGAGATTGGGAAAAGAATTAGCGGTGGTATTGAATCGGAGATAAAGCAAATCAGAGAGAGAATTCATGTAATCGAGCGTCGTTTAATCGAAGTTTTTCCATCTGAATTTAAAAACTGATTATCCAGGTATTGGTCATATGAGGGAGCGTCTTACGATAATTAGAGTTGAAGAATAAATTAACAATTCTTTTGTTACAATCACAAGTGCCTTTCTCGAGTGGTGGAGCTGAATCCCTTTTTGAGCGCTTAAATCAGACATTTATTGGACTTGGTCACGATTCTGATATCCTGAGCATTCCATTTTCAGCTGAACCAAAATCTAATCTACTTGCTCAGATGAGCTGGTGGAGGTCTCTTTCGCTTGAGAAAGTTTCAGGTAGAAAGATAGACATTGTTATTGCTGGTAAGTTTCCAACATATTATGCGCGTCATTCGTGCAAGATTGTGTGGCTTATCCATCAGCATAGACAGGCATATGAATTGGTAGGTAGTCGTTATGGAGACTTTGCAAGTAATCCAGTTGACGAAGGAATTCGTTCTGTAATTATTAATGGAGACACCAAAGTTCTATCTGAAGCAAAAAAAATATTTACAATTTCTGATAATGTTTCAAAGCGCCTTTTCGATTTTAACAACCTTAACTCCTCACCACTCGAGCCTCCGGTTCCTGTTGCGTCCAGATTTTATGAGGGTATTAAGGGTTCCTATATATTAAGCGTTGGGCGACTTTGTAGTGCCAAAAGAACTGATCTGATAATTGGCGCGTTGCCACATTTGCCCCTAGAGATAAAGCTCAAGATCGTAGGGCTTCCTGATGAGCCCAATTATGAATCCTATCTGCTAAGCGAGATCAGGAAGCATGATCTTACTAATCGCGTTGAATTTCTTGGAAGGGTTTCGGAAGAAGAGCTTTTAAAGCTTTATGCTGATTGCTTAGCTGTTTATTATGGTCCCTATGACGAAGATTATGGATTTGTGACATTTGAGTCTGCCAAAAGCGGTAAGCCACTGGTCACAACAAATGATAGTGGATATGTGAATGATGTAGTGAGAAAATTTAAAACCGGAATAATAGTTAAACCTGAGTGTGGTGAGATTGCTAATGCCTTTTTGAATTTAAGAGATAATCCTGAATTATACGATAAGTATGTTTCGAATGCGAGAAATTTGGATCATTCAGTTTCATGGGAAAATATCGCCGAAACCATGATCAGTGAAGCCCTTAAAGCTTGAGTTGATAGATTGGATTTGATAGAATCCAGCCCGCATCATTAATAAACGGGCAGGTTGATATGGCAAATCTTAACGAATCTTTTTTAAATCTAAAAGCTTCATATCTTTTTTCTGATATAGCCAAACGATTAAAGCAATTTCAGTCGGACAACCCTGATAAGAAAATTATTCGCCTTGGAATAGGAGATGTTACGTTGCCCCTTCCGGCTGTTTGTCGTTCCGCACTTCATAAGGCTACTGATGAACTTGGAGCCAGGGAAACTTTTCGTGGTTATGGCCCAGAGCAGGGTTATGACTTTCTTAGAGAGGTAATAGCCAAGAATGATTACCAGGATCTGGGTGTGAATGTTTCCCCAGATGAAATCTTTGTAAGTGATGGGTCCAAGTGCGACTCTGGAAACTTTCAGGAGCTTTTTGCTGCTGATTCAAGAGTAGGAATTCCTGATCCTGTATATCCTGTGTATCTTGATAGTAATGTGATGGCAGGCAGGGGTACTGTTTTTGAAGATGGTCGCTATCATGGCGTTCATTATCTTGAAACGGGACCTAGTACCGGTTTTCTTCCTGTGCCTCCGGAGCGGGTTCTTGATGTCGTCTATTTATGTTCGCCTAATAATCCAACAGGAGCTGTTTTTACAAGGTCGGAACTGGTAGCTTGGGTGGAGTATGCAAAAAAGCACAAGTCTGTTCTTCTGTTTGATGCTGCATATTCGGCATTTATTTATGAACCAGATTCAGATGGAAGTGAACTTCCCAGAAGTATTTTTGAAGTTCCTGGTGCTCGTGAAGTTGCCGTTGAGTTCAGGAGTTTTTCCAAAAATGCTGGTTTTACTGGAACTCGGTGTGCTTTTGTCGTGATTCCAAAAGAATGTATGGTTTATGACAAGCGAGGCGGAGCTCATTCCCTGCACGCACTTTGGTTTCGAAGACAGTCTACAAAATTTAATGGAGTATCTTATCCAGTTCAACGTGCAGCTGAGGCAATATATTCTGAAGAAGGGAAAAAGGAGACAAGTGAACTTGTTAAATACTATCTTAATAATGCAAAAAATATCAGGACGTCTCTTCAGGAAATGGGTTACTCTTGTACTGGTGGAATAAATTCTCCATATGTCTGGGTAGATGCAAGGGAAGATTCATGGAAGTTTTTTGACCGATTATTGAATCAGGCAGGAGTAGTCTGTACTCCAGGTGCAGGTTTTGGGAAATGTGGGGAGGGGTATGTCAGGTTTTCATCTTTTAATCTGGCTGAGCAGGTAGAGGAAGCACTTCAAAGGATTAAGGATCTTGGACAAATTGGGTGATCTGTTTAGTGTTCATGTTTTATAAGCTAGCGTTTTTGCTGCTTTTTTTTCTTTTTTTGGTGGGTAGTATTGCTAATCCCATTCTTGTGATACACCGCCTGTTTAGTTTGCCGGGAGTATAATTTTTTATTCAATTAAATTTTGTTCATTTGTTTTTTCAGGGAGTGATTACCATGCTGACCATTCGTTCGCTTTTAATAATAATGACTCTGATATTTACAGATATATGCTTTGCGGAAGATTTGTGTCTTAAGTCATCAAGGAATAAAGCAGGAAAAATTGTGAACGCCAGTAGGGTTGTTCCCAATGGTGCTCCTTGTCCGCGTGATCATGCAAAAATCCTGAGGGATTTTGTTGTTTCGACTTCTGTCGTTAAGGGAGAAACCGGACCCCAGGGTCCTCAGGGATTTCAGGGAATTCCAGGTCCAGTTGGGCCACAGGGAGAAGTCGGTCCGCAGGGAGCTACTGGGCCACAGGGAGCTACTGGGCCACAGGGTCCTGCAGGCCCGCAAGGAGCTACTGGTCCTCAAGGCCCTTCAAGTGGAGGTGCAATAACTCTAGTAAGCACACTTTCTGATTCTGATTCTACTTCACCTAAAACTGCCCTGATTAACTGCCCTGTTGGAACTACGGTTATTGGAGGTTTTGGTGGTGCTACTGAGGGCTTGGGGATACCATTTACTGGACCTGTTGCTATTACTTTTTCTGGGGTTATCCCTCTTTCAAATGGGTATAGAATTACTGCTTATGAAACTAGCCCTACAGCTGATGCCTGGCAGTTATTTGTATTTGCGCAGTGCAGGCAAAATAATTAGCAGGTATAAATTTCTTCAGTAGAAATTTATACGGGGGCTTTTTTGGATCTGTGTTTATTTTGCTGGGCACTTGTGTTCTTTCAAGAAACCAGAATTTTTCCTTGGCATAAAGTTGGGTCGTACGGGCTATTCTGAATGCAGTGATTGATGCATCAAGAACTGGTGGAAAATTATAAATCATAATCAATACAAAGACTTGTAGATATTAACAATCAGTTGTTGAAAAAAATTATTTAAAATTCATAAAACTAATATGATATAAGTGTAATCTAATATGTATTAAAGTAAAAATAATTTTTCTTATGAGCTCTAAACCTGAAAGCTTTAAATATGGTTTGCATATTTTGCTTTGTGCAGCAGTGGCGTTAGCTCTAATTTCAGCTACTTCTTCGTCAGTTCATGCCGATGCAAGGGTTGATGGCTTTTTCAGGGATGATCTGGTTCGAGAGGGTTTCTTTGGTGATAATCAAGAAATAAGAGAAGATAAGAACGATGTCAGGCGTCCTGAGTCATTCTTTATAAGCAGAGAGGAGAGAAGAAGAAATCCAAATAAAGCTCCTAGCAGTTCAATAAAGGTGGAAAGACCACAAGTTATTATAAGACAAGGAGCTTACTATCCTTATCCATGGTGGAGCCGACTCCCTGCAATTCCTTTTCCCGGAAATCAGAATCAAGGATCGGGTGTTCCCCCACCGGGGGTTCCCCCTCAGGGCGTATACCCAAGTGCCGTATATCCAAGTGCTTCGGGACATCCTGCCGGGGTTCAATCCGGAGGATCTCCAAATTATCCTGCCCCATAGATTTTTTTACTTTTCCATTGGTGACTATTTCGATTAAGTTTACCTCAGTGCTATCTGCTGATATTAATACCCTAATCACTTTTTACAGATCGATAATTGCCCGCTTCGCAAACAGAGAATTATCTAGCTATTTAATGAGATATAAGACTCAGGTTAAATTTTAATGGAAATAAATGTCGAAAATAAAGTAGTAGTAAATGTAAAAAATGGAATGTTGGTAAGTGACCTGCTTGCTAACTTCTCAGATCATCTTTCTTCAAAGAAAACACCAATTGCAATTGTTCTTGGTGAGAAAACAATTCTTGATCTCCAGACACCTATTGATTCCAGTATTTTGTCTGCATTAAATGATAATGCAAAACTTGATTCAAAACCCTTGGTTCGTATTCTCTATCTTGAAGATGATTCTAGAGAAGTCCGACTGATATATCGACATAGTTTTTCACATATTCTTGCGCAGGCCGTAGAGAGACTTTATCCAGGTACCAGGTTCGCTATCGGTCCAGCTATTGATAATGGTTTTTATTATGACTTTGACGTTTCCGAACCTTTTACTCCTCAGGATCTTGATAAAATCTCCGATGAGATGAAGAAGATAGTTAAGGATGATTATCCATTTGTTAGAAGAGAAATGTCTTATGAAGAAGCTCATGAGCTTCTTTCCAAAAAAGGGGAGAGATATAAACTTGAACTTTTAAGTGAGATTCGTGATAGGGGAGAAAGTATTAGTTTTTATCAGGATGGCGATTTCCTTGATATGTGTGCAGGTCCTCATATTCCTTCAACCAAAGCGGTGAGGAATTTTAAGCTTCTTGATGTTGCAGGTGCCTACTGGCGTGGTAACGAAAAAAATAAAATGCTTCAAAGGATTTATGGTACCGCATTCCTTGATAAGCAGGACATGCTTTCTTATGTTAACCAGCTTGAAGAAGCAAAGAAAAGAGATCATCGACGCCTTGGCAAGGATTTAGACCTTTTTAGTATCCACCCTGATACAGTTGGTGGAGGCCTTATCCTATGGCATCCAAAGGGGGGACTTGTCAGGTATCTTGTAGAGCAGCATTGTCGTGAACGGCATCTTGAATCTGGTTATGATTTTGTTTTTTCTCCCCATGTAGGTCGTTCTATTCTTTGGCAGACAAGCGGACATCTGGAATTTTACAAGGAGGGCATGTACTCTCCTATCGATATTGAAGGCCAAGAGTATTATTTAAAGCCGATGAACTGCCCATTTCATGTGCAGATTTTTGCCTCTCAAAAGAGATCCTATCGCGAGCTTCCAATAAGGTATGCTGAGTGGGGTACTGTTTATCGATTTGAAAGAAGTGGAACACTTCATGGTTTAACAAGGGTGCGTGGATTTACTCAGGATGATGCCCATCTGTTTTGCAGACCTGATCAAATGCCCGATGAGATAGATCGAGTACTTGATTTCTCCGTTGGATTACTTCGCGATTTTAGTTTTAGTGATTTTTCAATAAAGTTAAGTACCCGTCCTGAAGAAAGAGTTGGTGATGAGTCCAGGTGGGACGCTGCAGAGCTTGCTCTAAGGCAAGCTCTTGAGAGAAGCGGAATTGATTATTCAATAAATGAGGGCGATGGTGCTTTCTATGGCCCTAAAATTGATTTATGTGTGAAAGATGCCGTTGGAAGGGAATGGCAATTAAGTACAATTCAGTTTGATTTTAATTTACCTGAGCGATTTGATATTTCTTATGTGGGTGAAGATGGAAAGAATCATAGGCCGTATATGCTTCATAGGGCCCTTCTTGGATCGATGGAGAGATTTTTCGGAGTGCTGATAGAGCATTATGCCGGGGCTTTTCCTGTTTGGCTTTCTCCTGAGCAGGTCAGGGTACTTCCGGTCGGAGAGAAGCATGGAGGTTTTGCAGATGAGATTAAGGAGTTTTTAAGGGAAGCGAAAGTCAGGGTTTCTGTAGATAACAGCAGCAACACCCTGAGCTACAGAGTAAGAGCAGCGCAAAAAGAAAAAATCCCATTTGTATTTGTTATTGGTGATAAGGAGCTTGAGGGAAGAACTGTTTCCATAAGAAAGCGGGGAGGAGAAGACCTTGGAGTTAAAGGGTTGGATGAGGTAAAAAAGTGGCTTGTTGATATGATTGAAGGGCGTGTGTGTTGATTTTGAGTTCTTCTAGTTATGCTGATAATCGGGTAGAATCTTTTTATATTTTGGGAAACCTACAAATCTTACGGTCTGGAAGATTTAATTTAAACACCTTCTTGCGTCTGATTTTTCCTTTTAAGGAAATTAATTGAGTTTTTCCTTGTCTATTGGCGGTCTTAACTTTTTTGCCTTTTTTAATTCTATTTCCTTAAGAGACTTTAAAGAATAAACACCGGTTCTGCCTGCTGTATCGATAAGCCAGATCCTGTTTTCTGAATCAATTCCGGACTTCGCAATCCGGTCTGAAAATAGTCCGCTTTCTTTAGTGGCATAATGTAGTTTTTCATTTTCAATCCATGTTACACCTGAGAGAAAAAATCCATGGGTTAAATAAATTCGTCCCTCCGGGTCCCATGTGAAAGATTCGATAATTTGTCGCCCCTTTAGCTCCCAATTACTGTATTTTAGGATACTTTTAGGGTTTTTTACCTCACCAATTCCATTTGCAATACTAAATTGGATTTGATTTTTGTTATTGTAAATCTCGGAAATTCCGGTTGCGTATATCCCTTCGCCTTCTCCAAGGTGAGCCCAGCCGTGTTCTGTAAGTACATGGAGTGGACGATAATTTATGCTAATAGAATCCTCATTTTTGGTGCGACGATTTTGATGCGAGCTCTCTCCCTGATAGCGTGAAGCTACCCAAATGTTGCCTCTATCGTCGGATTCTATATCGGTAATGTGGTCATTAACAAGTTCGTTTGAACTTTTCACCTTCTCCCATGATCCTTTGGGGGTGCCAATAAAAAGTCCGTTGTTTTTTGTTCCAAGGAAAATTGAATCATTGGGATGGTGGTAATATAATGCACTTATATCAGTGTCATCTATTCGCTCTGGCATTTTTAGAGTGTCGACCTGCGAACTTCTTATAATTGTAATGCTATTGTTTTTTGCAAGAGCGGTTGTTCCATCTGGAGATATGCGTCCAGTTCCTGAGGGGCATATCTGCTTTCCTTTTAGAAAAACGAAAGGCTCCCTGTTTAGGGTTTTTCTGGATAACTGTCCGGAGTATGAGATTTTGCCGAAGAGAGATACAAATGCTTCGCAGGAATTGTTGAAAATTTCATTGAAGGGATTTTCTTTATCTGAATCTGACTGAATCTGATTTTTAAAAAGTTTTGAAAGTTCCTCAACTGAAATACTTAAAAGGAGTGATCCGGATTCCTGCTCCAAACCAAACCACAGATTATTTTCGCTATCCAGAAATGCCTGACGTACTGAGCCTTTTAAACCTGCTAATGGCTTGCTGATTTGATCATGGCTTTTGTAGTGAAGATTACCATTTTTTGAGATAATAAGGCTATCGTTTCTGTTTAATGGCACAATTTCATTAACTGGAATGTGCCCCCCCATTCTTTTTATTGTTCCTGATTTGATGGGAAGTATAAGTAGCCCATTCTTGCTTCCGACCGTGATGCCGCTTTCAAATTCGTGCACAGTAGAAAGTGGCATGTCATCCCTGAACACACTGAATAGTTTTTCGATTTCTCTATTTGGAAAAGTAAGCCTAAAGAGTGATTCGTCAGATATATAAATAAGTGAATTGCCACTTGCATTACTCTCTCTTTTTAAAGAAATATTTCCATTAAACAATGGCTTTAAGGCCCTGACTGAATGTCCTTTTGTATTTGTAACAACAAGATACCTTCCGTTTTTTTCATCCCATTGAAATAATCCCGATCCAGCAACGAATGGTATGTTTTGGAGAGAGGAAATAAGATTTATTCTTTGATTTGTGAATTGTGGGCCTCCACTGGTAAGTATCC
Organism: Oligoflexia bacterium; assembly: GCA_035327825.1. GTDB lineage: Bacteria > Bdellovibrionota_C > UBA2361 > SZUA-149 > DAOLCO01 > DAOLCO01. The sequence goes on along the minus strand of DAOLCO010000015.1, from coordinate 5,843 downwards.
ACTGGTTATTTTTCTGATAGAGAACTTTTCCATTTTCAAAACCAGCCCATAGGCCCAAACTCCCAAGGTGGGCTATTGTTGAAATAGCAGGCATTTCCTCACCTAGCTGTTTTTTAAATATTTCAGAATCAAGAATGGTTTCTGCTGATGCGCGGGATGATGAGTTTCTGGTTTCGGAGTCAATTTCCGGTTTTTGAAAAGAGATGATCTTGTACTTTTCTGCTATAAATATTGTTTTGGTATTTACATCTTCTGATAAAGATACTAGTGGTGTTTTTGATTTCAGATAAATTTTGAATGAATGATAGTTGTCCTCTGCTAGTAGGACTTCTTTTTTATGTAACTTAAAATCATCATTATCTCTATCGGTATTGTCGGGTTTTTTCTGATCCGCGGACTCTTTAAAGATTTCTCCAGAAGAGGCTTTAGGAATTGGGGCAGAAAGCGAAGATCTGTCGTCTTCAATTTTTGCAGGTGCATCAAAGACTTCAAGAAACGAAGGGTCTCCACTGGACTCCCTGCCAGAATCACCGCAAGAGATCTGAATCAATAGTGGTATTATCAATATAAATGCAAAAAATCTGCACATACTCTATTTAATCTATAGTGGCTTTAAAATTAAGGTGACTAAACTCTTATTATTTTGATGGGCATAACTGCCCATCTACTTATCAATTAGATGCATGATTATTTAATATTTTATTACTTGATAGGGATTATATGATTAATTTATCTCTATGGCTATGAGACATTCTTTCACGGGTATTTTGCTCTTACAACTCATATCAGAGTGTGATAATAATGGGCGCGTATAACTTATAACATCAGGAGAAAATTATATATGACGAAGAAACTAGTACTCGTCTCTGCCCTTTTAATCGCATCATCTGCACCGGCACTTGCTGCTGATAACGTTGGTGGTTGTGGTTGGGGTTCAAAGTTAATGAGTGGCAATCAGGGGATTGCACCTCAGGTTCTTGCTGTTACTACTAATGGTACATCTGGAAACCAGACTTTTGGAATTACGTCTGGAACAAGTGGATGTACTCAGGATGGTGTAGTTAATTCTAACTGGAGAACTGCATTGTTTATTGACAAGAATATGAACAGGCTTGCTCGTGATATGTCAGTTGGAAGTGGTGAGGCCCTTGACTCTCTTGCGGCTCTTCTTGCGGTTAAGGAAGCTGATAAAGAAGTTTTCTTTCAGACTTTAAGAGAGCAGTTTGCAAGTGTTTTTGACTCATCTGAAATAGGTTCAGAGCAGGTAGCAAGTAACATTAAAAATGTGCTTTCTTCTTCTGAAGCACTTTCAGTTTACGCTGATAGAGTTTAATTAGCGATATCAGAGATTTAATTGTCCTGCGGGAAGTTTACCGCAGGACAATTTTTAATGTCCGTATTCAAAAAAATATCATTCAAATTCCATATTTTCTCGCTCTTGATTTGGCTCAGATTTCATAAAAATATTTTTTTTCTGATTGTTCTCCCTGCAATTTGCCCATTTTCGTCTTTTGCCGATTCTTCTGATTCCATAATTCCTGCTGATATTATTGATCAGTCAAGAGTTCTTTCTAATGATAGTCGTTGGCTTACATTGCTTCAGGTTTGGGAGAATGTTTTTTTTAATAAAGAAAGCAGGGTCGATGATTCATCCTGGTTTTTATCAAAAGAGGGTAAACTTGATCCTGAAGCTGAAATTGTTTCAACTCTTCATGCCTTAATTAAGGAGCAGGATAATCCTGATGATGATAATCCCCAATGTCTCCACCGTGGAAGATTCAAGTTTCTTGACAGAGAATTGGGTTTGGTTAGCAAGGGGTTACTTAAAGAGGCTCCATGTTTTCGTTATTCTGAGTGGCGAAATAATCTTGGTGTTAAAAATGTTACACTTGTTTTCCCTGCGGCATATCTTAATAACCCTGCCTCAATGTTTGGTCATACACTGTTCAGGCTTGATTCAGAGACTGGTATTACTAATCCGCTTTTATCTTATGCGGCTAATTTTGGTGCAGCAACCGGAGATGATGGAGGGGTAGCGTTCGCTCTGAAGGGTCTTCTGGGTGGATATCAAGCAGGCTTTTCTGTTGAGCCATACTATGAAACTGTAAACAGGTACGGAGACATAGAGCATAGGGATATATGGGAATATGAGATTCTCCTTGGTGAAGAAGAGAGAGAACGTTTTTTAGAGCTTCTTTGGGAGCTTCGTCAGACTTATTTTAATTACTTTTTTTTCGATGAAAATTGCTCTTTATATGTTCTTGCTCTTCTTGACTATGCAAGACCCGGATTAAATCTTGTAAATGATCTTTCATGGTGGGTTATTCCGTCTGATACTGTAAAGATTTTGCTATCAAGAGAGAATCTTCTTGGTTCACCCAAATATCGCCCTTCACTATTAACAAGAGTTGAGACTGCTGGAAATAATCTTTCTGGTCATGAATTAAAAATTGCTACCCAGATTGCAAGCGGAGAGTATCCTGTTGATGTGATTGAAATTTATGGTGAAGAGTCTTCTGCAAAAATTCTCGAGTTTTCGTTTGATTATCTGGAATTTTTAAGTTCAAGAGAGTCAGATGTTAGTCCTGATAATCGAGCTCGTGCAAAGGAGGTTCTTGTAAAAAGAAGCGTACTTCCACCTCTTAAACATGTACCTGTACCCTCACCTGACACAAGACCAGAGTTAATGCATGAGTCGGGGAGAGTGATTCTTCGGGGAGGAGTTAGAGATAATCTGCTGTTTTCGGATATTTTATTTCGACCAGCTTATCATGAAAGTCTTGATCCTGAAAAAGGTTTTAGGGAAGGTGCTGCAATAGATTTTTTTAGTGGTGGGATTCGTTATTTAGAAGGCAATGGGGTTATGATCAGGAATTTTTATCCTGTATCAATTGAATCTTATACTCCATGGGGAAAGGTATTTAAGCCATTCTCCTGGGATGTAAGAACTGGTTTTGAGCGAGAGATGTTATCTTCTGAAAAATTAGAAGGAAGTGGAGTTGGTTTTATTGAAGCTTCGCGAGGAATCTCAATAAAGCCCTCAGAATTTTTAAAGCTTAGCTCCTTGATTTCAGCACGAAGTAATATTTCGAGAGCCTATAATAATGAATCATATGCTATTGGCATTGGTCCAAAGATTCGTTCGTTAATACTTCCTGATGAAAATTTTCGTATTCAGATTTCGGGAAGTGCTTATTTTTATGAATTAGGAGAGCGGCATGTGGCATATTACACCAATGTTGAAGCTCAGTATGATATTCAAGTTAGAGATTATGATCAGTTCTTTCTTAGAGCAGGTTTTGGCTATGAAAAAAGCTTTGGGGAGGGGATAAGAGAGGTGTTTATTGGATTTGGAAGCTATTTTTGATTCTTGAATTACCCGCTACATGAATATAGAACAGGAGCTTGTTAGGTTCATTAATGATTTTATTCCCGTGTTGCTTGACTGAGAATGCTGATAGGATGGACAGAGGTACTTCGGAGGAATATCCTAGTATTCTACCAATTTCAGTATTTTTAGCCACTGCTGTTACTGCTCTTTTTTCCGGGTGGCAGTTGGCCGATTTATGTTGGAGTATTTGGCTAACTGAAGTCGTATTGATGATAGTTTTATGTTTTATTTCTTTTGCTAAGATGTTTCTTCATGCAGTAGGAATGCGAGCACTTCTTCCGTCTGAGTTTATTTCAGATGGGCAGATTTCAGATAGTGAAATTCCCGATAATCATTTATCCAAGAAGGAAATTGAAGAAGCTTCTCTTCTAAAGCGACTTGCAATGCTTTTTACGGCTTTCTTTTTCCTTGGGTTTGTTGCACTTTGTTTTTTTGGATTTTATGTTTTCTACGGAGTCGTACTGCAAGCCCTTTTTCCTTTGCCAGGAGTAACAACTCGTACAGCATCAATTCTTGCACTACTGCTTTTGTCAGCCGAATTAGTATTTATACTAATTCCGGATTTCTGGATCATAGTTCTTGGAACTCTTTTTCTCGAGCGAAAGAAAATATTTTATGGCCCACCAGGTCGGAACATCCTTGAGCTAGGAGATAGGAATCTTATGAAGATTCACATATCATTATTGATCCTGCCCCCATTTGCATTGATCATTCAAAGCTTTATCCCTGAATGGCAGACAGTTATTCTTATTTTGCTTCTGTTTGTATTCTTCTTTCCATGGCGAAGGAGGTATGAAAAACTAGGTGTGCATAAGCCTTCCGTAATTGAATAGATGAAGATGCACTTTAGGTATCTGTATTGTTTCTGGAAATAATAATTAGTCGTCCCTGAAGGTTCTTCCGCCTATAGAGTGGAAGAATCTGCCATTCATGCCTCATTTTCGGTGTCATGAAATATGAGTCAAAAGGATGACCTAGAAAGTTGTGAGGTGTCATGATCTTTAGTCAGTTGGGTGAATTATAGTAACCTGGTACCGGAAATCTTACCGGAAATCTGGGTAAGTATTGTTGTTTAAACGATTTGAAGTTATTTTAAAGAGGGTAGTACCAATTTGGCACCATTAATCGCTCCTTTGAGGCGAACCCCAAACCTTTCGACCTGATTTGTTTCTCCAAAGCTTTCATATCAACCCGTTTCTAATCGGCAGTTGTAACTAAAAAGTGTCGCCTATCCTTATCATCACGTAAAAACAGGTTCTTCGTTGCAGCTCCAGGCAAATTACTAAGCACCACAGCCGCATGCTCAACCGTAAACAGGGGCTCATGGGTAACTAGATCGTACTGAATTTTGTGGTCGGACAAATAGACAAGAACTGGGTTCATTTAGCTACTGAATTTAGTATTCACAAGTGAGTATTTAGATTTTTAACTATTCACCGCATAATATAATTTTTAATTGAGTCGCGTCACTTAGAAAATTGATTTGATATTCTCTATTTGGAATGGTACCAATGAGCGATATCAGATTTCTTAGAAGCAAAAAATATTCTGAAAATGGTCCTTAACATAATAAGAGTCAGTCCATGCAAAAAAATATCTTGATTACAGGAGTGACCCGTGGTCTAGGTCGTGCTTTGGCTTTGCACTTTGCCCACTCCGGTCATAACGTATGGGGGGTTGGTCGAAATCACGAAACGATCGCTGAACTGGCTTCTATTGGATTCAACAACACATTTTTTAAGGTTGTTGACGTGTCCGATGACGGGGCCGTAAAGAGATGGGCGGATGAAATAATCACGGCAGGGCTGAACAAGATTGATATATTAATAAACAACGCAGGAGTAATGAACACACCGGCTCCAATCTGGATGATTAAGCAATGTGATTTTGATGCGATTATAGATATAAATGTTAAGGGAACAGCGAACGTGCTTCGGCACTTTGTGCCTCATATGGTAAAACTGCAAACAGGAAACATAGTTAATTTCATTTCAGGAAGTGGGAGAAATTGCCCATCAGATAGTGGCGCTTACAATGCAAGCAAATGGGCTATTGAAGCAATAACCAGAACTCTTGCGAATGAAATTCCGACAGGAATGGCCGCCATTGCACTTAATCCTGGAACAATCAACACCGATATGTTGCGAACAATAATCGGAGAACGGGCCTCTAATTTCCCTGAAGTAGACCGGTGGGTTAAAAAAGCAGCAGATCTTATTTTATCCTTCAGTCCTGAGCATAATGGCGAGGTGCTATCCGTAAATATGTAGATATATAGTCAGGACAAGACACCCACTTATGTCCTGTTAGCCAGCATTCGAAGGTCAATTTTACCCTAAATCCGATTGATTACAGATCGATCCCTCATAACTTAAGTAAGTTAGAGAAGTGGACGACTAAGTACCACCCTATTAAGGAAGACTCACTATATTGGAATTGCTATAAATTTCAT
>DAOLCO010000014.1:30325-71370 GCA_035327825.1 Oligoflexia bacterium | reverse complement strand
CTCAGGTTTTCGCAATAAAAGTTCCAAAATGCAGGAGGGGGTAGTGCGATGCAAGGCAAACCCAAATACAGACACTTAGCAATTCTTTCCTCTTGAATTCAGGGGAAATGGATCTAATAGTGAAGGGTTACAACATGGTGCTGAGACGCCGTAACTCGTTAAATCTCAAGAGAAATTTCTTCAAATTACAGCCCCTCAGCACCATGTTCATGAATAATACGGGCTCGCGCTTTACAGAAAAAAACAACCACCAACTTTATGGGCAAATTATAGCTATTAAAATAGCTCCCAAATACAATAAGTTGAGCGTTTTAAGTACATAAATGCATCTTATCAGATGTATAATAAGGAAAAATTCTGGGCCTATGATTCCCAATAAACCCAATCAAGTTAATTCAATTTCTGATGCTCTTTCAGAAGCAAAGCGCATTGTTGAAGGTGCTGAAATACGCGCTCGCGAAATACTAGAAGAAGCTAATGCTTCAGTAGAGAAAATTAAAAATGACGCATATCAGGATGGTCACAGGGAAGGACACAAGTTCGCAATAACAAATGCTGTTCGACTTATTCAGGATCATGCAAAGCTAAAACGAAAAATAGCCGATGAAGCCGCAAAACTTTCTTATTTGATTCTTGAAAAGGTACTTAAACTTGAAACACCTGAAATTATTGATCCACTAAGCCACCTTGCAAGATCTCTATTTAGCTCAATAACAATAGGGAAAAAAATAGACCTTTTAATTAATCCCGCAAGCAGAAACTCACTGGTTACCCTCGAACGAGAAATAAGCGACCTGGCCCGAAATACAGACCTTTATGTAGTTGAAACAAAAGATATTCCTCAAGATACAATACTTGTAAGAACTGACTTCGGAGAAATACAGGTATCTCTCGGCGATTTGCTTTCAGAAATCAAATCCCAAACCAGAATTCACGACTTCGAAACACACGAGTCATCAAGTACCACCGACTCTAAAGTTGAGAGATCCGAATAACAATGAGCAGGTATAGACTACTTGAGGGATCGAAAAACACTAATGAACCAATCAGGTTTATTCCCGACGTTGACCTCTCGGCATATCAGAGAAGGGTCAATATACTAGAACCTATCAGGGCAACAAGAAGGGGTTCTGTTAAACGCGTATGCAGTGCCATGCTAATAGAAATAACCCTGCCCGATGCTATGATTGGTGAACTTTGTGTCATAAAAACACGCTCAGGCAAAGAGATACCATGTCAGGTCGTGGGATTCGATGATGAAAGTGTTTTTATTACTCCCTTTGCTCCACTTACAGACGTTGGTCCAAGCTCACTGGTTACAAGTAGCGGTACTTCACTAAATGTACCAGTTGGAGAACACCTCCTGGGACAGATTCTGAACTGCTTTGGTGAAAGCATCGAAGATAAAAAACTTCAAAGCAGAATGCGCTATCCACTCCTTGGACAAAGCATTAATCCACTTGAAAGAGTTAGAATTAAAAATCAACTTCCTTTGGGAATACGCGCAATAGACATGTTTACTCCGGTAGGAGAAGGACAGAGGCTAGGGATTTTCTCAACTGCCGGTCAGGGTAAATCTTCTCTTCTTGGAATGCTTGCCCGTTTCAGCACCGCAGAAGTAAATGTAATTGCACTTATTGGAGAACGAGGAAGAGAAGTATTAGATTTTATTGACGACAACCTTGGAATTGACGGTCTCTCAAAATCAGTCGTAATTGTTTCAACAAGTGACGACCCGCCAATGAAACGTATTGTTGCAGCATACACCGCAACAGCAATCGCGGAGTACTTTAGAAATCAGGGGAAAAAAGTACTTCTTCTAATGGACTCCATTACCCGTTTTGCCCGGGCACTTAGAGAAATAGCTCTCTCACTTGGTGAACCTCCGGCAAGACAGGGATATCCACCATCAGTATTTTCAACAATTCCAAGCCTGCTGGAACGTGCCGGAAAAACAAAAGAAGGAAGTATCACTGCATTTTATTCAATTTTACTAAGCTCAGAAAAACTCGAAGACCCCCTTGCGGAAGAAGTAAGAGCGATTCTTGATGGACATATTTATCTTAGCTCTCGTTTAAGCCAGATGGGGCACTTTCCGGCAATAGACGTACTTAAAAGTAATAGCAGATTATCTTCGGTTGTAAGCTCCAAAGAGCACCTGAACCTTCAACACGAACTGAGGGCAATACTTGCAACATATGAAGAGAATTTTGATCTGATTAACCTTGGAGCCTACAAAGCAGGAAGCGATCCATTAATAGATCGATCTCTCATATTACAACCAAAAATTATGGAAATTTTGGCACAAAGGCCCGACGAATCTGATACGATAGAGAATGCTATAAAAAAATTTAAGGCGCTAGTCGACTAAACCCCCAGCTTCCAAAACTCTTCAAAACTGCTAAAGCCCCGAAGTGTATCTGGTGTCGTATCAGATATTGTACCTGAATCCCTTGAATTGAACTTAAAAGATGCTTTTGAACTATCGGCCTGTTTTGCTTCAAGCTTCAAAAGCTCCACAAAAGACCTGGACCCCGACACCTCACCATGAGAAATTTTAACTGAGCTTACCAGTCCAAAAAACTCATTATCAGGAATCAAATCTCTAGTATTAATTCTGATACTGATCGACGGAGCCTCCGCATTTTGATTCATAACACTTTCTGAAGAAATGCTCTCATCGGAAATGACATTTCCTACAGGGAAATTTATGCTAGAAACATTACCAACCAGAGATCCGTTAAATAAAACCGGATCACCTACATTTACCTGAGGTATTGTTGAGAATTTAAGCTCAAGATTCAGTGAGGGGCTATCTGCTTTAAAATCTCCATCAATCCCCAAATCAGAATATTCCTGACCAGAATTTACAGAATTAAAATTTATAAGAGCAGGAATATCAGAAGACATTACCGAAAACAGTGAAACCAGAAGATATAGATGGTACATAAATAAAACTTACCAATTAGATGGCCATAAAGCCTGCTTTATTACACGATAATACTAATGGTGGAATAATAAGTGATAACTACCCAACAATAACATATTCACAACAAAGTCAGGATTAGCAGCCCCTATACATCTAAGCTTGTCTAATCAAAACATCCAGAGGGAACTGGATAGCAGAAAACACCCATAGTGCACAAGCCCTATTTATCACCTGAACACTGATGATTCATTTTGCGATAACGCTAGGACGAGTCGTTAACCTGCATTATTCAAATTATTTAAAAGCAAATTAAAAAAATAGTACCGTGACAGCTACAGACTTTATCATCTACCAGGCCCCGCGCCAGAAGAACGAAAATGATTTGGCAAATTCCAGAATAACAAATTCTGAAAACAAAAACCCGCTTCCAGAAACACAACTACTACCAGCCAAATCACCTGGCACTAACATAAACTGGCGAAGCCTTGCTCTCTGCTCCACCGAAAAGGCCCGAAATGAAATCCCACTTAAAATCGCAAAAGACCTGTTAATACTCCCTTTATCCATAAACGAATCATTTGGCTATACAGAACTGGTCATTGCAATAAGCGATGAATCCGACGAACAAGAACTACTGTCGCATTTAAAACTTGTTAGCACCCTTAAATGCACTCTTTATCAGGTACCGAAAGATCACTTAAATCGCGCGATTGTAAGCGCATATAAAACCAATGAGCTAGGCACAACACTTCAAAACTCGATTTCGGGATCTTCTAATGAAAATACCAGCAAAAAGGAAACAGCGACAATCAGCAACAAACGCTACAAGCTTGATCTCTCAGAGGATAAAGATTCAGATATTCCAAAGATTCTTCAAGGAATCATGAATCTTGCATTTCAAAAAAATGCCTCCGACATACACATAGAATCAATCGAAGATAATCTGGGCCGAATCAGCCTAAGAATTGACGGAATTATAATTCCACAAACAGATCTTAATCTTGGATCGGGAATTACAGAAAAACTGAGCAGGCACATTAAAGTCCTATGTGGCCTTGATATCACCGAGCACAGAAAACCACAGGACGGAATGTTCGAATGCCTGTTTGCCTCAAATAAAATCAGAATAAGAGTGTCAATATTACCTAGTCTTTTTGGACAAAAAATAGCAGCACGACTGCTTTATCATCCTCTTCTTGATGAAATTGAAAATTCCGGGCTGAATTTACTCACCTCTCTTGGACTACTTCCAGAACAGGAGAGAATTTTTAAAAATTCACTAAAGAAAAAAGGAGGTATTATACTTCTTTCTGGACCTACCGGAAGTGGAAAATCAAGCCTCCTTTACGCCTTGGTAAATGAACTCTGCATAAAGGCAAAAAATATTATCTCAATTGAAGACCCCGTAGAAAGAAGTATGAGCCAAATCACTCAAGTTGAAGTACCAGATGCAGACTATCAAACCTATAAAACAATATTTAAAAGTATTCTGAGACAGGATCCTGATGGAGTTGTAATATCTGAAATCAGGGACAGCGAAGCAGCTCACATTGCTATTGAGGCTGCCCTTAGTGGCACTCTCGTAATAAGCACTATCCATGCTTCAAATTGCATAGACCTGTTACTTAGACTTTTTGAACTCAAATGCTCACCTGTAGCACTTGGATCATGCTTAAAAATAATAAGCTCTCAAAGACTTTTTCCAAAAAACTGCCCTGACTGCAGGCTGGTTTCTAACATACCGGAAGATATTACAGATAAACTGAAATTTTCTGAAAAAATGCTTTTTTATCAATCAGCAGGATGTAATTCCTGTAACTTAACCGGCATTCGGGGAAGAGTAGCTGCATACGAAACATGCGAGCCCTCTGTTCAGTTAATTTCAGAACTATCAAGAATTTACAACGATGGCCTTAGCAACAAATCAGGCAGAATACTTAACGATGCCCTGAACCAAGCATCCTACATTCCATTTTCATACAGCATCCGTAATCTTCTGCTTTCGGGGGATCTGTCTATTGATAATGCTCAAAGTGTTTATTTTTAATGCTCACACCTCTGTACATATGCTCAAAAATGTTGTTATCTTGGCAACATGCAGGAATCAGAAAACTCTTCTTACACAAATAATTCAAATAACCCAACAAGCTCAGAGTTAATAAAAAATGAGTTAATCAAAAATGACTCCGGGGCCGGATTTTTAAAAGATGGGTCAAATCATCTGGATGGAATCCTTGCAAAACATGACCGAGGGCCAGTACCCCTGATTGTAAGAATCAGAAATAACGACAGCTCATGTGTTAAAGTTGCAAAAACAATTGCAAGTGATCTCAGAATTAATTATATTACAGCATTCATACTCGCGCAAAGAGGAGCAGGAAACACAGAAGAAGCAAGAGCCTTTCTATCTCCCACCCTAAGACACCACTTGCCAAATCCTGCCACATTGAAGAACGCAGAGCAGGCAACAGATCTGATAGTAAGTGCAATTCAAAATAAAAAATACATTACCATTTTTAGTGATTTTGATGTTGACGGAATCACATCTGCATCACAATTCTGGCATGTACTAAGTGCAGCCGGAGCTAAACTAAGACATTATGTACCAAATCGATTAACTGAAGGATATGGTCTTTCAATTGAAGCAGTAGAGAAACTCCACAAGGAAAAAACAGAACTCCTCATAACCCTTGATTGTGGCATTACCAATGTAATTGAAATTAAAAGGGCAAAAGAGCTTGGTCTGGGGGTCATAGTAGTTGATCATCATGAAATAGGGCCAGAAATTCCTCCTGCTGATATTATAATAAACCCCATGCAGGACGGTTGCCCGTTTCAGGAGTTTAAAATGGCAACCGCAGGAATTGCCTGGCTTCTTTGCATCATCCTTATAAAAAAACTCGAAGAAGCAAATCAAACTGTAGCTCCTCTTCCATCCAGCAAAGACTTAATGGATCTCGCGGCAATTGGAACAATATGCGATATGGTTCCACTAACAGGAATAAATCGGCTGATAGCTTCTCGCGGTCTGGATGCGATAAGGAACGCACCCAGACCGGGAATAAAGGCACTAAAAGAAATTGCCAATCTTCCATTTGGCCAGCGTTTTTCATGCTCACATGTATCCTTCGGAATTGGACCAAGGCTTAATGCTGCTGGAAGACTTGAAGATGCCTCTCTTGGTTTTAAACTGCTGACTTCAAGTGGATCGGAAGAAGTAAAAAAAGCAGCCTCAAAAATTCACAGGCTTAACCAGGAAAGAAAATCCCTGGAAGATCATGCAAGAGATATCTGCCTTGGCATGATTGATAAAGCTAACAGCACATCAATTGAGATTCATAATAGAATGCCTGCTGCATATGCACTTTTCGACGAGTCTTTTCACATTGGTGTTATTGGAATTGCTGCGCAGAGGATTGTAGAAGTTGTAAGCAAACCAGTAGCTGTGCTGGCTCCAGCGGAGAACTTAATAGATAACAAAAGCTATCCCCTCCTTAAGGGCTCAATAAGAAGTATAAAGGAATTTCATGTAGCAAAAGCTCTTAATGAACTTTCACACTTGCTCATTTCTCATGGTGGACATGCTGAAGCGGGAGGATTTTCATTGATACCGGAAAACCTTAATGACTTTTGCAAATCATTTGACGAAATTGCATTTGAAATTTTCAAGAACAAGCCACCTGAAAAATCAATAAAAGTTGACAGCTTGCTAGCCTTTAAGGACATCAGCATTCAACTCGTGCAGGAACTAGGCAGCCTTGCTCCTTTTGGTATCGGAAACCCCTCCCCATTGTTTCTTAGCACCTCGGTCGAAATTGATCACGTGCAGCTGATAGGAGAAAACCACATCAAAATGCAGTTAATGCAAAATGGTGAAACAAGAAACGCTATTGGATGGCGAATGCGGGGTCACCCCGAAATTATCAAGGGAAAGACCATAGATATTATCTATTCCCTTGAATTAAACACCTACAAAGGGATAAGTTCGGTACAACTAATCGTAAAAGATATACTTTCTACTTTTGATCGTATTTAATGAAAACTATTATTGCAGCACTTCCTGCCATTCTTTTAGCGATAAGTGTTCTTTACCTCCTAAAAGCAAGGAAAAAAAAGAGCGAATTATCAGACCTGGGAAGAATCTCACTAAATCTTTTTCTGTACTCTCTCCTTGCCCTTCTTACATACAGCGAAATACAGACACTAAACGCATCGTCATGCCTTGGTCATGGACTTTTTACTCCTGGCTCTCTTATTACCAGATCAATAACCTACCCCTTATCTCTACACCTAAGAAGGCTTATTGAACCGTCGATTCTTTTCTTTATTATTTTTTCCGGAATTTATACGGCTCAATTTCTTGTTGATTGGGCAAGGAAACTCGCGGCAATTTCGCTCTCAATCATTCCAGCAATAATGTTCTTTGAGGGGTTTTACCTTGAGAACCAACTGAAATTTCCCCTTAATTCAGAACCCACATGGTATATTTTCCCCTTCCTGTGGATTTTAAGTTTTAGTGGGTTAATTATTTCTTTCGCCATTGAATTATTTGTTAAACCATCTTTTACACTCTTTCGTGATTCCATTCGCCACTCTTCACTTGCAAATTTAAAACCGGCTCTTATTGTCTGGGCAATCGCTATTTTAGCTTATGGAACTGGTTTTTCAGGGATACTGCCATTTTACTCAAAAAATTCAAACCTTATTGGGGCGCATTATTACCTATGGTTCCCTGAAAACTGGCAGGCAGGATATGCCGGCAAAACTGATCCGGGCAGCTACCCTACACCTTTAATCGGGGAGTATAGAAGCGCAGATATTAAGACAATATCAACTCACCTTGATGAAATATCAAAGTCCGGAATAAATCTTCTTCTCATTGACTGGTGGCCCCGAAGGCCCGAACTTAAGGACAGAGCCGTAATTGTTGCAAATGAAACAGGAAAGTTTCCGAATCTCAAGTTTGCAGCTCATGTGGAAACTCTTGACATAAATCAAAGCGGATCAAGGGATATAATCAGGGTGAGTAAAAATGAAGAGAAAACTTTTTCGCTATTTATTGAGCATCTTGCAAAAAGACTTTTTAATCACCCCCAATATCTGAAAACAATAGACGGAAGGCCAGTAGTTTTTCTTTATGCAAGCAGGCACCTTGTTGGAGACATTGGAAGCTTCCTTAAATCCGCAAGAATACACACAAAGAAAAAACTTGGCTTTGATCCTTATTTCATTGGTGACGAAGTTTTTCCAAACGTTGCAGAACTAAACAGGAAAAATGGTATTTCGCTACTCCCGCCGATGATTCCGAACTGGGACAGAATTATGGCATTTGATGCAATAACTCTTTATAACCCTTACAATCCTGACAGAAATTACCCAGCTGGAAACGAAGGTCTCAAAATTTTTCTTCAGGAAACTTTTGATTTATATGAAAATTATCGATCTGTACTTGAAGCCTCAGGTAAGATTTTTATTCCTGCCCTTATTCCGGGTTACGATGATCGAGTTCTTCGTCCTAAACTTGACTCAACCCCTATTCAAAGGAAGGATTCGTCCGGAGTGAGCACACTTGGTAAAATTGCTGATATTTCCGGTAGGGCACTTGGAAAAAGCCTGCCACAAATCGCTATTATTACATCATGGAATGAGTGGAACGAAGGTACCCAGATTGAGCCGGGAATTATTATAGACAGATCAACAAACAATATAATCCAAAGTCATAATCTGGAAGAAGAGATTGCTTCAGTAAAAAATAAACTGTGGGCTAACCAAGAATCAGAATAAGAGCACCAGAACTTAGCAAAAGGAAACAGGTAAAAAGAATAACAAAGAACATATTCCAGCTCATTTCACTACTTGTATCAATGCGAGCACCCTCTTCTTCTTCCCTCAACTGATCAGATAGCTTTGCTTCTGCGTCATGATCACTCACTTCTTTAATTTCACTATCTTCCTTTCTTGCAGGAACTTTTGGCTTTGAAAGAATCTCCGGTTCACGTGGTACCGTCGTTGAAACCACAGGGGGAGTATCTAGAGGACTCCACTCAACTGCCCTTAAAAATTCCTGGGTGTCATGCTCATAAGCAACAAAAGTATGACTTTTAGTAAGAGATCCCATGCCTTTTTTAATAAGCTCGATTACACTAAGAGCATCTTTCGGTCGCTCAAGTCTGGATTTTGCAAGGAGTGCCAAGGTTAGTCGATTAAGATAAGCAGGTACATTCTCATTTTTATCTTTAGGTGCAATTACCTGACTTTGAAGATGCTTTCTCATCAAATCTCCGGGAGAAGACCCATCAAAAGGAACCTCACCGGTTAAAAGTTCATACAGAAGAACTCCAAGACTGTATAAATCAACACTTATTGTTGGCTCCTCACCAATCCAGATTTCTGGAGCTATATAACAAACAGATCCAACAATCTCATTATGATGAGTGAGCTGTGATCTTTCCGGACGCGCAATTCCAAAATCGGTAATTTTGACAAGTCCATCAACTGTAAGAAGAATATTGGCAGGTTTTAGATCGCGGTGAATAATTCCCACCAAATGAACTGCCTGCAAAGCCTCACAAATTCCAAGAAGTAATTCTGGTACTTTTTCAAGCGGGAATGATCCCTCTTTAAGAATTTGCTCAAGGCTTTCACCTTCAACAAGCTCCATCACATAAAGAGCTAGCCCGCCCACTGTACGAGCATCATAAAATTGCACTACGCCCTGATGGTTTACTTTTCTTAAAAGATCGGCTTCTCTAAGAAATCTTGCTCGAAGGTTCTGCTCAGAAAAAAATTCAGGGTGCAAAACTTTTATAGCCACCTCTGCCCCACCAAGCAAATTAGACCTGGCAAGATACACGTTTCCCATACCACCACTGCCGATGAGATCAATTACATCATAATCAGGCTTTAGCGCGTCTCTTACGCGAACAACTTCTACTTGCTCTTGCACCCTTACTCCCTCGGACAGTGAAGAAATTTGCTCCATGCCCTATAGTATCGGCAGCAAATAATTCTCACTAAAGCGATAAGTATAGGAAGTTTAGTTCATTGATTTCACTACTTTGCCCGTTCCTCATTAACGGGCGTAGGCTCAGAAAAGCCATGAGAATTTCCAGCCTGAAGAGTATAATAGATGTATTTTTTGGCAGGGATTCCGGTAAGGAGATATTTATAGACCTCCCCGTATTTTGGGTGAGTTACCTTTGTAAGCTGGGAAATTGAAATATCAACTTTATTGTTTAAATTGTTTTTATCAAAACCATAGTTTAGGCGATACCGATCTACAGAATCATTTGGAACAACCCATACTATTTCCAGCACAGAGTCCTCAGGAGGAAAATCATTAATAGATGATGCATCAGAATCTGAATATGAAGTACCGGCACTGGAACCGCTATCCTCATTATTATTACCTGAAGTATCACTTTTTTTACTCCAAATACTCTTATTAACGAAAGAGCAGGCTCCCGTACAAAACAACAGTAGCAGGACAACAATAAAATTAGTGAGATATTTTTTCATATTCAGCCACTATGTAATTTAACCTCTTGATGAATAGGTTTAAGTCGTTATAATGCTGCACTACAAGCAAAGCAAGCATTCTTATTTCAAGCCATTCTACTTGATGTGGATAACTTGCTTAAAAATGTAGTAACTCGCTATGGCAGATGAAAAAAGTCATATATCCTGGGCCTTTTTAACCGGTCTTGCCGTAGCCTCATTCGGCACAGCTTCCTTGCATCTTCACTGGGAGATAGTCCTCCTTGGTTTTATCCTTCTTATCATAGGAAGTATTTTGCCCAATGTAGACTCAACAGATGAAGGTTTAACAGGAGAACTTGCCGGAGTTTTTGGGGCGCTCTTACCGGTACTTTTTCTTGAAAAATTCCCTATCCTTTCTCAAGGAGGAACGGTGAGGATTGCGCTCACTTTATTATTTGGCTTTATTCTCGCACGCACAGTTTTCAGTTACCTTACCAATAACCTTTTTTCACCAAGAGGAGCACTTCATTCCATCCCTGCGGTTATTTTGTTTTTTGAAATTGGCTATTTGCTGTTTCCAGATCTTTCGCCAAGACAAAGGTTATTTCTTGGAACCTGCCTTGGCATGGGTGTGCTTTCTCACCTGTTACTTGACGCGTTTACAAATATTAAACTTGTTAAAAATACCGTAGCAAAAAATGCTCATAGCGGAGCAGTTTTAAAATTTACTGGCGTAACAAGTGCCGCAACCTGGTTTGTTTATATTATGATTATTTTTCTTGGCTGGTTCGTTGCACAAGATTTAAAGCCTTCCCTAAGAGTACAACCGCCTGTTACAACAGAAGGTTCGGCAAAATAAAAAATAAAGCTTTCTCGCTATTCCAGTTCAACAATATCGATACTTTCATCGTTGTGGCTTCTGGTAAAAACAACTGGCCCTAGTGATCTTAGGACCCGAACGGCGCTCTCTCCAAAAACAGATAATTCATTTTTTCCAAGAATGACATATTTAACGTTAAATAATTTTAGACTGCTTTTTATTAAGTCAGGGGAGTTTGATTCGCTGATTGATTTGATAAAGGCCCTTGCATTATTAAGCTTATCTCCTTTTCTAATATGATGGAGCGAAACATGAACATCCCAGCCAAATATAGTTGGTAGTCCTGTTAATGTTGAAACCAAATTCTGCCCACTAAAACTTGGCGCAGGAGCTTCAAGAATACCAACCTGGTTTTTCACATTAGAATTAAGCCAATTTGCAGCTTCAACATAGTTCGATGAATTTTCATAATAGGCGGAAATTCCATCGAGACCCTGATAGCGCATATTATTTGGAAAAGACAAAAGCTGGGGAAGGGAAAAAAGAGGATACAAAAATGGAGAAACAAGAAATACCATAATAACCACTCCAGCAAAAGAAGAAACTGAGAGCCTTTGAGCTGAAATAAATTTTAAAATCACATAGCAAGAATAAATAATCGTACAGGATATTATCAGAAATGCCTCATGCCAAAACTTCCATAAAGTGTTCATCCGGTGATTCTCCCCACTATAGAAGTCGACAACATAGAAAATTTCCGGAAATAGCAAAACCAAGAAGCCTGCGATCATCATCATAGCAGTCCAGGCGTTGGGTGCAGATATGTCCTTCTCAACACCATCTCCACTTCTAAAATACTTAAACAATAAGACGAAGAAAAAGGTCAGTATAAAAAAAAGTTGATACCCCCAATATATAATAAACTTGATTAATGGAGTATTAGCACTAACAATGCCTATTCCCTCAGTCATAGATTGGAAGTTATACAAAAATGGATAAGAAAAAAGAACAGAAACAACTAATATGAAAAAACCTTGATAAAATGTATGGCAAAGTGCTTTGAAAAAAGAACTTTTAAGGTTTACATAAAACACGGAAAGCATAATCACCAGAGAATAAATTGGATATCCCCATGAGTTCGTCATGAAAATTATGGAAAGAAGAAACGCTGGGAGTATCAGCCAACAAGACAACCCAAACCTGCTCGAAGAAAACTTACGTGGCTCATCTACCCACCACCATGAGATCATAATCATTGAAATTGCGATAGGTATACAAAGACCATTAGGATGAAGATCATTAACAATCAAAGAGTACGCTGGAAATTCAGTAATTGTATGTTCAACATATCTTGTTGGATGAACATAAAAATACTCATCAACTGAACCTTCAAAAATTCCCGTTTTTTTGGCAAGAGGAAGAACAAAAGCATATATTAACGTATGAAAACTTCCCCCAAAGCATACTAAGAACGAAGACATAAAACCAAGAATTAGACAGAATCCAGTATTTAGTTTTCCAGATCGCAGAAGCAGATTTGCAGTTAAGGCAACAGGCATACAAAATGAAAGACTAAACAAGGTAGCTTTCATTAAATTGTAAGAGATAGATGCTTTAATGTCGCAAAGCTTGCTCAAAAAAGCCGTTAAGTAGTAACCATAGTAGTAATAATTAATGAACTCTCCTGCAAACCAGGGATCTTTTGGAGGTAGGGTGCTGGATTTAACAATAGAACTAATATAAGCCAGATCACTAAAAGCATCTCCCCACTGTGGTATAATCGGATTAGAAGTTCTAAGAAATGAAAAAAAAATGAAAACTACAAGGTAGAAAGATTCGCCCCAAAATAAAATCCGCAGATGAGATTTGAAAATTCCGAAATCGTAATTTAAAATTTTGCGATAGCGAAATATTATCAATAGAACTGCAAAGATCGCAAAAAGAATCGATACTTTTGTAAAGCTTAAAATTCGCAAGTGACTTAAAAACCAGACCAGATAGGAAAACACTAAAAACCCCAAGACTTTTGAAAGATAAAAGCCCTTATCAATTGAGTTAGGTGAAGCTGAAGCAACAAACGGCCAGAAAATTATTCCGAATAGACTAAACCCAGTCCACCATTTAAGAACGGGGAATAAATCATTAACGAAAAAATTCAACATATTTTTGAATTTATCTGATTTCCAGATTCTAAAAAAAACAGTTATTATTATTGATAATCCCCCACTGCCCATATCAACAATTCAACCAGGGCCACTATGGGCCTATTGCCAGACATGCCCTATAGTCAAGATAATTATCAAGATTCAAGTTTTAATATATTAATCAACTTGATTATTGACAACCGGGCACATGTAATTGAAAGAGAAAAGACCGTTGTTAAGGCAAAAAGTGGAAATACAATCAAAATGAAGGCTACGGTCAGAAGGAAAAACAGGACACCAAGCAGTATCTGAAAAATACGAAAGAGCATAATGGCCTGAATACCGCAAAATGCCATCCGTGGCTAATTTGCAAAGAGGCTCTTGTTAAAAAGTTTACTTATACTAAAAACGTTTCCAGATATACTGATTAGTAACCTCATGATGGAAAAGTATTTCCTCACTTTTTACCATATTACCCAGTTCTCTTGGACAACGATTTGCAGAAGCTTCCTTTAGATCAGCAAATTTTTCTGCATTGTCTGAACCAACCAGCTCCTTGATAAAACTGCTCTCACGAAAATCAGTGATCGCAGTATAAATATTATCAGGCAAGGTTTTGTTTCCCAGCTTTCTGTTTGCTCCAGTAAACTGAGATTTAATTTCACCTTCAAGACCAGTTTTAAATAATGTATACATAGTGAGATATGGATTAGCGTCGGGAGCAACAGTCCTAACCTCTACCCTTGCGGACTTCTCATTTCCGAGAGGAATCCTTACCATCGCAGTTCGATTAACGGCAGATGCCATGATCTGATTTGGTGCTTCATACTGAGGGTCAAGCCTCCTGTAAGAATTAACACTTGAATTCAAAACAAGACAAATATCAAGTGCATTACTTAAAATCCTGTCAACAAAATCCCAGGCCATTCCTGAAAGGTTATCTTCACCAGATTTGTCATAGAAAAGATTCTTGCCCCCTCTTGCAACAGAAATATTGGTATGCATTCCGCTACCGTTAATATTTGCCACCGGCTTTGGTAGAAAAGAAGCGGTCATTCCCATCTCTGCAGCAATCTGACGAGCCAGAAGCTTATAAAGCTGAATCTGGTCCGCAGCAATAAGGGCATCACAATAATTATAATTGAGTTCAAACTGGGATGGGGCTACCTCAGGGTGATCCTTCTCGTTCTCAAACCCCATTGCACGCTTGGCTTCTGCAAAGCGATCAATGAAAACTTTAAGCTGATCCTTTGGAAGAGTGTGATAATATCCACCACTAGACACGAACTTGAATCCTTCACGTGAGTTGAAATTTTGCTCTGCATTTACTCCCTGAAAAAGAAATCCTTCAGTTTCAACCGCCGCAAAAAGCTCTGTCTTGTCGGCGTTCCAGAGCTGGTTACAGTACTGCTTTAAAACTCCTCTTATATCCGACCTGTAAAAACTTCCATCACGATCATTAATCTGGGCAAAGACAATGACCTTTCCCCCACCAAACACATCAGATGGGAGCCATCTGAAGGAACCCCAATCAATTTCAAGTCTGAGGTCGGATTCACTTACAGCAGTAAGACCTCGAATTGATGAGCCATCAAATGTCAGATTATCATAGGACTTTAATAAAAACTTTTTATCATAGTCCAGCATGTGAAAACGACCTTCAAGATCGGAAAATCCAACGGTAACAGCCTTAAGCTGTTTTTCATCTGCAAGATATTTTAAATAAAACTCCTTCAGGGTATCTTCACTTACGTGATCTGATATTTTCTTTTTTGCTGTAAGGTTAAGCTCTTCAAGTTGTTCATATGAAATTTCAAGAAAATCTTTAATTTGTATAGACATCCTACTCCTTATGTTTTTTTGACAGGGTTAATTGCCGAAACCAGAACCGGCATAGTATTATCATAATTTCACCAAAGTTGAGAAACGGGCATGGTTCAAAAAGCCATTAAAAATATTATGGGGTTAGTATTTACCAATGCAATAATAGCGACAAAAATGCTGAAAAATCTAAACGAGTCCGAATCTGAGAAGAATGATTTTACCCACAAAAGCAGCACCCCTGAATATTCCATCCCCTCCACTTCTTACCCAAAGAGTAATTACCGAAGGCCATAAAAGATAAAAACCCACTAAATAGGCCTTGGATATAAAAATCCCTCCAAGAAGTTTCTTGAAATCTGTTTGAAATGGGTGGATTTCTTCAATACCGAAGCATATATCTGCGGCGAGGGCCGCTCCCAGGCCAAGTGAGCAAATCACCGCCACATAGGAATCAAAAAAAACCGCCATACCTAGCATTGGGAGGGAGAATAGGGGGAAAAAATAGGGAGCAAGCTTGATAAGCGGGGCCAAATGGGCCCTGTTCTGGTATAATTTGTATTCTACATGCCCCTCATACTTATCTGCCTTTATTGATTTAACCTTGTTTCCGGTTAAAAGCACCATAATTGCGTGCTTTATTTCATGAATTATAGTCCTAAGTTTTCTAATTTTTGATGTAGATACTAGTAGTCCAGCAGAGAACAAACCAAAGCAATAGGCTATTATGACCTCGTCAAAATATCTCTCCCTGACAGGAGAAACCAGAAGAAGGATAAAAACTACAGGGCAAAGCAGATAATTGGAAAGTGTTGCAAGGAAAAATCCAAAACTCCACACCGTACCAAATGTTTCAGCTTCAGCTTTTTTTCTTGAACCTTTCTTCTTGTTTGCCCTTCTGCTCATCTAGTAGTAATTCCAGATAGAATTAATCATATCAATTTTAAATCCCACAAGTAATTCGATGAACACCCAAGACATGTCCACATCTCACTGTTCAGTACTTGTCCTTCATGGCTTAACGGCAAGACCAGATCATTTCCTTAATCTGAAGCATACGCTTGAAAGTACAGGACATATTTGTTTTGTGCCACACCTTAGTGGTCATCGAACGAATCACCCTCATGCATCCGAAGTTAATTTACATGGACTTGATCTTGAGCTTGATGGCTACATTAAATTCCTGAAAAAAACTCCGGATGAAAAAATCATTATAATAGGCCAATCAATGGGTGCCCTTCTTGCTATACGACTAGCTGCTAGATACCCTGAGCTGGTTCAGGGGATAATTCTGGTAAGTCCAAGTATGATACTTAGGAGCAGGTTTCTGCAAGTAATAAATGCCTTAATATCCTTTCTTCCGCGAATAATTACTGGAAGTCTTGGTACAATAGCAAAAAGTAAAATTTCGACTGCTCATTCAGACTCAAGTGGCAGTTATCCACTTACTCTTGTTAAACATCTTGGAACACTTAGAAGACAGGCATTTAAAAGACTTCCTGATCTAAGTTGTCCTGTTAAGGTAATTCAAAATAAGGGCGATTATCATTTAAGTCCCTATTCCGGCATAGTAATCAAGGAAAAGGCTGGTGTTAATACTGGCACAGAGAGTGACGTTCAACTTGCGCTAAGGAGCTGGGGCGAACTTCATTCCCTGCTTGGCGTTCCGGAGGTTATAGAAATGGTAAAGACAATGATTTCAGACATTCTGAATAAAGATCAAAGTGGCTTAACAAAAGGAAAAAAATAGTGCCAAGAGAGGTTTCACATTGGCATTATGGCACTGAGGCACTTAAAAAGGTGCGTTCTTTATATTCTCTAATGAGTCAGTCAAAAGAGCTCGAAGCTGCATTCATGCTTGGAGCAATAACTCACGACAGTGCCTATTTTAATCTTTCACCGAAGGAAAGTGGCAATAACGTGGCTGAATTTTTGCACGGAAAAAGTGGAGAGGATACATTTCTTCTTCCTCGAATGTTGTTATCTTCTGTAAAAAATCTGGATATGCCAAGAAGAAGACTGGTTCAGTTTTTTTCTCTTGGCCTTTTAAGTCATATTTTGCTTGATTCGGGCGCACATCCCTTAATATACCAGATCACAGGCGATTATTATCACAAAGAATTATCAGAACGTACAAAGGCGAGAATTGCCCACAGAAATCTTGAAACAATTCTTGAGTTTCACGTAATGAAAAATATAGGAAGTCCCTATTCAGACTGGTCGATAATAAAACTATTAAATAACCTCCCAACTAATTCAAAATATTTTCTTTCCTGGATTATTTCTGAAAACCTTAACAAGACTAATTCAGGACTCAAACTTACCAATGAATCATTTATGACCTTCTGGAAGTATCATGCACTTACTCACTATTTGTTCTCAAGTAAGTATTCCAGCAATCTGGTAAGGAAACTTCCTCTGCTACCAAAAAGTATTCGTGTTCTTGCTCATTATCCCCTGCATGAACTTACAAATTCCCTTGAAAAGTCTTTTTTAATAGATAACAAGAAAAACTCCATACTATCTGCTTGCAACTCAGGGCTAACAGAAATGCAGACACTCTTTGAGAGACTCGAAGAGTGTCTGCATAATCCGGGGAAGCCAGAATTACCACTTGAAATATGGGGCCCCTCCCTAAATACAGGCATCCCCAAAAAAGGACTCCCAAGCGGGCCATTTGAGCCTTATTCGGGGTTTTATGTGATTACTTAGTCTTTATAATAACACTTTGGGCCTGTTGCGAAACAGGCCCCTAATAACTGTGACAATTTCTGAAAAATGATAAACTTGCAATACATTTTAATAAAATTATATAGAGATTATAGACTTTAGTATTATTCATTTTAATTCAAGGCAAAGTTTGTGAAAATAGCAGGCTCAAAAATTCTGGTAATTGGTGGTGCTGGGTTCATAGGAAGCCACGTGGTGACCGAACTATTAAAAACTGATGTTCGTGAAATAATAATTTTTGATAACTTTGCAAGAGGAAAACATTCTAATATCAAGGATGCTATCAAAGACCCACGATGCAGATTGTATTCAAATGGTGGTGACATTCGAGATATTGATCTTCTCTCTGATGCAATGAAAGGGGCCGATGCCGTGCTTCATCTTGCTGCAATGTGGCTTCTTCACTGCAAGGATTTTCCCCGCACTGCATTTCACGTAAATATTGAAGGAACTTTCAACGTTCTGGAAGCCTGCGTAAAAAACAATATAAAACGTTTTGTATATTCTTCCTCTGCCTCCGTATATGGCGATGCGACCGAAGTGCCAATGACCGAATCACACCCTTTCAATAACCGTAATTTTTATGGCGCATCAAAAATTGCTGGAGAAGCCATGTGCAGGGCATTCTATGACCGTTATGGGCTCAGTTATGTTGGTCTAAGATACATGAACGTCTACGGACCCAATCAGGATCAGACCGCTGCATACACCGGTGTAATACCAATCATGCTTAACAAGATTGACGCCAACGAAACACCTGTAATTAATGGTGATGGTTCACAGGCTTATGACTTTATAAGTGTTCAGGATGTCGCAAGATGTAACCTCTGCGCACTTGAATCTGAAGTAACTGATGAATTTTACAATGTTGGCACTGGTGTCCAAACAAGCATTAAAGAGCTCTGTGATTTAATTCTTGAACTCAGGAATTCAGACCTCAAAGTAACATACAAACCTTATAGCGAAGATGATACCAGAAGAATGGTACAAAACCGTATTGGCTGCCCTGAAAAGGCAAGAGGTGATCTTGGTTTTTGTTATCAGGATAGTTTGAGAGAGGGTATTTTAAGTTTAATTGATTGGCGAAAGAATAATATGGAGTAGTTTTACTTTGGAATAAATTGACTATCATTTACCCAAGATAAACTTCAGCAAAACTTAAGTAATGCACCCACTCGGTTTATCAATCTTTATATGCCGTTATCTCCAAAAACTTTAACTAATTATAAAAATGTACTATACACACATCCATGTGCGGTATAGCAGGCATTTACAATTGTGATACGGAACCCGTCTCCCCTAATCTGTTAAAAAACATGACAGATACAATTCAGCACCGTGGACCTGACGGTGAGGGTTTTTTTATCGATCGGCATATTGGACTTGGACACCGAAGGCTTTCAATCATTGACCTGAGCCCCGCAGGCCACCAGCCCATGATCTCAAGAAACCAGCAGATCATACTCAGCTACAACGGAGAAATATATAACTTCCAGGAACTCAGACTTGAACTAGAATCCCTTGGCCATCATTTCAGATCCAAAACCGATTCCGAAGTAGTCCTTAACGCCTGGCTTGAGTGGGGGGAAGCATCAGTAGAGAAATTTAACGGAATGTTTGCATTTGCCATCTGGGACAAAAAAGAAAAAGCCCTGTACCTGGCAAGAGATCGCTACGGCATAAAACCCCTCTACTACGGAATATGGAACAATAAACTCCTCTTCGCATCAGAACAAAAAGCAATCCTCTCCCACCCAGACACAAAAAAAGAAATAGACCTTGAAGCCCTCCTGGAATACTTCACCTTTCAAAACATCTTTACCGATAAAACACTCCAAAAAAACATCAAACTCCTCCCACCTGCAAGCATTGCCAAAGTAAGCTCACTAAATGGCGCCCCTCAGATAAAAATAAATAAATACTGGGACTACCGTTTTAGAGAACCCGAAGATCTCTCAAAATGTAATTATGAAGAATACAAAGATGAACTAGACCGCCTAATCAAACAGGCAACAAGAAGACAACTTGTAACCGACGTAGAACTAGGCTCATACCTCTCAGGTGGCATGGATTCCGGCACCCTGACAGCCCTTGCTGCGCGAGAACTTCCCTATATAAAAACCTTCACCTGTGGCTTTGACCTAAGCTCTGCATCAGGTATTGAACTAGGCTATGATGAAAGAAGAAAAGCAGAAGCCATGTCCGCCCGTTTCAAAACGGAGCACTATGAAATGGTACTAAAAGCAGGCGACATGGAGCGATGTCTCCCAAAGCTTGCTTTTCACATGGAAGAACCAAGAGTAGGGCAGAGCTATCCAAACTTCTATGCAGCAAAGCTTGCAAGTAAATTTGTAAAAGTTACCCTCTCCGGTGCCGGAGGCGATGAACTCTTTGGCGGCTACCCCTGGAGATATTACCGGGCAACCGTATGTGATAACTTTGAAGACTACATTGATAAATACTACCTCTACTGGCAACGCCTGGTAGATAACCGCCACCTGAAACAAATCTTCTCACCAGTGACAAATGAAGTAGCCCACGTCTGGACAAGAGACATCTTTCGTGACGTATTTGAAACCCACGAAAACGAACTAAGCCGCCCCGAAGACTACATAAATCACTCCCTCTATTTCGAAGCCAAAACCTTCCTCCATGGACTTTTTGTCGTAGAAGACAAACTAAGCATGGCACATAGCCTTGAAACCAGAGTCCCTTTTATGGACAACGATCTCGTAGACTTTGCCATGAATTGTCCTGTCTCATTCAAGCTCAAAAATCTATCAGAAATAGTTAAGATAAATGAAAATGAGCAAGGTGATAAGCAACAGAAATACTTTCAAAAAACCAATGACGGCAAACAAATCCTGAGAGACGTAATGTCCCGCTACATCCCCCAAGACATTACACAAGCCGAAAAACAAGGCTTCTCCGCCCCTGATGCAAGCTGGTTTAAAGGGGAGAGTATTGAGTTTGTTAAAAACAGATTGATGAACGGCAAGTCAGGGATATATGAATACTTTGACAAACAGGCAGTGCAGGCTCTTATTAATGAACACCTAAATGGTAAAAACAACAGACGGCTTTTGATATGGTCATTGTTAAGTTTTGATGAGTATTTGAAGGTGGGATGATTTTTATCATCTACAACCAAAATCTTGTAAGTTTAACTAAGTGAAAGTTAATTATATTGGTGCTTTCGTTCGTGTCTGTTACTATACTAGGTTGATAATTTTGCCACCAAAAACCCTTTCAGAGTAGCGGTTTTTTATTACATTAGAAAAAGGAAAGTTTAAAAAAACCAATTAAATACAATGTGTTATTATGACCATGGAAATAGATCTCCCCTGGGTTAGAAGTGCTCTGAAACTACTTAATGAAAGCCTTGATGTAGTCTCAACGGAGCCAAACCAGTTAGACTGGAAGATAGATCTTTCACAAGACAAGGAAAAATTGACACAACATCTTTCAGCTTTTGCAAATCATGTTGGAGGAGGTTTTCTTGTGTTTGGAATATCAGACTCACGAAAAGTTTTTGGTATTTCAACTCAAGATGTAGATAATATAGTTAATAGGTTGGCAAACATTGGACGAGACACGCTTGAGCCACCGGTAGTAATAGATCATGTTGTTAGAACATTCAATGATAAACAAGTTCTAATTGTTAGAGTTCAGGAGTCAATCACTAAGCCTGCTCATAGAAGAGGTAAGTCAGTTGAGCATAGTTATATTAGATCTGGGGGCTCAACTCGTAGAGCTTCGAGGCAAGAAGTCGGAAGTATGATGCTTAACAGCGAAAGCCCTTGCTGGGAAAATATTCGTGCAACTACTGTTTTAGAGATAGACCAAATAATAAATGCACTTGATATAGATAAAATTTTACATCTACTGGAAAGACCACCTCTAAGAAGCCAAGATGCACTAAGAGAATGGTTACTTAGTGAAAGCATGATAATTGAAGAAAGTAATGGCTATTCGATCTCAAATTTGGGGGCTATTTCTGCAGCAAAAGATTTGAAATTCTTTTCACGTTTAGAACGTAAAATGATGCGCATTATCAGATATAAGGGTGTAAATAAAGTAGATACAATTAGTGAGAAAGTTGATTCAAGTGGATATGCTGTGGGTTTTGAGGGGGCAATCTCTTATATAAAAAACCTGGTTCCACACAGTGAAGTTATACAGCTGGCATTACGGACGAAAGTTTCTATTTATCCAGAAATTGCCTTACGGGAACTTGTAGCAAATGCTCTCATTCATCAGGATTTTTCTATTTCTGGGGCAGGACCAATGATAGAGATATTTGACGATAGGATTGAATTTCATAACCCTGGAGGACTATTACCAAGTAAACTTATAGACAGACTTATTGGAGCTAGCCCTGAGTCAAGGAATGAGAAATTAGCTGCTGCGTTTCGCAGATACCGAATATGTGAAGAAAGAGGTAGTGGATTTGAAAAGGTAGTTGCTTCAATAGAATTATACGGTTTACCGCCTTTGGGCTTTCGACAAGAAGAGAATGCCTTTATCGTCATACTTTATGCACCTAAGAAATTTTCCGAAATGTCTGTAAAGGAAAGAGTTGAAGCCTGTTATCAGCATTCTGTTTTACAATTTCTATCTAACAATGCCATGACAAATACAAGTTTAAGAAAACGTTTCAAAATGCACGAAAAGCAAAGGAACCAAATAACAAACTTAATTTCAGAAGCAACAACCGCAGGACGAATTAAACGAAAAGACCCTGATGCAGGCAACAAATTTGCTGAATATATTCCTTACTGGGTGTAATAACTTTTTTTATCATCCACAGATAAAGAGGAGGTAGAGGATAAGTATTTACATAAGATAAGGAGCCACGAGAGTATCCCCCGAACCAGAACGCCAGTTAAGCTTCAGCCTGAGAAATCAGCTTAAAATATTGAAAATCTATCTGACTTCCTAAGATAAATCAGCGAAGCAAGCTAGACCAGTTTCAGTAATCAATCGAAATCAACGTAAACAATGGCGAACGAAAGGATTTCCTGATAAAAAAGGGATTACGGGAGTATCCCCGTACCAGTGAATGTGAATAGACTTTGCCATGAATTGTCCTGTCTCATTCAAGCTCAAAAATCTATCAGAAATAGTTAAGATAAATGAAAATGAGCAAGGTGATAAGCAACAGAAATACTTTCAAAAAACCAATGACGGCAAACAAATCCTGAGAGACGTAATGTCCCGCTACATCCCCCAAGACATTACACAAGCCGAAAAACAAGGCTTCTCCGCCCCTGATGCAAGCTGGTTTAAAGGGGAGAGTATTGAGTTTGTTAAAAACAGATTGATGAACGGCAAGTCAGGGATATATGAATACTTTGACAAACAGGCAGTGCAGGCTCTTATTAATGAACACCTAAATGGTAAAAACAACAGACGGCTTTTGATATGGTCATTGTTAAGTTTTGATGAGTATTTGAAGGTGGTTTAGGATATATCTATTTCAAAAAATTAAACTTTCCTCAACGTCAAAGAAAACGTCTCCGCCGCTTCTTCTTTTGCAATCATATAAAACAATAAAATCCACACCCTCCAAAGTAGATGAAGTGGAAAGAAAAAAGTAAAGTACGCGCTCATGTAGTGATAGCTTGCTTTTTCAATCTCGAAGCCAAGCTTTTCAATCGCAATTTTCTGAAAACCATTAGGCGTGCAATGGTCATAGTATGCAGGAAATCCCTGAATATCTTTCGCCTGGGGATATATGCTTACCAGAATTTTCTTTTTAAAAGATTCGGGGAGTAGCAGATTTAGCCTTGCAAATACCGCATTTCGTGAAGGGACAAAGATAACCGCTCTTCCGCCAGGTTTCAGGATACTTTTTATTCCAGATAGTGCAAATTCAAGACTTTTTACATGTTCTAGAAGTGCCTGACAGACAACCAGATCAGCATCGCCTTCTCCTTTATAGTTACAGATATCAGCACAAATGGTTTTATCATAAATCCCTTCAGGGGCTTTGGAAAGTTCTTCCTGATCAATATCAAAACCAATTAGTTTGATATTTTTATCTTCTTTCTCAGACCTGCTTAAAAATGGCCTCTTGCCGCCACCGATATCATACACCGTGATATTCTTAACCATATATTCAGTTATGAAAGATTCATAAAAAAATCTGTTTCCATCTTTAATGAAAAAAGTTGGGAGTAATGCCTTGTCAATAAGACGACTGATTCTGGAATTTATATTAACAAATGATCGTAAAAGTGAAGTCATGGGTGGCGCCGTCGGTCATGTTTTTTATGTATGTTAAGTAACAAATACTAGTAAAAACTTATTTATACGCAACAAAAACCAGACCACTCAGTTTGGTTACAATTGTCTTTTTTATACTGTCAGGGATAAATGATATAAATTTATATTTTCCAGCGTATCTTTCTTTTAACCAGTAATCCTCTATGTGCTGTATACTCGAAAAATATTTACCGTAAGTGCGGTGAATATCATCCAGAGTTCTGTAATGAGTCCAATTATCAATATATTTGCAGTAGTCCCTGCTCCAGGACATTATTGATCGCTTATCTTTGAAGTAACCAAGACCAAGCGATCTAAGAAGAGCCGCATAGTACACCCGAATTTTACTATCACTTGAGAACCAGTGAATGCAGGGAATACCGCAATGACCCTCCCTGATAGCATTCTTATGGGGAAACATACTCAGAACCCTTCCACCAGGTTTAAGTACCCTCATTATTTCACTCAAAACCAGATCCAGGTCTTCAACATGTTCGATCACCTGATTGTTAACCACAATATCAAAGTAGTTATCTTCAAAGGGAATCTTACCATCAGGCATTTTTCTTATGATCCCTTTTTCCAAGAGATCCACGGAAACATCCTTTGAACGATCACCAGCCTCATAAAAAAGATCACAGCCAAAAGCCTTTATATCTTTATCTAAAAGGCCTTGAACAATAATCCCCGACCCACAGCCATAGTCAAGTACCGATGCTTCCCTGTCCGGTATATTGTCAGCGACCCATTTCACAAAAAGTTCGTAGTTATTCATGATTATACAACCAGGTAATTCATGTATGTTGTGGGTTTTTGTGGTCCAATTACATGGGTTGTTTTACTATTTACTACAAGGTTAGTCTATAAAATAAAAGACCATATTCTAACTCACTATTCTTAGTTCGGACTAATCGGAGCCATATTGAGTGTTTGGCAAGGGCCCGTGTTAAAATGGGATGAGAATTTATTGTTAATATCATAGATCTTGAGAAACTTTAAATTCCTCACAAGTAAATGGGTGGCTGATATTTTGTATACCTATTATCTCAGATAGAAAATTTCTAACGCCACAAGACATATTTATATACTTCTTTAACTCATCTGGATTTTGATGATTTTCCCTTGTTGATTCATATCTTTCTGAATCTTCAGAATTGAGAAAGATATGAATAGGATGAAAATTATAAACCACTATCGAACCATCAATCTTTGGTTTATCTTCAAGTCGTATTTTAAAAGATACATTATCCTGCCAGCAGTGTGGGATAATTTGTATGTCAGACCACATTTTCCAAGGTGTAATTATTGTATCTATAGAACTTGGAATAAAAGTATTACAAACATTTCTCAAATTATATTTTGCAAATAAATCTAGTAATCGTTCACTTTGAGTTAGAGAGTGAGATCTTACTGAAGTTGATTCGAGTACTAGGTCTTTAAGTTTTTTAATAATATCTTCACAGTTAGATTGATTCTCGATGCCATCCAAGAGGTCATTGAAATTTGGATGAATTCCAAGTTCAAAATTTTTGATATTTCTTAACTTATCAAGAACTTTTGTATTATGCGTAACAAACCAGGTAGCGTTGATTTTATGCTCTTCAAGAATAGAGGCTGTAT
Source organism: Oligoflexia bacterium (assembly GCA_035327825.1). Classification (GTDB taxonomy): domain Bacteria; phylum Bdellovibrionota_C; class UBA2361; order SZUA-149; family DAOLCO01; genus DAOLCO01. Next base: position 45,560 of record DAOLCO010000014.1, on the reverse strand, counting down.
CAAGAATAATATCATCGTGCGCCCAATCGATATCAAAAGTAAGAAAGATCTTATCTTTCCATGTTAATGGATCGTCAACATGAATGTCTGAAATTAACCCGAAATTTTGAGAGTTAGACATTTTTAAGACAATGTTTTTCTTATTCCTTCTTTGATGTCGGTGAATTTATAAGCACCAATTAAGTCAAGAAGTTTTTTGTTACTAGCAGTCAGGTAGGAAGGATCATTTTCATTAACAATAATTTTAGCATCAACTTTCAGAACTTCTTCAATATTTTTAACGATATCAAATAATGAAACCACTTCAGAGCCACAAAAATTATAGGTGTTTAATGATGAACTTAGAGGTTGATCAATAAGTTTCGCGAGGATTTCAATACAATCATCGATAAACAGCGGAGTCACCACCAAGCCCTTTTTACTAGCCAAAGATATTTCCTTCCCCTCTTTTACACTTTTTATCATGTTTGGAACAAGCATACCTTCTTGGTTTGGACCATAAACAGTAAAAATTCTAAGATTGATTATTTCAAAGAATTTACTATATTGGTTAACTAAATGTTCAGCTGATAGCTTTGAAGCACCGTAAAATGAGCCTGGAATGGTAGGGGAGTCTTCGTCCAAAAGTTTATCGGAAGGGGAGTAGACATTTCCCGTAGAAGCGAAAATGAATCTTTTTACACCATTCTTTCTTGACCATTCGAGTAATTCTGCAGTAGCGTCTATATTGATTTTTCTCATATCTTCAGAGCCTTCAGGGAAGTTGCGATACTCTTTAGATTGAGCAAGATGAATAACAGAATCGGCTTTTACGCTTCGCAGTTTTTCTAACCATGCATCTTCTGAAAGATCAATACCAGATGACCTTGAAAGAGATATTACTTTATGAGCATTATCGGAAGACAGGAGAGAAGTTAAATTTCTTCCAATGAACCCAGATGATCCAGTTAATATAGTATTTTTTATCATTATTTATTCTTTAGGCTATTTTATATTATCATATAGTGGTGAATCATGAATTTCAACATATTAGATGGAAATGACGCAGATTTTGCAAAGAGAGTATGGTCAACTGATCCGGAAATATACCTAAATAGGCTTAAAGCGATCAATTTTAATAATTTTGACAAGGTGCTTGATGCAGGTTGCGGGGTCGGTCAGTGGACTTTAGCACTATCAAAGCTGAACAAAAGTATTGAGGCCATTGAATATTGTCCAAATCGTTTTAGTTTTTGTAAAAACCTTGTAACCGAATTAAATTTTAAAAATGTAAATTTTACCGAAGGATCAATAGAATCATTGCCATTTGATGATGCTCATTTTGATGCTATATTCTGCTATAGTGTTATATTTTTAACGGACTTTAAGAAGGCACTAAAAGAATTCTCGAGAGTACTCAAGGTCGGTGGCACGTTATATCTAAATGCAAATGGCCTAGGTTGGTATCTGTATAACCTAATAGTAGGACACAACGACACTGGTAATTTCAACTCAAAAAAAATGGCAATAGAATCTATTTCGAATTCAATTAATTACTACGCTTTGGGTAAAGTCAATCCGGGAAATTCTCTTATTATGCCAAAGCAAGTTACAATCCATCATCTTAAAGAAGTGGGCTTTGTTGTAAATAAAATTGGACCAGAAGGAACAATTAGTTTTTCAGATATAATTCCAAAATCATTCTTTAAGGGTGAGTACTTTGATGATGAAGGTGTTTATGAATTAGTAGCTACAAAACAAGAGAAGATTTAAATTAATGAAAATTGCATTGATAGGAAACATGAACAATAATTTCTTTTCTTTAGCTCGTTTTCTTAGAGATAAAGGAATTGATACCAGCCTTCTTTTATTGAACAACGAAATTAGCCATTTTCATCCAAGCGCTGACTCATATGACTTAGATTATATGAATTACACATTTAATTTATCTTGGGGAGGAAAAGAATTTGTTCGATTGACAAAAAAAGAAATTTACGAAGACTTAAAAGATTATGACGTATTGATTGGTTCTGGATATGCACCGTCATATTGTTTTAAAGCAGGAAGAGAACTTGATATTTTTTTTCCATACGGTGAGGATATATGGGGTTATGTTACTTACCCTAAACCAAGCTACATTAAAAATTTAAGAAAGCTTATATCAAGTTTAATTAGCGTCCCAGCCACAAAATTTCAGAGAGATGCGTTAAAACATTGTAATATTGTTAATATGTCCTATACAAATTCCATATATGAGACTCAAATTAGTAAATATTGTAATTACAAAGAAAGATGGCTTGATCCACTTCCAATGGTTTATACTAAAATTTATAATGAAAACTTAATTGAAAATTTTGCTGAAAGAACTCATTGGTATCATATATTTAAAGAAATTAGAGAGAAATCAGATTTAATGATAATTTCTCAGGCGAGACACGTTTGGGGTGGATCTATCTCTGATCCGAATCAAAAAGGTAATGACAAATTAATCAACGGTTATTCTAAGTTCGTTAAGTCAAATAATAGTGTAAAATCTATGTTAGTTTTACTAGAGTATGGTCCAAATGTTCAGCAGTCAAAAAAACTTATTAAAAATTTAAATATAGAAGATAGAATTTGCTGGATGCCCAAAATGTATAGGAAAGATTTAATGATCGGGCTAGCTTTAAGTGATATAGTGTGTGACCAATTTGCTCATAGTTGGGTAACTTGCGGCTCAACTTTAGAACCACTTGCTCTCGGCAAACCATTGATGAAGTATTTAAATGCAGAATTAATTGATACATATAATAATGGACTCTATCCATTGATGAATGCGAATAGTGCAAATGAAATTGCTGATTACTTTGAGGACTACTTATCGAACCCAGAAAAATATATAGGGATGGGAAAGAAAGGCAAGCAATGGTATGACAATATAGTTGTTGAACGCTCTATAGGAAGATATATAAATTATATAACTTCAAAGAAAAATAAGAATGCCTTCAAATGATCTCTCAACTTTAAATAATAAAAATAGATTAAAATTTCTTTTTAAAGACACATTCCTTTATGGTGTATCAACCTCATTAAGTAGAGCTGTTTCTCTTATCACTTTTCCATTGCTTGCAAGAAGCTTCAGTGTAGAGGAGTATGGATTGATTGATTTGTTTCTTTTCTTTTCAAGCTTCCTTGCAATATTTTTAGTTTTTGGACAAGATTCTGCTGTTGCACGGTTTTTTTACGAGTATAAAGACGAGGAAAACAGAAAGCAGCTTATCTCGCAATCTCTAGCAATTCAGTTTCTTTTAATTCTAATAGTTCTCCCTTCCGTGTATTTTTTTTCAAGTGCCATATCTTCTTTGCTAAGTGTGCATGAAAAGGCAGAAACTATTTTTTTATTAAACCTGCTGCAAGTCCCATGTATGGTTTTGGTTAACTTTTCGCAGAACCTTCTTAAATGGACTTTCTCAAGGAAAAAATTTCTTTTCATTTCTTTAGGCTCTGTATTCTCTTACATGATGTTAATTGTTATTGGGATTCTTTACTTAAAAATGGAAGTTGAAGGAGTGTTCATTTGTGCTCTCATTTCACAGATTGTCTTTGGGGTAACAGGTATTTTTTTCATCAAAAAATGGCTGGTTATTCCCAAAAATTTTTACTTTCTTAAAGATCTTGTCCCTTATGCCATACCGTTCGGTATCATATGTGCACTAAGTTCTTTTATGCCGACCGTGGAACGTTCACTTGTTGATTCTTTTTTGGGTGCAACCGAACTGGGCTTGTATGCAGCTGGTGCAAAAGTTGCAATGTTGCTGACCCTGGTAATCCAGGCTTTTCAAACAGCTTGGGGTCCATTTTCTTTATCAATTCATAAAGAAGCAGATGCGGCTAAAACATATAATGTCGTTTTAAAAGTCTTTGCTGCTCTTGTCTGTGTGAGTGTTTTTTTTCTTTCTGCATTCGCTGAGCCAGTTATTAATATATTAGCTTCAGATAGATTCTCTGGAGCTAGTATAGTTGTGTTTCCTTTAGCCATGGGCTTGGCTATTCAGTCTATTGGATGGATTACTGAAATTGGAATTGGATTATCAAAAAAAAGTTATTTGAATTTATATAGCTACTTTGCTTTTTTTGTTTTTACTCTAGGCGGTATTTATATACTTGCTCCTCATATGGGAATTTTGGGTGTTGGAATAGCCGTTATGCTAGGACAAATAGTAAAGTCAATTATTGCTACATACTTTTCATTTAGGGCATACCAATTGGATTGGAAATATGCTCCTGTCCTTATTTTTGTTATTTTAAACATTATTTTAGGCTTTCTTTCTTTATATTTAAGAATACAGTATCCATTAAAAAATTTAATGTTTATAGATCTATCAATTTTATCTATTCTCTTGTTTTCTGCATATTTATTTGTTCTTTCAAGCAATGAGAGATTGGTTGTGGTTTCTGGAGTATCTAGTTTATTAAAAAATTTAAAAGCAAAATAATCTTATGGATACACAAAATAGATTCGAATTCGGAAAAAACTGGAAAAACTTTCTTTCAGTTCTCGACGAAGACCGAATCAAACAAGCTGAAATTTCACTAATAGAGATGCTTGGCTTCGACGACCTTTCAAATAAATCTTTCCTTGATATCGGTTCAGGAAGCGGTCTTTTCAGTCTTGCTGCCCGTCGTCTTGGTGCGAATGTTTATTCATTCGATTACGATTCAGAATCAGTTGCATGTACGGCAGAGCTTAAAAGAAGATATTTTCCTGATGATGACAACTGGAATGTTGAGCAAGGTTCAGCTTTGGATTTTGAGTATATAAATGCTCTCGATCATTTTGATATAGTTTATTCCTGGGGGGTGCTTCACCATACTGGAGCCATGTGGGTAGGTATTGAACACGCTATCAGTCGAGTTAAGCACGATGGTTTGCTATATCTTGCACTTTATAACGATCAAGGCTGGAAATCTCATTTCTGGTGGTTTATCAAGTTTGTTTACAATAAACTGCCTAGTCCTTTAAACCTTGTGTATGGGTATGTGATTGGTTTTTTAGCAAAGTTTTTAATTTTGTTGAAATACACTTTTTTACTTAAACCTATGACGGTATTGTCTGAGTGGTTTAATTATCGGAAAAATAGGGGTATGAGCATACTTCATGACATGATTGACTGGGTCGGTGGATATCCATTTGAATTTGTAACATACGAGACTCTTGACGCATATATGCATTCAAGAGGATTTAGTATCCTGAAAGGTGAAAAAGCTAGCAGTCTTGGGTGCCATAAAATGGTGTTTAAAAGAATGGATAATAAACAATAAAAATGTGCGGTATAGCAGGCTATTTCAAAGGAACCTATCACTCAAATACCGATTCAAAAGAATTAGTAAAAAAAATGGCTTTGGCAATCCGCCACCGTGGCTCAGATAGCTCAGGTGAATGGACTGATCCTGAAGCGGGTATCGCTCTTTCGCACAGAAGACTTTCCATACTCGATCTAAGCCCTGCGGGTCATCAACCTATGATGTCACCTTCGGCAAGATATGTAATCAGCTTTAATGGTGAAATATATAATCATCTTGAGCTAAGAGAAAATTTGGAAAATGTACATTGGCGAGGTCATTCCGATACCGAAACACTGCTTGCCGGTTTTGATGACTGGGGTATTGCACAAACTATAAAAAAAACAGTGGGGATGTTTGCGATTGGGGTGTGGGATCGTAAAGAAAAAGAACTGATTCTCATCAGAGACCGGATGGGAGAGAAGCCACTATATTATGGCTGGCAGGGAGGGAGCTTCATCTTTGCTTCAGAGCTGAAGCCTTTCAAGGTACATCCTGATTTCATGGGAGAAATAGACAGGGATTCTCTGGCTTTATATCTCAGGCATGGATATATCAATGCCCCTTATTCCATATACCAAGGGATTAAAAAACTGATTCCGGGAAGTATACTTACTCTTAAGGGTACGGTTTCTACTGGCGAATATCCTGAACCTCAAAAATACTGGTGTCTAGATGAAGTCGTATTGAGTGGTAGAAATAATCAGTTTGAAGGTTCAGATGAAGAAGCTGTAAATGAGCTTGAGCGAGTTTTGATGCAGTCTGTAAAAGGGCAGATGATTTCTGACGTTCCATTAGGCGCTTTTCTTTCAGGCGGCATTGATTCATCTACGGTAGTAGCCCTGATGCAAGCCCAGTCCTCTAAGCCTGTTAAAACCTTTTCTATTGGCTTTAATGAAAAGGGGTATGATGAAGCGGTATATGCAAAAGCAGTGGCAAGGCATTTAGGCACCGATCATACTGAACTCTATGTAACTCCCAAGGAAGCAATGGAGGTTATACCGATGCTTCCCTCGCTATATGATGAGCCTTTTGGAGATTCATCTGCAATACCAACATTTTTGGTGTCTCAACTCGCTAAGCAGCATGTTACAGTTTCTCTTTCAGGTGATGGCGGTGATGAACTGTTTGGAGGGTATGGGCGATACGCCAGTGCTGAAAAGCTATGGAACAAGATTTCATTGATACCGTATCCCCTTAGAAAGATTTTAAGTCCACTAATTTGTTTTCTAGCTATGGATGTTGGAAAGCCGCTTATAATTAATGCAAAGAATGTGCTACCTAATGGTTTTGATTATTCCAATCTGGACCGAGCAGGTGCCCTGAGTAAGTATTTAGCCTGTAAAGACGAAAAAGAGTATTATCATACGGCGGTAAGTTCCTGGAGATTTCCTGAAAAAATGGTCATCAATGGGAAAGAGCCTGTTACCCCACATACGGATAGAAGTGACACTCTTCCTTTTCATTCACACACTGAAAGAATGATGTATACTGATATGCTAAGTTATCTTCCCGGTGATATTCTTGCGAAGATAGATAGAGCTGCGATGGGGGTGAGTCTTGAAACAAGGGTGCCTTTACTGGATTACCGGGTAGTCGAGTTTTCATGGAAACTTCCTTTTAATATGAAGGTGAGGGACGAGCAAGCTAAGTGGATTTTAAAGGAAGTTCTGTATAAGTATGTTCCTAAAGAACTTCTAGACAGACCTAAAATGGGCTTTGGTGTGCCGGTGGATTACTGGATGAAGACGGATTTCAGAGAATGGGGAGAGGAGCTATTGACTGAGAAAAGATTGAAGGAAGAAGGGATTTTTAATTCAAGAATGATTAGAGATAAGTGGCAGGAACATCAGACAGGAATCAGAAACTGGAAGGAGAGTTTGTGGTTCGTTTTGAGTTTTCAGGCGTGGAAGGAGTACGTGAATGACTAAAGATGTTTTAAAAGGATTATTGGCTTCTTTAATTGGTATTTTTTTTACTATAATAATCTTTGAAATGGTATTTCTATTTCTTCCTGTAACTGATGCTACCTATGCACAGCCAGTTAACGAAGAGAATCCTTATTTTCATTTTCACCCTGATAGAAAAATAATGATTTCTTATGGGTGGAATTTTCAAATCTCTAATATGAAGAAGGTTAATAATTATGGATTTATGAGCGATCATGATTTTGATCCATACGATGAAAGACCACTACTTGGCATCATTGGGGACAGCTATGTTGAGGCAATGCAGGTACAAAATAAGGAGACCATGCATGGTCTACTAGCTCATGAATTCGAAGATAAAGGAAGAGTGTATGGTGTCGGTTTATCAGGATCACCACTTTCTCAATATCTTGCTTATAGCCAATTTCTTGCCGATGAATTTTCTCCTGATGGTATTGTGATTGTTATTGTTGGAAATGATTTTGATGAGAGTATGATTAAGTACAAAAACGCACCCGGGTTTCATTACTTTCAATGTGAAGCAAATGATGCCTGCTCACTGAAAAGAATTGATTATTCTGGAAAATCCACTTGGAATAAAATGGCAACTCAATCGGGCATTCTTAGATATATCAATAACACTTTAGGAGTTCCTTTAGGTTCAGTATTTAATGTTTTGATGAAGCCAGATCCTGTTGTTAAAGAAAAATATGTAGGAAATGTTTCGGCTTCTGTTGATTCCGAAAGATTACAAGATTCTTTTAAGGCGGTTAATCTCTTTTTATCCTTACTTCCCGAGTATAGTAAGCTTAAGCCCGAAAAAATCCTATTTGTACTTGATGGTATGAGACCAAATTTATACTCTGAAGAAGGTTTAAAGGAGGCCAAGGGAAGTTATTTTGATTTAATGAGGAAATTTTTCATGAAAGAAGCCTTAGATTCAGGCTATGAAGTTATTGATATGCAGGAAATTTTTCATAATTTTTTCCTTTCAACCGGAGAAAAATTTGAATTTTATCCAGTTGATGCACATTGGAATGAAACCGGACATAGGCTAGTTGCTGAGGAAATTAAAAAGAGCACCTTATTCAGGAATGTTTTTGCTTCATCGAGAGAAAGTTGATTTTTTTCTGTCAATGACCCGATATGCTCTGAGTAAGTTGAGAAATCCAACGAATTGCAGCACCGCTAATGCAAAGTCAAGTTGCACACGGTGACGTGGGCCTTGAAGTTCAGAATACACACCATACAGAGCCAAAAATACGTATAGGTATATAAGGAAGAACATAGTAAAAGGGGTTTTAATTTTTCTAATTTGATTTACACCTAATAGAACAACCGGGATCATTATCCAGTGAAAAAGAGCAGGTAAATTAAGGAAGTCATAACTTTCATCTGTATGAAATGGAATTGGAGTGAGTGTTGCACGAATAAAGCCAGTTACAGGGTTTGTCATTGATGATTTCATTTGATCAATAGAGTACTGAATTTGTCCTGTTCCAAGTCCAAGAATGACCATTGCAAGTAGGCCACCTCCTAAAACAAGATAGAAAAATCGAGATCTGATTTTTGCTGTAAAGAAAATAGAAATAAAGAGGGCAAGTACTATTAATAAAGGAACATAAAACCGTAATATAGACAGTAGGAAAAATGATATAGTACCAATAATCATTGATAGTTTGATATGTCCTCTAAAGTATAAGGAGCCTGCATAAAGCATTGTTATATGCAGTAGTAACACAATTGTATCTTTTAAATTAAGCATAGATGACCAGGTGAAAATATCGGGATGAAAAAGCAAAAAGGCATAAAATATTTTTTTATATTTTGAATCGAAACCAAACTCTAATGATGCAAGTTTCGACCCAAAAAATGCTATAGGTAGTATAAGTAAAGTATTGAATACAACTGGTGCAAAATAGTATTCTCCGAAGATAAAAACTGCGAATGCATTAATGAGATTATATCCTACATGAGTACCTCCCACGACTGACCGTATATATCTCCACTCTTCAATTATGTTAAATATATTAATTCTATTTTTGAGAAGAATTATTCCAGAGTGAAGGTAGGTGATGTCATCTGAGAAAGTATATTTTCCATCAAAAAAATAACCGAAATAAATAAGAAAGAACCCGGCTTTAACTATTGAAGCAAGTATTGAAAAGGCGGCTGATTTTGTTGCGTATAGTGTAACACCGAAGGTTGCAAGAAAAATCAGAATACATGGCAGAATTAAAACATCAACATCAAATGAGTACATCTATTAAAATCTCTCTTTCATATCTTCTCATGATAGTTTCCAAGCTATAGGCAGAAGCAATTTCTGTATCTAGACTTACGTTGAAATCAAATCTGGAAATACCGTCGGAGATGGCTTTTGGTGATATTTCCTCTACTATAAGACACTCCTTTAAGCCATGTAAAATTTCTTTTGTGCCTCCTGGTGCTGGTGTAGCGATTACAGGAGTTCCACATGCCAGGGCTTCAAGCACGACATTGGGAAATCCTTCATAGTGGGAGCTTAGTATAAGCGCATCTGCATTTTTTAAATACGGGTAAGGGTTCTTTTTAAAGCCTAAAAAAAATACTTTTTTTGATATATTAAGCTTATAAGATAGTACTTTTAGGTCCTCATTTAGTTCACCTTCACCAAGGATTAATAATCTGACATTTATATCGTTAACCATCGATATTGCTTTTAGCAAAAGATCAAAACCCTTCACCCTGCTTAATCTTCCTGCTGCAATGAGGTTGATTTGGTTTTTAGAAGTAAGAGCTACATTATCCTCTAGTGGTTCATTTGCAAGTATATTGATTTTATCTATATCGAGCGGATTGTGTATTACTGTAATCTTATCTGCTGGTATCTTGAAATGAGTGATTAAATCATCACGCATGTAATTTGATTGTGCTATTATTTTATCAAATCTTATATAGAAAAATTGATATGCAAGTTTCCAGAGTGTTGAATACTTAATATTTTTTTGAACCTCGGAAACGATGCTACTTTCTCTCGCAATATACTTTGTTTTTGATGGTAAAATAGGTCGAACAATAGAAAGTGCAAGATTAAGATGTCCCAAGGTTGAAAATGCGATATGTGGTTTTCTTTTCCATAAAAGTGTTATTATTCTAGGAAGCGCAAACAATACACGACTTGCTTTTATATCTATAACTTCAACATCATCGGGGAGATCATCTTTATAAACCGCATTTTTTAATGTTACGACAGCGATTGCTACATTGAATTTGCTTCTATCAAGATGTGTTGCGAGGGTGCAGATGACCCTCTCAGCTCCTCCCCCTGAAAGTGACGGGATGAGGAATAGTATATTGCACTTTGAGCCAACTTTCACCTTTTAGCCATGCAATGAGTATTGTGATAAAAAATACCAAACATATCTGTGTCTATCCGTGTTCATCTGTGGATGATAAAAAAAGATCTAAAAATACATAATCCTTGTTTTACCATGTTAAAAATAATATCAATACTATACTAATCAAACTTTGTTAAAGTAAAGAATGAAAATCGTTTTTATCATTACTGGTCTTAATCGGGGTGGGGCTGAGTTGATGTTACTTCGTTTGATTGAGCGGTTAGATAAATCTTTTACTCCTTATGTTATTTCACTTGGTAGTGGGGGAGATTTGCTTTCTGATTTTAAGAAACTTGGGGTTCCTGTCACTCAACTGGGAATGCGCTCAAAGTTTCCTGACCCATTCAGGTTCTATAAACTGGTTCATTATTTAAAAAAAATACAACCTGACGTGGTACAGACTTGGATGTATCATGCGGACTTGATTGGTGGACTTGCCGCAAAATGGACTGGAGTGAAGAAGATTTTTTGGGGAATCAGGAATTCAAACCTTGATAGAGAAAAGACATCTCTCTCTACTCGTATGATAGTCAAGGTTTGTTCTTTCTTATCTTCTAAATATCCAACTAGGATAATTTCATGTTCCAGTAATTCATCTGATATTCATGTTGAATTGGGATATGATGGCAAAAAATTTCATTTTATACCCAACGGTTTTGATCTTGATATATTTAAGCCTTATAAAATTGAATCTAATACGCTAGCAAGAAAACTTAACATCCCTGAAAATAAAAAAATTGTTGGTATGGTCGCGAGATTCGATCCTCAAAAAAACCATCTGGGAATGATTGAAGCTGCAAGTAAGGTTTTAAATGAAGATCGCAATTGTACGTTCCTGTTTGCAGGAAGAAATGTTGACTATAAAAACGAGCAATTGTTGGCAGCTATCCGCGAATTTCGTTTAAAAGAAGATTCGGATATTTATCTTTTAGGTATTAGAAGTGATATTCCTGAAATATTAAATTCAATTGACTTACTTGTGTGTCCTTCAATATACGGTGAAGCGTTTCCTAATGTTCTTGGTGAGAGTATGTCCTGTGGAGTGCCCTGTGTTGCAACAGATGTTGGTGATTCTGCCTTTATTGTGGGTGATACGGGAATTATTGTTCCACCAAATGATTTAAATGCTTTATCAAATGCAATTCTTACAATGCTTTCAAAAGATCCCACTGAACTAAAAGATTTAGGGAAAAGAGCAAGGCAAAGAATAGAATCTAATTTCGATATAAATAGGATTGTTTCCCAATATCAAAATTTATATTCAGGAATGACACCATAATGTGTGGTATCGCAGGATTTATTGATTCAGGTCATTTCCTTCCCTCTGATGATTGGGAAAAAACCCTTGAGTCAATGGGCCATGCTATTTCACACCGTGGCCCAGATGACTCAGGTGTCTGGATGGATAAGGATGCAGGTATAGGACTCTCCCACAGACGATTGTCCATCCTTGATATATCATCCGCAGGTCATCAGCCCATGATTTCTCATAGTGGGCGTTTTGTCATCATCTTTAATGGTGAAATTTATAATCATCTTAAAATAAGAGAAGAACTTTCAGGTATAAACTGGAGAGGACATTCCGATACGGAGACTTTACTTGCCGGGATTGATGCCTGGGGTCTGGAAGAGACGCTTAAGAGGTCAGTGGGAATGTTTGCACTGGCTGTCTGGGACAGGGAAGAGAGAATTTTACGGCTTTCACGCGACAGGATGGGTGAAAAGCCTTTGTATTTCGGATGGCAGGGGAATGTGTTTTTATTTGGATCCGAACTAAAAGCGCTTAGGAAGCATCCTGCTTTTCTTGCAGAAATTAATTTAGATGCAATAAGTGAATTTTTAACTCTTTCATCTATTCCTGCTCCTTTGTCTATATATAAGGGAATTAGCAAATTAACTCCGGGACATATTCTTGAAATATCTTTGGGTGCAAATAAGCAAGAAAAAGAAATTTCATTCTGGAGCCTAAGAAAAGCGATTGAAAACGGAAAAAGAAATCCATTTTTGGGTAAGGATCTGGAAGGAGTTTTAGAAACTGAGCGTATATTACGAGAGTCTGTCAGGTCACAGCTTATTTCGGATGTTCCCCTTGGAGCATTTTTATCGGGAGGAGTGGATTCTTCTTTAATTGTATCTTTGATGCAGCAGGAATCTTCAAAGCCGGTTAGAACCTTTACCATTGGTTTTATTGATGCTCGCTATGATGAAGCTGAATATGCAAGAACAGTTGCAGAACATTTAGGTACGGAGCATACGGATGAATATGTTACTGCCAAAGATGCATTAGAAATAATTCCCCGATTACCAGAAATATATGATGAACCCTTTGCAGATTCATCACAGATACCGACGTATCTTTTAAGTGCAATAACGTCAAGGAATGTTACCGTAAGTCTATCAGGTGATGGTGGGGACGAATTGTTTGGTGGCTATAACAGGCACTCCTATTTACCTTCGCTTCATAATATTCCGTATATTTTTAGAAAGATACTTTCATATTCGGTCAGTGGAGTTTCAAACAGGCTTACCCAGGATATATACCTAAAAACACTTGGATTATTTACAAAAAAACATCCGTCATATGGAGTTGCCCATCAAGTACAGAAACTTGCTTCGGTATTATCTGCTAAAAGTTTTGATGAAATGTATGTTTCTTTGCAGGGTGAAAGGTGTGGTGAAAAATCATTTCTTTTGTCTGACATAAAAAAAATAAAAAAAAGGCAGGATGATTTTTGCTCCGACAATCTTTCTGAGCTGGTAATGTATAAGGATAGCTTAGGGTATCTCCCTGATGATATCCTTGTGAAAGTCGACCGTGCTTCTATGGCTACATCCATTGAAACCCGGGCACCTTTTCTGGATTATCGACTCGTTGAGTTTGCGTGGTCACTTCCGCTTTCGATGAAGATAAGAGGAAAGAGAGGGAAATGGGTGTTAAGGGAAATTCTACGAAAGTATGTGCCCGATTCTTTGATTGATCGCCCTAAGATGGGGTTTTCGGTGCCAATTGCGGAGTGGTTACGGGGACCGCTTCGCCCTTGGGCCGAAGAGCTTCTGGATGTGAACAGGATGGGACAAGATGGGTTTTTTAATTCAGAGATGATGCAGAAAATGTGGGGTGAGCATCTGAGAGAGGAGTTTAACTGGGGAACTCAATTATGGAGTGTTTTGATGTTTCAGGCATGGTTGAGGTCGGGTGGTAACTGCAGACGCAGATAGACACAGTTGGGGAAGATAGTAAGCTAATAGGTCATTGATGGTTTGGTGTACCCTATCCACCTCCATCTGCAGTTAAAACAAAAGTAATTTAATTTTTTTCATTTATCCGTGTACATTGCTATACATCTGTAGATAATAATAAATATGAATATCAACATAACACAAATTGAAAAATTAATTTCTCAAGGAGAAGGAGTTTCTCTTGAATTTAAGGAGTCACGTACTGCTATCAGTAAGGACGTTTTTGAAACGGTATGTTCATTTCTAAACAGGCAGGGCGGTACGATACTTTTAGGAGTAAGGGATAATGGAGAGTTTATTGGATGCGAGCCGGACAATGTAGAGCAAATCAAAAGAGATTTTGTTAATGCGGTAAATAATGAGTTAAAAATAGCGCCACCAGTATATCTTTCGGTGGATTCACTTGAGATTGATAATAAAATAATTCTTCATATCTATGTCCCATGCAGTTCCCAGGTACATCGTTGTAATGGCAGGATATATGACAGAAATGAAGATGCGGATATAGATATAACAAATAATACTAATCTGGTTTATTCATTATATAGTCGAAAACAATCTTCCTATTCAGAAAACAGGATTTATCCTTTAGTCAAAGTATCTGATCTGAGATCTGACTTAATGGCTAAATCTAAAAAACTTGCGGATTTGCACTGGGATGGGCACCCCTGGAAAAATATGGATGACTCTGATTTTCTAAAGAGTGCCCAATTGTACCAGACAGATATATCAACCCAGCAGAGCGGAGTAACACTTGCAGGAATATTGCTATTAGGTGATGATCACTTAATACTTTCGGCAGTTCCACATCACAAAACTGATCTCATTTTAAGAAAATCTAATCTTGATCGGTATGATGATCGAGATATTGTTCAGACCAATCTTATCGATAGCTTTGATAGAATTATGGGTTTTGTAGCAAAGCATCTTTCTGATCCTTTTTATCTTGAAGAGACACAACGTATCAGTCTTCGTAGTGCAATATTTAGAGAAATTGCTTCAAATATTCTTATTCATCGTGAATATTTGAATGCTTTTCCAGCTAAGTTAATTATTGAGAGGGGAAGGGTTGTAACTGAGAACAGTAGCAAGCCTCATGGTATTGGTCTTATCAATCCTCAAAATTTCACACCCTTTCCAAAGAATCCTGTAATTGCGAGTTTTTTCAGGTCTCTTGGAAGGGCTGATGAGCTTGGGTCTGGTATGCGAAAACTTATGAAGTATGGTAAGTTGTACGGCGGTGCAGATCCTGAGATGATTGAGGGGGATGTTTTTAGAATTATTATGAAATATCCTGATCTTAGATCGGATCTGGAGGGAATCACCGGACAAGTCACCCCTACAGTCACCCCTACAGTCACCCCTACAGTCACCCCTACAGTCACC
>DAOLCO010000014.1:0-30225 GCA_035327825.1 Oligoflexia bacterium | reverse complement strand
AGTCACCCCTACAGTCACCCCTACAGTCACCCCTACAGTCACCCCTACAGTCACCGCTCAGGTTTTATATCTTTTAACTCTCATAAAAAATGAAGGGAATTTAAGTAGCTTTGAAATAAGAAAATTACTTTCCTTAAAGGACAAATCACATATTCATAGTGCATATCTTAAACCAGCACTGAAAGAGGGTTTAATTGAAATGACTTTACCTGAAAAACCTCAGAGTCCTTTACAAAAATACCGCCTAACAGAAAAAGGTATTAATCTTTTGATTAAAACTAACTAAATGCACATTTTCTTCCTAACAGATAATTTTCCACCCGAAACCAATACACCACTCAACAGAACCTTTGAGCATTGTCGGGAATGGGTCATTAGCGATTTGGTGGTTTCTGTGGGGCTGAGTGATTTCTTCAGTTTTCTTTTATCCGGATTCATCTACGTTCATCTGCGGCTAAAAAATGAATAAAAAAATAATCCTATTTGCAAATACTGCCTGGTATCTCTTTAATTTCAGATTATCTCTGGCAAGAGCACTTAGAGATGCAGGGTATGATCTTCTTTTGATTTCTCCTGCTGATGAATATGCTAAACGCTTACAGGATGAGGGCTTTCTGTGGGAGGCAGTGCCTATGGAGAGGAAAAGTCTGAATCCTTTAAGAGAACTCAAGCTGATATGGTATTTGAGGAATTTATATAAAAGAGAAAAGCCAGTACTGGTTCATCACTTTACCATCAAGTGTGTCATCCTTGGTTCAATTGCTGCTAAGCTTGCAGGGGTAAAGGGACGAGTTAATGCGGTTGCGGGCTTGGGGTACGTATTTATTTCAGATGCAGTAAAGGCAAGGATGTTACGGCCTGTAGTAAAAATACTTCTCAGTTGGGTTCTGAATGACAAGAGATCACTTCTGATACTTCAAAATACAGACGATGAAAAAGCATTTGGTTCGTCCGGGGTGTTACAGAGGGATAAGATTCGGGTGATTAAAGGTTCTGGAGTTAATGTTAAGAAATTTTATCCTTCTGAGAGAAAGAATCATGCTGATCAGAAAATAAAAATTCTCCTTGCTGCACGGCTCCTCTGGGATAAGGGGATTGGGGAGTTTGTTGAGGTTGCGTATAGCATGAAAGCTGCTGGTAAAGTAGCTCTGTTTATGCTTGCAGGAGTCCCAGATAAAGGAAATCCAAGAGCTATTGATACCAAGTCGATTGAAGAATGGAAAAATGATGGCGCTATTCAGGTTCTTGGGCAGGTAGATGATATGCCTGAGCTTTTAAGGAGCGTTGATATTTTTATTTTACCAACAACATACGGAGAAGGTGTGCCAAGAAGCCTTATAGAAGCCGGTGCCTGTGGACTCCCTCTTATAGCTACCGATGTTCCAGGTTGTAGAGAAATTATTGAAGATAAAATAAACGGATTTCTTGTTCCTTCACAAGATATTGATGCATTAGAATGCGCCATACAAAAACTTATTGACAATCCACAAATGAGAAATGAAATGGGGAAGAACGCAAGAAAGAAAGTACTAAGAGAATTTGACGAGGAGATCGTGATTAGTGAAACTCTTAAAATTTACAAGGAATTGCTTAGGAGAGACTAGCCTACTACCCCGTTTTTCACACACGTCCAATCCAAATACTCTTTTCAGAGTTATCCTTATCATATCTAATGGCGCCTTTGTCTCCGGGGTTCCATTCACCGGCAACTTGAGGAGGAACATGGCTGCTCTTGCAGATACGCTTTACTCCCTTGAGATCCGTGTATGAATATTCAATTTGCCATTGCTGGACATTATTAATGCTAAGATTTCCAGGCGCAACCGATTCCACTACAGCATCAACACGCACGCCATCCCGCATCAGACGAGCAGTGAACGCACGAGTCTTTATCTCAAACCAGAGAGTCCCAAGGCCAGCAAGAATAGTTAACAACCCAAATGCACAAAACGCCGACCCAAAGATATAATCAGGTTCCTGATAAACACGATTTGTATCTGGATCTTGCTTTAAATACTGAATAGTAATCGGAGCACCCTCTTGAGCACTTTCGTAAACCGATCGGGACACACCACTGGTAGATTCAATCTCTCTTCCGTCAGGAGCAATGAAATTATAAGAAATATTGTAATAAGTAGTTTTAGTCTGGCGCTTTGTTGAAGAATCAGTACTCCACCTCTCTTCAACTGTCCTGGAAAGAACTGTTCCATCAACAGTCTCACCGTTTGCAGCATACTCCGATTCATTCTTTAGAGAAAAATAACCGACCGAGATAAATACCAAGCTGAATAAAATTAAAAAACCACCAACTACAAACAATATTTTACTTCTCTTTGGCTGCCCTACTCTGATGTGATTCATAGATTACCCTCCAGCATGGTTCAACTACAAAAGAGTTAGCACACTAACGTATCATTATCTATACAGGGAAAATCACTAGTAGTTATGTGCTAATTAACCACAACCATCAAGATATCGGCCCTATGACAGTCGGGTCTATTTCAAAATCCCCAAATCAAAGCTTAAATCAACCTCAATCTCGCGTTCAGTGGCCATTTGAATTGTTTTAACCCCACCACTGCTGAATTTACCCTTAATTCTGCTGCCATCTGCAGATACAGAAACCTTTGTTTCATAAACTCCCTGAAGACTAAGGCTATCAAGCGGTGACCAGGTCTGAAAAAATATCGTATTATTCTCTATTTCCGAGCTGGAATTCACCACAAATTCAACACTTCCCTGATCAAGTTCCATCAGAATATCACCAACTGCCTGCTTTGGATCAGATGCAGAAATGGCCTTTTTACAATCAAAAGACTTATCACTTAAAGTAACAACATATTTTGCGCCAGCTTCAGAAGAAACACTTCCAGGTAACAAAATCGCACAGCCAAAAGATAGATCAAGCTTGTTCTTCTGATAACGATAAATCCCACTTACCGAATCCTCTGCCTGCACGTAAGGCAAAGAAGAAAAAACAAAAAAAGCAGTAAAAACAAACAAACTTACAACACAAGAGAAACAACGCTTAACAAAAAAGGTGCAATTACCTGAATTTTTCATATGTTTTCTAGCCCTATATCTTTTATATTGAACATTAACACTACTAACTATAAGATATAACTGCAAACCCGAAAATTCTAAATTCTATTTGGAGAATTATTTAATGTCTGCCGTGCTAATTTTTTTCCCGATTGTGCTTCTTCTCGCATTTTCATTTATGGCATCAAAATCCATAAAAATGCTTGCTAAAAATGAAAGAGGTGTGATTTTCAGACTTGGTCGACTTAAAAATGTGCTTGGCCCAGGGTTAGTAATTATAGTTCCATTTATAGATAAAATGGAACGAATCAACCTTGATGACAAAATTTCTGGCTGGAGCATGCTAAGGGAAGATCAGCTAAGATCAAGAATAATTGACATAGCCACAAGAAAATAAAGAAAACTATTAACTTTAAGGATTCTATTAATAAGTCAGTTAGCTTACTCCCTTTTTAATATTTGGTTCTTGACGACTACCGTTCTCTATTCATCTTTATAACTATTTATACCCCACGGGATTTAATTTTCCGTTAGGAAAATTAAATTGGGGTATGTGAGCCAGAGGTGAACCAGATTAATGTATAGTGAACGTTCCAGATATCAGTCACCCGGAGGGTGTCAAGAAATGTCGTCCAACCCTTATGTTTCCTTTCTTGAAGGGCCTAACGGCCCTCAGCTTATCTTATGTGGGGTATATTTGTATCTGGTGCACCCTCTGGGCGCACAATATAGTGAACGCGACGACAGATTCTTCAAATACGGAAATTCTAATCACGTTCACTATATACCAAAAATCTCATTAAGCCCATCATTCCAGGGGAGACAGAGGGTTGAACCTATTTTCTTTCTGGGTCGCGGGATACTCAGTAAGCTTGTGCGTTTCGAAAGTCAGTACTCAGGTCCGTAGGGAAAAACTTGAAAGTCGAAATTAATGATAGACAAGAATCAGTTAAAAAACTCCGGAAAGGCAATTTTTCAATAATTATCAGATAGTTAAGCTCACTTACTAATAATTATCACTATTTAAAGCCAAAAAAATTCTTAGAAGCACACCCATTAGTAAAGAAAGCTTCAAAAAGGGACGATTCAGCTCCTTGTAGAAACTTTAGGAGCAATCTGCTTTTGTGAAACCACTTATTAACAAAATTTCCACAACAGAAACTTTTAATCAAAGTGAGCTAATGGACGAAAAAGGTTCCAGCATGCTTGAAATGCTTGTTGGACTTGTCTTCCTGAGCCTGGTCGGTCTTAATATTCTATGGTCAGGAGTATCCGCAACCAGGTTTCAAAAACAGGTTGAACTCGGAAATGTGGCTATGAACATAGCCATAAGCAAAGCCGAATCTCTGGCCGGTGTTTTTATAGATCAACTAAACAACTCTTATAACGAAACCAATGAACCAGTAACATCAGAAACAGGAAACATTGAATTTTACAGAACCACTGTTGTTACAACAAATCCTGACGGCTCTCGGACTATCAACATATCAGTCTCCAGCGTTGATAAATATCTTCCTAATCCTATTACATACACAACAACTTTTGCAGCATGGGAGTCCTGAATCTTATGCAGCAAAAATCCGGAAATAATTTTATTCTGACGGAGAACGGTTTTTCAGTTATTGAATCACTTTTTGTACTCCTGATTTCATCGCTAATAATGGGAGCAACCCTCTCTGGATACCTTTCTCTCTCCACCCTTTCACATGACAATGAAGTCAGAGTTCTTACACAATTGAAAGCACAAACAATTATAGAAATGATCACTCCCGAAATCCGGATGCTTGGAAACGGAGTGCCATTCCATCAATCAAATTTCCTTATAGATCAGGCAACTCTTAACGATAAAACAGTAACAGAGCCAATCCTCGTTTCAGACACTACTGAACACAAGTTTACTTTTCGATTAAACGAATCAGGTGAAACTTATATTCTGACCCAAGATCTTAACCCCGAAACTCAAAACACGATACATCTGACATCTACTGAAAAAATATCTCAGGGTGATACTATTTATATTACAAACTCCACTGTTGGTCTTGATGATGGGTTATATGGTACAGTAGCAAGCCTGAACAACACTTCGGTGACCCTTGCAATTAACAGGGAATTTCACCCCGGAGCAATATTTCCTTCAGGAAGCCTTCTTGAAGTAGTATCGGTAATTTCATATCATTCAGAAGAAGAGCTAAGCCCAATTATCAGACAAAAGGAATCCCTGGAAGACGAACTTGTCCCCCTTGGACGCCTCACCTTCTCTTACATTAATTCATCAGGAAATCCGATCACACTTCCCCTTCTTGCAACTTCAGCCCATCCATTTCCAAATTCTGCCATTCAAAATGTTCAATCAGTAATGATAACAGTTGAAGTTGAAAGTGATACTTTACTAAGCGGAACTAAAAAACCGTATCTGGCAAAAGTTTCTCAAGTCGTCGGAATAAGAAATTTAAACTACAAATATTAAACAATAAAGAGGCGCTGCATGAAAAAGGCAAACTATATTCAGGAAGACAATAATCAGAAAGGATATATTCTGCTTGGAGTAATGGTATTAACAGGTCTTGCAATGCTTGTAAGCTCCTCGATGCTTCAAACCTCAGAAAGCTCAAATAAGGTTCGATACGTCTTAAAAAAAGACGCTGAGAATTTTTATAACGTCGAAAGTACAATTAATAAAGTAACTGCATGGCTTCAAGAAAACTCGGCCAATATGGTGGGAGGATTTAAAAAGGATTCATTTGAATCTAATTTTAATCTTTCAAGCCCAAGTGGCGCAAGCAACCAGGGGGAAGCTTTTATCATTCCTACCATGGTTAAAATGAAAGGGAGCGGCGAAGCTGTACAACTTACAAATAATGCTTTCTTCGGATCATCTGCTTTTCCTACAACATCAAATCTTGTAACAGGGGCATCATTTAATCCCGTTACGGCCTTTCAAAGCATGGACTTTGGAAACGATGTAAGCGTAAGACTCCTCATGGTCTGGGCCACTGAAACAAATGGTAATTATCAACCTATCTTCAGAATTGATGCTGTTACTGGCTCCGATCCGGAACGTGGAGTTCACGGAATTAACTTTATTAAATCCTCACTTGTTACTGCAAATGGTGGAATTGGTTACTACAGTCAGGCCGCTCCTTTTTCCACAGGCTCGCCTAATAACCAGTGTTGGTCATATAAATTTACATGGAATGAAGGAACTCAAACATGGTCAAGAGGTGCTCCAAGAAGTAACTGTATTATCACTAGTAGAAGTAATATAAGCCTGAAAAGTGCTATTCACGGTTCAGTTGCAAGCCTTGTAAATAATGGGGTGCAATTAAATGGAGGTTCAGTTTCCGGTGATGTTTGTGCTGGCCCAGGCTGCCCTGTCTCGTTTACCCTTCCAAACGAACCAAGCTGGGATGATCGTTGCGGTGGAGTTCCTCAAGTTAACATTACAGCAGCAAGTGCTAATCACCTAATCGCATCAGGTGATACCCTTGCTTCACAATGCTTTCACACAATATCAATAGGGGCAA
Organism: Oligoflexia bacterium; assembly: GCA_035327825.1. GTDB lineage: Bacteria > Bdellovibrionota_C > UBA2361 > SZUA-149 > DAOLCO01 > DAOLCO01. The sequence continues at coordinate 23,659 of DAOLCO010000014.1, read as the reverse complement.
ACAGGGGTGTTCGATTTACTACTCCCGACAAACCATATTATATAAAAAACCTGCTGCCACAGAATAACAGTAATTCAAGAATTCACTTTGACACTGTAACTCCGGATAAAAAGTATCAATTGTATATAGATAACCTTGCTAACGGATCGATTAATGGCAATCAGCTTGTTGGAACAAACCTGGCGCCACATCAGCTCGAGATTTACATAACTGCAGGAGGACTACTGAGATTAAATGGAACTGCTGCGCTTCATGGAATTATAACCGGTAATGTGGGGCACACAATTGAGTTATTGGGAAATTTTTCATTTTATGGTGCACTCAGATCGAACACAGTACAAGTTAATGGTAATGCAGTACTCGGATACGATGAAGACCTGGGTGGAGAGCCAGTTCTTACAGATATAAATTACACGCTATATAAGGCAAGTCAGAGATACAGATAGAGAAATCATTTTCTCACAAAAACTAGTGGGCCACAAAAATTGTGGCCCACTAGTTTTTAATAATAGTCCAATTCTATATTTAACGCCCGCTATTGATATTTACCACTTTTCTTTTATTCTCAAGCAAAAACGGATGATAATCACCTCGAAGACCAACAGCTTCTGCATTTCTTATCACATGAGCTAGTTCAATGCTTTTTCTTGCATCCTCCAGGCCGAATCCATATCCTGAAAGTATACTTTTATAGCTCACAGTATGAAGCTCGGTAAACCCTTCACTAAACTCGAACTCTGAACCATCAAGCGTAAGGCTTCGGTAAGTAGTCTTTCCAAGCTCCCGAACATGATCAGGCAAATTATCTCTTTCAACGCTAAGAAACCAGCGAACGCGAGCCTTCTGAAGACACAGAAAACCCGATGCTGTACCAGCTTCACTTAAGTGAACAACACTCTCTCTTACATCGCCGAATATCCAGCAAAGCATATCAAAAAAGTGGATTCCTATATTCGTACCAATACCACCGCTCTTTTCAACATTACCCTTCCATGATCTGCCGTACCATAATCCGCGAGAAGTAATGTATGTAAGATCAACATCAAATGTTTTATCTTTTGGAGCTTCAGACACCTGCGCTTTAAGCATCCTGACGGCGTCATGGTGTCTAAGTTGCAATATGGTATAAATTCGCTTTCCACTTTCCCTTTCTATTTCTGACAGGGCGTCCACGTTCCATGGATTTAATACCAGGGGTTTTTCACATATGGCATTCGCACCATTTCTAAGAGCAAGCCTGATATGAGCGTCATGCAAATAGTTAGGCGAACAAATACTTACAAAATCAATTGGGGAACTATTGGTTCTTCTGATTTTATCTAAATGGCGATCGAATCTTTCTGATTCCGTAAAAAATGCAGAATCAGGAAAGTAACTGTCCAATATACCAACACTGTCAAATGGATCCAGTGCAGCTTGAAGAGAATTTCCAGTATCCTTAATAGCTTTTAAATGCCTTGGAGCAATAAAACCCGAGGCACCAATTAGAGCAAAGTTTTTCATACTAATTTAGACATCTTTTTTCGAATCCAACAGTTCTAAGTAAACCACCTTAAAAGAACGATGTAAACTGGAGTATTCAGCTTAAATATAATTGCATTCCGTAAATAGTTTCTCATATACTGATTTGCCACGGCTTGGGCGCATATTTTTACAGGGCGGCGCAGCAGTTTTTGCCCTGGTTCTTTTTTATGATTAGTTCTTTAGAGTCAGGACAATAACGGCACTTTTAATGGTATCAGAAATTTCAACTCAATCTTTCCTGATGATTTTCTCTGCGGTCGTTTCGTTCATTGTAACTCTAAGAGGACTCCCGGTAATTATTGCAGTAGCGCACAAAAAAAAACTGGTTGATGAACCTGAATCAAGAAAAATTCACTCAAAACCTATCGCTTCTCTTGGGGGCATAGCAATCTTTGCTGGTTTCTTTATGGGCCTTTGTATGCTTTGGCCAGAAGTCAGCGATGGTACCCTTTCAAGTATTGTCGCAGCCTCATTAATAATATTCTTTCTGGGAGTTAAGGACGATATTGTAGGCGTAAGCGCTTCCAGAAAGTTCATAGCGCAAGTAATTGCCGCAGGAATTATTGTGTTCAAATTAAATCTTGAGGTCACAAGTTTTTATGGTCTTTTTGGTCTCTATCAAATCCCCCCGGCACTGGTCATCGTTTTTTCAATGCTTACCATAATTTTTATAATTAATGCTTTTAACCTCATTGATGGCGTTGACAGCCTATGTGCTCTTTTTGGCATTCTCTGCATGGCCACTTTTGGTTTATTTTTCTTCTGGGCCGGAGTACATACTTATGCAGTGATTTCATTTTCAATGCTTGGAAGTTTAATTGCATTTTTAATTTACAACCTGCCTCCAGCCCGAATATTCATGGGCGACACAGGGTCGCTTCTTCTTGGGTTAATTTCCTCAATTCTTGCAATAAAATTCATTGAAGTTGCGGGCAGTGATAGATTTAGGGATATCATGTTGCCTTCAAGCGCCCCCATACTGGCAATGGTTATACTTTTTGTGCCACTTTTTGATGCCATTCGGGTGTTTACACTTCGCCTGTTTAGTGGAAAATCACCTTTTACTGCAGAAAAGAATCATGTCCATCATCTCCTTCTAAGAAGAGGATGGACCCATGGAAGGTTAAGCATCTGTCTTGTTTTATTTAACCTTGCCCTTATTGTTATAACCTGGAAACTCAGATTTACCCATGGCGCCAAATTACTCACCCTTCTTTTTTCTCTTGGAACACTTGGGATTTACCTTGCCCAAAGAACAAAACCCGTTTCCAAGAAAATGGTTCCCTTTCCGCTCACGGACTCTAAAGAAGTACCCGTGAGCAGTCTTAAGGAATTAAATGCTGAATTTGAGCCAGTCCCCGATTTGGCCGAAGTTTCAATGATTCAAGATTCGAGAAAGAGAATTGGCACAACAAAATAAGTTTTTGCAGCTTAGCGTACTCGACTAAAAAATTCCCCTGAAAAAATCTCTGGCATTAGAAAGAAAATTCCTTCTTTGCTCTTTTCCGGCTTCGTACAGACCTTCAAGTCGTCCCCCAGTTTGCCTTGCGTGATCAAGTACCTGAGAACGAATCTGAGCTGGATTTTTTGGCTTTCCGATTCCTGGTTTCTTTGGCTTACCCGAATTCCCCTGACGTAGCTCGGGTAATTTTTCCATTGGTGCAGGCTTGTGACTGGAGGGTGGACTTGAAATATTATTTAAAGCCTGAAGAACATTTTCTTCAGGCCGAGAAGGAGATTGAACTCTTCCTGCTTCAAAATTGGCTAAAGCCTGAACTGCAGAACCAACAGCTGCATTTGTCATTTTTGTAGTCATAATAACTCCTGAAATTATAGAAAAGATTTCTAAAATATTAATAGAACACTAAAGCAATAAGCCCACTCCTATGATTATCGCAAAATTGATTTTTCGTTTTCATAGTATCTGGAAAAGATGCTTGGTATCGAAAGAAGAGATAGAACAAAGACAAAATAGAGTAAGGACAAGATGACAACTTGATCTACTCGATAATGCCCTATCTTTATTATAAAAATTTCCTTGGGGCCTGTTTTGAAACAAGCCCTATTTAATATATTAAGATATCCTAAAACTGAACCAGCCCCCATAGATACGGGCCCATTGGATACGGGTTCTGAATATTTAAATTTAGGGTATTAAAATTTTAGAGAAATAAAATTTTATAGAGTTAAAATTGACAAAATCGAGACTTTAATCATAATTGTAACTTGTTTTCAGAAAACGGAAGCCTCTTAGACAAGTATTGTTAATAAGGTGCCAGATCTAGTCTTAACTATTTAGGCTCTCCTTTTTGTCTTTAAATTAATTGTAATTGCTCATTCAATTCGCAATTACGTTTTTTACTGTTCTACTGAGATCAAAAAAGTCTAAAAATAAAAACCATCTTTTATATTTTGAAACTATCAAGTATGCAGACAATTACCCTGAGAGATGCGCGAGAGAATTCAAATCTTTCACTAAGAAATGCTGCTTCAAGTATAGGAGTTACTCATCCATACCTTTCCGCTCTTGAGTTAGGACACAAACCACTCAACCAGGAGATTGCAAAAAAGCTTGCCAACCTCTACGGGTTAAGTGTGGAATCACTAGTCCAGCCGATACCCCAGGATAAAGGGAATTTTATTATCTGGATGCGCGAGCTTATCAAGTGGTGGGATTCTCGCTTCCTTATGCCCAAGGTTCCAGCAGTTGCCAGTCTCGCAAAAGATATCTGGGTAGCACCTGAACTTGTTAAGGAAGACGGAACCCGATTAAAATGGGAAGCTTTTTTAAAAGAATTCATTGAAGATCCAGCTAACAGAGCCGTTCTGCTCTCGGGCCCGATGGGATCAGGGAAAAGCTTTTTTCTGCGGACGCTTGCGCTCGAAACTGAGAATCTATCCAATGTTTCGCCTTCTCGATCAGGATTTGTACCAATACTTGTTTCGCTGGAAAATTTCCAACTCAATCCTGCCTCTCTATCAACATCACTTGCAAGCTATTTTATAAATATTGGATTTAAAGGGTCTCAGCAACAGCTTGGAATATTCTTCGATCAATGCATTTCTCGTGGTAATGCACTTCTTCTTTTTGATGGACTTAATGAAATAAATTGTAATTACAAAAGAGCTGAAACACTGGCTTATTTACAAAGGATTTACGAGAGTAGTGTTCGCTTAACTGGATCCAAGTTAATTATTACTGGTCAACCAGAGGCATTTTATTCTCGAGATAGACATTATAACGGATTTGTTACCTGGCTCATGGATTCATGGAGCATGCGACAGATGATTGAAGGCTGTCAAAGGTGGCCATGGGAGGTTGCAAGTGATGCTGATGAGTTCTGGTTGATGGTTCAATCTAATGACGTTCTCTTCAAACTTGCAAAGTGGCCGTTGCTTTTTCACCTATTAACAACGCTATATTCTGCTTTTGGTATTCGTCCTTTCCAGGAAGTTTCGGGACTATGTGATGCTTGTTGTGAGATATTGGAGCGAAGTTGGTCCGAAAGAAGAATTACCTACTACGAGACAACACTAACCCGAGCAGAGCGGTATGGTGAATTTAGTTGGCTTAGCAAGCGTCAGTTTCTTGTTCATCTCGCATCTTGGTATTTAAAACAGGAAAATTATCATCTTAATAAAGTACCAGCATTTTCTCGAGGCGATTTACAGGCAGTCTGGGAGGATTTCTTAAAAAGTAAGGGGGTTGATATTGAAAATTTGGAGAATGCGGGACTCCTTGCTCTGCTGGAGAGCAAAACCTCTATTGGTCCTCTTTATCTTCGACGTTCATTTGATCACCGAAGTAGATCAGTAAAAGTCATTGAAGAATTTGTATTTCTGGATGATATATTTGGAATCTTTTATTTTGCGAAGGCACTGATAGGAGATCTGGGGTCCATTAAAAATATCCTCCTTGAGCGATTTCGGCTGCCCGTATGGCATGACATCGTGCCTATTTGTATTCAGGAACTTGGTCGCAGCGATCGAAAATATGAAGAACAACTTGGTAGAGAAATCGTCCTTGATTTACTAAAAGTAGATGATGCCTTAGGTTTTGATTTGACGGAACGCATCACTCACTTCAATCTTTTTTCAGCTACCCGAGCAATAGCAAGTTATAATTTTGAAGAGTTTTGGGATAATATAATTGTGCCATTCATTAACTGCTGCCTGAACTCCAGTTTTGAGACAGAGCTTCGAGAGAGTTTTCATATTCTTGGAGAATATTGTGGCTCTCCTTCACTGAGAGAGTTTTTTCTTCAAGCTTATACAAAGATTCAGCGTGGTGACGTTGATTCGCTGCCCATTGAGAAAAAGTGGAGACTTGTCTCTTCGCTAGCAAAGTTAGGAATGAGAAGCGATTTTCTTGTTGATGAGATAGCCAATGGAATATCCCTATTTAGAACCGATGTTCGTTTGATTACTTCCAAGGAGAGGCTTTCGATGAGACGTCTATTCTGGAGCATAAGACAGGTAGGTAGGATTTTCTCCCTGGACGATGATTCTCGAAGAAGTGATTCCAGGTCGGCAGATATTAGTCGGGTTCGCAATTCAATTAATGAATTTGCTAATCTTATTTTAAATGATTTTGAAAATAGCGTCAGGTCTCAAAGTGTAGATAGTACGCATCTTTGGGATGTTCTTACAACTCTCGTTGTAACCCAGGAGTCTTTGTTTTACTTCAAGGATATGCAGGGAATAGTCCAAAAGACTTCAAAAATTGTGAATGAGTGCTTTGACGATATCTATTTCGATTATCCTCATCTACAGCATTTTCACCAATTTTTGAAGGTAGCATTTACTCATCCTCATCTCATTCCCATTGAATTAAGAGAATCCCTGATTGGTCGCTTTGATATGCTTTTGCAGACAGTACCGGAGGACAGAAGCGAGGTTAAGGTGCTAGCTTCCTTGCTTGGCAGAAAACATAGTTCATTGCCGGATTCTGACAGGGAAGTGGATTTTTATACACAAATTTTACCGCTTAACGAAAAGTACAGCTTGAAGGCTTGTTGCAATTATATTTTTAACTTGGGCGAATCAGACAAATTCGACCTGATAACCTTTGGTAATCGCCTGTCTATTATTTATAATTTTTATCTGGATATTCCAAGGCTCCTTTCTCAAGATCAATACTATCATCTGATGGAGTGCTTTCGAAAATTACTTAAACTTGAGGCAGAAAGAACCCTAGATAAAGAACATGAGCGATACTATACTCGTCCCTTTTCGATGTATGGAGCTCCGATGTATGACCATATCTTTAATGTACTAAGAAGGCTGTCCATGCTGGCGCCAGTTTCTATGAAGAAAGACTTACCTTTATAAAACACTAAGGTTCAAATTCCATATAGACATTATAAAATTTTGACTTTCCACCACTAGATCATAGTAATATCAAAGTGTTAGAGCTTTCAATAATTACATTTAGCACTTGATTAGCTTTTCAGAAAACGGTAACTTCGTATTTGACGCACGCCACTACTCACAACTCAAACTGCAGTGTTTGGCTATAATTTTTAATTGCGATTAAATTACGAGAAAACCATGCCCGACCCCAAAATCGAACTCAGGTTTTTAAGTGGCAAATCCCCCGAGCTTGATGCGGTTATCTTTACCCCCGGAGATTCTGGTGAAAAGTGGCATTCAGTTCGTGGCAAAACGTTCTCTGCTACAATGGCAAGTAACACTTTTAACTGGACCTCCTCAGTAAAGGCAATGGCCATTTGCCTTGTGAGGGTTGTGATTGGAAATCTTAAATCGGATGGGAAACTGACTACCATCATTGGTTTACAGGGAGAAGGAAAAACACCGGCCGCTTCGTTCGACTATGCTCTGGCCAGGCAATCTCCTTGGCTTCTGAACATGTTTGGTATTGACCAAAAAGGAGGTTGCAGGGCGAGGAGTATCTTTGAAAGAAATAATCCTGAGCGGAAACGTCCTGGACCGGTAACTATATACGTCACTTCAAAGAATCTGCCCTACTCTAACATTGATGTATATCTGGATGATATAAAGGTAAGTGCCCCTGGGGCACTACAGTGCTTAGCAGAAATGCTTGAGCATGGTCGGATATCTAAAAAGAAATTCATTAATAATAAAATCATACGCGTAGATAAAATACAATATAAGACTACAAAGAGAGCATTCGCAAATGATGAAATGGAGATACTGCAAGTTGACAATTCGCATCCACCTCCCTTTGACGATGAATGTTACCAAAAATTATTGTTTGGTATGGTTTATCACGAGCTGTCAGCGGTCTTGAAAACCAGGCATATTTTCCGCCAAGGTTCCAGTCAGTCAACACTGCTGGAGCTGGCTCATGATCCTATTTTTAAATACTACACTGGAAATAGCGATAAGTTTTTTACCATAAATGGGGGTTATATTGGAGCTAGTGAAAACCTGGGCATGAGCTCAAAAGCTATTCAAAAGGAACTTGATAAGGCTTTTTGTGGCGAGGTTATTATCAACCTGCCCGCTTCCTGTATCGGGTCATTGTCCCTTATATTCTACCTTGAGCGAATATGTGGTTTTCCGATTAGAGCCAACTACTCATATGTCCATGCAGGGGAGATTCTTCAGAAAATGAGGCAGTACTCCCTGCATCCTGGCGAGTTATTCATTCTTGGAACAGGGCATCTTTCGCAGTTACTATGTGAGACTATCTCTAGAAACTATACCGCAGTTATGTCTATGCCGGACATTTCCTTTCAGATAGTTAGTAAATGCAGAGAGCAATCGAACCCGAAGCAATCTGATTCGCTTAAGTCTGGAGATCATCTGGTGTTAGGTGATGGGGTTAGTAGTTCTTTGCAATATTATAGGGAGCTACTAAAAGATGGGCGAGTGTCCAAAGGAAACTCAAAACTCACCTTTGCTGCACCACATGAAATCACATCGTATTTTTTGAGTGGCGAAAAAAACGTTAAGGCAATTCAGTGGTTTCCTTACTATAATTTTAACCAACTATTTAATGGCTGCGAACTTGAGCTTGATTTTGACGATGATAAAAGATACCGAAGAAACGTTCTTGTTGGTAGCCTTGCCCTATCAAGCAATAACAGCGGAGTAAGGGCTCTGGAGGCTGCAATTCGCGATGCCTGGCTTACTCTGATTAGAAATCCTAAAATTCTTATACGTGCTATAAGAGAAATAATTAATGATTCCAAATATGTTAAGTTTCTAAGTACGTCAGGAGGACTTCATCTAATGGAGAAAGATAACTACCACTTATATCAAATTAAGAATTTCAAAAGTCCGTATAAAAAACATGTTGCATCTTTTACTTCTTATAACAGCTAAATGAAAATCTCCTTATTATCTCTTGCCATTATTATAAATCTGAAATTCTTAAAACCTATTTCATAAATAGAAAAACTTATATAGAACCTGTTGCAAAAAAGGCCCGAATGCGAACTAGACTGAGAGCTCGCCGATGTCCGTATGACCCGTTAACTATCTGAAGGGGCATTTTCGGAACTTAGGTTCAAAAATGCACAGCATACAATGCACTGTACAAAATGCACTGTATACAAGGAATAAAACAAGAAAAGTCTGCCTAATGCCTGCTTATTAAATCTTGAAGGCCTGATTTTTAAAAAAGCCATTTAGCAATACCAACAGAACAAGTAGCTAAGTAGATCCACCGTTGCTTATATAATTAAAAACCAATAACTCAAAGTGGGTCGGATAGAATTAACTCCATCCGACCCGACCAGTGTTCTGTAGGTTTTCTTTAAGAACATGAGTATAGCAAGATTGAAATTACCAAATCATCAGCAGCATGAGTAGACAAATAAACTTTACCAGGCAGGAATAGGCATGTTTTTGAAGTTTAATTCTACGATGACTGATTGTATAAAATTGTGCGCCCTCAGCTTTATAGGCGGAAATTCCAGTCTGCCATCTCTTGCCAGAACCACTGAATAAATATTGATCCCAGAGCTTACTGAATAATCGGTTCTGTAGATTTCATCTAATTTTGCAACAACTTCAAAATGCATTAGGCGCTTGGTACTCGCTCTGAATGTATAGATAAAAAAATCTTCGGTTGAGTCAACTTTCACAAGTTCTATCCAGTCGTGATACAGCCGATTTTTCTGACTAACCTCAGAAAAGATAATCTCCGTTGTGTTGCCAAGTAATAAAAAACGAAAACAGCAACTCAACCTAGTTAGAATCAAAGGACTTCTGTTCGGCATATAAAGACCACAAAAGATTCCAACAATTCTGCTATTTCCGTTGATAACGTCAACAAATTGAGGATTACCATCTGATGCAGGGCCTATTTTTGTACCAATATCCGCTTTACACTCAAGAAGCTCTGCCTGATTCAAAACTGATGCAATGCTCAGGCGAGGCTCAAGAAAGACATGAAAGTAAAAACCAAGTCCCTGTTCGGGGGGTATCTTTACCACCCTAAACATATTCATCTGAGCAAGTATACGCCCTTTTCTAACATCAGGCATTTCGTTAATACTATATAGAAAGCCAAGAGCTATTTCATTTGTAGCAACATAATCTCCCTGAAATTCTCCCGGAACAATTTTCCATCCATTCATGTTATTCTCTGTTGCAATTGTGTTTTCTGACTGCTTACAGACCTGGACTATCGCCTCCCAAAACGTCTTTTTCTCAATACTCCAGAAGCAAATCGTATTATTTACAGATTCATCGAAATCAATTTGATTTCCAGTTTGACGACTAATTTCGCTCAGAAGTTCTGTTACCGTCGCATAACCCTCAAAATGCACGAGAGATGGCTCCAGCAGGATTGGAATCAAGATTTCCTTCTCAATTAATTGCGCACGGGTTTTGACCTCAAGAGAAGATGACTCTTGCGCGAATACAATCTTGTCAATAACGGGAGTCCCAATCTCTATTGACTTGCGAGTAGCCTGCTGACGAATGCTGAATTTATCGGAATCAAGGTCTTTAATGTATCTGACAATTTCATCACTTTGCCCGAACACCACACCTGAATACAAGGCAATTGCAATCGATACCAGATAAAGCAGTTTTGTGTTCATCTTTAGACCTCCAAAAAACCTAAAAAAGCCGTTACTTCAGTAACGGTGGGTCATAAAGTCTACACATATTTAAAGTGGTTTAAACGAACACCTGACAATTAATCAATCAAGCTGGTCAGTCACAAGTACCACTAGACAAATAAAGGCCAGTCTATGGGATAAAAGTTTACATTAGGGGCCTGTTGTGAAACAGGCCCGAACACCCGGATGGCCCCGGAATCACCAGACCCAAGGAGTAAAACAAAAAAGTTTACCTAAGCCCTTTTTCTCCAATCTTGAATGCATGATTTTTAAAAAAGCCGTTTCGCAACACTCCCATTAGGCTGAATTGCTAACTGATTTTGGCGATTTTCTATTCTGCAGAATCTGTTTCAGCTTCAGCTTCGCCTTCATCAGCAGCTGTGGGCCTGTCAGTTAGCGCTGGTTTACCATCAAGTTCCTGTTGTCTTTTTTCATAAAGCTGCGCGTATTCTATATCAAGTGCATCGTATGCTTTTTTAAGCACAACATATTGCTGATTTATTTTCGCAACCTCCTCTTCATAAAACAGAATATTTGTTTCCACTTGCTTCATTTGAGCTCTAGCCCCATTTAACTGCTCCGTAACAATTCCATCATCATTAAACATGTCAAGGAGTATATCAATCTGGTCATTAGCAGATCCAATCTGTTCTTTGATTACTTCATTCTGATTCGAAACATCTCGCTCCTGGGCTTTTAGCATTTCAATTTCACGTATGGCATCCATAGTGCTTACTTCAAGCTCTCTCTTTAACTCTTCAAGCTCTCTTAAGCGAATCTCCACAGAATCAAGCTCTGCCTGAGTAATCGCAAAACGCCCCTTTTCCGCTCCTATACTCGCCTCAAGATCATCAAGCATGGCATCAAGTGCAAGAATGTCTTCTTTCCTGATTAAACCAAGAGATAAAGATAAAATCTGTTTAAGAACTTCTTCCATTTTTACTAGATCTTCTTCAGCAACTTCCAGATTTTTTTTCTGTGTCTCAATGATCGAACCCTTACTGCTTCTTATCTTTAAGAAGACTATCAAGGCAAAAGCAACATAAATAACTATAGTAACAAGAATCCAAATCATAAAATAAATATCCGAATAAAAGCCTACTCTGCTTTTGCTTCCTGTGCCTCCTCTACTGAACCAGAAGTTAGGGAATCTGACTCCTTATCTACACCGGTTTCATCATCAGGTGAATCACCACCAACGGAAACACTTTCTCCTGGCTCATCAGGCTTTGTCATGATGATTTCAGAAAGAACTTTTTGTAAATCAGGAAGAACAGCAAATAGTTCCAACTCTGTCTCGTTTGCCTGACGTTTTTCTTCCGATACGCGCTCTTTAATAACTTCAAGCCTGGAAGCCAAGTCACTTGACATCTGATATGGCTCTCTTGTCTTAACGGTACTTGCGCTTGTTAATAGGGATTTTTTTATGAAAAATCGAGACGCACCAGCAGAAACAATCAAGCAAAATATAATAGCACCAACCCCATAAGGCCAGTCAGATTTTTTCTCGGGCTCTTTCTCTTCAAAATTCTCCAGGCCATCAAGGCCTACGTTATAATCAGACTCATCTGCTTTACTATCAGACTCAGAAATAACTATTTTCAATTCTTCGCTCTTAGCGCTCACTTTTTTCTTATCATCTCCCATGCCGTTTACAACCGCTGAAACCATGTATGTACCCGGAGCAAATTTTCCAAGAGGAACCTCATACTCGGTATCACTTATTTTGCTTTTTGTTATATTCATGGCTTTCACTTCTTCGGAAGAATTCTCTGATTTTGCAAGAAGTCCAACAACAAGCCCCTTGAGCTTAATCGCATTTGGGTGAAGCACTACCCGATAGGAATCACCTGCTCCCGTAAATTCATTGGCTGAAATATGCTCAAGTGAAATAAGTCCCCTCGAAACTGAAAAAGGGATATGAGCCTGACGTGTAAAAGTAGGGGAGGTTACAGAAAGAAAGAGTTTAAAGTCACCCTCCTCATTTAGGCTTATTGTACCTTCAGCTACACCATCTCCCGTTTCATTCAGCCTGCCCTGAAGATATACCTTGCCGGTAGACATGTTAACTATTTTAAATGAGTAGAAAATCAACCCTGCAAGCTCAGGAGAAGAAAGTACCGATCCATTTTCTGTTAGTCTGGCTTTTAGTAGTGCAACATCCCCAATACTCATCATACTACCGGGCCAACTGTGTTCAAGTTTAAGATTGGAAATCAGCTTTGCAAAACCACTGGGGGTATCATTACCAATACGAATTCCCCAAACACCAGGCGTAGGTGAATGTATTGTAACTACATCAAATAAATCTCCCCTAAACCATTTCCAATCAGAAGGAAAATCACGATTTACAAATTCCTTTCCCAGAGGATCAACAACAGTAACTGACTCTTCCTTGTTTTTTCTGTTAACAAAGAATGTTGCTTCCTCTGTACTGCTATCAATTTCAAAACCGTCTTTTGTAAGCTCAAGAACCTGAGGTTTTTTTATAGAAAGAAAAAGATCAGAAAATATCCGGTGAACTGTATTTACATCTCTTGTATACCAACTTAACCCGTCTGCTTTTGAGGACATTAATTTAAGAATTCTGGCATCAGCATCCCTGCTAAAACCAAGAGAGTGAAGACGAATATTCTGCTTTGAGAGCTTTGGAATGACCTCATCAAGCAGGATAGCAGTTCTTTCACTTTTGCCTCCAACCGCAGGATCAGGATCCATCTCTCCATCAGAAAGAAGAATTATCACTTTCTCCGAGCCAGGACGAAGATCAGTTTCAAAAAGCTCAAGGGAAAGCTCCAGAGGACTTAAAAAATCAGTAAAATTTCCTTCATTTTCGATTGATTCAAGGAGATCTGATATTTCTTTTGGAGTAGTATTCTGAACAGGAGTAAAAGGAAAAAGTACCGATGCCTCTTCTGCAAAATCTATAATGGCAAACCTGTCACCTGGTTCAAGAAACTGAAGGAATAGTCTTGCACCCTGGTCTCTCAGTCGTTCAGGATCATTACGCTTCATACTCCTTGAAGAATCAAGAACAAGAATTGCATCTACCGGTTTTGCAATACTGGACCTATCGTCAAATGACTTGCCACTTCCAATGGGAGTTGGCGCGATTTCAGGAGTTAAAACTTCACTTGAAACAGGTGCTCGTTTCTTTTTTACGACCCGCTTTCCGCCACTTGAAGGTTTTGAAGGTTTTTTGTCGGCAGCATAGGCAAGTGAAGAGATGATTCGGATAGAAGGAGGGTAATTATCAACTAGCGAATTAACGCTTAAAAAAAATACTAGTGAAAAAATATAAAGCCAGAGCCTCAATAGCCCTGACAAGTATCCACGTAAACTGGCCGATATTTCCTTATAGTATACCATGCTTCTTAATTCGTCAGTGGTCGCAGAAAACATTATTAAGAAATAAAACCGGTAATTAACTGCCAGACTAAATGCATTTGCAAGTTAATAGGTGTTGGATTACATAAAATCCCGTACTCAAAAACCAAATATTTCACCACTACTCTTATGCCAAATATCCGCTAGAGCTAAAAATCGCTATTAGTCAAATAATCCTCAACTTCATGTGATTTCTGCTGATAGGGATCCCTATTCCGTCCGAGCATATCAGAATATTGCCCCCCCGTCGCTTGAAAATATTCAATAAATGCACCTTCTGATCCAGGTGGGACAGGAACACCTGTATGAACATTAACGGAAACCGGAACTACATCATCTGGAGGAATGAAATCCAAAGCGGGTGTCCCCTCTAAAAAATCCTCCATAAAATCAAGAAAAATCGGCGCAGCAACACGACCTCCAGTTTCTGCCTTTCCCAAACTCCTCTTTGAATCAAAACCAACCCAAACCCCAGCAACCCAGTCCGGAGTATATCCAATGAACCAGGAATCCATATGATCATTCGTAGTACCGGTTTTCCCAGCCACAGGTCTTCCAAGCTTTTTTAATACCTGCGCAGTTCCTCTCTCAATCACCCCCTTCATCATATGCGCCATAATAAACGCAGGTGCAGGCTCTATAACCTTTTCCTGCCTTGGCTCTGCACGATAAATCTCTCTTCCATCCCTCTCAGAAATACTTTTAACTATTAAAAGATCGGGAAGATAACCACCACTAGCAAACGGAGCATATGATCTGACCATATCTATAACTTTGACCTCGGGGGTACCAAGAGAGATCGACATGTTTCTGGGTATAGGTGTACTTATGCCAAGACGCCTTGCGCTTCTTATAGTTTTATCAATCCCGATTTTCTGCACCAGATACACAGAAACAACATTTCTTGATTTTTGAAGAGCAACGCGAAAAGAAATTGGACCCAGAAATTTTTGGTCGAAATTTTTTGGAGCCCATACTCCATCAAGCGTAGGAAAGCTGATTGGCTCATCTGGCACAATAGTAGAAGGCGTATATCCTAGCTCTTCAATTGCAGCGAGATAAATCAGTGGCTTAAATGATGATCCAGGCTGCAAATCTCCCTGAGTTGCACGATTAAACTTGCTTTCTTTAAAATCAAACCCGCCAATAATTGATTTGACTTCACCTGTTATGGCATTCATTACAACCATTGCTCCCTGAACAGCAGGAGTTTGATCAAGCTCAAGAGAATATACAGGCTTTGATTCCTGTTCTTTGGACTCACGCTTTTTTACAGAAACCTCAATAATATCTCCAATTTTTAAAATTTTCAGAGGATTAACAACTGATCTTTTTATGTCGGAAGCCCCAGGTACTAGCTCAGCAAAAGAAAAAGCCCATTTTGCATTACCAACATCAATCTCACCCTTAAACTCACCCATCTCGATTCTAACGCGCCCCCTGGGTTGATCAACAGATACAACACGAGCCCTATATATGCGACCAAGGGAAAGAGGCTCGCCCTCCTTTAACTCATCCCATTTTGGAGGTACTCGAGTGTCATCCCTTATATTACCAAGCGCTCCGCGCCAACCCTGTCTTTTATCAAGAGATAGCAAACCCAATCTTAGTGATTCCTGAGCCAGATTATCAGCCCTGACATTAACTGTAGTAACAATCTTGAATCCTCCTGGATCTCTCAAGGTATAATCACTGTTTACTTTTTGTATAATTTCTTCTGCAAGCTTTACAGAGTGAGTAGCAAAATATGGAGATGCAAAAAGATTTTCCTCTTCCTGAGGATAGATTGTCAGCTTTTCTTCACGTGCAACTCGGTACTCTTCTTCAGTAATAAAACCCTTATCACGAAGCTGCCTAAGTACATACGCTTGCCTGTTCATCGCCATCTCACGATTGGCCGGTCTGGTAAGCTCGCTTGGCTTCTTGGGAAGAGCTCCCAAAAATGCAGCTTCTGCAATTGAAACATTCTCCAACTCCTTGTGAAAATGCACTTTTGCGGCTGCTTTAATTCCATAAGCACCAGAACCAAGGAAAATCTGGTTTAAATAAATAGAAAGAATTTCATCTTTTGTAAGATACTTTTCAAGGCGATAGGAAAGGAGAGCCTCTTTCAGTTTTCTTTGATAAGTTCTTTCCCGACTTAATAATAATTCTTTTACAATCTGTTGAGTGATCGTAGAAGCTCCCTGCTTTGTAGCTTTAGACGTCAGATTTACCCATGCCGCCCGAACAATACTTAGAAAATCAATACCTCCATGAGCATAAAAGCTGGCATCTTCAGCAGCAAGAAAAGCATTCTTGACATGAAGGGGTATTTCAGAAAGCGCTACAGGATAGCGTCTTTCGTCCCAAACTTCCACAAGAAGGGTACCATCTTCGGCATAAAAACTGGTAACAGCCTTGGGCTTGTAGTCACTTAATTTTTCAATTCTTGGTAAATCACGGTTCAGGCGATTATAAAAATATAGCCCCGCAAATCCACCCACAATAATTGAAAGTATTCCGCCTGTGACAAGTATCCACACAAAAAATCGAAACACTAAACGAAAAAATGCAAAAAACGATTCCAACTTCAAGATCCCAAATTTATCTGCTTAAATAAATGGAAATTATAATTCAGCATACGAATAAAAGCTTTAATGCGGGTTAAGGAATCTCACTTTAACCCTTCAGCGCAGATTTTGCCAATAAGACCGTCAAAACCCGACATATCATCTCCACCAAGCACCCCGTAATATATCTCCTCAGAAGGCCTCTCAATTTCCACAACCGATGGCCTTCTCATCCCCGCACCATCACCGGAGTCTTCAGCAAGAATAGCACTACGCTCCCTAAGGGCATAAGACCCCTCAGCAGTAGCAAGTCTTATCCCGTTTTTAGCTATGGGGGGATAAAGATCAAGTTCTTCGGGTAATATCACAGCATCAAGTTTGAACTTTGACATAACATCTTGGATTTCACGAAGACTGGAAGAAAAACCCGAGACAGACTCACCAGTCGCCATAATAGTGCACCCAGACTCAGGTACAAGAACCTCAATTTCCTCTATGCTACCCACAGAAAGATCATTAAATGGTTTTCTCGATCTGAAATGATCTCCACCCTGAAGCCAGTCAGCAATAAAGGATTTCTCAACTTCATAAATTCGCCTTTCTCCGCCAATTTTCAGAAAATAAGACTGGGTTGGAACAACCCCCGGAGCCGAAACCTGTAAATTATCTTCTGAATTAGCTCCGGATGAAGTAGCAGATACTTCAAATCCAATACCTTTTCCAAACTGAAGAAGCAGCTCCTGACTGCTGGAATCCGAACCTAGACCAACAGTAGGAGTGCCAGGTTGACACCCGGCCTCCCTGCCCTTCCTGAGATCAAGTGCCATATTGATTATTAAAAAAGGGGATTCAAGACCAGTATATTGATATATGCTTTGACCATCTTCAAAAATTCTTCGAACCTTTAATAGAGACAGCTCTTTAAGTTTCCTCAATACAAAATCACCATCAACTTTTGCAGGAACACTTCCGCCCGTCTTCAGTCTCCATGAATCTTCTCCAGATGAGCAATCAAAAGAATATAATCTGAAAAATCTGGAACCTTCCAGAACATCAATACCAACTATCTGAAATGGGTCTATTTTTAAAACTTCCCTGCTCTTGATCCGCTCCCTAATACTTGAATAATAACGAGGAAAATCAAAACTCCCCAGATACAGATCAGGGTCTCCCTCAACTTGCACAAAACGCTTTCCGGAAATTTTGCTCTTTGAGCCAAAACTTATAACCCTTGAAACTTCATCCGAGTCAATAATCAGAACCATATCCGGAGGAGTAAGGCCATATTGATTTCCAGAATTACTGTCTACATCAAGATCCCCGATACCTTCTTCTTCAATATCAGCCCGAACAGCACCTAGTTCCATGATTTTACTTAAAAGCTCTCCAACAACCTCATCAGAAGCTGGTGCAAAGGAAGGGTCTTTTAAAATCCAGCTGGAACGATGAACAAGAGGAGAAGAAATGTTAATTGCTTCAGATCTCGTAATATCAATAGAGCCATCACCCGAAATTAATCTGAGCCGGGTAATTTTATCAGCCGGAATCAGGGAAAGAAAAATTTCCCGCTCTGAACCTTTATCAAGCTCAACTTCTCTGGATATGAATTCAAGATAATAAAGAACAAACAACAACAAGATAAAAACAAATCCAGTTACAATAAGTTTCTTTTTCATACAATCAACCTCTCCTGCCTATCCATGCAGATAGACCAAACACAAGCAGAATCTCGGGAAGAAGTATTCCAACAATAATAAAAATACCTTTTAGTTGATCCGGAGTAATAATATGCTGAGAGCGCTTTAGCGTTCCTGACCTGATAGCCAAAACTTCCTGCTCACCCGAAACCCAATTGAGAATATTGAGAAAAAAATCACGGTTGAATAGTTGCCTAATATTTATGTTGGTTAAAAAATCAGAATCCCCAATGACTACAATCCTTCCAGTTTTAGAACCGGTTATTTGTTCCCTTGCAGCAGCAACAGAAACAGGCCCCTTGATATCACCTTCTCCCATCTCAGCAACAGGATCATCAGAATATAGTCTTTGCAGATCTGTTTCAGCCCAGCTGCTTGTACTGGTAAAGGCAAGCTCTCTAACCTCATCAGCCATTGCAGCCTTTCTTACAGAGTTTGCAGTGGTAAAAATTATGGTCTTTTTAAAACCCCTAACCGCCGGATGATCAGAAAATGTATCAATCAAAGGCTGAACTCCCAGAGAAGTACCCTGAAAAGTAAAAGCCTCTTTGTCAACAATAGTATCCTCACCAAGCACAAAACCAAGGGGCTCCAGAATTCCTCTCAGAATGGGAACAGATAAAGGCTCGACCAGAAATACTGCACTTCCTCCTTTTAGCAAATACTGACTTATTTTTTTTTCCTGAGCTTCTATAAATGGTCTTTTTGGTGAAATCACAAGAAGCACTGACGACTCAACAGGAATAAACTCCCTCTCGTCAATATCAAGAGATACAATGTCAAATCCTTCACCGGAAATCGATTCAGATAGAAAGCTGAAACCAACCTCGGTAGTATTATCAACCTCCCCCTCTCCATTAAGACTACTTACATAAACCTGAGCTCTCACACCACTTGAAAGCTTGATAAGAGAATTGGTTATTCCTTCCTCATCCAGATCCCGCACGAGAGTAATTCCGCGTCCAGATAAGTTACTACCACCTCCGGCATCAATAGAAGTCTGCCCGGAAAAGGAAAAATGTAATGTATCTTTTTCCTGAATTCCAAGGGCTTCGGCCACAGGCCTGTTTCTGTCCGGGTCAAGTGCTTTCCACCTAAAGTTTGGAGAGAAAGCGGAATACCTGTCAAGTAACTCCCTGACTCTGGGCGGCACTTCTGCACCCAAAAAAAAGCCTCGAACAAGAACGGGCTTATCCAGTTTCTTTAGCACCTTCTGTGAATGATCAGATAACGAATAAGCATTATTCTCAGTTAAATCCAAACCAAAATATGCATACCTGTTTATAATCAGGCCAACGAGAATTAATACTGCAGCAAAAAGAACCGTATAAACCTGCTGAAGCCAGAATTCTCCCCTCAAAATTTGATCCACTTCCCCTTCGGGCCTTAAAAACAAGGCCCGAAAACCACCAAGAAAAAGAAACAAGACAAGAGAACAAAAGGAAACAGCAAGATGAAAAATACTTATCAGGTGAAAAGTCTGATCAAAAAGAGAAAATAGCAGAATAGCAGTAGTAGCACTTACAAGACAAAGAGCCCCAAACATTGAAGACAATTTTTTAAATTTTTTAGCCCCAGCACTCATATCACCGCGAACCTCTTGGTAAAGACAACATTTGAACAGCAAGAAAAATAAAAAACACACTGCTAGAAACAAATAAATAAACAGCAGGAAGGGAAATAACTCCATGAAGCAGTCTGTCAGTAGAGGAAGCAAGGGAAATAGACCTTACAAAAATTGCAATGTCACTACCATCCGATGAAAATGGAGCATCAACAAGAAACCAACCAAAAGATAGAATAAGTGTTACAATTCCAGCAACGGACTGATTATGGGTCATGCTTGAAATAAATATTCCCATTGCAGAAAGCACAGCAGCATACAAAAGAAGTCCAAGTAAACCAGAAAAAACCGGAAGAACTTCAGGATCTCCAAAAATCACTATGGAAAGTGGATATACAAAACCAAGACAAATAACACCTGCAAGAAGTGAATAAACAGCACACCACTTGCCAAGAACAAGAGACAGAAGAGAAATCCTGGTTGATAATATAAGCTCAAGTGAGCCACGAGCTTTTTCTTCGGAAATAGCCTTCATGGCAACAAGCGGTATGATAAAAAGAAGTATCACCATCTGGGCCTGATAAAGTGGAACAATAACGCCCGTATTAAAATTAAGAATATTTTCTCCAGTAATGGCAGACATTTTTTGAGCGGGATTGAATGCCACAAGATAATTAAAAAAGAAAAAGCCTGATATAAACAGATAGCTTGCAGAAAGCACGTATCCGACAGGTGTCTTTATGGCAATGCGAAGATCTTTAAGAAAGATGGCAAAAAAAGTGTTTATCATTTACTCAACTTATCAATCCAAAATTAATCATGACTAAGTGCATTCAAAAACAAGTTCTCAAGACTGTCCTCTTTGCACAGATCCGAAATCTTGCCATCAAGAACAGTTCGACCACCAACAAACATAACAACCAGATCGCACAACTCCCGAACCTCGGATAATATATGACTACTAAAAAGTATAGTTCTGCCTTCTTTAAGTTCCCTTATTAAAGCCCTTATTTCCGTAATCTCACGGGGGTCAAGACCACTGGTTGGCTCGTCTAGAAAAAGTACCTTGGGATCACCAATTAAAGCAGCAGCAAGACCGACCTTCTGCCTGAGTCCCTTTGAGAGAACTCCGCAAGGAGAATCAGTTCGTTCGGATAATCGGCATCTGGAAATAGTATTTTCAACTTCAATACCAAGAGTCTTTCCGGAAAGTCCCCTTAGTTGTCCCATGAATGTAACATACTGCCTGACGGTAAGCTCTCCATACAGAGGAGGGTTCTCAGGCAAAACACCAATTATGGATCTGACTTTAGCTGCTTCTTTAACAACATCAAAGCCACCAACTGTAGCAAAACCACCTGACGGCTTGATATAAGAGGACAGAATTCTCATTGTTGTAGTCTTTCCGGCTCCGTTTGGACCAAGTATACCCACAAGATCACCAGTACCAGTAGAAAAGGTAATATTTTCGAGTATTCGGTGCTCTCCAGCAATTTTACTAAGATTTTTACAAACAATCATTGGTTTAGTGGATAGCTCTAGCCTGGATTATTCATAATCCAGGCTAGGAAATTTTCTTTAAATATTTGGTAAATCATTTAACCTGAATTAACAGCAGGGCAAGTCTAACTAAATTCAAGGAGACAGGCATCAACTAATTTCTCTAAATCAATAAAGAAAATGGCAAAATACAGGAAAAATTTGAGTTTATTCCTCTATAATTATATACATATGTGGCCCTTGACAACACTCTAAACCAAGGGAAATCATATTATTAACATTACCAATTTAATTGGCAGAATTAGTCTGGTTTCTTTCTAAATTATCGAGGTTACAAAGAATGATTCAATCTATGACCCTGCTTGGTTCGGCTTCTGGAAGAAATGCTGGAGATGCAGCCCTTATCTCTTCTATTATGGACACAGTAGACGAAGCCTGCGGAAAAAGACTTCTTTACGAAATACCAACAATTAACCCTGAATTCATATGGAGAACCTACGAGAACAGGGTCAGACCCGTAAGTATCATGCCGTGGAACCTCTCTGCAAAACTTTTTGGGCTGACTACTTATCAGTCGCTCATGCGAACCGATCTTTCACTTGTATTTGACGCGACACTGTTTGATCGATCCCTATACAATCCATTATTCAATTTTCTATCTTCGTACTACGCACTTCTTCCTCTTGCAAAAAAGAAGGGTAAAAAAATGGCCTGCTACACCGTTACAGTTGGCCCATGCAGAACCCAAAGAGGAAGGGAAATGCTTAAAACAGTGCTTGAAATGATGGACTTTATAACGGTTCGTGACCAGGATTCTATTGATGAAATGCGAGAAGCGGGAGTAGAAAACCCAAATGTAATAATCACCAACGACGTAGCCCTGAACACTCGCCCATCTTCTCCTGAAAGAATAAGTACAGTTTGCAGAGAAATCGGTCTTCCTGAGGACAAGGAGATACTTGCCCTTAATGTAAACCCTTACTTTGACAGCTGGGCCGGTCTTAATCGCTCGCCAATAACCAAGGAGATCTTTGTAAGAACTTATACAGAGGCAATTAATAAAGCGATTAAAGATATAAATGCCAACATCCTGTTCGTTTCCACTCAGCACCTTGATGAATCCCTGACTCGTGAAATCATGGCAGGAGTAAGAACTCCAAACAGAAAAGTATATTTCAGCAATAAGGTATACTCTCACCACGATATTAAAGGGGTTATGGCAAAAGCTTCTCTGCTTTTTGCCATGAGACTTCACTGCCTCATACTTACATCATCCGCGCTGACACCAATTGCATCACTTAATTACCTGCCCAAGGTTCATACCTATATGAAAAGCCTTGGATTAACTGATTACAGTCTTGGATTTGAAAACTTCTCAACTGAAGACATATCAAGGCATCTTCTAAAAGCCTGGGAAGACAGATCTAAAATCAGAAAGACTCTTGAAGGAAAGATTCCCCAAATGAAAAAAGAAGCAGACAGGGCAGGAGAGCTGGTTGCGGCTCTTTACAGAGGAGAATCAGTAGAGCCAATAATTAACAAGTACAAGAAACTTGAATTACAAAAAGCTGCATAATCTGTTTGGTCATATTTGATAAGTTCCAAACGTGCTTGAAAAAATAAAAGAATGGTCTAGCAGATATGTTGGCGCCGAAATACTGGGCACAATTGGTGCCCTTTCAGGTACCATTGTTTCCACAAGCATTCCCGGGGAACCTGCGCTGGTTCTTACTGCGTACCTAGCCACATTGGGTGAAAATCTTGGTTTTTACGGCTGGATGATACATAAAGAACATTCCAGCCTTCCAGAAGACAAAAGAGATCTGCACTCAATCTGGAAGCTATCTCACATTGGACGATCTCTCTTTATGGAATTTGGAATTGCAGAAATGATGGACAGCCTCCTTCTTCGACCAGCCTGCATGTACGGAGCAATTCTTCTTACAAATGATCCAATCTCAGGCACAGTAATTGGTAAATTTGCTGCTGACATAACATTTTACCTACCTGCAATTGCCTGTTATGAGCTAAAGAAATGGTGGTGGAGCAGGAAAAATGGCCTGGATTAAATAACAAAACGGATATTTATGAGAGCGTTGCCGTAAGGCAAAACTCCCTCATTTTATTATTCTCAAGGTACATCCCCATTCAAAACTTTAATTCTCATTAAAGCAATCAGCTGTTCCACCAGATAATTAAAAAATTTCTCCCTGTCTGAAACGCATCCTCAATTTCTGCGATAACGAAATGTAACCATACAGGAGTACTAGAGAAGAAAACCCGATCAAATAAGAATACTATTCCGGCGATCCCCTTATGAGACAATCCCAACCCCTTCGTATAGACTACCCTGAAGGGACTGGTTCGTTTATTACG
>DAOLCO010000013.1:0-72263 GCA_035327825.1 Oligoflexia bacterium | reverse complement strand
GATCCTTTTTCTCTAGAATATCTTAGCACTTCCTCCATCATTACGACACAGCCTCTAGTGTGATGCAAGGAAAACCCAAATACAGATACTTGGCAATTCTTTCCTCTTGAATTCAGGGGAAGAATGGATCTAATAGTAACGGTTACAACACTCGGTATTTTTGACTTAATGCGCTAGATACTTTGGGTCTTTACTGTTTGAAGGGGGAAAAAATACACAATTCTATAGATCTGCCTTGAGTGCGACTACTACTTGGAAAACATATAGGCTATGATAATAATAGGTAATTGTGGTGCATGATTATTTTCATATGATAAATATTGTTTGGAGAGCAATATATTGCCTAAATGCAAAATTTAATGAAATTATGCTTGTAGTATGCAGAATTTCATGAAATTATACCTGAATGTATTCAAGATACCTAAATTTCAACGATATCCTTACATATAGGTCCATATTTCTTTTTGGTCCTCGTCAGGTTGGTAAAAGCACATTTCTAAAAACCAAGTATCCTAATGCAAAACTCTATAACCTTCTTCAGGCTGATACATTCAGAGAATTGACCTCAAGACCAGAAATTATTCGACTTTCATTAAAACCAGATGATTCATTAGTCATAATAGACGAAATTCAAAAACTTCCATCCTTACTTGACGAAGTTCACTCTATAATTACCGATAGACCATATATAAGGTTTATCCTAACGGGTAGTAATGCAAGAAAACTAAAAAGAGGTGATGCAAATTTACTTGCTGGTCGAGCTATTAAACAAAACATGCATCCATTAGTATTTCCCGAAATAAAAGAAATAAACATATTAGACAGAATTAACCGAGGTGGCCTTCCCGCCGTAATAGACTCAGCAGTTTATGACTTGGACCTAAAAAACTATGTTGGAATATACCTTAAAGAAGAAATATTAGAGGAAGGTCTCACAAGAGGTATTGACAGTTTCTCAAGATTTCTTGAAGTAGCCGCACTTACAAACACAAAACAAATTAACTATACAGAAGTTGGGAATGATACTGGCGTCCCTCCAAGAACAATACGTGAGTATTATCAAATACTAGAGGATACATTGCTTGGAGAGACTCTCCCTGCTTTTCAAAAAACTGTAAAGAGAAAACCTGTTGCTACAGGTAAATTTTATTTCTTTGATGTCGGAGTAGTAAACTCACTCCTAAAACGAGGATACATAGATGAAGGAACCGAACTTTACGGCGAAGCACTTGAACATCTTATATATATAGAATTAAGAGCATATTTGGATTATACTCGTTCTACTTCAATGCTAAGTTATTGGCGTAGCCTCTCACAACTAGAAGTTGATTTCTTAATAGATGACAAGATTGGAATAGAGGTAAAATCAAAAAGTAGAATTTCCAAAAGAGATTATAAAAACCTTCTGGCACTTAAAGAAGACCTCCCATCCTTAAGACCCATAGTAGTGTCTCGAGAAAAAGAAGCCTGGAAAAGCCCCGAAGGAGTTGAAATAATTCCAGTAAACGATTTTCTGCAAAGGCTTTGGTCAGGCCAGATACTCTCACAGCCATCTCTTATAAAACTCTGAAATTTTATTACACAGGACTAGGGTTACAACATGCCTCTGTTAAAAATGGAGAGAAATTGCGCAACGTAAAAACATAGATTAAATAAATCAAGCACTAACCGGCACAATACCTAGCGCTGCAATAGCATCTTGCCACAGTCAAATAGGTACATCTTCGGGCCTTTTCTTTGACGTTTTCTTATAGAAGTGTGGTATGGAAGGACATAGTATCCAAGAAGGGTATCTTCAAGTATCTGATAATAGCTTTGTACGGTATTTGAACTTAGGTTGACATCTCTTCCTATTGCTGAAAAATTTATTATCTCTCCATTAGTCTGAGCTGCACTCTCAAGAAATCTTCTAAAAGGAGGTGCTTCCCGTGCCAGTTGCTCTTCCAGAATTTCTTCTTTGAGATAGGTGTGAATATATGATATTAGCATCTGATTTCTAATATCAAGTTCCTTTTCAGTTATAATCCCTGGAAGGCTTCCCCACCTCAGAACTTCATGCAAGTCAAAATCATCTCCAAGCTCCTGGTGAGTCAATGGATAAAGATTCATTAGTAATGCTCGTCCGGCAAGTAAATTGGCATTACCCCGTTTTAGTTTTCGAGCGCTAGATCCAGTTAATGAAAAGTAAATCTTTCGCTCAGGAGGTCGCTCTTTAGTAACCCCATCTGGGATCTTTTGTATGCCTCAATTTCCAAATGAACCATATCAAGAAGAGCAGATACTTTTTGAACTTCGTCAATAACAATCCAGAACTCGCCTTTTTCAGGTAAACTCTGGACGGTTTTAGACAGATACGATGGTTGCTTAGAAAACCTCTCGTAATCTTCCGGCAACAGTAGATCGATGTAAATACCACCACCCTCCGGAAGAAGCTTTTTTAAAGTCAAAGTCTTACCAGTGCCTCAAGCACCAAAAAGGAAAAAAGAGTGTAGAATAGGGAGGTTAACTAGTCTATTCATAGCACTTAAAATTTGCACGCCATTATTTAACTGCACTTAACGTACAGCAATATGCTATTATTTATAAGTAGTTATTTGCCCTAGTTTGAATTAATAGGCTCTAACTGCAAGAGTGATCCTTCCGATTTCCTTCCTTCCCTTACTTCCCCAAAACTTAATCCGACATTTCATAAATAAGCATCAAAATCATAATTTATAATATTTCTGCCATAACATTAGTGCATAAATCTTTAAGGCACTTAATATTAATACCTTATGGGTTTTGTTCTTTTCAAGCTTTTAAAGGTTAGACGTATTTTTGAAACGAAACCAAGGAGTTCGCCTACTCCCTGGTTTCGTCTGACAGTAAAGGTTTTTTGTAAAATAAGGTTTTTAAATTCCTGACTCCCTAAGCTTCTTCTTCACCCTTACTCATATTCCTCAGTAAAATTTCTCAACTGAATATTGAAAAACTGTAACGGCCAAAGGCATGAAATGATTACACGCTTTTGGCCGTTACAGTTTTTCTTTTTTTCTTTTTTTTCAGTCGTTAAAAGACTGAAGGAGGATTATCATGCTTGAAACTCGAAAGAGCTACGAACTCGAAGAGTTTGTAGCTCTTCAGTTAGGCGGCATCACGGCCGATGCCGCATTTGAGGACATGGGGATGCCCCTCCCCGAAGGGTATGGAAGAAAGGGGCTTGAGGGGGACGTTGACGTTTTCGTCAACGTCCCCGGCCTGCACCGTTTGGTGCAGGTCAAATCAAGTGCGCATGAAGCGCACAGGTTCCTTTCAAGGAAGGGAGGAGCTGTTCCTGCTCTCTGGATCGGAGATCCAGGGCAGGACTTCTCAGCTCAGGAAAAAGCAAGACGCTTTTTCCTGAGTGATGGCGTTTACCTTTCCAGCAAGGAAGCTGGAACGGAACTCGCCAAGCCCCTCCTTCGAGTTATCGAGGGGCTGATGGAGAAGGACCTCCTTGGGAAAATGCCCGACCCACTTTGGGTCCGAGCATATCTCGGAGAGCCAGGAGCCCGGGAAAAGCTCGAAAAACTCTGGCTTGCGGCTTGTGCCCGGGTCAGAGCTTAAAAGGCATGTTTAAAAAAAAAGAAAGAGCACCAGTGCTCTTTCTTTTAAGGCAAGGTTTACGAGCTCAGACGAAACCTTCCTTAAATTTAAAATTACATGTGAATTTCAATTTAAACTTAACTGACGGGGTGAGGATCAAGAAAATTTAAAAACCTCTTAACCCTGACCCCTTAGAATCAGACATTTGAAACAAGAATTTCAAAATAACTGATTGTCACTTTAAGTTCAAAGACCCTGAAGTCGAAGTAAGCCTCATACTCTCCCTCAAGGAATCGTCCTTCAAGGACTATCTTGTTTTCAAAAATCTTTAGGAGTTCATCCGAGATTTTTTTTACAAGAAATGCCAGGCACTCTTTTTTATGAGAGGCTAGTGAAGGAAAAACTTCACATCCATCAGGAAACAGTTTTTCAAGTGTCATTTCCTGAAAGAACGCTTTACCTGCATCTGTTGAAAGATTTGCAATCTTCCCGAGCATACAGTCAATAAATGACTCATACTCGTCGAAGAGCACAATGTAATCATCAAGTGCGGGCTTTCTTACAAAACGCGATTGAAGCTTGAACTGAGAATCAAACACCTTTAAAAAAGTAATGTTCGACCTCAAGGTTATCAGTGGAAGGACCCACTGATTTCGAAGAAAAATCGTCTCCTCAAACTGCCTTTTCATTGATTCATTACTCCCCAAAAATAAAAACCTTGTATCCTCATACCCGACTCAAGTCTGAATTTCATGAGACGGGTAAGATCATTTTTAGACTACACAAAACATCAATTTCAAATATCAGGCATAGAGAATGTAGGCGCTACAACCTACTATATAAATCAGAAAATGGCAAAAAGATAAACACTTCTTTAACTTTTGATTCAAGTAACATGAAATTTCAACTTCAAAATAAGCTATTATTTTCAAATTGTTAGGAATATAAACACCCTCTCAAACATATAAACCACCCCTCATTCCCTTTATTTTTAGTCGTATTTTCGCTATTTTCTGCATAATCAAATGCCCATAAGTGCCTTTATCTTATATTGCTCTTTTTTATTTTTTTTACTGAAGAAGAATTAACTTTTCCGAGTATTAATCGTTTCAAAATTAATACTCGCGAAGAGCTTTGATTAAAGGTTTTTCGTGGGAAAATAAACCGGGGAAATTCTTCGGCTCTGATTTATCCGCGTTAGTGAGTCGCTGTTAAATCAGTCATCTATTACTCACATGAGGATTCTTTATTGTGATCCAAACAAAGACTTGCCCAAGCTACAATATTGTAGTCTCGGGACTTCGGGATGTCCTGATATATTCAGGAAGGTTCCCAATTCTTTCAAGTGTAATGGATTATGTACCAGCTCTTCAGGAGATGACAGAAAAAGAAAGGACTCGACTGAGAGAGCGATGGAATGAGGCCAACAAGTTCTTTAAGGAAAACGATACGGCGTTAACCCGCCTTATCTATGTGGCCCTAACTGAGGTAGAGAAGTTTAAGGAATCTCCATTCGATGCTTTCACAAGCGATGTCCCAAATTACAAAACCTTAAAGGTTTTCTGGGGCATGAATCTGGCTCAGGCGATTTTAATCACAAGCCACATGACAAGAAAACAGATGCGACTATTTCTTCCCTTTCTTGAAGGCGAAGAGAAAGAGCTTCTGATTTCTGAGATTAAAGCAATCTCAGATCTGATCACGTGGTTAGCTGAAAAATACAACGAAGAATTCGGCGAGCCGTTTTCAACTTCGGGAGTTTATCTTGAGTTCTTTTCGAAAACCGAGAACGAAAAGGCCGATTCAGACAGGCCATTAAGAGAAGTCGAAAAGAGCCTGATACCAATCCTGTACAATACATCGAGAATAATTGAGCTTCTGGACTCATATCAGAGTCTGGGCTTTTTTGATTTTGATGTGGAGCATATGACTCCAGAAGAAATCGAGTGGAAATCCCCATTGACTCCCGAAAAGAAGGAGGCACTAATGTCCCAAATGAGCTTGCGCTCAGAAAGGGAACAGGAATTCCTTCGAAGTGTTATGGAGCTTATGGCGAAATCGCCAAACGAGCCCCTACTTCCACTATTCGAAGTCAAAATGGACTTTGACCTTTGTCGACTTCATAAGTTAGAGCCCACTACTTACAAAGGTCTACCTATCGGGGTTGGCTACAGCATAACGCTACACCTGAACATCCCGTCGATTGGACACGGACTTACGTGGAGGGCACTGATGGATATTGTGGTAAGAGCCCATCCGGAGAATGAGAATCTCCGATCCTGGACAGAAAAACGGCTGGAAAGGATTGGAAATGAGGAAGAAGTCGTTGTGAACTTCATCAACTCCTTCCTTAACAAGTTTAAATAGAAAAAATTTGAAAACTTTATCTCCGCGGAGGTTTTATATTCCCAAATATCAAAGCTTTCGCGGAGTACTTTTTTAATTTACTTCTATACTAAAAATTGCGATTTAACCCCTGTTCCCCAGTTTATCCTCTCTCTTTTGCCTCTTTTGCCTCATTCTCAGATACGTTCAGTGCTTGCGAGAATGAGCAAGGAGAATAAAACTGCTTCTTGATCAGGAAAGGGCACAACAGAAAACTTAACTAAAACACAAGGCCACATACTATAAAGCATGTGGCCTTGAAGAAATAAAAACCCCTTTTTTCGTAGTTTAAAATAGCTCTTAAGAACCACTGCAATCCGAACACTCTCTTCCAAGATAAAACTGATCGAGCGCAAGTCTTGCCTCATCCTTGACACAATTTAAGCTACCCGTACCTGCCCTGCCAATGGAAACTGTTACATGAACATTTGCTCTTAAGCGATCCAGGTAAGCAGCTTTGATTTCATTCTCACTGACAGAAATCTGATCGGGGAGAGAAAGCAAAAGATGATGACTACTTGCATTTTCAGAATTTTTGGAAATGCTGGCCGTTAGATTTATCTCTCGCCCACCATCTTCAAATCCAAAAACAACCTCATCATGCCGGATCAAATGACAAACTACCTTCACGACAAACTCCTTTTAAAAAACCAAAGAAACAAAAAAACACAAACTACCTGCAAAGCAACTTGTTAAAAGCTCTTTCAAGGGCTTTTACTGTCCCCTGAATGGTATCATAAGAAGAAGCTCTTGCCCTTACCCTTATTTCTCCATATTTCAGCGAAACTGCAACACTGACCGAACCATTGGGAACGACCTGCCTTACATCTACAGAAAAATCATCAAGCTCAACACCTTCTAATGGAGAAACTTCCTTAAAAGCTGAAAATAAAGCATCCAGCATTCCAATACCCGAAGTTTCAACTAACTTTTCATGCTCAGCTTCGCTCCCAGTGGAAACTTTTTTTGAAGTTTTATCCAATGATCCCCTTGTAATAAATTTAATCCTTGCTCTGACTTTTGTCTCCGAACCTGATTCAAGTGAATACTCTTTTACCTTCAAATATGGATCAGGCGCATCTGCTACCTGAAATTCCTCCGTAACGATATCTTTAAGATCAGATACAAGTAACTGGGCCGTACCAGAAGCAAAAAGATGTTTAATTCTTTCTGAAATTTTTGATAAAAGCACAGAATCAAGCGTTATACCCAAGCGACCCTCTACAATTTTTAATATTTGACTATCATCAGGAAGGGCATCAAAAACTACCTCCAGATCCTGAAGAAAATGCAGATGAGGAGTATTTTTCAGTGATTTTTCATAAAGTTCCTGAAACTCTTCAACAGTTGGATTAATGCTTCTTGGTTGAATTCCCGCTTTAATAATAGGATCCGGATCCTTAAGTCCCGTACCAGTTAAAATACATACAATATGCTTATGTGATAAAACATGCCCCTCTCGCTGCATTTTTCTTAGCGCTGCAACAGTAGCAGCACATGCAGTTTCAACAAAAACACCCTCCTCTTTTGAGAGCTCATACTGGGCACTGACCATTTCTTCTTCAGTAACCTGAACACAGGTACCCTGCGTTGAATAAATTGCTTCAAGTGCTTTCATTCCATCCAGCGGATCATTAATAGCAATTGCCCTTGCAAGCGATTTTACTTCCTTAAGAGGTTCAACTTCCCGCTTCCCTTTTTTAAATGCACGAACAATAGGATTTGCAGCCTCAGCCTGCACCCCAATAAGATGTGGTACCCTGTCAATTATTCCTAACTCAAGATACTCTCTAAAGCCCTTGTAATAAGAGGCGAGATTTGTTCCACATCCAAGAGGGACAACAACCATATCCGGAACTTGATAAAGTAACTGCTCACTTAATTCAAAAGCCGCTGTTTTCGAACCCTCAATACGAAATGCATAATCGCCTGCAAGATAATATCCATAAGCCCTTGCAACTTCCTCGGCAAGCCTTGCAGCATCTCCATAGGTTCCGCGAACCTGAACAATTCTTCCACCATAAGCAATTACCTGAGCTAGTTTTGAAGTTGGAGTTCCTTCAGGAACAAATACATAACAAGGCACCCTTGCCGCAGCTGCATAACACGAACAACTTGCAGCCATATTCCCGGTACTTGCTACAACAATACCTTTAGCACCATGCTCCTTTGCAACAGTAACCTCTACAGCCGACCCACGATCCTTGAATGAACCAGTGGGATTCTGACCTTCAAGTTTAAAGTAAAGTTTGGCACCAAACTCTTTTGCAATTGTATTACTTTTGATAAGGGGCGTTTCTCCTTCTCCAAGAGAGACAAACGAACCGTAATCCATAACAGGAAGAAGTGGCAGATACTTTGAGACAAAGGAAGGTGTTTTTTTGAAATAGTCAAGATTAATTTTTTTTCTGACCAAAGAAAGATCCATCACAACTTCCCACGGTCGACCCTCTCCTGTAAATACAAGCGATTCAGTAGAAACCTGCTCTCTGGTCTGAAAATCCACAAGCTGATACATAAGTTATAGCCTTAAAAAATTTTTCAAAAAGTTAGTTCGTTTTTTATCCTGGTTCCTACAAAATAATTTAAAAAACAGAAACATCGAAAGTAAACCCAAAAAAGAATAAAGTGGCAAATCTCCCAGAACAGCATACCATGTTAATCGGGTGTTTGCCTTAAATTCAAAAGTTTCACTTGCCGGCTCAAAAAGAGGCAGGCTTTTAAGTATTTCTCCGGAAGGCGAAATATGGCTTGTAAGACCCGTATTAGTAGCGCGAATTAAATGCTTTCTTGTTTCAATTGCTCTAAAACGAGCTAACAGATCATGCTGAAAAGGAGCAGGAGAATCTCCGTACCAGGCATCATTTGTAAGATTAACAAGCACCTGAGCACCACTTCTTGCATACTTACGACTTAACTCTGCACTTAAATCCTCATAACAAATAAGAACTCCAACTTTAAGATTAGAATTATTACCCCCCCCTAAACTGCTCTCTGATAAGGGCACAAGAAGTGGCTCAGTAACAGGGCCAACAGAAAAGGAACCACCGATAGGAACAAGTTTCTTCATCCATGGAAAAATTTCAGAAAATGGCACATACTCACCAAAAGGCATAAGTATTCGCTTTCCATAAAAAGAAAGTAGCTCTCCCTGGGAATCTCTTAATAGCGCAGCATTATAAAACCTCGCAGCACTTTCAGGTTCACCTTCTTTTAAATCATAAGCAAGAGATCCGTATAAAAGTGGAAAGGACAATCCAGGAAAAGGGTCAAAGCTTGAATCAGGATACAAATTTACAAATGAAGGAGTCCATTTGTTCATAACTGTTTCAGGCCAGATTATTAAATGAGGTAATTTTCCACTGCCATCTAGCGCAATTAATCCATTTTCAGTTAAACTCTGATATGTTGAAATATTGGCCTCAAAAAATGACAGGTTTCCCTTTTTATAAATATCAAGATTTCCCTGAACAACAAGCGCTCTGAAATTTTCTTCTTTCTGATCCTCATACACAGAACGATTATGAAGATAGATACCGATTCCAAAAACTGAAGAAAGAAAAATAATAATAGTTACAAATAACGAAGACGAACTTGAAGCCGGAATATATTCATAAGTATTTTGGATTTGAGACCTGCTTATAGAGTTCTGATAAACCCGAAAGACTGATAAACCCATTAAAAGGACTAGAAGCGAGCAGCCTCTTGATCCAATTAACTCTGAAAGTGAGGAAAAATATTTCCAGGATATAAAAAAGTCTCCAAGGCCCCAGGGGAAAAGTCTTGGGAATAAAATTTCAAGTAACATCCATATCAGAATAAAGACCCAGGGAAGAAAGTGTTGAGAAGTTAATTTATCTAAACAGAAACGGGATGAAACAATTAAACCTGATAGACGACCGCTTAAATAGAACTGCAAAGCTCCAAGTGCACTATAAAGAAGAAGCAAAAAAAATGCTGCAACCCCGTGAAAACCACCAAACCTGGAAATCGTTGGGGCAATCCACCACATACTTGAAAGGTGAAAAGAAAAACCGATGCACCACATAATATAAGAAGTGGATACGTTAGTTACAATTTTAAAAATACAACCAACAACTAAAAGAACAACAAAACCGCTAGTCAAATAATCAGGATAAACACAGGAAAGCCCAAGACAGGAGCCAAGAAAGAGTCCTAATAATGTATTTCGAATAAGTAACAACTAACGTTCTCCTCTAATTATGCCAATAAATCGCTTCGCCATAATATCCCAGGTATAAAATTTTTTTACTCGAGTGATCATCCTGTTTGACATTTCTTTCAGGTACGAATCATCAGTTAATAATTTTTCCAGTATCGAAATGAATTTTTCATTGAACTCGTCTTTTGGCAAATTTGCATCTACTACAAGTTCATTTTCTCCAATAACTTCAGGAAGTGCCCCTCGGCTTGATACAACAGGAACAACTCCTGCTGCCATTGCCTCGGCAAGTGACATGCAAAATGTCTCTTCAACCGTTGATGGGTATGGGAAGATTGAGCTTTTCTTTAACACCTCAGCCAGTTCACGGTGAGGTAGCGTAGGATGAAAATGAAGGCCAGCCATTCCAGAAGCTTCAGATTTTATCCTATCAAGTACGTTTTGATGTGGCCCCTGATAACTCATGCCTCGACGATAAAGCTCCATGTCGGAATATATGTGAAGCTCTGGCCCTGCCGCACTACTGGAAAGGCGTTTTTGTAAAATAGAAAAAAATGAAATTACTTCCCTCAATCCACGATAGGGGGCAGAGTGGTATATTAATCTGTTTTTTATTCGGGTGTTAACATTTTCCGAAGAATCAGCAAAAAAATTATCCGCGACTCCATTCCCAAGAATGTGAATTTTTTCTTGTGGAAACCAACTAGCTCTTGATAAGGTTTCAGCATGCCACTTGCTAACAGCAATTAATCCTGCAAGTTTTCCGGATATACGCCTATCTCCTATACCCATATTGGAGTTTTGCTCATACCCATCACCTGTCCACAGATAGACTGGAAGTCCTGTCGGCAAGTAAATTATGGGTCTCCAGTCCTGAACAAGAATTATGCAGGAAAAATCAGTGACTTTAATATCACTACCCAAAGGCACATAGCGGACTCCCATTACAGACTCAGTACCAGCAGGAATTTCCTTAAGTGAAGATCGAACAGTAACTTCTGCGCGAGGGTTTAAGCGTATGATAGCCTCGGAAATCCTGATTACAGCTGCCTCAGTACCACCCAGAGAACGTTCCTCAAGGATTTTACCATGAACAGGAAGTCCGCTTGCAAGATTAAATAATATTTTCAATGCACTATTCTCTTTCTATGTCGCATCTAACATTCTATTCTAACTTCATCACAAAAAACGACACCTAAATACGTCGGAAATCAAAACCTCTCATGGCCAAACCTCGCTTACTTCAGATAACCCATGCTTACTACAATCGAGGTGGAGTTGAAGAACATGTAAAAGCGCTCGCTACCTTACTGGAAAAGGAAATTGAAATTGCTACCTTGAGCCCTTGCAGACCGAATGATGAAAACAGGCATTATCAGTTACTGATCAAGAATATACCTCTTCAGTTCTATCCGGCAACTCCAATTTCATGGCCGATTACTCCGCTAAGAAACGAAGAGTCAGAAATAGCCGTTCATAGTGCCATACAGTTATTTAGGCCAAACATTATCCATGTTCACCACATTCACCATTGGCACTTAGGGCTACTTGAACAGCTCTATTCATACAAACTTCCTGTAATAATGAGTTTTCATGATTACTATGTACTTACCCCACATTTTACGATGGAGTATGCACCTGAGCTTGAGCTCAGTGAAGAAATTATAAATTCCGAAGAAAATAGTTCCTCCTCAGAAAATGGTCCAGGGTTTTTAACCACCAGAACTTACTCAGAGCGCATATTTGGTACAGATATATCTGTTTACCTAAAGGAGCGAATGACTTACTTGTCACGCCAGATTAGTGAAATTGATCTTCGGATTGTTCCATCTGAAAGCGCAAAGAAAGAGTTTGCCCGGTTTTTTTCTATACCCTTTGAGGTAATTCCTCATGGAATTGATTTAATGACAGATATATCAATCATAAAACCTGATAAAAATTTTACCTTAAATAATTCTGCAAATCCCCCTCTCCGATTTGGCTATATTGGAAGCCTGATAAGACAAAAAGGGTGGCACATTCTTTTAAAAGCCTTTACAGAGGCAAGAGCTCAAAACAGGACTATTGAGCTTCATCTCTTTGGCGGAGGAGATATTCTGTTTGAACGTTTACCCGATGGAATATATTATCATGGAAAATATCGACCCTCAGATTTAATCTCAATTCTTTCCAGGTTCGATATAGGAATCATTCCATCAATATTCAAGGAAACATTCTCATATACTCTCTCCGAATTACTCTCGGCAAAAAAGCCTGTAATTGTTTCCTCTATTGGCGCCCTTAGGGATCGCATCACCGACAAAAAAAATGGCATTCTGGTTCAGCCGGACAATGTACAGGAACTTACCAGTGCAATTCTTTGGATGGCAGAAAATGGCCTTACCCATAAATGGGAACTAACTGAGGTAAGAACATCGGAAGATATGGCAAAAGAGTATCTTGAAATTTATAAAAATCACCTAACACCAACAGAATAGAATAAATCAGAAAATGAAAGGCAATTCACCTAAAACCATACTGCAACTCGTGTTGATCGACGAAACAGGCGACAGTTATTATCGCATGCGCTGGCCAGGTGAGGTTCTTGCAAAGCAGGATAATAATCTTCGGGTAATAAATCTTGATGCCCGTGCCGAAGAGCGACTTATCTGGGCCAGAGAAGCTGATCTACTTGTCATCTTCCAGTCAAACGACCTTGATCTGGTTCCTATAATCAGAGAGAGAAGAAATCTGGGAAAAAAAACAATTGTGGAATATAACGATAATTTTTACTCACCCCCACCAAGCTCTCCAGTAAGAGCAGCATGGTCAAGCCCTCTTCTTTGGCAAACTTATGAAATTTTAATGCGTGAAGGAGATCATGTTATTGTTACAGGAAAAGGGTTAAAGAGGTTATTTTCAAAAAGAACTGGAAAGGACATAACCATTCTTGAAAATCATTTAATTGATATTCCTGATTCATTTGAAAGCCTGAAAAAGCTTAAACCTGACCCCAAAAAGGAACTTCGCATTGGTTGGGCTGGCTCAGTAGGTCATATGGCCGATTTAATAGCAGTTCTTCCACTTTTAAAAGATATATGCCTGAAGTTTGATCATGTAAAACTTTGTTTGATGGGAAATGATTCGATTCCTGGTCTGGTGAATTTGCCTCAAGAGAAGTTTATGTTTACCCAATGGGGCTCCATGAATGAGTATTATCAGTTTTTATCAGGTATTCATATTGGAGTAGCTCCTCTTTCCACCTCAAATTACAATCTTTGCCGCTCAGATGTTAAAGCACTAGAGTACGCATCAAGAGGGGTATTACCAATTGTCCAACAAATCCTTCCCTATGAAGGAGTAATAAAAAATGGACTTGCAAAATCATTTAATAATTTTGAAGAACTTGGGAAAATAATCACTGCTTACTGCGAAAACAATAGCTCCCTAAAAAGTGATGCCGAGCATTCATTTGGACTTGTTCAAAAGGAAAGAAATGCAATTTCAAACAAAGAACGGCTTGAGCTTTATGAAAAGAATTTACCCGAAAGTGCATCATCTTTTGATTTTGGCTTAAGCACAGGATACCACGAAATTATGGGTACGACCAATCCTGAGCTTAGAAGCAAGGTAATTACAGAAAGGGCTCAGGAGTTTTTAAAATCCGGTAATGTTCAGGAATGCCTTATGTTAATTAAAGAGAATGAATCTCTTGTAACTTTTGAGCCAAATTTGGCCCTTCTCTATTTAAGATGCCTTCTTAGAACAGATGTCCCGCTTGAGCAAACCAGACAATTACTTTTTTCTTTTATAAACCGTTATCCGCTTGATCTCAGGTTCAGGCTTTTGCTTCTAAATCTCGTAAAAGAAGTACATGAAAAAGTTGGAACATGGGAAAATGTACTTGAAGTTCTTGATACTTCAGGAAGTTTATACCGTAAATTCTTTAGAGGACAAGTGTTATCATTCTTTATAAGGGATATTGATAGCTACCCAGGCCTTATATCAATTGGCGAACGCCTTACAGAAATCTACCCTGAGCATGCTGGACTTTTATTTAAAGTTTCTGAAGTTGCAGAAAAGGCAGGAGCAAACGTCCTTCGAGCAAGGTTACTTTCGAAAATCAGGAACATGAAAGAGATTATCGAATCCTCAAGGCCCTTTCTTGATGAACTTGAGAATGACTACCTTGAAACATTAAGAGAAGCTGCGGATTACCGATCGAAGATGTAAGTGCGGGGGGAGGGACTCGAACCCTCACACCGTTGCCGGTACCAGATTTTGAGTCTGGCGCGTCTACCAGTTCCGCCATCCCCGCATAATTTACTCAGCATACTACATAGAACTTCAAAAAAAGAAAAGGCTAAGGGAAATTTTATGGGAATTGGTCCATAATCTGATATAGGCGCTTTCCTTTATTATTTGAAAGGTTCGCATATGAAAAAAGAACCACCCCCTCTTTCTCGATAAACTTTATACTGTCAAGTTCATCAGCAAGAAGTGAAGGTTGTCTAAGAGCAAGCCAGGCGCCAAGTCCAATCATTATCTTTCCCTTGCTTGCCTTACTTGCAAGTTTTGCGTTTTTAAAAAACTGTGCCTTGTCTTTTGTATAATTCATGCTGACTACCGAATCGAGCAAACCATGATTAAGCCAATTTGACCAATCCTGACGGGTATTTTTTTGGGCGAGATAAGGATCGGGAAGAACAGCAGAAGAAATTTCGAGATTAGCATCTCTTTCTTTTACTACATCTCTTAAACTGCGAAGAAGTTCGGCGATACCTCCCGCTTCTTCATTGCTTGCAGATTGACATTCTCTACAGATTGCACTCGAAATCAGTGCACCCCTTGATCCCTGCTTTTTTTCAAATTCTCTTTTTCCAATAAACTGCCCACAATCAGGCAAGCGCTCTTTGGCTTCACCTTTTATGGAATAAGGATAACGCAAGTAATCATAGTGTACTCCAGAAAGAGTGGGGTAAAGCTCCGTAAGTTCACGAAGAACCGTCACCAGATGATCCTTTACTTCTTCATGAAGGGGATCAAGCCATATACCAGGTGTATCTGGCCTGCATCCTTCAACTCCCTTACCATTATTATCAAAAAGTGAGCGCCCACCACCATCTACAAGCACTGCGTCCCGTCCAACCTGTTTTAAAAATGGCAGGTCATGATCTTCACCTAATCGAAGTGCATTTACCCAGGCGTGAACCCTTATGTTCTTTTGCTCACAAAAACTTAATAATTCTTTTAAAGGATCGAAATTTATCAGCTGATTTTCCAGATAGGGGGAGTTGTCTGCAACTTTGCTTGGGAACCAGGCCCTTCCCCTTCTGTATATCTGAACATAGACATCAGTAATACGATGTGAATCCAGGGTAAGAAGCAATTTTGAAAATTCCTGGGGGTTACTCAATGGACGAACGACACCCTCGGCCTCGACCCATAGACCTCGGCGTTTGTTAAAAGCCTCCAGCTTGGCACGGTCCTCTGCTGATAAGGGTGGCTCCAAAAAGCCTAATTCCGCACATGCTGACTGCGAAAATAATATTAATACGACAAAAAAAATGTATTTAATTTTTACTTTAAGCATCTTGAAGTTGTATCTCAAACCCTGCTTTAGCGCGAGGGTGAAAAAACTGATTCTACTGGAAAAATAAGGTAGGCTATATGCATCTTAAGTTAGAGATTTTATTAGGTCGGGAGCTTAAATGATTCAGATAGAAAATGTTACCAAAAGATTTGGATCATTTACCGCTGTTCGCGACATTTCAATTACGGTTCCAGAAGGCAGCATTTTTGCTTTTCTTGGAACTAATGGTGCCGGAAAAACCACTACAATAAGAATGATAACCGGCGTCATAAACCCAACCTCTGGCAGAATTCTTGTTGGCGGATATCCTGTTACAAGCTCACCTGTTCAGGCAAAATCACTAATGGGTGTAATTCCTGATCGACCTCACCTGTACGGCAGGCTATCTGGAAGGGAATTTTTACAATTCATGGCAGAACTCTACAGGGTACCCAGACTGAAAGCATCAGAAAGGATAGAATATCTTCTTGCCATTCATGATCTGCTTGAATGGCAACATGAACTTATTGATACCTATAGTCATGGAATGAAACAGAGATTGATGATGTGCGGGGCTCAAATACATGAACCAAAAGTTTTAATAATTGATGAGCCCATGGTCGGACTTGATCCTCCAGCAGCAAGAATGTTTAAAGACCATCTCAGAGAATGTGCCAAAAATGGTCAAACTATATTCATGTCAACGCATTCTCTTTCTGTTGCTGAGGAAATTGCTCACACCCTTGCCATTATTCAGCGAGGACGAATCCTTGCAAGCGGAACCCTGGATTCGCTATACTCAAGGGCTCAGCACGGAGCAAATGGTCTTGAAAAAGTATTTCTTGATATAATAAATGAATCTGGTAATTCCAATAATTCAGGTCAAACATGATCCCTCTTCTTCTTCGCCCATATCTTCTTGGAGCGAAAAATGAATTCATACGTGAATATAGAACACGGTTTTGGAATCGAACCACATTTGCTGCACTTTTTGTCCTCTTTATACTTTCCGGAATGTACATTATCAGCATCTCATTTTTTACAAAATTCAGGGAACACGAGGTATTTTCAACCGATCTCATACATCAGTTTCTCTCACTATCACTACTTGCAATTCTTTCTGTTACCTGTTTTTCCGCAATAATATCTGCAATGGGCGCCCTTTTCTCTTCCAAGGATTTGACCTTGCTATTTCTTGCGCCAATATCTCTTAACAGAATATTCTTTTCAAAACTTCTGCATATTCTCTTTTTAAGCTCCTGGATGTTTGCTCTTGTAAGCTTTGTGTTTGCATTAGGGCTTAGAGAGTCTTTTGATATTTCATGGTTATTACTTCCCTCATGGTTTTTTCATTTTTTATTGTTTCTGATTATTCCAACTAACATCGGCATTATTACAGTAATAGCCATAGCCAACATTGTTCCACCTGACAGACTTAGAGAAGTAGTAATACTTTTTGTTGCTCTTGGATTATTTGCACTTCTAAGTTTCGATCAGGAAACTACACTTGGAACAGGAATGGACAACTCTGATTCTATTGCAAAGGCAGTTTTACTATCAAAAAAATTCTCGCGAAATGATACATCATTATACCCAAGCCATCTTTTATCATCAGTAATTACTTCATCAATAACCAATAAAACAACTCCAGTCAGGGACAGCATTCTATTAAGCGGATATGCTCTATTTACAACCTTGATTTCACTTACTTTCTTCCGGGTATTTTTTCTAAACGGCTGGGCAAAATCCTCTAATTCCAACGTACAGAGAATAACCTATAAATCCCAGTGGAGCACTCGCTTTGGAAATTTCC
The DNA here is from genome assembly GCA_035327825.1 of Oligoflexia bacterium. GTDB lineage: Bacteria > Bdellovibrionota_C > UBA2361 > SZUA-149 > DAOLCO01 > DAOLCO01. The sequence continues at coordinate 54,767 of DAOLCO010000013.1, read as the reverse complement.
TGTTTAAAAATCCAAGCCCATTAAGGGCATTTATGGGAAAAGAGCTTAGAACATTCGTCAGAGACACAACACAATCCATTCAGCTTCTATTACTCCTCACTCTAACCTTTATTTATATCTATAATTTCAGGGTTATTCAAAGTAGTGTAGTGGTCGAAAGGGATTATGCTGGAATATGGAGCACAATTCTTAATATTTCCAACATTCTCTTTGGAGGATTTGTGGTAGCTGCTGTCTGTACAAGATTTGTATTCCCCACAATAAGCCTTGAAGGAGCAAGCTATCAAATTCTTAGAAGCACCCCTATATCTCTTCAGGAATTTATCAGATACAAGTTCCTGACATGGTTTGTTCCGATTCTTGTACTTGCACTGATATTATTTGTATCAGGATCTATTGCAATTGACTTTGAAGCTGGCGCAATTTTAACTTCGGCATTTTATGCGATAAATATTTCTGCAAGTCTAATAGCCGTAGGAATCAGCACAGGAGCAATCTACTCCAGATTCGACTGGGAAAATCCAATTCAGGTCAGTAGCAGCTTTGGGAGTCTTGTTTATATGATGATCTCTCTTGGTGTTGTTTTTATAAATATACTACCAGCAAGCCTACTTTTTGGACTTCTAAACTCATCAATGCTTAATGAAAGACTTATCTCAATTGATTTAACATTTATATATCTATGTTGTGTTTTTATAACCATTTTTATCAATGGAGCAATAATAAGAAGGGCGCTTCTTACCGCAGAAAACCATCTTGAAAATGCAGAGTAAAAACAGGGCAAAAAATATGCTCATGAACCCGAAAGCCACCTTAGAATTTCTGAAGCATTACCTGGTCGAAGCCAGGATTCAATGTTTTCCTGAAGTTCAGAAAAGGAAAGATCAATATAGTTCTTGATAATATCGAGAGGCAAAGTATTATCAGCCATTTTCAAGACACCGATACCATGATCAAAATCTGCAACACGAGCATCAAGCGTTTGATCTTTTCTTAGTTCTATAAAGGCCTTCCATACATCCCCATTCCAGATATAATCCAAGGGCTTCCGAGATTGATGGATTTCCAGACGAGGATTGCAATCATGAAGTAGAATTACTCCTCCTTTATTTAATCTGGAAAGGGCATTTCTTGCGTCTTTTAAAACCTGCTCAGAATGGTGAAGGCCATCAATAAAAATAATATCAAAGTTATCTGATGACAGTGCAAAATAATCATCACTTGATAATCGAATATTTCCACCGCAAACGGGATCTACCCCTATCTTGTAAGGGGCTAAGACAAGATCAAAATTCTGATTATCATGACATCCAATTTCCAGATATTTTTTATAACTAAATTCAGTTATCAGATAATTTATAAAACTGGTGCGATCATTTACGTCTGAAATATCAGATTTTGATAATAAAAAATTATGAGATATTAATTTTTTTAATTCTCTCAGATCATCGGAAATAATTTCATTATTTAAATCCTCAGGCCGTACTAAATCCCTAAATATATCAGAAAAAAGTTCGTCCCTAATTAAATCTCTTAAACTTTGACTAGCTCCATTAATGCTGAGAGCCACATAAAAATCTCTAAGCGCATCATATTTTAGACCCTTTCTTGCCTTTATTGCACCCGCGCCAACCAGAGCTCTTGCAGAAGATGGCAAAATCCTTAGTGCCTCAAGAAAATATGGTTCTGCGCCTTCATAGTTTCCGCTTTTGAGAAGTGATATTCCAGCTTCAATAAATTGATGAGCACCAGGCACTTTAACAATTCCCTTAAGTACAATTTAATAATTAAAAATCCGTAAATCCGCAGGAATATCTAAAAGTTATTTGATATCTTGAAGCAAAACTTTTTAATTCTTCAGACATTCTCTTAAAATTTTCTGAGGCTTTAGAATCAGAAAGGCAAAGTTCTATGATGACGCTACATCCCTTATATTGTGGATATTGTTTGAATAGCCAGCCATCAACAACAAAATCAAGGTAGTTATTGAATTTTTCTGATAGTTGACTGAAGTGATCATGAGAATCTGACCAGGGGCGATCCTCGATCATGTATAGAACAACTGACTGAATATTCTGTTCAATTGGTTTAGTTTCTTTTTTTCCGGGCTCGGCTCGAATAAGATCAATTACTTTTGGGTTTTTGAGCCCGCGAGTGGTAAGCATTTCATCTTCTGGTGAATTTTTCTTGCAATTTGACATATGCTTTGCCTACTTTATTTAACTACAACTATTAGATTAAAAGGGTGCGAGTTTACTACCTTAGTTTTATTTTTCGGTCTTCTGTCTTTTCAGCTTGTCGAAAGAGAATTCCGATATTACCAATTTGAGCAACAAGGTGGATACCAAGTTTTTCAGAAATACTATCAAGCAATTCTGTCTTGTTATCTTTACTTTTATTGAATTTTATTTTTATCAGCTCATGGGAGTTTATAGCGTTTGAAATTTCCTTCATCAGACCATCACAAAGGCCGTCTTTACCGACTAATACGCTCGGCTTTATTGAATGAGCAAGTCCGCTTAGAAATTTTCTTTGTTCTGGGGTTAGTGGTTTGTTTGGTGACAACTTTTTGTTGACGCTCATATCGTGTAAGATTTATAAATTTTTTGTGGTTAATTCAATTTGGAGTCTATTTCATTCTAAATTTAATACCTTTACAAATCAAACAAGCACTAACCTCTTGATATTATAGCCAATGACAGAAAATGGAATACCAATTGACCAAAAGGACTTGAGTTCGGAGGCTCTTCTTGGGATTATAAAGGACTTTATTCTTCGCGATGGTACAGATTATGGCATGACTGAATTTACTATTGAAGAAAAGATTGGCCAGGTCAGACAGCAGATCGACAAAGGTTCCGTTTTAATATTCTTTGATACAGAATCAGAAACCTGCACACTGGTAAAAAGTGATTCAATTGGTAAAAGTTAGATTGACTTATAGACTTTGGAACAGACTTTGAGGATTATCTAACTTGATTATCTAACTTGGGGTTCAAGATGGCAGCATTATTGATGGGCTTTATCGGTTTTTCTCCATCCTTTTTAGAGGAATATGGACTCCCAAATGAAGTTAAAATATCTTCTTACTTCCCTCTAACCAGCCAGGCAAACCCAATTAGTTATGAGATAAATCAATACCCCGAATCAAGTAATTTACTCTATAATTTCGACTCCTTGAATTTACCTATACAAGCCATTTATTTTGATAAAACCTAATCCAATTTAATAGAACTGATATGTCTGTTTTTGCATCTTAATCACTGTTACTATTAGCTTATAAGGGGTTAATTTTAAGGATCAAAAATGGACGCAGAGTCAATTAAAATTGATCACTCTTTTCTTCATGAAAAGTCTATTCTAATAACTGGCGGAACTGGTTCCTTCGGAAAGGCACTAACAGAATACCTGCTTAAAAACTGCCCGACCATCAAACGACTTGTAATCTTCTCAAGAGACGAACAGAAGCAGTTTGAAATGTCTCAGATTTATCCCTCTGAAAAGTTTCCTCAAATAAGATTTTTCATTGGCGACGTAAGGGATCGGGATCGTCTAAAAAGAGCCTTTAATAATATTGATTTTGTAATTCATGCAGCAGCCATGAAACATGTTCATATTGCAGAATACAATCCTGATGAATGTGTAAAAACGAATATTGGCGGAGCAGAGAATGTAATACACTCTGCACTATCCGCGAAAGTCAGCAGAGTTGTTGCACTTTCAACAGACAAAGCATGCTCACCGGTAAATTTATATGGCGCAACTAAACTTGCCTCCGATAAACTTTTTATTGCCGCCAATACATTTAAGGGGAAGGAACAGGTTCGATTTTCAGTAGTCAGATACGGAAATGTCCTGGGTTCAAATGGCTCAGTAATACCCTTTTTCCTAAAGAAAAAAAAAGAAGGAATACTTCCTATTACAAACTCTCAAATGACAAGGTTCAATATTACTCTAACGGCTGGAGTAAAAATGGTACTTCTTGCATTGGAACAGGCTCTCGGTGGAGAACTATTTGTACCAAAAATACCGTCATACAAAATTCTTGATGTTGCAGAAGCCATTGGTCCGGAGTGCGAAAAGCCTGTAATTGGAACCAGACCAGGCGAAAAAATTCATGAAGAAATGATTTCGCCTTCTGATTCATTTAACACATATGACTTCGGAAACTATTACATAATCTATCCGGGCGGAAATGATAGAAAATTTTCAGATCATATAAGCTCATTCGAAGCAAAAAAAGTACCTGAGGGCTTTAACTACCGATCTGATAACAATACACAATGGGAGACCGTTGATAGTCTTAGAAATCTAATCAAGCAATACTGCCTAGAGAAAGAGCGCTCTTGTGCCTAGAGAATATCTAAACAACATCAGTCAACCAATCATAAAAGATAACAGTTTTAAAATTGAAACTTTATATAAAAATCGTGGGATTTTTATATATAGCGACCCAGGAGGAGCAAAGCCTGTTTGCTCATTAGCGCTCGAACTCTCAAACTACCTTAATGAATTTCGTGTTTTTTCTGATCGTGAATATGCATTCCTCAAAATATTTAAAATCAACCCGGTAAAACCTCCTTCCATATTCAAAATGGAGATTCTAAACTTCAAGCCTGATTTTGTATTTACGGGCACATCTTATAAATCAACATTGGAACGTCAGTTTGTCAGGGAGGCTAAATCTCTTGGAGTACCTACCTATTCATTTGTAGATCATAGCATGGAAATTAAAAACAGATTTTTACTTGAAGGAGAATACATTTATCCTGATTACATTCTCGTATCTGACAATGATATATTTAATGCCGCAATATACGAAGGAGTAAGTGAAGAGCAACTGAAAATATTCCCGAATCCATATCTTGAATCTCTTAAAGCAAAAAAATGGCACCCACACAAAAGTAAAATTGAAGTTTTACTTGAATACGGCATCCCCCTGGATAATCGAAAAATTGTGCTTTATGCGCCAGATCCCATTTCTAATATAAGTGGACTTAAAGTTAAATCAGGATTTGACGAATTCACAGCAACAAAATCTTTTCTACCTCTTTTTAATCAATACTCAGAAACACACCACTTTGTACTCGCTCCACATCCAAATCAGAATCTTCCACTTTTACTTTCTTGCTTAAATAATACTCCAGTAACGGTACTACCTTCAGGAATGGATCTGATTCCTCTGGTTCATTACTGTGATATTGTTCTTGGGTTTTTTTCTAATATTCTAACTGAAGCGACAATTATAGGGCCTCAGGTTTTGAGATATATAGTAAACAGGGAAAATGACCCACTAAAAGACAAAGAAATAGGAACGCTTGTCAACGAGGAAAGCATGGCATGTTTTTTTAATTCCTGACTAATCTAGCGTTGTAGCTTCAAATAAAACAAATAAAAGCATTAATATCAGCAACATGATAATATGGCACTGCTAGCCCGCGTTATTCATGAGACTCAGTCACGAGAGAGGTGAGTGTTTGATTTTGCTGGTGCTTTGTGCTTTTTTTCGGTCGACAGTGTGCCGAGGCACATTGAGGTCGAAAAAAGGTGCAAAGTGCCAGAAAAATTAAGCAATCGCCTCTCGCAGTAGGTGGATCATGAATAATGCGGGCTAGGTCCTTACAAAAAGTTCTCACCCCCTAATCTTAAATGCTTTAAGTTAATAACTGCATCTAAATAGTATATGAAAAACCAGCCTGATTCACGCAATATATTCATTAGGGGAAAAGTGGTTGACCTTCGCGTTCTTACAAGGGAAGACGTCCTGCATGGCCCATGGTATGGCTGGTTCAACGATGAAGAAATCTGCAAAACTTTACAGAAACACTATTTTCCAAACACTGTTGAGTCCCAGTTGAAATTCTGGGAATCCAATATACAGGACGCAAAAGACAAACTCCAACTTGGAATATGCAAAACCGGAAACGACAACCTTCTTGGGATAGTAAGTCTTAACGCAATTGATTATATTAACAGAAAATGCGAATTCTCGATTGTAATTGGAGAAAAAGAGGGCAGAAATATTTCAATTTTTCTGGAATCAGCCAGACTTATTTTCAAACATGCGTTTAAAACCTTAAATATGAACAAAATTTATGGCGGCAGCTTGTCAAAGGAACTGGTAACACTGATGTGTCGCTCACTTGGCTGCAAAGAAGAAGGAATATCAAGAATGGATATTTTTAAAAATGGCTCATATCACGACTCCTATCGATATAGCATTTTAAGTGATGAATTTATTTTAAGTGAGTAAAGCATGAGCAGATTTGATGAAATCAAGACTGGAGATACAGCCCAAATCAGTCACACTATAACGGAAAAAGATATTGACCGATTCATAGATCTGACCGGAGATGACAATAAAATTCACACTGACAAGGATTTTGCAAGCCGAACTTCTTTTAAGAAACCAGTAGCTCACGGCATGTTAAGTGCTTCCTTTATATCAACAATTATTGGAACCAAAATACCAGGAGACGGAGCATTATGGCTTTCCCAGAGCCTTGAATTTATTCTGCCCGTTCGCATTGATGACACAATACTGGTTAATGCCAAAGTGATTTCAAGGGATGAAAGAAATAAAATAATTGAGCTGGAAACAGAGATTTTTAATCAGCACAAGCAAAAGGTCATTACCGGAAAATCAAGGGTTCAAGTCATAGAAGAAGCAGTTTCAGAAAATAACTTGCTCTCCGACCTAACCCCTCCAAAAAAGGTAGCTCTCGTTCTAGGCGGCTCCGGGGGGATAGGTTCTGCTACTGCCATAATGCTTTCAGAAGCTGGCTACGATGTAGCAATACACTACAATAAAAACAGGGAAAAAGCAGAAAAGATATTATCCCAAATCAAAAACTCTTCCAAAACAGGAATGATGCTCCAGGCAGACCTACTGGACGAATCCTCTCTAGAAACTCTTCTTAACGAAGTAGAAACAAGACTAGGGCCCATTACTCTATTTGCGAACTGCTCAACTACAAGCATTCACGCCATAGAATTAAAATCGCTGGACTGGAACGATATTTCAAAACAGCTTGACGTAAATATTAAATCAAATTTTATGCTCATGAAGCATCTTCTTCCCCGAATGAAAGAGCGAAAAAATGGAAAAATTATATTTCTCTCTACTGCCTATACAGACTCAGCTCCCCCTGCAAATCTACTTCATTATGTAACTGGCAAACACGCCCTGATTGGACTTGCAAAATCACTGGCAATTGAATGTGCTCCATTTAATATCGAAGTAAATATTGTATCACCTGGAATGACAGACACTGACCTCATTGCTGACATACCTGAAAAATACAGACTCCTAATGGCGGCAAAAACCCCATTAAAAAGGCTTGCCTCACCGCAGGATATTGCCAAAGTAATCACATTTCTTGGAACTCAAAGCAGTTTTATTACAGGTGAAACGATCAGGGTTAATGGCGGTTTTTCGATGGTTTAACAATAAATGAAGCTTACGGAATTACTAGAAAAAAACCGGGAATTGGAATCATCTCTTAAGGAAAAAGAGCCTTATACTATTGCTCTTCTTTCCAATATTACAATTAGTCAGATTGAACCCTATATTGAATTTGAGTTGAGAAACTTAGGGGTAAATGCCAAGGCAATAAGTGCAAACTACGACACCATACTTCAAGATGCCGAGATTTACAAAGACAAATCATGCCTGATAATATTCTGGGAATTAACAAATATCATTGATGGCTTCCAGCATCGAATAGAACTTTTAAGCAACTCAGAGTCTGAAGCACTTATCCTTAGAGTAAAATCCTGGATAGATCATCTCTTTGATACACTTAGGAGCTCAAAGCTGGTTATCATGAATCAGTTTTCAGCAATGTTATTTACAGCTCACATACCTGCAAGAACAAAGGCAGAAGAAATTGGCACCCTTTTGAACTCCTATATAAGAGAACGAAAACCTGATAATTTTTCACTGGTTGATCTTGACAAGATAATATCCCAAATATCAGTTAATGAATCATTCAACACGAGGGACTATTATTCTTCAAAGATTCTCTATTCTTCAAGGTTTTACAAAGAATATGCTGAGCACATCCGTCCAATTTTAAAAGCCTCACTTGGACTGGCAAAAAAAGCGCTAATTCTGGACTGTGACAATACTATCTGGGGTGGGATAGCAGGCGAAGATGGAATTAGTGGAATTAAAATAAGTGGGGAAGATTCAACCGGCAGAATTTTTAAAGAAGTTCAAAATTTCATCTTGAAGCTGAAAAATTCAGGAGTTCTTCTATGTCTCTGTTCAAAAAATAATAGTTCGGATGTTGAGGAGATTTTTTCAAAACTGGAGATGCCTTTAACATATGATGACTTTGTTATAAAAAAGATCAACTGGGACGATAAAGCCAAAAATATCAGCCAGATTGCAGATGAGCTTAATATTGGACTCGATAGCATTGTTTTTGTTGATGATTCTGAATTTGAAATTAATCGGGTAAAAAGCGTACTTGAGGACGTTACAGTGGCGCTAGTTCCAAAAGATCTCAGTAAATATCCGCAATTTATGACCAAATTATCATGTGATTTTTTCTCTACAAACGGGACAGAAGAAGATCTCTTACGTTCCAAATTCTACCTGGAAGAAGCAAAAAGAAAAGATCTCAAATCATCTTTCGAGTCAATTGAGAGTTTTCTCAGATCATTAGAACTTCGAATACGTTTCTACAAAAACAAACCGGATATATTGCCAAGAATGGCCCAGCTGACCCAAAAGACAAATCAATTCAATCTTACTACACGACGCTATACTGAAGCAGAACTAACTACAATGTTATACAGCAGTGAATGGCTGATGTATGCCTTTGAATCCGGAGATCGTCTTGGTAGTTCAGGTATAACCGGGCTTTCATTGATAAAAATTGATAGCAACATTGCTCAAATTGATACTTTCCTGATGAGCTGCCGTGTTATAGGTCGTAATTTTGAATTCGCCTTCTTTGACTCTGTCATTGAAGATATTTCAAAACTTGGAATTTCCAACCTGCTTGCTGAATATATTCCCACAAAAAAAAATAGTCAGGTAGAAAACTTTTATGACAATCTTGGATTTTCAAACAATGGATCAAAGAGTCAATCAACTTTATACCAGATCAGCCTAAAAGAATATAAACCGAGACATCTTGATTATATAATGGTAGAATATGAATGATAAGATTAGAAAAATTGCGTCAATTGTTTTTGCAGTACCAATTGATGAAATTTCCGGATCCTGTTCCCCTGATTCAATTGACACATGGGACTCTCTCAATCACATGAATCTTGTAAACGCCCTAGAAGAGGAATTCGAAATTCGTTTTACCGATGAGGAAATCGGTGAAATGCTTACAATTGATTTGATATGTCTAATTACGGCTGAAAGAACAGGAGGAAGCAAACAATGAAAGATCAACATCCTTTACAGGACGTTTATGACTATGCTTCATTTCTCCCAAAGGAATATCGAGAGGAGCTAGAGAAATATTATTCTGAAAGTGAAGGTTCAAATGTTTGGAAACTTCAAAGTTTCACTAAATACGTCCCTAGACAATCAATAACAAGATTTCTTGTTCGTTATGAAATATTCAAAAAAATTCTGCCCATGCAAGGTTCAATTGTTGAAATAGGGGTTCTTGATGGTGCAAGCCTGATGGCATGGGCCCAATTCAGTGCAATTTTTGAACATCTGAATCATCAACGAAAGATAATCGGTTTTGACATGTTCGGAGACAAACCTCAAATTGGTCCCGAAGATCATACCGGAATAAATGTAAAGATGTACGAAGAGGGCAAAATGTCCCTAAACTCATTTGATGACATAAAAGAGTCTATTCGCATATTTGACAAGAATCGCTTTCTTGGTTCGCAGGAAAAAGTAATTCTGGTCAAAGGAAACGTAAAAGATACTGCACCTGAGTATCTGAAATCAAACCCTGAGACAATTGTTAGCCTGTTATATCTTGATGTAAATCTGTATGAGCCAACAAAGGCCGCGCTTGATACATTTCTTCCTCGCATGCCCAAAGGGTCTGTAATTGTCTTTGATGAACTAAATGATCGGGGCTTGCCCGGCGAAACACTCGCTGTTATCGACTCAATTGATCTTAAAACTATCCAGATTGAAAGGTTTTCATTTGATACAAAAATATCATATGCAGTTTTGTAGCAGGTTTTTACTTATATACTTTAACACCAAAGGTTATCAGGATTAATTATGGACAGATCATTTAATTCTTTTGAGTTCGATATTGCGCTGTCCCTGGACGCTGATTCTGATTTGTTCTATCTGCTTTCCGAACTAAAGAACCAGAATCCGACATCACGAATTTTATCAGTTACTTTTGATCACAGATTCTTTAATGTTCGAGAAAAGAATTATATCAAGGGTTTAATAGATCATTTTGATCTAAATCACCTGATGTTTACCCTTAGACCAAGTGCGAACAGTATTTTAAGAACAAATGATGCCGTTAACCTGTTTGATTTTCAAAAGCTTTCCCAACTTGTCTTTACCCTTCAGTGTCTTTCAAGATACGACATAAGAACTGCTTATATTTCGAACTATATTCTCAGTAACAGATTTGATTTAGAATATGAGGCAACAAGTATATTTGATGAGACGATACTCAGACTTGATGAGCTAATCGCAAAACTTCCGAACAAGGTTAAAAACTCCTCAATTGAAAAAGTCTTCTGCAGCCTTACTTCGCTTCGTCTCTTGCGAAATCAACTTGAAGGGAAAAAGTGTATTATTTCTGAAAAATACCTTCTTGATTCTGGAAATGAAAAAACTGACTTCTTTGATTATGAACCACAAATAAGCGAGCTTGAAAAAAACCTTTACTGGGTGGGATTTGATCCCAAGTACAAGGAGGTCCCCTGGGATAAAAAATATCCAGAGACCAGATGGAATAAAATGGTCAAGGATTCGGAGTGGGGTCATGCATTGTACGAAAACGAGCTTAGATATTGCAATCGATGCTGCCTTCCTGAAACCATGGAGGGGATTACTTTTGATGAATTTGGAATATGTACTCCCTGTCGCTCATCTGAAGAAAAAATGCATATAAACTGGGAAGAACGTGATCTTGAACTAAGATCAATCCTTGATTCTCACAGAAGTGACAACTACTATGATTGCATGCTCCCAATGAGTGGCGGTAAGGATAGCACTTTTCAAGCTTACATATTACATCACCGCTTTGACATTAATCCTCTTGCCGTTACTCATGGAGCAAACTGGATGTCATTAACTGGCAGATACAATCTAGAGAATTGCCTTCAACAATTTGATCTTGACCATATAATGTTTCATGCTAATCGATCTGTAATAAACAAGTCTGCAAGAAAATCGCTTTCTGCTATAGGCGATGCATGTTGGCATTGCCATGTTGGCTCAGGGACATTCACCATTCAATCTGGTTACTATTGGAATGTTGGGTTAATGATTTGGGGCGAATCAATTGCGGAGCGCGATGGCAGAGGTTCTTATGCCCAAAGAAAGGAGGCAAATGTATATTATAACCTTGAGGTTTCCGCTCGAGTTAAAGCTGAAGATTTTTCAGACAATAAGATCCCGTACAATGATCTTTCTCACTGGTTCTACCCTTCCAGAGATATCATCTCCAGATCCCATTTGAGGTACCTGCACCTAGGGGACTACATGTTCTGGGATGAAGAACGGCATGTAGATTTTATAGTTGAGCATTTTGAATGGAGAGATTCCCAGGTTGAGAACACTTACAAAGGCTATAAAAGCACTGAATGTGTTATGGCCGGCGTCCATGATTACGCAAACTTCATCAAACGTGGCGTTGGCAGATCCACAGTTCATGCCTCTGATGATGTTAGAAGAGGACTAATTACAAGAGAAGAGGGCATGGAGCTTTCCAAGGAATTCGATAGCCAACGACCACATGCACTTGACTTCTATCTGTCTATAACGGGTTACAGCGAAGAGGAGTTTGAGAAAATCCTTGTAGAAGCAAGAAGTATAAGTAAAGACGCAAGTAAGCTTAAAAGGACCTGATTGTGATACGGTTAATAAAAAACACTGAGAATCTATTATCCAGTTTTGAGAAGAAGATTGCATTACTCAAATCCACAGATCATCTTATTTCTTTTTATAAGGATTTCATAACACGCTACAAAGCTCTTGATGCTGAATTCAAATTCACAGAATACTTTGATGAGGAGTATGTATTTCAGCAACTAAGAAGAGACTTTGGCGAATCCAGTTGCCCACTAAGGGCCCTGCCAATTGGTATTAAGGATGTTTTTAATACAAGGGTCCTTCCAACATCAATGGGAAGTGAGCTTTGGAAGGGTTTTAGAGCTGGAAACAATGCAAGAATTGTCGACCAGATAATAAATAATGGTGGTATAGTTTTTTCAAAAACAACAACAGCCGAGTTTGCGGTACATTTCATATCGCCAGAAAAAACTCTTAACCCCTACAACAAAAACCATATAACAGGCACTTCCTCTTCAGGATCCGCAGTTGCAGTAGCCTGTGGCGCACTTCCTGTTGCACTTGGCACACAAACAGCAGGTTCTATTATAAGACCAGCAAGTTTTTGTGGTGTATATGGCTTTAAACCATCTTTTGGTGCAATTGACCGAACTGGTGTTTTAAAAACCAACGATACTTTTGACACTATTGGATTTCTTGGCTCAGATTCAAAGGGACTTGCTAAAATGTTGTTAGCTTGCCTTACAAAAGGGAAAGATTATCCCTACTCAAATAATTACTTTTCATTTTTTAATTCCTACAAACGAAAAAACACCACTGATCTTAAAGTAGGTTTTGTAACTGATTGCTTTCAAGGCTTCTCATCCTATTCTGACTATGTAAAAAATGATTTTAATGAAGTAGCAGGCAAAATCTCCAAAAATTTTAATGCTCAGTATCTAAGTAATGTTTCATTCATTAATAGCATACACGCTATACATGAATTGATGTACGCAAAGTCCCTGTCCTATTATTTTAAAAATGAGATGAGACAGCATGATCATGTAAGTGAAGTAATGACTGCAATGATAAGACGCGGGGAAAAGCACAGTGAGAAAGAATATATTGAAGCCTCAAAAAAGCAGCCAGTTCTCAGAAAAGACTTTGATTTAGCATTTGAAAAATATGACTTTCTTATTACACCTTCAACTGCGACAGCGGCCCCATTAATTGGAGAGTGGGAACAGCCCGATACATGCCTGATATGGACCTTTTTTGGCTATCCCGCCATAAACATCCCATTATTTTTCAATCCTGAACTTAATCTGCCATATGGTCTTCAAATAGTAGCAAAGAAATTTGATGATTTTTCCTTACTTGACTTTGCAGACAGGGTCGAAAAGTTATTTGTATAAAATTCGAAATATACTTTTCTTCTATTTCTTCTCAAACACCCAATAAGTAATATCATCAAACCCGGCCGGATCATAAACGTGACCCCAGAGAAAACCGTAGTCGACAAGGCTCACTTCAAAATTTGTTATAAATGTCTTTCCAAAATCTGATTTAAATAATTTGTTTAACTGATTTCGATACTCAATCATCACAGGAGTTCTATTAAAATATTCACAAAGAATTATATATCTTGAGCTATAATCGTATATCTTTTTCATATTTGTTACTAGCTCCTCGGGATTGATATGAATCAATACCGAATGTGTAAATACAAGATCAAAATAAGTTTGCGGCAAATCTGAGTCAATAATTGATGCATTCTGAGCCAATTCAAAAGAGTATTTTGAAGTCACAATATCAAACGGCTGCTTTGCAACTTCAATTATGGACTTTGTTGCATTCGGGAACACCGAATTAAGAAAATTTATATTCCTTCCAATATTACATCCACATTCAAGTATTTTTTTTGGCGTTTCAATTTTACTGGTTATCTGCTTCCAACCCTTAACACCTAGATCAAAGTCAAAAACCGAGTTCCTTTCAAGATATTCCTCAGTATAATCCCTGGTCCAGAATTCAATTTGTTCATTGCTCATTTTATTACTCCAAATCAATCACTTAACTCACTTGAATGCGAAAGTACTTTGTCAAATGCCCTTATAACGTCGTCCATATCATCTTTTGTCATACCTGGTCTCATAAATTCATGTGTGAAAAGATTTTCATAATGCATCTTCTCCACTACAGGACAAATCCCCCGATCATAGGAAATATCATTTCTTGCATAACCAGCTCTATAGGCAAAGGCATTTTTATTCTGAAAAATAGGCAGAAGATATAAAGGACGAACATATCCTGCGCTTATTAAAGGAGCGCTTTCTCTCAAAACCGCCGAGGGTATCTCTGATTTAACTGCATTAACAAATGCATTTCTACTGCATCCGGCTCTTAATGGATTAAACTTAACAGGACACTGATAATAGCAATGCCTTGAAGTTTTATCCGTAAATGGTTGCACCTCAAAAGTATCAAAGCTTTTAAGCTTATCATTAAAGTAGTTCACATTAGCAATTCGCTGTTCAAGCAACCCTTGAAGTTTATCAAGCTGGGAAATTCCAATTGAAGCCTCAATTTCAGTCATTCTATAATTAGCACCTATCATATTTGTCAGGTGCTCAAGTTTTTTATGCTCAACAATATTTTCGGCATGATTACGAATCAACTGACACCTTTCTGCCAATTCTTTATTATTGGAAACTATAACACCGCCCTCTCCAGTGTGTATATGCTTATGATAATTCAGGCTAAAAACACCGATGTCACCGATAGTACCAACAGGCCTTCCCTTATAAATACCAAGTGGAGCTTGAGCAGCATCTTCAACTACAAATAGATTGAATTCATTTGCTATCTCCATGATCTTCCCCATCTCTGCGGGATGACCAAAGAGATGCACTACCAGAATTGCCCTTGTTTTAGATGAAATTTTACTTCTGACACTATCAGGATCAAGACAGAAAGTTACAGGATCAATATCAGCAAAAACCGGAACTCCTCCGTACATCAGAGGAGCTATTGCGCTTGCAGACATAGAATATGGCGTAACAATAACCTCATCTCCAGGCTGGATCCCAATTGCACCCATAGCAGTATATAGGCCGGATGTATTAGAATTTACCGTAACAGCATGTGCCACACCAAAATGATCACACCATTTGGATTCTAATTTTTTAACTTGCGGGCCTCCAAGAAAGTCAGAACTCCATGCTCCAAGAAACTGCGATAAATTTCCGCTCTCGAGCACCTCAAGCACGGCAAGCTTCTCCTCTTCGCCAATTGTATTATAGGAAGGGAAAAGCCTGGTACGAACAGGATTACCACCTTTTATTGCAAGTTGAGACATACCCTAAGAAGCTCCTGATTGAGTTCGCAAGATTCAATAAAGTTTTCTGCCAGTCTGCATGTATCAGCATCTTCAAGTATCGCATTTACCGCCTTACCAATGCAATTTTCCAAAACCCTATTTTCATAAAACACGCTTTCCATTAGTATTCCATGTATGTCGTTTGATGTTTTTCTAAAAACCTGGAGAGTATCCCCAGAATCTGTAATTTTTACGACATGAGTTCTTGAATAAAGTTTAAGTTCAAGAATCGGATAATCCTTTTCATCCAAACCAGCAAATATAAAATCTCTTTCCCTATCTCTAAATGAAAAAGATATACTAGGATCACATACGATTTGGTTAAATCCCTTTACTGAGAATACTCTCTGATCAGATATACAGACAATATGGTTTAGTAGATATGAAGCACAGGAAAGGGCATGACTTCCATTATTAATCAATCCTCTATGGTAGGTAATTTGTATTTCCTTAAACGGATCATTTAATTCCAGTTCTTGGATCAAGGCTTTCAATCGTGCATATTGTGGTAAAAAATTCCTAAAGTAATTAACATAAGTCTTCTGGCCAGATCTTTTATAAATATCAATCGCAATTCTCAAATCAGATTCATCATAACTAATTGGCTTTTCCATAAGCACAATAGGTACGGATCCAGCAAAAAGTTTATATATATCTACATGGCTTTCTGTTGGAGAAGCAATACTTAACCAGTCAGGCTTAAGTAAAACACCATCATTCAAGGATTCAAGCATAGTTCCACGGAAATAACTTGCAGCGATTAGTGATCTTTCAGTATCAAGGTCATAAAAATATAAATCGAAAGCCCCGGTATCAGATAGTGCCTTTGCATGGGAATAGGCATGAGGACAGGAACTTCCGACATCACCCAGAATGTCACACTGAGCCCCAATTCTTCCACATCCGATTATCAGTGCCTTTTTCAAAGGATTTCCTCAAGTTATATTCTGCCATGGTGGAGAAACGAATATTTTATCTCTGCAAGTTTCCAATCATCTTCGTTATCGATATCCTGAACCTCCAGTTCAGACATCACAAGTGGTCTGGTATCAGACATAAACAGCTTACGTTCTTTCATAAGACTATTAACTTTAATACAGTAAAACTGGCCCGCATCATGATAAGCTGGCTCCAGATCCTGCGATCTTGCATGATAATTTTCAGGCCAAAACATTTCTACTCTTTCCTCAATTCTTTTAAGACTACGCTGAATTGGATAACTAAAACGAACTACTGGAAGTACAACATCCGCATGACTCTCTTGTAGCAAATTCATACCAGCAACCAGTTTTTGAGGAGTTATAAATGGAGCAGTTGGATATATCCCACACAAACTTTCGTGGCGAATTCCCATACTTGCATAAGATTCAATTACCTCAATAAGTACATCTGCGGTTCCTGCAAAATCATTAGAATTTTTTTCCGAGCGCATAAATGGAACCTTCGCTCCATAAGATTTTGCAATTGTAGCAATTCCTTCATCATCAGTTGACACCATCACCTCATCAAATACCCCTGATTCAATTGCTGCAGTAATTGAATATTTTATAATTGGGCTCCCAAGAAACATCTTGATATTTTTATTGGGTATTCGTTTGCTGCCCTTTCTTGCTGTAATGATAGCGACCTTAGACACGACCTTTATGCTCCTTCCTTAAGAGAGATAGAATATATGAATCCCAGTATCTGCCATCCTCATAACAATTCTCACGAAGCTTTCCGTCTTTTTTAAAATTAAACTTACCAGTAAAGAAATCCAGCTTCTTTTGGTCGAATTCGTACAATTCCATCCAAACCTTGTTTAGATTAAGATTACCAAAACCATATTCAAGCAAAAGTTGACATGCTTCTTCAGCAAAACCCTTATCATCTATGTAGGCATTTTCATGCCCTATATAAAAGGACAAATCACTGGATCGGAGAATCCAGTTTGTATATAAAAGTCCGCAAGCACCAATTGGTAGGGAATCTTCAAGTCTTACTATTACAAACATGAAATCATTTGGACTTAAACAAGTTTTCTCGAACCAGCACTTTTGATTATAGGAATTTAACTCTCTCACTTCCCTGAAATTTCTCCTGAAATCCTGATTATTGCGCCATGTTTTAAGAACCTCAAGATCATTCTCTTCTACAGCCCTAAGTCCTGTTATTTTACCAGCTATCATTTCAGTATATCAGCATGCGACAAGTGCTGCCCTTTTTTTACCGGATTTAAAAGTTTTTTTCCCACAACTTCTTCAAAAAGATAAGGTGGAAGACCCCCTTCGGGAATTGGTCTCAGCACTTCCAGATCATCACTTGAAAGACTATGCCCCTCAGGAAGATCCCTACTGACTCTGATTGATCTTCTTTGAACAATTGCTGATTCTGTTTCGTTTTTTTCTATTCGCTTAATACCATCTCCAAGGGCAGAATATAATTCACAAGACCTTTCAACCATTTCTTTCCAGGTATCTGGATTCATTGCAAATGCATGATCAGGCCCTTCTCGTGAATTGTCATCTGTAAAATGCTTTTCAAACACTCTTGCACCAAGAGCAATAGCCCCAAGAATAGCTGCATGTCCAGAGGTATGATCGGACAATCCAAGAATGGTATCGGGATACTCCATTTCAAAAGTGCGAATTACGTTCAGATTAACATAGTTAAAATTATCGGGACTCCCAGTATAATTTGTATTGCACTGCATCAAAACTACCTGCGGGTTCACTTCCATGATTTCGTTCATTGCCCGCCTAACATCATCCATCGAAGAAGCTCCTGTCGCAAGTAGTATTGGCTTATTCTTTTTGGCAATATGCCTTACAATCTGAATCCAAGTAATATCCCCGGATCCAATCTTGTAAACTCTTACATACGGATCTACTGCATCTACAGATTCAAAATCATAAGGACTCGTAAAATATTCAATACCCACTTCCTCGCACTTTTCTTTTAATTTTACTGTCCAGTCCATTGGAATACTTGCGCTCATGTATGTTTCATAAACAGACTTTTTCCATTTGGCTTGATGGGTCAATTGTCCGCCAAGACTGCTAAATCCTTCACTACTTACTATTTTGTCAGCCTGGAAATTTTGAAATTTTGCAGCATGAGCACCTGCATTTTTGGCAAGCTCTATAAGCTTAAAAGCCCTATCAAGTGAACCATCATGGTTAGCACCAATATCTGCTACAAAGTAAAGCGGGCCATTTTTAGAGAGCTCTATATTACCAATCTGCATATTATTTCCTTTTCTCACTATCAAAATCTTTCCACAAACGTTCTATTCCCTTATGTAGACTTGGAGCAATGGCTAAAAATGTCTCCTGATACTTTCCTGTATTAAGGGTAGTATTTTCAGGTCTTTTAACAGATTCACTATCTTGCACAAATACTCCTTCCTCCAGCAGAGCAGTATCATAATCAAACTGTTCTGCCAGCAACTTCAGAAAATCATATTTACTAAGACAAGTATCGGAACCCAAATGCAATATACCACAGTGTTGAGACTCTGAAATGACTTTTATTATTTCTGCAAGCTGAACTGTATAGAGAGGATTGAAACAAATATTACCAAACCCCCTGATCTTCTCACCAGCTTTAAATTTGCTTAATGCCCATTCTGCAATCGAAGAATTAACTACTGGTCGATGAAAGCCATAAATATTAGTCCTAAGTACGAGACTGTTTCCCCCAGACAAAGTCTCTAATTCCCCCCTATATTTTGACTTTGCGTACTCATTTAAAGGATTAGGATTATCCTCTTCTGTGTAATTTCCCCTAATGCCATCAAACACTGAATCTGTTGAAATATAAATGAAACGTATATTCCTGCTGAAATTTGCAAGCTCCCTGGCACTTTCTGCATGAAGCAAATATGCGTAGTGCTTTTTATTTTGGCAGGCTTTAATATCTACCATTGCAGCAGTATGAATTATAACATCTGGTCTGATTTTATCGAGCAAATCCGGAATTTCTCTAGTTTTTGTAAGATCAAAACTTATCTTATCAATGTCATTTTCAAAATCTGAATATTCCATGGGGCTTCTAGATAAACCGATTACTTTGTAGGCTGGATCAGAAGCAAATATTTCCGCTACGCTTCTGCCAAGCATTCCCGAATATCCAGTAATCAAAATCCGAGCCATTTCAATAACCCTTGTTATTGCTAATAATTACTCATTACCAATCATATTTAAGATGATAGTATTAGAGCAGAAGATGTTATTAAAGCACGTGATAACCTTTTGTATTTTAAGCGAGTTTTATCCTTTAGAAAATTCAAATCTTGACTATAGAACTTGACAAATAATCATTTTATTGAAGCATCTGAGCTAGTTACTCATCTAAGAATTATAAGATAGCACTAAAATCAAATTATAGTGGCTCCTAAATGGAAATATCACTTCCTGAAATTATTCAGTTTCAACAAACTCATGCTCATGAAACTGCATGGTCAGATCACTATGGCGCACTTTATGTTGCGGCTGCTTACTGTGGCATGAGTAAACCTGATCCACATTTTCCCCACGTATGGCAACATGGCAGCGAAGGTCCATGGTCACCTACTCCAGAAATGATGGTTTGCAACACCCCCGATGCCAGAAAAAAAAAGCTTTTTGTTGCAAGAAAAGATGAAGAAGAAAGACTAATAGATGCTGGTTTTGAAAAAGCACAAGCAATAGGACTTCCCATTGTTTATGTATCCCCTCAACCCGTAAAGCGAACCAGTAATACACTATTGATAATGCCACAACACTCCCTTGTTGGAATGAAACGAGGCTCCAGGGAAGATCACATAAGTTACGTTGAATCACTTAAACCATACATAAGTTCCTTCGATGCTGTTGCAGCATGCGTGAGCCCAAGCTGTCTTATTAACGGATATTTCATCGAAGAATTTAAAAGTATCGGAGTAGATATAATTCCAGGAGCCCTCACTTCGGATCTTAACGCACTGCTAAGAATGCGCTGCCTGATGGAGCAGTTTGAATATATGACAACTAACGGCTGGGGGAGTCACTTTGCATATGCGCTTTCTTTTGGAATGAAAGTTTCAGCATTCGGCAAGCATCTGGAAATTGAAGATAAGGAGCTTTTAAAGGATATAACCTGGGCCTCATTTGATGAGCAAACACGAAAAGACATAAGAGACAGGGCAAAACAGGGAGAAAATCAATTCTTGACCGAATTTATTGCCGAACCAACTATGGGCAAGGAGAACAAGGATCTTGGTGAATGGTTAATTGGTGCTGGCAACAAAAAATCACCTGAATCATTAAAACAGTTATTTGAATGGGAAATTAACTAGTGTGACAATATGTCCAGATCAGCCTTAGAAATATTATCCAATAAAAATTTTCAACTTTCCGTTGGAGATGACAAGCTTCCAGGACTACTCGGAAGACTTTTAAGTGTTTCTGTTGATGATGACATTATAGAAAAACGCCTCAGGGAAATACCATCTGAAACTACAATTGAAGAACGCAGATTTTTATATAATTTTTTTCGCTACCTCTGGTTTGGCACAGGAGATGTACTTGAAATTGGCCCCTTTCTTGGAGGAACAACAAGAGCAATAGCTCTTGGCATGCTAAACAATCCTGCGTTTAGTATATCAAAACACAAGTTCCTAACCTATGATCAGTTTAGTGCCTATTATACAGGAGAATCATTTGCAAGTTTTCTACTGCCACTTTTTGAGTCAGGAGCCTTGCCAGCCAGCTTGTATGATGAGCTTAAAAATGAAACCACTGAAACCAGGGAATTTTTTGAGATTTTCAAATTAATTCATAATAATCAGGATTATTATTCACTGATTAGTGCAAATACTGGAATAGTACCCGATAAAATTGAAGACAGGGATAAAGATAGCATTTTTTCGGTACCAAAAGATTCTAATTTTGAATGCGTATTTGTTGACGGCTGTAAGTCCTGGTACGGAACAAAAGCATTTTTCATGGAGATAGCCAACAACATTCGAAATGGATCTTATGTAATATTTCAGGATTATGGCTGGTATACATGCTTCTGGATCCCGAGCTTCGTAGAAATTTTCAGAGATCACTTTGAGCAAATTGCAATGGTCGATAGCACATACACTTTTGTATTAAAAAAATCTCTAACCCCTGATAATGTAGCAAACAATTTTCCTGATTCTCCTGAACATCTTGGTTCTGATATAATTGAAATGATCTTTAATTCAGTCATTCTTAAAGCAGCTTATCGTGGAGATACTCGTCAAATGGTCTTTGGAAGATTGCAGCTTGCAGGCGCACTAGCTTACATAGGAGAAAAAAGGCGCGCAAAAGATATATACCTTTCTCTAGAAGGCGACTATACTTCCAAACTTTATCCTGAAATCATGAAATCTGCAAAAATCTCCCCTACCTACAGAACAGAATGCAATATAAGCTTTGATTGGTAAATCGGAGAATTAGAATTTTAAGCTATATTATATATAGCGCAATCTTAAATATAATATTAATGTTTCAGGCAAATCATACAATAACTTGACCATTCTTAATAACAATATGTCAGATAAATATTCTCTATTATTCACTAAGGAAGAAATCAAAGCTCACACTGAAAGGGTTGGTCTTGAAATTGATTCCTGGATCACCGAAGAGAAGAATAGAACCGGCAAGCCCGTAATTGCTCTTTGCATTCTTAGAGGTGCAATTTTTTTCTTTTCTGACTTACTTCGATCAATTCCCCAGGATGTTCAGGCTGAATTTTGCAAGCTTCAGACCTACGATGGCAATAATAATCCAATACCAGATGATAAATTACCGCCTATAGAAATTTCAAGGGATTTATCAGGACACTCTGTTCTTATTGTTGATGATATCTGTGATAGCGGACGTGTTCTGTCTGTTTTAACCAACCATCTGAGGAACAAGGGTGTTAGTTCAATAAAATCTGCTGTAATGGTCTACAGAGATACTAACCGATCCCAGTTTACCCCGGATTATTTCGCATTTAAGCTAACCTCAGAAGAATGGCTGGTGGGTATGGGGTTTGATGATAACAACACCTTTAGAAATCTTCCTGAAATATATGCAATCAGAAGCAAGGATTAATTTAAAATTCGTAAGTTAGCTCTATGTTAGCAACAAAACGTGATGTCCATCCTTTTTCTGGTACACGAAGATGTAGGATCATGGGTTGAAGCTGAATTGACCAGGATTCAAAACTTATTCTTAAACCTAAAGGAACAGTTCTTGTCTGATTAAAATTACTTAGTTGAAAATCGTAAAACACCTCACTCTGACTAATTAATGTACCGAATCCATCACTAAAAGAATCCAGTAAAAACTGCGAACGATGTCTAAATCGCTCGTTGATATTATCCAAACTGCTATTCATTAGATACTCAAACCTGTTTCTCGCAATGTAACGAATATCTTTTGATAAAAACAAGCGTGCTTGAATTTCTCCTTCCAATCTGTGCTGGTTAGAAAATAAATCCTCGCTTCGGGCGAAATCCCCGGTTCGACGAATTCCAAAAAATGAATAATTACTTCCTAACCATAACCATTGGTGAAGACGAAATGCAAAACGTGGCTGAATCTGATAAAGACTAGGAGTTCCCGACTCTCTCGCTCGTGCGTGCAAACCAACAAATACCTCATGATTTTCAGCCCGATCAATAGCAAGATGCTGAAAAATCCAAAGTTCAGAATCAGTAGCCTTTACCAGAGATGGGAAACACGCTGTAAGAAGAAAAAAAATTTGTATAAAAACAGGCCTGAGGATCAACAATTAATACCCTTAGAACGATTAAAAAGTAAAAACACTCCTGATTAGGATCGGAAGAATAGGTTTGTGGCTACTAACATACTGATAACTCCGAATTTTTTTATTTTATCTGAAATAGCAAAATGTTGAAATATGAAAAACAGTAAGTTATAAATCAAGAGTCCTTAAGCTGATAGATAAGGATTCCAGAAGTTAATATATCTGGTCTGTGGAATAATGAGAATTTTGTTTAAAAACGAAAAACAGGTTCTATTTATTCAAACAGGTAGAGAAGGGGGGTAGGTTCAAATACATAAAAATCGCAGAAATCTTTCGTTCTGATGAATGTGAGCAAAAATCGTCGTTTTGCAAAATGTCCCATAAGGGAGTCTTGCCAAATTGCCTTTTAAAAAATTGGGGCTTTAAGGTTAAAGTGACAAGCCTTAGGTGGACTTTTTAATTTTACTTCCCCTATCTGGTTCTTCATGGGCCAGGGATGGCACTGGAATCTCCTTGCATTTTCTGATTGATGTCCCAAAAATGTGACCGCCATCCGGACTTCGGCGAGCGCTCAGTTGAGTCAGTGTCCAGACCTGTTTCGCGACAGGCCCTTTATGTAATTTTTCGCTTCACCCTGAACCTTTACAGTTTTATGCTATTGATCTATTTATTCAATTATGAATAATTTTTGTAATATTAAAGGAATAAGTTATTCTGAGTTGATAGAGTATGCAAATGAAGTTGCAAATGGCAAACATCAAGGTCTCATTCCAATAGATAGACACAGAGCGCGACAACTAGTCAAAAATCCTTTAGCAGCAAATACTGACTACGCTCTTGTTATAGCTTTTGATTCCAAAAATAAATGCGTTGGGTACATGGGACTAATTCCCGGAGTAATTAATATAAACGGAAGTAATCGAAAGATAGCTTGGACAAGTACAGGAAAAATATCTAAAAATAGGAACGCTAGTTACTTGGGAATGGAATTTGCGAAATCTTATTATGATACTATCATTAGCACTGGTAATAATGAAATCTCAAAAAGATTTTATAGAAGACACAATTTTAACGAAGTTAAAATCAATTTAAGTAGAAATTTTCATGCATTCTTGATTGATCCCTTTTTACTAAGTATAAAAATTATTACACTCATTAGATTGAAGCTATCTAAGCATAAAAGTGAAAAATCCTCTTCTTTGACTCAAAAAATACTATTAACAATTTCTGCTAAATATAGAAATATACTTGCTGGCTTAATTAAGTTACCATCCTCAGAAGTAATTATAAACCAGAGTTCCACATTAAGCAGAGAAATTAGCACATACTTGACTTTAAAAAGAAAATATTCATTTTCCCATTCAAATCATAGTCTAGAATGGATAGTTAACAACCCTTGGTTTCTCTCCTTACCCATAAGAGAAATATATAATAAATCCGAAATAACCAATGAAAATGATACTCTTTCAATTAATGATATTGAAAAAAAATATGCGTTTAATTCTCTAAGTAAAAAAATAAAGTATAAAGTAATTTCTCTAAAAGATAAAAATGGGGAAATACTAGCAGGCCTAGTTTGTTCTTTTTCGGAAGATAATGAAAAAATTATATTAAAAATATTGGACTATAATGCCTCTAGCATTAAAGCCAAAAAATACCTTGGATACATTATTATAAGAAATTTTCTACAATCCAATGCATCAATCTTCACTTTTCCCAAAGATTTCATAAACGATCTTGGCTTCTTAAGTTTTGTTTTAAAACTCTCTATAGCTAATTACAATGATTATTTTTTTTGGAGTAATGATGAAACATTTTTAGATAACATACAAAATTTATCTTTTTCAATGCTTGATGGAGACAGTCCTCATTGGTAAAAATGTCCAATTTATAATTTGTTTTACTTTTTGTTTAATGATTCTATTACAAACAAGAAATTATTATTTATCTATTAAATATCTTGACTATCATAGCTATCATTAGGCTTATTACTTTTTCCCTACTTTTTGTTTTAATACTTAGCACGTCATATTCTGGATATTCATTTATTTTTTCAACCATTTTATATTCACACTATTTTCTTCATTTATTCTTTGCAAAAAATTTGACGGGAACCCTATTTCCCGCTGATACTATAACATTATTTACCCGCTGGTTATTACTAATTGCACTTTTTTCAACTGCACAATTTTCAGGATATTTACCATTAGAACTATATTTTGGAATTCATTTCATTTGCACAGAAATATATATAAAAGAATGCAACCATCAATCCGGAATATCTAGGCTATTTCATCTCTTTACTGCCACAGGTATGTACGGTGTTATGATAAATCAGTCACCAGTTATAAAAATAATTCCACTTGAGTTTTTCTATGTTTTATTTTTTAGTGGACTCTTTTGCGCACTGTTTGTTAAATATATATTTAAAGTCCAATCTATGAATGCATGGTCGTGGTTTTTTGTACTTTATGAAATAACAGGTTTGGTATGCGCAAGCGCTTTTTCTTTATTTGGATATGCGTTAATAGAATCAGCTTTATTTTATCACATTGTTTGGTGGGCATTATATCCCTTATATGGAACAATAATTGGCAAGGTAAGAAATAATTTTTTCTTAAAATACTTACTAATATCAGTAGCTGTTAACATATTATTTGGACTACTAATTTTTATTCCTATCGCGAATAGTAGAATGTTTTTGTTAGAAAATATAATATTATTTGGCAATTTGCACATAACGATATCTTTTGCTCTTTCAAGCGGTCAACCTGCATTTATAAATACTTTTTTTGGTAGAATCATAAAGAAATCTTGATTAGTAATTTTCACCACCAAGTTCTTGTATTTATATTTATTTTGATCGCAGGATTCTTGACAGGTTCTTGTCAGTAATCAGGGATATTGATTGGATTTTATGGTTAGCAGTTCAGTCTTGACCATCAATGCTTTCATCCGGCCTGGCATAGTCATTTCAATTATGTAAATTTCTAGATTGACGCAGTGTGATGACCGAATTATCATTACAATAGCCTGCAATATTCATGATCCACCTACTGCGAGAGGCGATTGCTTAATTTTTCTGGCACTTTGCACTTTTTTTCGACCTCTATGTGCCTCGGCACACTATTGTCCCAAAAAATCCATAAAGCACATGCAAACTCAAATACTCACCTCTCTCGTGACGGAGTCACATGAATAATGCGGGCCAGGAGAATGTGGGCATTTTTATACATACTAATGAAGATAAATCTGATTAAAGTTTGCCGATATGGGTCGCTAAATTGAAGTTTAAACAGTATTTTATCGACATATTTAGACCGAATCCAAACAGAGATACTGTAATCGATGCTGTGAGAGTGTTATCTGTTTTGAGTGTTCTTGCCTTTCATGTGGTGACTAGCATTTTAAAAATTGGAGAATTTGAGGGGCAAAAACACTTCGTACTGAATATGCCTCCGATATTGCAGCCCCTCTGGCATGGCGAAAAGGGTGTTGACGCCTTTTTCCTGATTAGCGCAACAGTATTGGGGATATCGCTGTTTTCAAAGCTGAAGAGCTTTGATTTTTCAGATGCCCTCAGTTTTTATAAAAAAAGATTTTGGCGTATTTATCCCTTATTTTTTGTCGCTTTAGTTCTATATTCGGCCTTTAACTGGAGTTATCATGGAAAGTATTTTTGGTCTAATTTATTTTTAGTTAATAACTTAATTGAAGGTCAAATATCAATTATACCGGTCGGCTGGTCATTGTTGGTGGAAGTTCAGTACTATGCATTGCTGCCACTATTGTTTCTGGTATTAAAAAAAATCAAATACAAGTTTCAAATAATACTTACCCTTATTGCCCTTTCTTTTATGTGCTGCGCTTTACGGCTTATGCAATACCCTGAGCTATATATGCGACCCCTAACCGACTTATTATTGGCAGAAGATCGATCAGTCTTATTAAATAAAATGGGCAAGGTATTCTATGAGGCCAATTCGACACGTTTTGGTGCCTTTGCAGTTGGTTTATTGTTGGCATATATTAAGGTTTTTGAATTTCATAGAATCAAATTCTTATTTAGCAGGAAGATAAATTCCGTCGTTTTTTTTACGTTAGCTATTCTTTGTATATTAGCAGGTTCTGCGATGCCAGTTTATCATCCTGATTCATTTTGGTATAGCAATTTCAATACTGTTTTGCATTTCTGTTATTTGATGTCTGTCAGGCAAATTTTTGCATTTGGCTTGATGTTGCTAATACTCGGCTCTTGGTGTTCAAACTGGTGCGTATTTCGATTCTTGAAAAGCGTGAGTAAAAGTAGGATTTGGCTCCCCATTTCTTGTCTTTCTTATCCTATGTATCTGTTTCATTTTCCTTTTTTAAATGTAGCAATATCTGCAGTTTGCAGAAATGTGGATTCGAAACAAATTTCTTCTATCAGCTTCCAGCAAGGCTTTGGAATTTTTTGCTTAGCTACGCTATTAACATTTATTTTCAGTATTCCCTGCCATGTGTTTGTCGAGAGACCACTAATCGAGTACGGTAAAAGATCAGATAATGATTTGATTTAAATCAAATCATTAAGGGCCTGTTTCGCAACAGGCCGGAACGCCGACTCGACCGAGCACTCACCGAAATCTGGATGGCCAGATAAACACCAGATGCGAGGAGTAAAACAAAAAAGTTTACCTAAGGCCTATTTCTTCAATCTCGAAGACCCGATTTTAAAAAAGCCATTTAGCAACACTCCAATTAAGATAGATCACGAATAAACTATCGAAGATATTTCTCACGCATTGCTAACATTGGCTTCTCTACAAATAGGTGGAGAAAATAGGCTAGCAGTAGCGATACAATCGTTACAAATAAACATTCACTTACCCAACCACCAAAGCTTTGCGTTTGGTAATAGTCAATTCCAATTCTTTTCAACATGGGCCGGGTCAGCCATCGTTGAACAAACAGGTGAACGAGGTAAAATCCGTATGAAAGAGTTGCCAAATATAGAAAAACGCGGTGCGATAAAAATCGGGAGAATCTTGAGGGAACTAAAATAACATGAATGAAAAGTGCGCAGTAGGCAATGCTTGAAAGAGTCCCAAAACAGAATGTAAAAATGAGTCCTTGAATAAAACTTCCCTCCTTAAACAGAACAGGAACTAAAGCGAAGAAAGAGAACAGGGAAAAACTAATAGCTGTGCATATGAATCTAATTCTAGGTTTTTGCATGACTCTTTGTAATTTTTCAGGAAAATAGAAAAAACAATATGCTAGCAGCATTCCCGCAACAAGCGTGTCATATCTGCAATGAGTGGGATAATATATCGCATCCAAAAAATGTCCCCAGCGATAATTATCGTACTTAGCAAGTATGGCAAGACGAACCGCAAGGCAACTAATCCAGAGAACGCATAGCACTATTATTTGCTTTGAGATTGACTTAAGTTTATGTAGTACCATAATCAACAATGGACAAACTGCGTAAAAGTGTTCATCTAGAGACAGTGACCAACTCCAGTTCATGAAATAGTTTCCAAAATTGTAATTAGTGAGAAATACCAGCTCTCGCCAGAAGTTTTTGCGTTGTGGCTCTGGAATGCCGTAAATTGCAGCTGCCCCTAGTAGCACGATATAGTATGGTGGTAATATACGCATGCTGCGACGTAAATAGAATCTTAGTAAGCCACCTTTGCCCCTCGATAGATCGTTTAAAAGGATTAATCCAATCAAGAAACCGCTAAGTACAAAAACCGAATCCATTAAAAACCACAGATTAATTAAAATAGTAAAATAGCGGGGTTGAATATGATAAACAACAATGAGTGCGATGCAGATTGCTCTTAGACCATGTAGTGCTGGAAATTTATTCGGCAACAATCTGATTGATAAAACTTTTTTCACATAATCAAGACATAATGGTAAGGAATGCATATACTCAAATTGAGATTTAATTATTTTGTCTAAAATAATTAACTATTAATAGTATTTTAGCTAGTACGTTATTTATGTAGCGGGTTTATTAGATCATTTTATAGTTGTGAGGATTTCAAAAAATCTCTTGCCAGGAAGTACTTGTCAAATGGAATTAGTTAAAATTTGAATTATGTTTGATAAAAAATAATGATAAATTAATTTTAATAAATTCCATTGGGAGACTTGTGATAAAAATGTAATTTCAGAAATTTGACATACTTCCAAATTTTATTTTTCTACTCTTTCATTGAGTTAGTGTTTTGCTATCGATTATATGACAGGACAGAGTGAGGTGATAAGTATCAGGTTCATAGAAGCACAAAGGGAACGCTCCCATTATAATATAAAGCGCTTCTTATTTAACTCATTAGAAATAATCAAGAAAGCCGAGAGATAATTGGAGCTGACGATGGGACTTGAACCCGCAACCTGCTGATTACAAGTCAGCTGCTCTACCAGTTGAGCTACGTCAGCCCGGGGAGAGACTTATTGCCATTATAAATGCTATTTTTCAAGCCCTTATAATGATTAATTTTATGTTTTTTGTGCAGGTTGGGGTATCTTAGCATTATTATGGCAGGTAAAATACATATGGGCTATTAGGGGATTTACTCATTTTCCCCGTTGTTTTTGGCCCTTCGGTTTATCAATCACCCAGGACCACGAATAAATTATGGCCCAACCGGAACTGATAACTGATGAATTACAATCCTTTGAGGCCAGCCTTGAGCGAATGGCCAGGATTCTTACACCCTCAAACTCCGATTACAGAAGCGCTGCACGTATCATAACAGAAGAAATATCCAGCACAGCAAATATTGATAGAGCAGGAATATGGACATTTAATGAAAACAAAACAGCTATAACATGCGATGATCTGTTCGAAGCCAATAAAAATATTCATGGTTCAGGATATCAGATTCCTATAACTCAATTCCCTGAATACCTCTCCGTTGTACGCTCCAGAAGAACACATGCCATCACTCATATTCGGGATTGTGCGGAAATAAAAGGCTTTGCAGATAAATATTTGATACCCAAAAATGTTCAGTCAGTTATCAGTAGCGCACTTTGGCACAACGATGAGATGATTGGAGTAATTGCTGGAAGCATAGTTGGTCGGCCACGTGCCTGGAGCATTGAAGACAAACTTTATATTGCTTCACTTTCGGATATTATTTCCAGGTGGAAAGTCTATCTTAGAAATCAAAAAAACGAACCCATATCATCAACACTTTCATCTCGCCGGATGGTCAGGGAACTTTCGCGCATATGTTCTCAAAAAGGATTCAGAACATTTGAAGATGCAGCAACAACATGTCTCCATTCGATCAAACAGTTTATTGGGGCTCCTCGTGCATATGCTATTATTCTGGAAAACAACGAAACATATATGCTTGAAGCTCCTTCAGGAAAAAAATCAATCATTCCTAAAGACATTACTGAAAAAATTTATCAAGTTGTGTCAAGTCATTCATCATTATGGATTAACAATTCTTCAGAATATAATGGTCTTGTTTCAAGTCTATCTTCCATAATTACTCCTATAAAGAATTCTTCTCTCCTTATATCATCCTTTGGACAAAAGCCCGATTCAGATCAAATCCGGGGAGTACTTATCGTAGAATTCCATCCTCCAGTTCCAACCTGGAACGAAGGATCAAGAAACCTAATTTTAAGTGCAGCCGATGCCCTTTCTATACTCAGTGAATACGCTCATACCAGACAATTACAGCAGGAGAGTATTGCAATAGCACGAGCAGCCTTTCAGGGATCATCCGTTGCAATGGCCCTAGTCAGTCGTAGTGGCCTGATAATTAAATCCAATCAGGCACTTGCAAACTTTGTAGCTATGCGACCATACGAACTTTCAAAAATGTCCATAGGCCAGATTTTACCTTCACTTAATGAGGACGGCCATATCCTTCGATCTTTTCTAAAAAGTCGCTCTGGGAAAAATATGGAGTTCGAAGAAACCCTGGTCGATCCCAAAACTGGAGAAAATCGTTGGCTACTGATTAATATTTCCTGGGTTAAAGCCGCTCTGAAAAACAGAAATTATTTTCTGTTACAGGCAGTTGAAATCACAGCCAGAAAAATCGCCACCCAAGAACTAATTAGACAGAAAAATTTCCTTAGAACAATTATAGATACTGACCCCAATCTGATTTTTGCAAAGGATCATCGAGGTGCATTTACCCTTGCAAATAAAGCAGTAGCATGTGCATATGGAACAACTCCCGAAGAAATGCTTGGAAAAACAGATGCGTTTTTCAATCCAAATACTGCCGAAGTCAGAAAATTCAGGGAAGCTGACCAGTTTGTAATTGATAATAATGTTGAACTTAGAAACATTGAGGAAGAACTTGGTCTTGCGTCTGGTGAAGTTCGTTACCTTCAAACCGTAAAACGCCCGATACATGATCAGGACGGTAAACCAATAATGGTTCTGGGGGTAGCAACAGACATTACTGAGCGCAAACGATATGAGGAACAATATCGCGAATGGCTTGTAAAACTGGAACATACTCAAAAACTGGAAAGTCTTGGTATTTTAGCAAGCGGAATCGCTCATGACTTCAACAACCTACTACTTGGTATTCTTGGGAACTCCGCACTTGGCCTGTCACAAATCAGGGAAAAAGATCCGGCTTATCAATACATCCTTAAATCTGTTTCTGCTGCAAAAAAAGCAGCAGAACTGACAAATCAACTACTGGCTTACTCTGGCAAGGGGACAGTTTGCAAAACAGAACTTGACCTTACGGAACTGGTCAGAGAGACTACCGAACTTTTAGATTGCTTTACTTCCAGAAGAATCTCACTTGAGTTCTCAATTGACCCTGACCCACTGATTATTGAAGCAGATTCTGGACAATTACAGCAAGTCATAATGAATCTGATAACAAACGCTGCTGACGCTTTGGAAAACAGAGAAAATGCAACTATATCAATTCGAACTTTCAGGGTAATGCTGACAGAATCTCCACCAGACCTATGCCCTGATTCAAATCTGATTGAAAATGGGCCTTATGCTGTTCTTGAAGTGGAAGATAACGGTTGCGGAATGTCTCCTCAGATTAAAGGAAGCATTTTTGATCCATTTTACACTACAAAATTTACAGGAAGAGGACTTGGCCTTGCTTCCGTTCAGGGCATTGTAAAGGCACATAGCGGAGCTCTGTCAGTAAGCACAGAACAGAACAAGGGTTCCATATTCAGGGTTTTCATTCCTATATTTAATAAATCCGTAGATGGTTCACCAACGGAACCTTCTGTAACAGTAAAAAATGTTCTTCCAAAATTTAAAAACAATCCAATTCTATTAATAGAAGATGAAGCAATACCACAAGAAGTATGCAAACTTATGCTTGAAAATTTAGGTTTTCAGGTAATAGTAGCCCAGGACGGAGAGGAGGGACTTAGGCTTTTTAGGAGACTTCAACCAAATCTGACAGCAGTTGTTTTGGACTTAACCATGCCAAATGTTGATGGAAAGGAAGCACTATACAGAATTAGAGAAATACATCCTGAAATACCAGTACTCTTAACCAGTGGATATAGCGAGCACGGAACAGTAGAAGATATTCTTAGCACACAAGTTGAAGACTCTCGAAAATATTCAGGATTTATTCAGAAACCCTTCATTCCATCACAGCTCGAAGAAGCACTCGCCAGTATTATCACTGAATGAGTTTATATCAAACGAAAAGCTATTAACAGAACTATAAGCACGCTACCCACTAATGCGACGCCACTTATAAATATTGCCGCACCAAATAATGGCTCCTGCGAAATGTTATCAACAAAATTCATTCGAGGCATTGCATTTTTTATCTCACCCACAAGCTCATCTTCTGATACATTCAAACAGTATTCCTGCTCTATTTCTGTAAACTCAATCTCTAGCTCATCAGCAAACTGGATTCGCTCTTCAGGATTCACAGCAATAATACGACTCAACAGTGAACTTAAGCGCAAGGGACAATCAGGACGGATAGCATGCACAGGTGGTATTGGTTTTTCCATTTTTTCAAGCAATTCTTCCAGGCTTTTTGAATAACCATAAGGGTGTTTTCCAGTAAGTAACTCATAAAGCATTATTCCAAGAGAAAAAATATCAGCACGCGGATCAAAAATCCCCCTCTTTACATACTCTGGGGCCATATAGTTTATAGTACCAACAAGTGATCCATTAGCAGTAATTCTACTTACCTGACTACTGAATGAAATTCCAAAATCAGCTATCTTGATTTGTCCATCCGCCGAGAAAAGAATGTTTTCAGGCTTAATATCCCTGTGCACAATTGCTTTCTTGTGAATAGCAGAAAGCCCGGCAGAAAGCTGTCTTGCAATAATCAGAAATGTGGAAATTGGAATTTCCTTTCCCTTGTCCAAAACGTCGCGCAAGTCCCCACCTGGTGCATACTCCATTATATATGCCAAGGCCTTACCGTGAATTATGCAATCTATACTTCTTAGAACATGGGGATGTCGAACCTGATATGACGCTGTAACCTCTGCTTGAAATCGCCTTGCTGCATTTGCACTTTGTGGATAAGTAACTTTTATGGCATATACTTTATCAGGCTCACTTCTGGGATGGCATTTATATATTACAGCACTACCACCTTCATTAATTTTCTTTTCAATTACATATTCTTCACCGATTAGTGTTCCAGGCTCAAGGGCGAGACCATCCTTACCCTCAACAGCGAGTAGTTGATCTCTTAAATTTGAGATAAATCCCGGATCAGTTCTGATTGCCAAAGTTAAGTCCCTGATAATCTTATTAGTTAGTCACTTTATCGACTAATAAGTATGCTTTCTGGAGTAAAAATAAAATCAACTATAAGGTATTGAAGTTACAGGATTTTGATTCCGAAAGAAGAGTTAGAAAATCAGATACCACATAAAAACTACCAAAGCAGACTATTAACCGATTATCAAATTGTGATTCGTGTATTAGTAAATCCTGGTGATTTCTATAAATTCTTCCGTGACCCAATTCATAGATCAGATCATCAATAGGCACTCCACCTTTATGCTCAAGGGAATAATATGCAAAATTAAAACCAGTTGATATACCGCGCAATGATCTACGCAATTCATCAAGTGAGGCTTTCCAGTCCTTACGCGACAGAAAATTACACACTATAGTCAATGAAGAAAAATTGCTCTCTGACAAAAATCCAGATACAAACCTGAATAATTCCCTTACACCCTCTGCATTATGCGCAGCATCCAGCAATATACCACTTCTTATATCTGAATCTTCTGATGGAGAAAAATACTGTAATCTCCCTGTAACTTTTGTACCTGAAAGACCCTTTTTAATTGCTGACTCATCACATCCCAATAAAAGTGCCGCTTGAGCTGCCAGCATGGCATTTTTATACTGATAAGAATATTTGTGAAATAATTTCCCAAATCTTTCATCATCCCGGCCTTCAATTACAGGACTTCCCACAATTTCGCACTCCTTGATAATCTCTGATTTTGCCTCTTCGGCAATAGAAGAAGAGAACAACATTGGCACGAGATTCTTTGCGATTCCGGCCTTGTTCCATGCAATTTCTTTGAGAGTAGATCCCAAATGGGCCTGATGATCGAATGAAATTGAAGTAATAACAGTAAGAAGTGGTTTTGAAAGAAGGTTTGTAACATCAAACCGACCTCCAAGCCCAACTTCAATGACGGCATAATTTACTTTTAAAATCCTGAAAAGCAGGAATGTTGCCACAGTAATCGCAACAAAATATGTTGGGGAAATATTACATTTTTCACAGACTTTTCTGACTTCAACAAGGCTATCTGAAATTTCCTCAAGTGAAGCATTTTTTCCGTTTAATCTTGCTCGCTCACTTACACAAAGAATATGTGGTGAGGTAAGTAAGCCAACGAAGTTATCTCTACTTTGCGCCTGAAGAATAGAACTTATAAAATTCGAAACGCTGCCCTTGCCATTAGTGCCAGCAATGTGAACTGAGGGATAAGCATCCTGTGGATTACCAAGCTCCTTCAGTATTTGACGAGGAACTTCCAATGGAGAGAAGTTATTTCCATCCCATGGAGGTAGAGAATCAAGCCAGTTTATTCCGGGGTAATATCCCATAGACAGGAAAGATGCTCCATTTGGCAACTATGAAGATTTAAGAAAATGTCTCTTTAGAAAACAGGATAGAAATAAAATCAGGAACAAACTCAATGAATTTTTTTGTTTCTCGATCAAATTGTCCTGCATTTGTCATTAAGGATATTACCACACCAGATACAGGATCCAACCACAAACCTGCACCAGTTTTACTAAGGCAGTAATATATATTTCTTGATGCTTGATCAGGCATAGAAGCAGGAATGCGACCAAGCTGCCAGCCAAAGGGAAGATTCGGATTTGGAGCTTCGGTAATCTTTTTAGTCAAATCAAAACCAAATGACTGACGCACAATCTCTGCGGGAAGATATTTATACAAATCATGAATTCCGGCCAAGACCAGTTCTCCAAACCTGTGAAGATCACTAACAGTTCCAAATAATCCACTATGAGAGGATACTCCACCCAAAGCCCAGCAAATTTCATCATTAACCTCTCCATGAATAACCCTGCGTCTCCAAGGACAATATGCAGAGCTTACGATCATGTCTGTATCAAGAAATAAATCCTTACGGCGAATTTTCTCTAGATCAATAAATCCTGTACTTGGTAACTTGAGAGGCTTCGCAACAAGCTGAGAGTAAAGTTTAGAAAATGTGGTTCCAGTTACCACCTCAAGAACTTGACCAAGTAACAAAAAACCCAAATCACTTGGTCGGTAAACTTTTCCTGGCAAATTTTCAAGACGCGCCCGATATAATTCATTAAACAGAATATGAAGACTAGACCTTCTTGTCATTAATGAATTAAGGTTAGGCTGGCCCTTTATCATTGTTCTATGCACGGGCATCCACGCAGGAAGACCGGAAGTATGAGTAAGAAGATGCCCTAGTGTCATTGCTTCCTTTCCGGCGGAACCAAAAGTCTGTAAAATCCTGGATACCTTAAGATCCGGACTGATAAGTTTTTGCTCCATTAGTTTGATAAAAATCGTGACAGTAGCAAGAACCTGGGTAATTGACCCAAGATCATAAGCAAGACCCTTAATTAAAGGCTTATCATCGGAGCGGGAATTGGCTTTACCCTTTTCCAACACTGGACTGGAAATATCGCTTTCACGAAGAGAGCCTAATGCTTTGTGAAATAAGACCTCTCCACCACGACTTATACATAACTCAGCAGCACTAAAAATTTTTCCGAGGGAATATTTACGAAATAAGGAGCTGGAGTTAGATCCACCCAAAACCCTTTCCAGGCTACCGGTGTCTGATTCCTTTAGAGCTTCACGAGGGCCCTCTCCCATGGCAAGTCGTAGCACATTTTCAACTTGTCGAAATACAGGAGCAGTATTCTCAGTAGCAGTATCAGCAGGAATTGTTTTTTTATCATCTTCATGAGCACAGGATGAAGTAGTAAGATCGCCTCTCCCACTTTCTTCAACCTTACACATGGGATCTTCAACTCGATCCAGCAACTTTGCCTGCTGTATTTTACCCATTACGCACCTTAGTTATTTATCTTTTCACAGATATACCAGTCCTATTCTATTGGACTCTCCAAAACTTGCAAGTTTTCATCCCTGACAACAGCCATACAGCCAACAGGCAAGGGAAGGCTTTTACCCCAATGTCCAACGGGAAGATCAGTTAATATTGGATAATCAAATTTTTGCAAATTCTCTCCTACAAAACCCTTAATCACATCATTAACGGTTGGCCCTGCCTTGCTTTCGCATCTGGAAAAACGACCAAAGCAAAGCCCCTTTAGATCACCCAATTTACCTCCGTACAACATCTGCATCAACATTCTCTGCACCCGAAATGGTGCTTCCCCGACCTCCTCAAGAACCAATATAGACCCGCCGTAGCATACATCCCAGGGAGTTCCCATCAAACTCACGAGCATACTCAAGTTTCCAGCAATTATATACCCTTCAGAGCTTGTTCCGTTTTTTATTTGACGTCCTGATAATTCATACCTGTATGAAGGGTCAGAAATCAATTTTACCAAAGTATCAACTGACTCCCTGGCTTCTATACTCTTTTCATAATCGGCGAACTCTGCCCCAAGAGTTGAACCGTGAATTGCTGGAATACCAGCACGCCCAGGCATCTGAACTAAAAGACAGGTGACATCAGATTGCCCTATAAGAAGTTTTTTTTCATTTCTAAAAGATTCATAGGGAAAGCCAGGTACTATTTCATAAGCACCAGAAGCACCACGAGACGCAAGAAGAACATCAAACTTGTCATCACCAAGAATGTCGAGAGCTGCCTTAAGTCTTTCTCTGACACTGCCATTTGCAAAACCATGGCTGTAATCGCCGTAGTATTGCGATGGACTCAGGGGACTGCTGTAAGTATAACCAAGGGATTTTATAGCCTTGAAACCCATCTCAGTTCTCTCAGGTGATAACGGCCCGCCGGTTACTACCACTCCAATTCCACTGGAAAGTCTTCTTGCAGGAGAAAAGGAAGAATTTCGAAAAATTTGATTATTGGCGTTTTGCATCTTTAATGATTGCGTATTAAAGCAAATTTAATTTAACCCTATTTTTTTTCAGGAAGGCAAGTAACACACCATTCTCAATACCAGCCGAAATTAGCACACTAAATGTATCGGAATTGAATATCTGCCCCTTGTCTAATTTGATCTCCATATCAGAATCTTAACGGATATCAAAAGTCTTAGCGAAGGAAAGCAAACTCGAAAAAACTAGGTTTCATAATACTCTTGGCTTAAAAGACCCCCCCAAACCTACTGTCTTCAATCACCCCTAATTCCCTCCACCTCTGAACAAAAGGGACGATTAATTCATATAAATAAATACTTTACCCAAAGTTATATCTTGTCGATAATACTCTAGGGAGGGTTCGCTACCTTCTCCATAGAAACTAATGATTAACTGGAACGGACACTGATATTTTCGTAGCTTGGAGCATTACAGGTAATGAGCACTAACTTGAATTTTCAGAATATGCGTATCCTTATTACTGAAAGCGATGCGACAAGACAACGACAGCTGCGTACCATTCTAACCAGTCTTGGACACAAATCTGCGGATATTGAAACAGCCTCAGATTCAAAATCCGCATTAAGTATGATTAGAAAAAAGCGCTATGATGTTGCCTTTTTTTGTCATGAGGGCAGTAGTTTTAACGGACTAGAGTTAATCAGAGAACTTAGAGGGGGAACTTCAAAGAGCCTGCCCATTGTTTTATTCAGTCCAAATATGAGCAGAGAAATACTGCTTGAAGCTAATCAGGTCGGTGCAAATGGTTTTCTGAGCTACCCTTTTTCCGTAAGTGATGTTGAAGATGCTCTTACTACAGCTCTTAGGCGGGCTCTCTAGAGCGCATTTTTCACCCTTCCCGGACACTTGCCTTAGACTCATTATTCTCATACTCTTGATGACCTCAGATTTAGGATTATTTAAACTATGTTCAACTCACTCTCGGATAAATTCGAAACTATATTCAAATCACTTCGCTCTAGAGGCTCTCTGTCTGAAAAGGATATCGAGCTTGCGCTAGAGCAAATCAAGGTTGCCTTACTTGAAGCTGACGTCTCGCTTTCAGTGGTAAAAGAATTCTGCTCAAATGTTAAAAAAAATGCGCTTGGCATGAAAGTCCTGAAAAGTCTGAACCCCGGACAAATGGTAATCAAATTTGTTCATGAGGAACTGGTTCGTACTCTTGGCGAACATGCACCATTAAATATACGTTTTAGTCCCCCAGTAATTATTGTACTCGTCGGACTCCAGGGGTCTGGTAAAACAACATCCTGTGCAAAACTTGCAAAATATTTAAAAGAAGAACTTAAACGAACCCCCATCCTTGTATCAGTCGACGTATATCGTCCCGCCGCAATAGAGCAATTAGGAATTCTTGGTAAACAATTAAATGTTCCTGTATTTCCTTCTAATGCTGATGAATCACCAAAAGACATTGCTGTAAGAGCACAGCAACACGCCTCTCAGGCTGGCTTTGATACTTTAATTGTAGATACTGCAGGTCGATTACAAATTGATACAACCCTGATGAATGAACTTATCGATATTGTAGAAACAATCGAACCTCATGAAGTACTTCTTGTAGCAGATGCCATGACCGGACAGGAGGCTGTAAAAGTAGCCAAAACTTTTGATGAATCACTAGAGCTGGATGGGCTAATTCTTACTAAACTTGATGGTGACTCTCGGGGTGGGGCCGCGCTTTCCATGCGGGCAGTAACAGGTAAGCCAATAAAGTTTATTGGTACTGGAGAAAAAACAGATGCCCTTGAGGTTTTCCAACCTGACAGAATGGCTTCGCGAATTCTTGGCATGGGAGATGTGTTATCCCTGATTGAAAAAGCTTCAAAGCAAGTAAGTATTGAAGACGCAAAATCCCTGGAAAGAAAATTTCGAAAAGACGAATTTACGTTGCAGGACTTTTACTCACAGATGCAGATGATTAAGAAAATGGGTTCTATAAGCTCACTACTTCAGATGATTCCAGGTGCAGGAAAATTAGGTCAGCAAATGGATGGGGGAGTTGCCGAAAAAGAAATGTCCAGGGTTGAGGCCATGATACTTTCAATGACCCCGGCTGAGAGAAAATCCGCTGACCTGATTGATGGAAGCAGAAAAAAACGTATTGCGAGAGGAAGTGGAACCACAGTTGAAGAGGTAAATAAGTTACTAACCCAGTTTGCCACCATGAGAAAAATGATGAAAAGCATGACCAAAATGGGGCCAAAAGCGCTTCGCAATCTGGGAAGCATGGGTGGAGGTCTGGGTCAAATGGGTAACATGGCGAATTTTGGGCAAATTATGGGTGGGAACAAGGGCTCAGGTAAATAGAAAATGATAACTTTATTGCTCAGGTTACCCTTAAATAATAAGAACTTGCCCAAATCTCACTAACAAGTCTTGAAATTTAAGCTTTAAAAATATATAAACCCCATCCCTCTGGGAAAATCCAATAGGGAGCACTCATATAAATATTTATAATTGATTTTGTATTTTAGCTCAGGAATTAAGTATGTCCGTCCACATAAGATTAGCGCGACTTGGAAGAAAGAACCTTCCATTTTACAGAATTGTAGCTGCAGATAAGGACGCTAAGCGAGATGGTCGTTACATTGAGGTTCTGGGTACATTTAATCCTGTTACAAATCCTCCTACAGTTGATCTAAAAGAAGACAGGGTAAAGTATTGGGTAGGAGTTGGTGCACAGCTTACTGAAACAACTCTTAGAATAGTTGAAAAACAAATTCCTGGTTATGTCTCTGGTATACTTGAAGGTCGAACAAAGAAACTTCAGGCAAAAAGAGCCTCGAGGAAGAAAAGAGCCAAAGCATAAGTGGCAATGTTGTTTAAGCGATTATAAATTGAAATAGAGAGCCCGTGGGCGACTCTCGAGTGGGTTCAAACCTTTTTACTCTATCCAAGCTAGGGCCATTCTCCAGTCAACATTTCAAAAGCCCTATCTCTGATTTCCTGAAAACGAACTTGCTCGCTAAAAAGAATAAGCAAAAGCACTTCATTCCCCCGTTGATTCAAATCAAAGCCGTTGCTATCAACAGCCATTACAACTCGGGTCAGCCTTCTGCTTTCTGGTCTGGCAAGATCCGGGCAAACTTTTTTTACCCAAAGCACATAGCTTCGAAACCCGTCGCATAATGCCTCCAGCCAGAACTCTTTTTCCTCCTGAAGAACATTTGGAAGAAATGACATTTTTGTCCCTTTCCTTAAACGGGATGATTGAAAAACCTTAAACCACGATAGATTACTCTAGCAATTTGATTGCGCCTAATCCATTTATTTTAATGGATTGATCATTCTAATTAATCGATGATAAAGCCTGCGTTTTTTAACATCGACTAATCACAATCTGTGAAATGCAAAATATGGGAAATGATTAAGCTTCTGCATGAAACTTAAATAACCTGAAATAAATCCCTTACCCGTACCCACAAAAAAAGACCCTCCCCCAAAAAAGACTCCCATGTGAAGAGGTACTCTCTCGATTCACATGGGAGCAGGGGGGAGACAAAGGGGCCCATGGTGTTTCGCCCAAGTTACCATGAAGCCCCTCGTCTCTAGGTGGGAATCAATCAATCGCCTTTGTCTTCGCATGGCGTGGGAATGTGCTTTTGCCCACTGTCCCAGTCCTCAAAAGGAACAAACGTTCCTCCTGGACGACCAAAGCGAGACTCTTTTTTTACGGGGGAAGACACGACCCTCGGCTCTTCGTAAAAATCCCCACAGGCTGCTTCTGCAGCAGGTACATAACCACCGCTACCGTTCATATTTTACTCCCTACTTGCGCCCTCCGTCCCTCCGTCGACTGTCAGACTGCTCCAATGCGAGTCCTGAAAAGATCCAGTCAACGTTTCCTTCGGGCATACGAGTAACCCAGATAAGTGAAATTCTATTCAGGGTCACCCTCTAGCATCTTCAAATAAAGAGACTAAAGAGTAACCCCGAACAGAGCAAAGATTCCCAAATCAGGGATTAAATTAAGGAGATAAGATAATGGGGAAATTCTATAAAACCATAAACATGCAGAAGCTCAATCATTTGCAGCAAAAAATGGTAATGACTGAGCCCCGACTCAACCCCTGATTAGCCACTAAAAACCCCCAACTGGGGATTCCGGATAAGCAGGACGACACATCTTCCAGATATTAACTAGTTAAAGAATCAATAGAACTATTGATGTATCCTATCATTGGGGACAGAATTAAGTAAAGGATGAAATTGAATAAAATCAACGTATTAGAATGACCATTCTAGTTTTAGCTACAAGCTTCTTAAAGAATTAGAGGTATTATTCATTAAGGTTTGGATCCTGAGCGAGGTTTTCCTTCAGTTTTTTTTCTATTCTTGCCCTCGCCTCATCCGGAAGTGCCGAACAAGAGTTACCGTCAATCACATGGCGGCATGCCATATTTATAAAACCAATCTGGTTTGAAAATCTTCTGCAAGTAAAACAACACAAATGGTGAAACCTGTGGCATATCTTTTCCCAAAAACCTAAAGGCCTGTCACCGGAAAAAGAACACAACTTAGTGTACTCTTTGCAAGAAAATGGTGCCAAAAGCTTTTTCCCGGCATCCATTTCAAACTTTTCAGAATCGCGAGCTTCCATTATTTCACCTTAAACCAGTTTAATTCAAGACATTCCCTTAGCCTCAATCGGGCACGGTACAAAATAACCCATACGTTGTTCGCATTTATATCAAGACGTTCACATATTTCTTCCGTACTTAAATCATCGACGTTCCTAAGAACAAAAACCTGTCTTAAATTATCAGGAAGTTTTTCAAGGCACGAATTTACCTGCTCCAGAAAATCACGATGCGAAAGCAAATCCTCTGGGCTACTACCCCAGGAATTTAACCATTTACTCCAGATTCCAGCCCCACTAAAACTTGCGCGAACCAGCGGATCATCTTCAATAGACTCTGTCATTACCAGCATGTCACGCTTACGCTTTCTGGCTATATCGATAACTTTATTCCTTAGAATAGTCATAAGCCAGGTTTTCTGGGTTGATTTTCCCTGAAAACTTTCTCGTGCCCTATAAGCGCTCATCAAAGCATCCTGAACTGCATCCTCTGCCGCCCCGGTATCTTT
Organism: Oligoflexia bacterium; assembly: GCA_035327825.1. Taxonomy (GTDB): domain Bacteria; phylum Bdellovibrionota_C; class UBA2361; order SZUA-149; family DAOLCO01; genus DAOLCO01. The sequence continues at coordinate 12,031 of DAOLCO010000013.1, read as the reverse complement.
TAATTGCAAAACAGCATATCGATACAAATAGTCGCCATATTCCTGAAGCCACTCTTCAGGGTTCATACTCAAACGATTAAATTCCTCCGTATCAGATTGAGTGTCAAATTGGGTGCCAGATTGAACAGTATTTTCTTTAGCAACTCCAGACATTATCACCTTTCTTGTTAAACCAACCAATTAAGATCAGAACCCAAAAAGACTCATGAACCAAGCAATTTTCGTGAAAATTTATCATCCACACTATATCTTGATAACCATATGCCAAAATAGGCTTTTGCAAAATCTTTTCCCCCAAGACAAACTTTTTTTACCCCGTTTTTAAATAAACAGGTACTTTCCGTGCTTGCAAAATAAAAAAGAGCGTACTTTTCACCTGCCTCTACGTCTTCATATACACTATAAAGCCTATTCAAGTGATCCTCTATGGCATTCCGGTTAAGGTTCTTATTTTGATTTAAACTTTTTTCCGAACTGGATATAAAATCCTCCGCAGGAATCGCCCGGGAATAGGTCAGCTCAAGAAAAACATCACCAGCCCGGTCAAATATCTCTTCAAAGGAATCTACCTTATGTTCGGTATAAAAGCTCGCATTAAAAACTTCAAAAATAAACCACTTAAAACGGGCCTTACCACGAAGATCAAGATGCTCCAGAGATGGCGTAAAACTTAAATCTTCCTCAGAAGCAAAAGAAAGAGACAGCGAACAAGTCAACACAAAAGACAGGAGTACAAACAAAAATCTCTTACACATTACCTGATTTACTCCTCTCAAATACCATATGATGCGCATGAATTGCACTGGATGAAAAACCTGCTTCGCAATATGCAAGATAATAATTCCACATTCTCTTGAAACGTTCATCAAACCCGAAAGTCCTGATCTCGTCAAAATTCTCATTAAAGCGAGTCCGCCAACGAGAAAGAGTTGTTGCATAGTGCAAACCGATATTAGTCGAAGACTGAAGGGAAAAACCGGAGGCCTTGCTTGCCGACTCAACAAGAGCTGATACCGATGGACAATGCCCTCCAGGGAAAATATATTTTTGTATCCAGTCACAGCCTTTTCTGTAAGCATCATAGCGAGATTCGGGCACTGTAATTACCTGAAGCACAAGCCTGCCATTATTCTTTAAAAGACTACCTGACCGGGAGAAAAATGAATCTAAAAAGGCATGGCCAACTGCCTCAATCATTTCAACTGAAATAATTTTGTCAAAATTGCCTTCAATTTGCCTGTAATCAAGAAGTTTCACAGAAACCTGATCCTCAAGACCTTCTTCCCTGATTCTTCTATCAGCCCAGGCTTTTTGCTCGCTTGAAAGAGTAATGCCAGTAACTCGACATCCAACAGTTTTCGCAGCATGAATTGCAAGAGCACCCCAACCACAACCAATTTCAAGCAAATGGTCAGAGCTTTTAAGATCGGCATAATTTATTAACATGTTCATCTTTTTTATTTGGGCATCTTCCAGGCTCTCCTGACCAGAATCAAAAACAGCAGAAGAGTAAAGCATATTTTTATCAAGAAATCTGCCAAAAAGCTCATTGCTTAAATCATAATGTCTGGAAATATTCTCCTTGCTGTTTGTAATCGTATTTCTTCTCGCAAAATGAGTTATCGTGTTAAAGACACGACCGATCCTGGATAAAAGGATACTTCGATCATCCATATTATCCATGTTCTCACAAAAAAAACGCAAAATACTCACAAGATCTTCGCTATCCCAGTCTTTCTCCACATAAGATTCACCGAATCCAATATCACCTGAAATTAATGACCTTGTGAAAATATCATAGTTCCTTATTAATATATCAGCTCTCGATCCTTCCTTCTCTCCACTTTTCTCAAAGTAATTTCCATCATTATGACGAAGCACAATTTGCCCACGTTTGACACCATTAAGAAATGAAGAAATGAAAGCAAAAGAAAGTCTTTGAAAAATACCTGGCCCGGTTCTTTGAATAGTCATCGGATGAGCCGCGATAGGTTTGCTAAACACCTTTAATCCTCTCCTGAATTTTAATAAATACGCCTGATAAATAATTCTTGTCATTGTTAACAATATAGAACCCGGATAACGAGCAAATGCCTTAAGTAAGGCAATATTACTCCATGATACTTGCTTTGTACCATGCAAACGGGAAGTAAAAACCGTATCTCCATCTTTTACAAGAGATACCCTTAAATCCATTAAGTTAACATCAGACTCAATAACAAAACGATAAAAACCTTCCCGATCAAAAAACGGTGATACATGAAATACTTTTTTAAGGTTACCTTTAACCTTTAATCGGGAAGTACCATTTACTTTAACTCGCTCAAAATCACTCTCTGGAAGCAGGTATAAATGCTTTTCCCCAAAGGTATTATGAACCTCAGCCACAACAGCATACAAATCCATGTTCTGACGATAGCAAAGAAAAAAACTAACAGGATTAAAAACATAACCCAAAAAACGAGGATTAGTTACAAGATCAATTTGATCCGGGACTTCGTTAATACCCTGATTTATCAGAATTTTTTCCAGTCTCTTCCTGATAGTGCCTTCTTCAGAACACAAATAATCCCGATCAAAAACAGAAAAAATTCCAAAACCATTATATGAAAATACACCAAATCCTTTTCTTGACAAATCTGGAAGTTCATCAATAGAAATCCTTAAAGTAAAAAGCGGATAGGTAAAAGAATGGACTTTCGGGGTATTCCTTTGATGAAAAACTTCTCCAAAAAAAAGACTTGAAGAGACTACCTCGCTCACAACGCAACGCCCTTAAATAAAGCCACTTGAGCACCAGATCGGGCACCGTCCTCATGAAAACCATTTCCAAAATAACTTCCGGCAAAATAAGAATGATTCTTACCCTGCAACTCGTGAAGTCTGGTCTGGGAATAAACTGCCTCAGCTGTGTAAACAGGATGCGAATAGGATATTCTTTTCAGAATTTTGTCTTTAAGAATATGCCTATCATCATTAAGAGTTACAAGAAAATCAGTCTTGCTATCCAGTCCCTGAAGAAGATTCATATAATAAGTAAGAGTAGCGGAATTCGATAATCCGCCATCATTTAAGCCAGAATTTCGGTACCTTCCATAGTAATTCCACGAAGCCCAGGCATGCTTGCATGGAGGAAGAATACTGCTGTCAGTATGAAGAATTGCTTCATTCATCTGATATTTCCAGACACCAAGAAGATCTTTTTCAAGAACAGTTGGTGAATCAATCATATTGAGTGCCTGATCTGCGTGACAGGCAAACACAACTTCATCAAATTTCTTTTCCTTAAGATCATCAGATTTATTATCTCGATAAAAAATTGCAACCCCCCCTTCACTCCTCGATAAATCCCTTCTTACATTTTCTACTTGAGAACCAAGAAGAACTTCACCTTTAAATAGACTGCTGAAAGTAGAAAGGTACGCACTACTTCCGCCACAAACTGTTTGCCACCTGGGTCTCTTCAACAATCCAAGAAGTCCATGATTACGGAAGAAACGGAAAAATGATTCGGCTGGAAAATCCCTGATTGTTTCAGTGGGCACTGACCAGATAGCTGATCCCATAGGTAACAAATAGCATTCAATCATATCAATCGAATACCCACCACGCTCGAGAAATTCTCCAAGGCTTAGCTCTGTCATTACTCCCGGACTAGGAAATAGCGTGCTTCTGGAAGGAGAAGAAGATACAGACAAATATAAAGAAGCGTCCCTGCAGAATCTGAGAATTTCAAACAAAAAACGATAGAAAGACGGTCTTAATGCATTTTCAACCTGAGAAAACAGACCAAAAAGAGTAGTACCTGCATAATAAAATGGATCTACCGGATCAAAAAAACTAAACGACATATCACTCCAGCGGACCCTTACATTCCAGCGCTCAAACAATTCATGTAGAATTGGATAATTGCAGTCATTAAGAACAATAAAACCGGTATCTACTTCCCAAATAACACCTGCCTCATCAGGAACGCTAACAGTATTTGTATGACCTCCTAATCGATCAAGAGATTCAAACAAGGTAACATCATACTTCTGCTGAAGAAGGTAAGATGCAGTAATCCCCGAGATTCCCGCTCCAATAACGGCAATTTTTCTTCTTTTAGTTTCATTCTGCATAGATCAGGACTTATCCTTAAGAACAAAACGCATCATTATAGCGCGATATAATGGCTCTGGAAGAATAGAAAGAAACTTTAAAAAAAGTGAAAACTTTCGGGGAAAATGAATCTCCGATTTTCCAGCTTCCATGCCCTTAATTATGAAATTCGCCGCTTCTTCAGGTGAAATAAGAAAAGGCATCTCAAAATCATTCTTGTCAGTTAGCCTGGTTTTTACAAAACCTGGACTTACCACACTTACCATTATTCCTTTTTTAGAAACATGCATGCGAAGGGTTTCAAGAAAATATGTTAGAGCAGCTTTACTAGCCCCATAGGCGGCAGCATTTGGCAGCGCCCTGTAAGCGGCAACACTTGATACACCAACCACATAACCCTTGCCAAAATTAAGCATACAGGGAAGCACAGTTTCAAGGCCCCTCAGAAATCCAGAATAATTGATATTCATCTGCTCAATATACTCATTTGCATCAAAGTTAAGCAAATCACTTGGGTTATAAATTCCTGCATTATATATAAAAATATCAAGCGAGGGGACCTCTGATTCAATTCTTCTCGCTGCATCAACAACAGACTGCTGATCGCCTGCATCGCAAGGAAGTACGATCATTGAATTATTACCTGCAAGCTCGGATTCTTTTTTTAGTTCCTCAAGTGCATCTTTTGATCTTGCGGAGATAAACAGCTTTCCTGCTCTTTTTGCAAGCTGAAGTGAAAGAGCTCGGCCAATTCCAGCGCTTGCTCCAAAAAGCCAGATGTTAGAGTTATCAATCTGGAATCGGGGCATGTTTTCTTACCTGTATCATTTCTCTTGCTCTCATTAAATTCAAATTTTCATTTTTTTAGTTCCTTAAGTGAACTCTCTATTCTTAATGGCCATGCTATAAAAATAGAAAAGAACACCAGTATTGACGGAACAACACAATACAGAACCGCCATAGTATATCGAACGACAGGTTCTAACTGAGGGGCGCCATTATTAGCATTAAAACCTTCAGGACTAAAACCACTTAATCCAAGAACAAGAAGGCCAAGACCAGATCCGATAGCCTGAGACATTTTTCTTGCTACTGACCAAAGACCCACCAATCCTCCCTCTCTTTTCTTTCCCGAATTACGCCATGAAGCCTCTAGAACATCTGCCTGAAGCAAGGATGGCATTACGACACTGCCACCAAATCCAACCGCAGAAAGTGCAACAAGCCCAAGAAAAACATGGTAATCTCCATGCCCAAGAAACACAACAGGAATAAACGCACCAGCATTAATTATCTGGGCCATGAACCACAAATATTTTTTCTGAAATCTGTTAGTCAGACTCAACCAAAGAGGCAAAAATAAAAAACCCGCGGCAAAATATACAAAAAGAGCGAAATAAGCCTCTTTTTCACTTGCTCCAATTATATACTTAGAGAAAAAGAGAAATAAAGCTGCAGGTAAAGCCGCGCCAAGAGACTGAATAATGAAAGCTAACAGAAGACGAAGAAAGCCTTCATTATATTTAAGATTTGAGAAAAAATGTGAGATTTTTTCAGCCGACATGCTACCAGAAGAACTTCGTGACGCTGGCCTGACACACTCAAAAATTAAATATGCAAAAATAAAAATTAATATATACGCAGTAGAAAGCTTAAATAAACTTTCGTTTTCTCCATTTCCCCCGAGAAGTATTGGCATAACAGCGGCCAAAATTGTTCCTAATAATAGAAAAGCATCCCTGAATCCAATCAGTCCGGTTCGATTCTCAGACCGAGGTTCAATCTCAACCGCCATTGCTTCATATGGAACAGAAACCAGTGTAAATCCGGTATAAAAAATAAACGAAAAAACTATAAATACCCAGGCTGGATTTAATATAACGAAACTGTTGGGATTAAGAAGAAAATAAAACGAAAAAACAAGTAAGAACACACCTACGCGAACTATACTTTTTCTGCCTATACCTATAGCTGCAAACCTGTCCGATACAATTCCACATAAAGGATCACTTACAGCATCCCAAGCACGAGATAGGAGTAGCCAGATTCCCAAATCAGAAACACTTAAACCATGTGACTCGGAATACCATTTAGGAAGTACTACATAGTATGTAACAGCCATTGCACTTAAAGGGCATGCCATGGCCCCATAGTTTAATCGAGAAAAAAAGTGACTTAAAGAAATTTGCGAAATAATTGAAATATTAGTTTTAAGCATTTAACCGAATTTATTTATAGCTATACTGATAACCGGCACAATGATGACGTAATTAAATTGATAACCTTACTGTTTGGCAAGAAAAGTTTGTGAGGATCAAGCTCCAAGATCTCTGCCCTTTACTCTCTCCATTAAAAATATAAGGGAAGCAAGAACTACAAGTAAAGTACTTCCCCATAGAAGATTCTGAAAACCAAATCTGAAAATGCAGTAAAATCCAACCATCGGTGCCAGCACCCCCCTTACTCCAGTGAAAAAAGTATGAACTGCCATATAAGCCTGACTTTTCCCTTGTGGCGCAAATTTGGTTACCCATAGATTCCAGGCAACGTCCCCTCCCGAAGTAGCAATTCCATACACTGCAGCTCCAATTGAAAGAAGAAGAAAACTCGAAGAAAGAAAAAACGACAACATCCCAAGAATAAAACAGAAGTTCATTAATATTCTGAGAGTAAAAAAGTTTACTCGATCAAAGAGCATACCCCAGAAAAATGTACAGACGAACCGACTACAACTTGGAATAACAGTAACCAGCATTGCGATTCGCCACTCCCCAAGATCAAGTCCATATATTGGGTTCGCAAGATACTCCACTCTAAGTGGATATATCATCAAATTTCCAAATCCCATAATCATCCAACCAATCAATGTAACCCTGAAAACTTTGTCAAAACGTACAGCTCTTAATCCATCAAGTAATGCATTGGAGGTTTCTCGCTTGGTCACCCTGCTTGGATATCTGAATAGTAGCCATGCTGAAAAAAATGACATTACTGAGAGCAGCCCGATAATCAGGGCAAAAAAATCTAGGCTTAGCTCAAGAAGCAAACCTGCATAGTAGGCAAATAAAGCAGTTGATAAAATTCGGGTCATATTACTTAAGGAAAACAATACTCCCCGTCGCTTTCCAGGATAATTGTCAGCATATATTTGAGTAGTAAGGGGTATACTGGTATTCCATGATGCCATGGAAATAACTAAAAGAACTGTTATCAAAATTGGGTCTTTGACAACAAAAGTAATTGCGGTTGCAAGGCCTGATATGAAGTAAACTGAAGCAGCCCCTCTACTAGACAGCAAACCAAGTCCAGCAACTAATTGCACCACCAAGGGACTGAGTAAAAGTCCAATAGAAGCACCTCCGGCTATAAATGCCTTAGGCCACACTCCGGTATTAAGTACCCTCTCCATGTAAAGTAGATAAAATGTAGATACTCCGGTATCCAAGATCCCAACTGCGACAGATCTAAGAAGTTCAAGATACAGGGTACGGCGTGATACATCATCAAGCTCAGTAACTACCTTGATTGCCTTGTCTATACGCATAAAATTCCTAAGGGGTTGTTATAATAAAGTCCATATATAAAGAAGAGCAAATTTAATTTAAGAAAATTATTGCTTAAATTACCATTTAGGTATTAGTCTTGTCTTAAGTTAGGAACATCATAAAAGTTATAAATCATGAAAGAACCAATCACACTTCCTTTTTTCTTTTTAATTATTTCTTTCCTCTTTAATGGCTGTGCACATTATGGCGGAGGTACAATTGGCACTGGTCTTCCTATTGCTTCTAATGCAGCAAAAGGCGGAGAGATATCCAGTAGCGGTACTTCATATATAACCTTTGAAGGTGCCGTTCAATATGAGAATGGCGATGCGGCCAACTCTGTAGAAGTAACAATGAAAACCAGACATTTGGAAGAAACTTCCACGACGGATTTTCATGGAACTTTTTCTCTTGTCATTTTGTCTAAATTTTCTAGCGATATTATCGATGTAGAAGTAAATACTGGTTCAAGAGTCTATACCGGAAAATTTACTATCGCGCAGTCACATCAGCACTCTCAACACTCATTATCTTCGGGCATGGGAATACTTACTCTGTTAAGAGATGGAAGCATAAGAATTTCTGGATTAAATTTCTTTGAGTAGCGAAGTGTCCTTGCTGTGGGTTACCGGAATCACTACCTTCAGATAAGAGATTTTCTTCACCCTATATCTCCAATATGGAGCAACGAAGTAATACAGGATGCCTGCATATCCATAAGCCACTATCCGAGAGACTGGATAGAAAGCCTGTCAAATTTATCAGAAGAAGAACTTTTTGATTTATCAAAACGAAGGGCAAAATTCCTTTCTCTATCTGATTCCCTTCAAAAAACCATAGAAACTCTTACTTCTTTGACCATAATACCTGAATTCAACCTAAATACCGACTCTAGTAATTTTCGAAAGCTGCCACCACCTGCCTCACAAAATCTGACACCAAAAAAATTACACGAACTATCCAGAGTTTTTCAGTTTCTAACCAGAAAGAGATATCTTCCTTCGCCCTCCCCAGTAATTGATTTTTGCGGTGGAGCGGGCTATTCCGCAAGGACACTTGCCCACTTCCTGAATACCGAAAGCATTTCCGTAGACAAAGATACAGATCTTCAACAAAGAGGACTAAAAAGAACTCTTCGATTTATTCCGGATCAAGCAAAAAAAATTTTATTCATTTCTCATGATGTAATTAATGACAACTACAGCGAGTTAATTAATTTACTTCCCAAAAAATCTCCCATTATTGGAGTTCATACTTGTGGAAAATTATCTGATATTCAGCACACACTGGCCAAGGACCTTGAAAGCGAATGGACTCTTAATATCGGATGTTGCTATTATAAAACCACAGGCGAAGTATTCCAATGTTCGGAATTTGCCAAACAACATCCCGTTTCACATACAGCATTCTCACTCTATCTTGCTGCAAGAGGCGAGGAAAACAACATATCTGACTTTAAATTTTCCTGTGTAGTAAAAAAGTTCCGGTTCATGCTTCATTTGTTTCTATTAAAAGAATTTGGACTAAATTTTATTCCTGTTGGAAGCGTTCCAGTTTCTGAATATGAAAACAACTTTGAAATATACGCACTAGGTAGACTTACAATACTAAAAAAAAATGGAAAAATTCCTTATATTCCTGAAATAAAAACCATAAATCACTTTATTCAGGATAAACATAACATTCATACAGTTCAAGTTATGTTAGCTTGTCATTTTGCAAGATTACTATTCAGCCGTATTTTGGAATTATCTGTCATACTTGACAGAGCACTGTTTCTTGAAGAAGCCGGCTACCATACCGAGATTACGGAATTGTTTGACTACGATGTTTCTCCCAGAAATATCGTCTTGTTTGCGTATCGTGATTAGTTAACACAGAAAAAACCCCGATTATATACTGAGCGCAGTTTGGTTTTCCGTGTTTGCATAGACCCCCATAGGCGTTCAGTATATGATTATCCACTCGGCCTGAGCTCGTCGCAGGCTGGTTCGCCTCCGGCTCACATACCCCAATTTGATTTTCCTTACGGAAAATCAAATCACGAGGGGTATATATATTAATCAAACTCAAATATCACTTGTTATGAAATACGTTTAAGGTTAAAAATTCAATATAGACTAAAAATAAAGTCCTTTTCAGTTCATATGAATGAAGCCATAAATTCACTAATTAAACGTAAATGGCTTGGCGTAGCAATCTATATGCTTTTTATATGGGTGCTGGCTCCATATCTTGAGTCCAGCATATTGGGCTTGAGACCTGAGGAGACAAAACTGTACAGCTCCAAATTCTTTCCAGTACTCAGGGCTGCTAATTTTAGTGAATTAGGATATTTGTATTTTATTTGCCTGATCGCTCAGATAGCTATTTCTTTAGCGTGTTTTATGAATTCTCTTGTAAAATGGAATAACTCATCAAATTGACTTATCTATTATATGGAAAAATTCTTAGAAAAAGTCAGAAAAGACTATTCAGAATCCTCGTTGTTCAACGACGAGCCGCCTCTTGAACCTTTTTCCCTTTTTTCATCCTGGCTTTCTGATGCCTTATCACTCTCAACTGGGCCGGATAAAATTATCCTTGAACCAAATGCCATGGCTCTTGCAACAAGTACAAAAGATGGAATTCCTTCAGTTCGTTTTGTTCTTTTAAAAGATTTTAATGAGGCTGGGTTTTCTTTTTTTACAAATACAGAAAGTCAGAAAGGGCAGGAAATAAACGAAAACCCCCGTGTGGCACTTGCCATTTACTGGGAACCTCTTGAGAGGCAGGTTCGTATTTCCGGTTCTGTTTCAAAACTAAGTCGTGAGGACTCAGAATCCTATTTCAGAAAACGTCCCTTAGGAGCTCAAGTAGCAGCATCTATTTCCAAACAAAGCATACCGCTTGATTCGATTGATGATTTTCGGGCGAGATTTTTTGAAGAAGAGCGGGATACTATATTAAACAGCAAAACAGTTCCATTCCCTGAAAACTGGGGAGGGTACAGAGTATCACCTGAAATGATTGAGTTCTGGAAAGGAAGAACAAGCCGGGTTCATGAACGATTAAGGTATAAAAAAGACAAGTCCGGAGTATGGTCATGGGAATGGTTGCAACCTTGACCGCTCTGTTTAGAGCAAAAGCATGTTTCATAAGTAAAAATTTAATCTGAAACTTTCGCTCTTTTGGGAAAGGCCGTCATAATGTACTCTAAAATGTTTAAGACTAGGAATCCTCCTATAAGGTGCACGATTCCCACTATAAAACAGAGCGAAAAATAACTTATCAACACAAGAGAAACATATCAAAATAGCTTTAATTACTAGAACTAGCTGATTAGCTTGGTAATGAAAGCCATGATTGCAAGATGCTTGAATATCCCCGTAATGCCTAAGAACTCAAGCAGTTTTCTAAATCATTGCTCTATTCCACATAACCGTGGGTTATGAGTTCTCAGACAATTTATTGAGATTAAGAAAGAGAATATAGCAAACTTGATTAGAATTTCCGTATTTAGAAAATCTTCCGTAACGTTCACTATATTTCTATCCACTCGGCCTGAGCTCGTCGCAGGCTGGTTCTCCTTCGGCTCACATACCCCAATTTGATTTTCTATACGAAAAATCAAATTGGGGTATGTAATAAAAATTGTTGTAGAGAAATTTTAACTATAGATTCAGGAGCTTTATTTTTCTAACTAGAGGAGCATAATTAAATGGAATTGATATACCGGCTTATACTTTTTATTTCACTTATCTCATTAGCGGGATGCTGGAGTAGTTACAAAAGAGAGATAACTTACAGTTCTTTTAGCCAGCCATTGTCAGGAACCTATGGTACCGTCTTTATTCATGAGTGTAGCTTAAGCAATGCCACATTAACTCCAAGAGATTGCTCATACTATAGAGGACTATTAATATCGTTAATCAATTCAACCAAAGTATTTGATGAAATCAGTAATAACCCTTCTGATAAAAGTGATTATGAAATAAAAATTCTAGAAACGCCTAAGTTATCCTATATAGGCCATTTTCCCCTGACATATTTAATAACTGTTGCAATACCCCTCTGGAGCAAAGAGCAATATGGGTACTTGCTTGAATTTACGAATAATCAAACTGGGGTGAAAATTATTATTGACTCAAGAGAAGAAGGAACCGTAATTACATGGATCTTGGCCCCGATATTTAATATTTTTCCTAATAGAGTTATGGAAAGAAGATTACCTGATGAAATCCAGGATATGAGAAATAGAATTCTTAATTCATTGAACAGAATTTGAGTACAATTGCCCCCCGCTTTTTTATCTCCCCTTTTCTATCCTGTTATGTGAATAATCAAGCGCAACTCAAAGCCCGTTCCCCCTCAAAACTTTAATTCCATTAAAGCAGTAATCTTTT
>DAOLCO010000012.1:0-75859 GCA_035327825.1 Oligoflexia bacterium | reverse complement strand
ATTAAACATTCCCAGAAAACCATTCCACTCTGAACACCATTTCTTTGGAAGCTTCGATAGAAAACTTCCAGGGTCATTCGGATTAGTACCATCTATCAGCTCCTGGGCATCACTCACTCCGTCTCCGTCACTGTCTGGAGAGTTGGTAATATTCCCACCATTACTCTGCCATTGACCCGCAAGACTCAAAAATGAAGGAGTTCTTCCCAAAACTAAAGCAGCATTTCCGGCAAAATCAAGCGCTCCAGCAACGAGCTCCCTGAGAGGTGGATTACCGGGTATGGTCGGTTGATCAGTTTGGCGTACTTCTGAACCAATAAGAGCAGTATGTATTTGGCCTGTGTTTCGATCAATTATAGAAGCAAAACTTTGTCTAAGGATGGTATTAAGCGGAGGTCCAGAAGATTGGCCACAAGTGGGGCTAGTACTAGTACCAACTCCTGGAAAAGTAGAAGTAGAAACAGCAACCAAGGCTCGTTTATTTTCAACAGCTAATACGGGTGATGCTGTAGCTGACCACTGTGGACTTGCAACAACATCTGCTGATGAATTGGTATTAGGAACTACCAGGTTTTCAGTTTCAGTAAAATTTTCAGAGGGACCCGCAAGACGAAGGAGAACTACTGATTCAGCAACTTGATTAAGACACCTTGATGTAAAAGCAGCAACCCCAGCAGTACCATCAAGACCGATAGCAACAGTAACACCATAGGCACGACGGGTGCTATTGCCAAATGTATCACGTGGAGCTTGATGAAACACAACTTTTTGAATTGGAAAGTCTTGACCAGGCTCTCTAACTAACCCAACTACCTCGCCCCCTCTGTCAATATTATCTCCAATCTCGATAATTCCATACCCCAATTTATACCACGCAGCTACAACTCGACCTTGGGGTGATGATCCTCCAGTCAAACAACCATTTACTTGAGTATCAACTATGGAAGGATCTACAGTCCATACTCCACTACTACTTCTTTTTGCGGTTCTTATGTTCGTTCCTAATTTAAAGATAGCGACAGCTGAACCATCAGAGTTAATACCTACCGCGGCTCCGCATCCAGTGGTTGGCTCTTGAATTAAAATAGGAATATCAGATCTTGGAACTATTGTTCCATCAGATTCCACAGTCCACTCCTTTGCCAGCACAGATCCATTGGTACTCACTGCAAAAGCAATCACAAGGTTATTACGAAAAACAACAGTTGAAGGCGAAAACTGCATATTGATAATATTGGGTCCTGCTTGCCCTTCTGCAGTATAATATTGCAAAAATGAAGAAACATTATTTGCAGCAGTCCATTGAATAACCCTGTCTCCATTTGGTGAAAAAGCAGACACACCAGGAGTTCCAACTGGATTTACAAGACCTTGAAAACGTGGATATTCAACAGCTTCGGTAAGCGAGCCATCAGGATTTAGAAACTGTCTTTGAGGAACACCAGTGGAGTAACTCGAAGTATGAATCTCAAGATTACCGTTAAAGTCGGTGACTGCGGCAGGCCTATGACTTAAAGAAAAAAGAGGAGCACTACCAGCTAATGGAACATGCGAAGACCAGCTGGAAGTTGGCTGAGCAGAAATGACTGAAAACGTTAAAAGAATATCTAAAGTGAAAACAAAAATACTAATAGAGACATAAAAACAATAATTTAAGAAATTAATACTGCCCTCAGAATTGTTATTAGAATTGTTGTTGATTATTTGATTCATAATAATCTGAAACTCCAAGGATTAGTATTTCTAGAATAAAACTAAAAGATTAAATTTAACATAAATTTAATAACAATATAAATTGGCTTCTCAATACCCTTAAAAATACATGCATTTTTCTTGGAGAGTAACTTTAAGTAGAATATCTTCTCTTAGGTTAATATGGACAAAGACTCTTTAATACACACGATTCACACTGAGGGTTACGAGCCTTACACACCCTTCTTCCATGAAATATCAGCCAATGATGAAGCTCTCTCCAGCTTGATTCAGGAAACTCCTCACATAGTTCTTTTTCCACTCGATCCCTGTTATCTGAACTAGCAAGTCCAAGTCGTTTGGACACTCTAAAGACATGAGTATCAACTGGAAAAGTAGGCTTAATACCAAGCTCGGATAAAACTACATTTGCCGTTTTATTTCCAACTCCTGGTAATGTCATCAACTCTTCATAAGTTTTTGGGATATTACCACAAAATTCATTCTGAATTATTTTGGAAGCAAGTATAAGGTGCTTTGACTTTGTTTTATGATAATTTATTTGTCTTATAATTGACTCAACATCCTTTAACATAGCCTTGGACATGCTTAAAGGATCAGGATATTCACTAAAGAGTATTGGTGTAATTTCATTAACTTTCTTGTCAGTAGACTGAGCTGACAACATCACAGCAACAAGAAGTTGAAATGGAGTTTTATATTTTAGCTCAGACTTGGGATCGCCGTATTCTTTAGCAAGGCGTCTTAGTAGAATTTTTTTTTGCTTTTTATCCAAATCAATTTTAATAGTATTCTTAAAGTTACAACTGGCTTTCCAGCAAGACATCAACTTTATTTTCAATTATACCTTCAACAAAGCTGATAAGATTATCAAATTCCAGGTGCGTAATAACCTCTGAAATGTATGCCTTAGTTAACATTAGTCTTGCTTCTTTATCAGGTATACCCCTGGCTCTTAGATAAAATAGTGAATCTTCATCCAGCTGCCCAATAGTAGCACCGTGACTGCATTTAACATCATCAGCCCATATTCTTAACTGGGGTCTGGAATTACTTTCGGCAACATCAGACAAAAGAAGACTTGAATTTGATTGATAAGCATTGGTTTTCTGAGCTTCTCGCTGCACAATAATTGTACCACTGAAAACCCCTTTTGATGAATCACCATAAAGCCCTTTATAAAGCTCATGACTTTCACTATTCGGGGCAATATGATCAATCACAGTAAAATTATCAACCTGCTGATTTGAGCCCAAAACAGAAGCTCCGACAAGCCAGGCTTCTGAATTTGAAGATGTAACACGGGGATATATTTCGTTTCTTGAAAGAATGGATCCAAAAGTTAGATTTACATTTTTAAATACGCTATTTTCACCCTGTTCCGAAAAAAGGTTTGATATATGAAGTGCCTTATCAGACTCACGCTGAATTTTTATATGATTAACACTTGAATTATCCTCGAGTATAAACTCACCAACGTGGTTTGTTATATATTCTGACTGACCCATTGAAATAAAGTGCTCAATCAAAGAAAGTTTTGCTCCTTTAGCCGCATGAACAAAAATACGGGGAGATACTATAGGGGTCTTCCCGGTATCTGAATTTTCGTCTAAACAAGCAACATGGGTTATTTCTAGAGTTTCAGAAACACCCTCAGGAAGTGTAATTAAAACAATTTCTTCAGTTGCAAGATCATTTAGTAAAGGAAAAACCAAACGACTGGAGCTGCTCCTTTGGGGTGCGCGATTTTTATCTGGTGAAAAAACTCCAGAGCCTCTAGTGTCAGAATTTTTTGAATCAGAACTATTGGAAAAACGATCACAAATAAAAATTTCTGGCAATGAATCAGAAGAATTAATGATTTTGAAAAATTCGTGCCCAGATGGAATACCAGAAAGAGTTCTATCAATTCTGCCATTAACCATGACAATATGATTTTCGGACTTAAGAATCGAATCAATTGATTCAATTCTGGCACTTGATCCTTCCTGAATTACAAGCTTTCCGGAAGTGAATTTCTTTAATGATGTATATCTCCAGTCCTCATCCCTGGTACCAGGAAAATTTAAGGAAGTTAATTCTTTTAAAGCGTTCTCATAAAGTTCAGTTGAAACGCTGGATCTATATCCAATAATTCCATCACAAACATCACGGACACTTAACCTGTCCTCCTGATTTGACATTCATCCTCCAAATTAAATCATACTATAAAAATTTACCGTAGAACTTGAAAAATAAGATTATACCTGAGCTGAAATAAGCTCATCTCTGGTCCAGGAATATCCTCTTTCTTCAAGTTCAAGTGCAAGCTCTTTAGTTCCAGACTTAACAATTCTTCCATCAACAAGAACATGCACATAATCAGGCACAATAAAATCAAGAAGCCTCTGATAATGGGTAATAACCAGAAAGGCATTTTTTGATGAACGAAGCCTGTTAACTCCTTCAGCAACAATCTGAAGTGCATCGATATCAAGTCCAGAATCAGTCTCATCAAGTACACATAAAGAAGGGTTTAAAATGGCCATCTGAAGAATTTCATTACGCTTCTTTTCACCACCTGAAAAACCCTCATTCACGGCTCGATTTAGCAGACTTGTATCAAGCTTGAGTGATTCTGCTTCGGCCTTCATCAATGCCTGAAAATCACGAACACTAGCTTCAGGTTCATTACGATACTTTTTAATTGAGTTATAAGCTGTTCTCAAAAAATATGTCCCGTTAACACCTGGAAGCTCAACAGGATACTGAAATGCAAGAAATAGCCCTTCACCAGCACGTTCTTCAGGATCAAGTTCAAGAAGATCCTTTTCTTCTCCTGTCATGCCATTAAAAGTAACACTTCCTCCTGTTACCTGATAACCACCTTTTCCAGCAAGAATATGAGCTAATGTACTTTTGCCTGAACCATTGGGTCCCATAATAGCGTGAACTTCACCCGGATTTATACTTAATGAAAGACCTTTTAAAATTTGTTTGTCTTCGCCTTCAATTTTCGCTTCAAGATTATTGATTTCAAGTAATGATTTCATATTTTTCCTAGCAACACACTAAACTTAAATTTATAAACAACAGACCTAGCCGACACTACCCTCAAGATTTATAGCAAGTAACTGTCTTGCTTCAATTGCAAATTCCATAGGAAGCTCCTTGAAAACTTCCTTGCAGAAACCATGGACAATCATGGATACGGCATCCTCAGTACTAATTCCTCTCTGATTACAATAGAACAATTGATCTTCTCCTATTTTGGAAGTAGTAGCCTCATGCTCAACCTTAGCAGTAGGATTCTTAACCTCTATATATGGGAAAGTATGAGCACCACATAAACTTCCAATCAACATCGAATCACACTGAGAAAAATTTCTTGCACCATCAGCGCTCTTCATCATCTTAACCAAGCCACGATAAGAGTTCTCACCCCTACCAGCAGAAATACCCTTGGAAACGATAGTGCTACGGGTATTTTTTCCAATATGAATCATTTTTGTACCAGTATCAGCCTGTTGTTTTTTGGAAGTAAGAGCTACTGAATAAAACTCACCAACAGAGTTATCACCCTTGAGGATACAACTTGGATATTTCCAGGTTATCGCTGATCCTGTTTCTACCTGAGTCCAGGAAATTTTAGAATTTTCTCCAGCGCAAAGCCCGCGTTTTGTAACAAAATTATATATCCCCCCCCGTCCTTCTTCATCTCCTGGATACCAATTCTGTATAGTAGAATACTTAATTGTCGCATCCTTTAAAGCCACTAACTCAACAACAGCAGCGTGAAGCTGATTTTCATCACGCATAGGAGCAGTACAGCCTTCAAGATAACTTACATAGCTTCCTTCGTCAGCCACAATAAGCGTTCTTTCGAATTGTCCCGTTTTTTCGGCGTTTATTCTGAAGTATGTTGATAATTCAAGCGGACAACGAACACCCTTCGGAATATAAACAAAAGAGCCATCTGTAAAAACAGCAGAATTAAGGCAACTGAAAAAATTATCCGTATGCGGAACTACGCTCCCAAGATACTTTTTAACAAGTTCTGGGTGCTTTTTTACTGCTTCTGAAACTGAACAAAAAATTATACCATGCTTTTCAAGCTCTGCTTTATATGTTGTTGCAACAGAAACGCTATCAAAGACAGCATCCACGGCTACACCGGCAAGCTTTTTTTGTTCAGCAAGTGGGATGCCCAACTTCTCATATGTTTTTAATAGTTCGGGGTCGACTTCGTCAAGACTTTTGTATTTTGGAGTACTCTTAGGGGCACTGTAATAAATCGTATCCTGATAATCTATTGGAGGGTGCTCAAGAAAGGCCCATTCAGGCTCCTTCATTTCTAACCACTTTCGGTAGGCGTTAAGTCGCCACTCCAGCATGAATTCGGGCTCTTCCTTTTTCGCAGATATAAATCTTATTACATCTTCATTAAGACCGGGTGCAAGGGTATCTGATTCAATATCAGTAACAAATCCCCACTTGTATTCCCGCCTGGAAAAATCCTCTAATATCTGGGTATCAGTGTCCAAATCTTTACTCCTAAAGGAAAATTATCACTAGAAAAATGCGTAAAAATAGTGCGCCTTGTATCCTGATTTAGGTTAAAAATCAATAGCACAGACTAATTTATATTGTAAAATCAAGAACTTAATAATCCTTAATAATACATTAAGGTATAATATGCTTAGTATCTTTGCAATAACTTTAGATAGATTTTTGTCTGGGCGTACATTAGGAAGAACAATAAAGTGAAAAAGAATAATTTATCTGTCTTTTCGTCTACCCCCTATTCTGTTTTAATTTGCCATTATATTTAATTGCACTTTACCTGAGATAAAAATAACAATTTTTTGAAAGATTTTTTATGAATTTACTGATTACTGGTTTCAATCCCAACAAGACAAAGTTTACCATTCTAACTACTATAATATTCATTTTCTTTTCTTTATTTGGGTGCGTAGCCCAAATGGGTCCTTATGTCTCAGTTCCAAGAATGCCCAATCCAACTTCGAATTCAGGAGATTACCTTCCAGTAGTTGTTAATATCAGGCCCTTTAAGGACATGAGATTACTAGAAAGAATTGAGCAAAGTGAAAATATTACACCAGAAGGAGATGTCTCTGATGTTGTCACAGGTTATTTAGAAAGCGCCCTTAAGACTAGAGGGGTAACTTTTGATTCTTCTTCACCAATAACTTTAACTGGTGAAATAAGAACATGGAGCGCTGAAGCCAGGGGATCATCAACAGGCGAACTTAAAAGTGAAGCCACTGTATATGTAGAAGTTATTCAGAGCGGACTGAGAAAATTCTCTGGAACCTATCAAGGAGCTCGCTCAAGCCAGTTCCCAATTGTAACTCCTCAAGATATTAGCGATTCATTGGGGCTTGCAATGTCTCAAGCAATAGATCAGGCGATTTCTGACTCGTCGCTCAGAAGAGCTTTAGCAGATGATAGAGTAATTAGATAGATATCAAGAGAATATTGTGGTGTTCGTGATTATTTTTTAAGATCATTACTGGTTGTAGTGTATTCAAGAAGAGATTTTTTCAAATTTAGGCTTGCTTCTTTTGCCGTACAGTAATCAAGGCTATCACGCCATTCATTAATTGCAGATAGAAAATACAACGAAAACGGATCTGCGTTTTCTCCTTCTGCCTGTTTAATTAATGTAATGATAATCTCCTGAACTCTATTCTTGGGAGTATGAAGAATTCTTTCACAAAAATTTTCTATTGCTTTTGGCTCTGGTACTAGAACAAAATTTTTAGGTAGAGCTGAACCAGATCCTTTTGAAATCAACAACTGAATATCTTCATTATCAGATAACTTTTGCCATTCGTCATCTATAATATGTTCAAGAGAACCATCTTTTCCAATTCTTATACCAGGCCACACAATACCTTTATTAGCACTGATAATTGCCTTTACACTCTCTTCAAAGAAATATCGCTTTGTGCATGGAAGTATGATGACGGAATGAGCTTCCGGAAAGATTTTTTCATCCGGAGTCCTTGTTGATTTTACTAGAGCAATAAATGCACAATCTTCGCTCATGGTGTCTTTCTTTGCATCTAAGATAAACTTTGTTGCACCAGAATATGAGATACCAGTTCCAGCATAACAGGCGTCAAAGTAATTTGACTTTATCCTGTCAAGTGATTCTGCAATCGAATTACCCTCAATAATCTCTTCATACAACTCAGTTGCTTTTATATCTTTTATAATTTCCTTTCGGGATTGGAAACTTGAATCAACTATCAAGCAACGTTGAAGTGCCGAGAACTTGGGTATATTAACTGATTTTTTTTTTGAATTTGGCATCTTAACAAACATACCCAAAGAGCACTATAAAAGTCATCGACTCGTAAGATGAACTACTTTAGGATAATGCCCAAAACTTATTAACTAGCGAATAGAATGATTAACATTTAAAAATATAGTAAAGAACAAAAAGAGGTAAACAAGTCACCTATCAAAATGACACTAATTCCCATTCATTGCAAGAACCTTAAATGAGGCCTCCTTAACCATATGTCCATCAAGAAACGCCTGGGCAACATACTCACCTTCACTAAGGTTGGGTTGAAGATTAAATGCAGAAGACCAGGAACCATTAGGAACATGTACCTGAGTAGAATCATATATATTATTTCCACTTGAATTTCTAACAACAAGACGAATCTTGACCTCTGGCCCATTTCCATCAGTTAGAACGGCAACATAGATTTGAGAATTCTCTAAAAATTCCTTTAGTCGAGTTTTTGGATTATTGTATTTATCGATCTCGGAACCAAAAAAAATATAGTTTACTCGAACATCATCCCGTAAAGGTGGTAATACCTCTTCTTCCGTTCTATCATCATCCGAAATTTCGAGAGAATCAATTTCAACATTATCATCTGACATGTATGGCTCATTATTTCTCTCGCACCCAACATATGACAACAACAAAATTATAATTGTAAATGATTCAGCATATTTTACAATTTTACCTTTCATAATAATAAATCCTTCCTTGAAAAATTGTTAAAACGGATACAGTAGTACCTAACTACGGTCTTTAATTATATCATTACCATAAATCTGAGCTACCTGTGGTCTCGCAACTGGATCTTGAGAAATTAGATATGATAGTGTCCGCTCAATCGTTGCTTTAAATACAGGAGCTGCAAGAGTCCCACCCCATCTGGGTGTAACACCTGGTTCATCCACAGCAATATAAAGCACAAGTGTTCTTGCAACACCCACAGGTTCTCCATCTACGAACCCCACAAAAGAAGCCAAAACTCTGGAGGGATCATAGCCCTTCATACCTCCCTCACGAGCCTTTTGTGCCGTTCCAGTTTTTCCATAAACCGGGACTCCGGGGATTCTACTGTTTTTTCCTGTACCATGCTTATCCTCTGTAACAAGGTTAAGCGCCTTTCTTATCATTTTCGCAGTTTCTGGTTTTAGAATTCTAAATGATGCTGCTTTTTGATCGTCAATTAGTCCCTGCTTAATTATACTGGGATTAACCAGAACACCACCATTAGCAAGTGCGCCATATGCACGAACCAGCTGAAGCGCTGTGACAGATACTCCTTGACCAAAAGAATGAGTAGCAATATCAATCTCTGCCCAGGAAGAGCCCTTACGCATAATACCCCTTGATTCCCCTTCAATGCCAACATTACTTTTCTCACCAAAACCAAACTCCTTGAGAGAGTTATATAACCTTTCCTTACCAAGGCGAAAACCTAACTTTGCCATACCAATATTTGAAGATCGAACAATTATCTGCTCAAAACTAACTGGAGGCATCGGATGAACATCACGAATGGTGTGTTTGCCAACACTCATTCGTCCATTTTCGCAGTTGATTATTTCATCATACCTGGTAAGTCCTTTATCAAGAGCGATAGCTGCAATAATAGGTTTAAAAGTAGACCCTGGCTCAAAACTGTTTTGAAGAACTATATTACGAAGCGCCTCGGGATCTATACTCTCATTCAAGTTAGGATTAAACCTTGAAGTCTGAGCCATCGCAATTATTTCACCAGAATAGGCATCCATCATCAGACCAAATACATGTTTTGCTTTTGACTTTATCTTGGCAGCATCAACTTCTTCCTCAAGTATGTTTTGTATATTAGAATCTATAGTTAGAGAAACATTGCCACCCTCCCTACGAAATTCATTTGTTTCATGACTATCCTTTGAACCATGAGAATTAAGGTTGGAATTGTGCGTTCCAAATATTGATGGAGAGAAGAAATTCTTTACAAATGCTACACCAGTTTGAGTCCTTATGCTCGCTGGCTCAATTCCATAGGAAGCCGGATTTCCCCACATACTCCCATCGTCCAGACTACCATCATCCTCCCAAACAGTAGCACTTATCAATCGGCCCTTAGCATCTCTCCTTGATAGTCTGGCCACTACTGGTGCATCAAGAAGACTCTGATAAGTTCTTTCAATTCCAGAAAGACCGCTACCCTCCCTTCCAGTACGGCCGATAATTGTAGAAGCAACATCACCTTGTGGGTAAATCCGATTAAAATCTCTTTCTACCTCGACACCATAAATTTTTAATGCTCTGATATTTTGCTCCATAGCCTGAGACACTCCCCTTGCTATGATCTCATAGGATTTCGAAGACAATAGTTTAGGAAGAATTTCGGTATCAGCAATTCCTAGAACACCAGCAAGCTTTTTTGCTGCATCATCTGGATTTTTAAGCCATGTCGGATGAACTCCTACAGAAATAGCAGGAATCGAAACAGCAAGCTCAACGCCGTTACGATCAAGAATCGCTCCTCTGGATCCAGCTATCTCTGTTTTTGCACCATGCTGCCTTGAAGCAATACTCTCCCATTTTGAATGGTCACGACTTTGAAGAGAAAATAATCTGGCGGTTATAACAAAACTGAAAATAACAAAAGATAGTCCAAGAACCAGCATTCTGGTTTGCCTGATTCCAACTGATGGAACTCCATGGGAACCATGAACCTTCATCCACCTTAAAATCAATACGTAGCAAAGCCTGAAAAAATAACAAAAAGGAATTGTCAGCTTGATTAAACCAGTAAATATTACCCGTAAAACAAACCCCGCAAAGGTGGAGAAATTCTTTAAAAGGAAAACAAAGACTAAAGAAAATTTCAATAACAGGATCACCAAAAATGAAAAAAATAACCTGACCCCAGTCAAACCACCGGAAGAAATAACCAGAAAGCAACTCGAAACACTACCAGAAACCCTCTTTGATTTTAAGGAAAAAATTCCAGACAATCGCTTACTATTGAAAAAAACACCCGATAATAAATTACGAAAACCATAAAGCAGTTTCAGAATTAAGGTCCGAAAAAAACGACAGGCAAAAAAGAAAGAAGAACACAAACTGGGTCGAGATATGGTTAACTTGTGTTCTGATTCTGAAAAAATAAATTCGTTTTTATCAGCTTTAAGAGTAGTTTTCGGCGACAGATTATCTGGTCTAACAGGTTTCCTGTGGCTTACTGCTTGACTATCTAAAATTTTGGAGCTCCGAAAACTAGAACCAAGAGGTCTGTTATTCATAGAAAAAAACTTAAATTTATTAGTTCATACCCTGGCTCATAATCACCTTTCTATTAATTTTAGACAAGAGACAATGTAGCGTTTCAGCAATATTATAATCTAATTCTTCTTATCTGCTGAGGTCTTGTTCCACGAAGATTCAGACGGCTTTCTGCCTCACTTGCAAATTGTCTGTGGTTAACCTGAACCGCCTTTTTTGCTTTTAATTCCCTTAGAACTACATCGTGTTGTAAAATCTCTTCCCTTACTCCTTCTAGCTCATAACTAAGTTCCATTATTTCTAGACGTATAAATAACTTCCCAAGTAAAACGGAAAAAATACCAAGCGCAAATAGAAAATGTATTTTGTTAAGACTCTCTTTTTTAAGAGAACTATTTCCCTTCTCAAAATATTTTTTTTGTGACAAACCAGACTCACGCATTCTACCCAACAGGACATTACCTTCAGAATTTTGCTGACTTCGATTTATTAAAACTCCACTTTTAACAACCCGACTTCGAGACTTAAATTCCTGTTCACCTCTATTTTTAATTCTTGGTTTTGTGCGACTTTTGTCACGCACCCGAACCAAAGGCTGCTGCTTTCTCATGCTTGAACTTCTGCCTTGTAAGACAAAGCCCCTTTCGCTTCTTACCCGCGTCGAATCCTGCATATTTAAACTCATACTTTTTTTCCTTTCGAATCAATCAAATCAGCTATCAGAGCAAAATAAATTTAATGACTTAACCAATGAGAAGATGATTTTGGGAGAAACTCCCTTTCTTTCCACAATTCAACCTTACCTCTTTCAAAAATTCTAAGTCTTGCACTTCTTGATCTTGGATTACTTAACCGCTCATCATCTTTCACAGAAACAGCTTTTCTTGTAATTAGAAAACCCAAAGGATTATCCTCAGCATGAAGTCCGCGATCTCTTACGGAAGACCACCATCTCATAGCCTGAGTTACAAACTTGTCTTCAAGAGAATGAAAAGAAATCATGCAGATTCTTCCCCCTGGTGCTACAAGCTTAATTGATGCGGCAAGAAGCCTTAAGAGGTTTGAATGCTCCTTGTTAACTGCCATTCTCAAAGCCTGAAAAGGCACAGTTGCCGCATGAGTATGGGAGTTTTTTTTATGATCATTCTTTGGCTTATTTCTTGAGTAAAATCGACCAGCAACATCCGAACAAATATCACGTAATTGAAAAGTACTATCTATTGGCCGTCTTGCTACAATTTCCCGGGCAAGGGGCTTGCTTAAACTTCCTACTCCCCCTTCAAGAAATACAACCCTTAACTCCCGTTCCGTTGAAAGATTAACAATATCATGAGCGGTTCGTCCGGCTTCATGCTGATCCATTCTCATATCAAGGGGCCCATCGAACTTAAAACTCAAACCTCTTTCCGGATTATCAAGTTGAACGCTTGAGATTCCAAGATCAGCAAAAATAAAATCAAATAAACCGTCAAATCCCCCTGTTTTTATATCCAGATTTGATCTCATTTGATGTGAGATTTCAGAAAGAGACGAAAAGCACCCTGCATAGGAATAAAATCTTCCGGGATACATTTGACTAAGTCTGGAATCGGTAACAGAACGTGTACTTTCATCTTTATCGATTGCAACAAGTTTGACATTTGGAAATTTGGACAACAACTCGGAAGAATGACCTCCAAGCCCAAGAGTGCAATCTACTACCCAGCAAGAATCATTTTTTACTGCTGAAATTTCAGCAAGCGCCTCAATAACTTCTCTCACAAACACAGGAACATGACCAGTATCATTCATGAATCAACCCCCTCAAAAAGGGCAGGATTCTCAAGAAGCATCTCTTCAGCCTGCCTGAAAACTAGCTCCCAAACTTCCTTTCTCCAAACACGAAATCCATGCAGCGAGGCAGTAAAAACTGTATCTCTTTCAATACCTGCATATTCCCGAAGGTGCTGAGGTATATTAATTCTTCCATTAGAATCAAACGAACATAGTTGAGCTCGAGATATATAAAATGTTTCGAGTTGCCTTACTCCAGGATTGAATCGGCCTTTGGCCCTAAGTTTGGTCTCAAAATTTTTCCAAGCCTGAAGCCCAAAACCATCCAGACATCGAACACCATCAGTAACAAAATTAGTTAAAACAACTGTATTCTGGTCCTCTGGTCCAAGCAGAGCTCGAAAGGTAGCAGGAAGAGCAACTCGTCCTTTCGAATCAAGTGCATGCTCATAGCTTCCATAAAATCCACTACTCACAGAAACCGGAGAAATGGCAGGATACGCCCCGGCAGAGCCTTCCTCCAAAGAATTTCCCGAATCCAGACCAATTTTGTCGCTTTTATTCATGCTTTAGCACTTGAATATGCCATTATGTCCCATTTTATCCCACTTTCTAACACTACCATCAAAGTCATTTTTTTTCAATGGTAAAATCAACAACTTAGAGGGAGAACAGAGTCCCAATATATTGGGGTAAATAAGTTTACAAACACTATATGTATGCATATTAGTGAGCTAACTTTTTGTTTTTGAAGCATGAAGTCTAAAAATTCTAAAAAAATAATACTGGCAAATGCAACAATTACTTCTCAAGCTGCAAAATGCCTTGGCAAAGGTTATTATTGGGGAGAACGATAGTCCAATTACTCTGCAGAATGACCGACATCAAACGTTATTTCATTTAACAATTTGAAAATATGAAGTAATTTGATGTCTTGATTATTTTCTTAAGAGTAAAGATTAATGTTGACTGAATGGGTTTGAATTTAGTATTCTCCCCCCCTCGTTTTTGCGATGCCCGAACAGTTATTCCAGTCCTGTTAAAAGTTTAAACCGGGGTGGGTACTTTCCTGAATTGCATTTCTTTTAGATTGATTAAATGGCTCCTACTGCTTTGTTATATGGCTGTTTTTCAAATGGCCGTAGGGGGCGCGAGCTTTTGCAGTTGGATAAGCTGCATGACTTTTTTGGGGCCTTGAATCAGGTTTTTTAATTGGGTTGAGTCAGTATTTGAAGTTATTAACAAATAAAGATTTCAACCAGATAATAATAAGATTTTAATTAACAGATTTAGAAACATTTGAAGGGCAAAAGAACAGTTACCTTCAACACAAATAAGGAATGTGAAAAATGAGGCTTTGGTCAAACAGCAGTGTTCCTAAAAGTAACGGTGGATTCAATCCCGAAAAGAGACTTCTTGCCGCTGTCCTTCAGCGAGCAATTACTGACTTTTTATCCGGCGATGGAGAAGTTCAGTTATCAGCAAGAGAGTGGCTTTTCAGTGACGAGGACACTTCTGAAACATTCTGTTTTTCTTATATTTGCGAGGCTCTTGATTTTCACGGCAATGAGCTAAGAAAAGCAATAAGCAGACAATATGATCGTCAGTTGAAAGAAGCTGCGGCAGCTTCACTGAAGACCGCTTCAATTTCCGAAAGTGCAACTACATTGACTGTTACTGCCATGCCTTTTCCAAGTTTAAAAAATGCTCCTGGAAGTTTATCTGAAATTAATCTTCCAATTGCAAGCTCTCATGAGATATCAGCAAGAATGACTGGCATCCCTTCTGCTTCAATCGCTTCAGCTGCAGCTTAGTCTGCACCTGAAGTACAATAAAAAAGGCATCCCTTATGGATGCCTTTTTTATTTGAGAATTGAGTCCAAAGGTAAAATCAGGCTCTTCTTGGTCTTCTAATCTTCTTCCACTTGGGCGCAAGTGGAATATTATCATTAGAGCCAACCAGTCCATGAGAGCCTCTTGCCACTCTCTTTGCCTCAGCCTTTTTTGCATCTCTTATGGCATGAACATATCTGGCCAGTCCAAGCCTGAGATATTCAGGATTTATACCCAAACCTGAACAGACATTTTCAAAACTGAATACATAGGACATATCCTTTGCTTCAATCCACTCAATTGCATCAACTCTTGTAGAAATACCCTTAACATAACACTCAGCCTGTTCAAGGTATGCCTCAACCCCGTCTGAGAGTATTGCGGCCATCAAACGTCTCTCACCACCGCCAATCCCCTCCTCCTCCTTACTCATAAATTGACTAGGGAGAAGAACGTCGGGCTCAAAAAATGATCCCGCATATGACTCGGTTTCCCATCGTTCAATTGATTGAGAAGAAAGACTGGTTGCAGACATAAGATTCCCTCCTTATTAAAAGCCGGATTCCAATGGAAAAACCTGTTTAGAAATTTATCCAGTCAAAATCGGCTTATTCGACTTGATTGATCTACCGGATACCACGACTGTATAAAAATACCAGAAAAATCTGTAGAACAGCTATTCTTGAGAATTATCTGATTATGATGATAACTATTTGAAAAATTGAATAATTCTGACAATTACAACCATGGAAAAAGAACAAATTATTTGATATTAGTCCAAATACAGACAGCGGGAATGCTCTCTATTAAAGTTTCCATATCTTTGACTCACTAAAACAGATACTAAAACATTCTCAAAAAATATTCTCTGAATGGTCAATAATTTTCCTTTGGGACATGGCAATATGAATTGTGATCAAACTACTCCTTCCGACTCATCAAAAGAATTTACTGACTGTAAATCCAGAACCTTCCTTTCTCTTATTTTCACTCAGTTTCTGGGTGCTTTCAATGACAATATATTCAAAACAATTGTTTCTCTTCTTGTTCTGGAATCAATGGCAGCCCAGGATGGAAAAATAATCTACCTTAGTCTTACAGCAGCTCTTTTCTTTTTACCTTATATTCTTTTTTCCGACATAGCAGGATTTCTTGCTGATCGTTATTCAAAAACTGTGATTGTTCAAAGAATGAAATTACTTGAGATTATAATTATGTTTGGCGCTTTTATCTCATTTCATTTCAATTCAGTTTTTGGTCTATTAACAAGTGTGTTCTTGATGGGAACCCAAAGTGCATTATTCAGCCCATCAAAGTATGGTATTTTACCAGAAATGGTTTCGATAAAGGACATATCAAAAGCAAACGGTTACCTTGAATTTTCAACTTTTCTCGCAATTATAACTGGAACTGCAATCGCCGGCATCATAACAGCATACACAACAATTAACCCTGGTGTAATTTGTATTATAATAGCTGTTTTTGGATATATATGCTCTAAATATGTAGACTATATAAAACCTTCAGGATCCAATCGCTCAATTTCCCTGGATCCAATCAGACCCCATCTCAAAACCTTGAGATCTATAAGAAGTTCACATGGGCTCTTTCTCTCTGTTCTTGGAATATCGTTTTTCTGGACACTTGGAGCACTTATTCAACTTAATATTCTCCTATATGCTAAAAGCCATTTGCTCCTTTCTGACATTTACATAAGCCTTTTACTATCTGTAATAGGTATAGGTATTGGAGCAGGAAGTATCTTTGCTGGAAAAGTATCAGAAGGCTCTGTTGAACTCGGCCTTGTACCTCTGGGATCTTTTATACTTGTTGTTACCACTCTCAGTCTGTTCTTTTTTTCAAGTCCAGTTACTCTTGTATTCATTTCATCAGGATTACTTGGACTTGGTTCTGGTTTCTTCATAGTACCAGTTCAAAGTTATTTGCAGGAATTCAGCCCACCTACAAAACGTGGCTCATTTATTGCTGCAGCTAACTTTTTATCTTTTACTGGAATGCTGATTTCTTCGGCGCTATTCTGGTTTGTAACTGATTATTTAAACCTTTCCCCTCGGCATTTATTCCTTATTATGAGCATAAGCACCGTAATCATTACCTGGTATATAATTACTCTTATGCCTGAAATGCTTGCTCGCTGTTTAAACTGGATAGTTCTTCGAAGCATATATAAAATAAACCTAAGTGGCTCAACCAATTTACCTGAAACCGGCGGAGCCTTAATTGTTTGTAATCACGTAACCTACGTAGATGCCATGCTTGTACTTGCAGCACTAAGAAGACCTGTACGTTTTATAATGTTTCGTCCTATTTATGAGTCAAAGCTTATTCATCCAATTGCAAAAATAATGAAAGCGATCCCAATTAGCCCTGCAGACGGCAAAGAAAAAGTCATAGAAACACTTGAGTATGCACGTGAGCTGATTAACGAGGGAGAAATAGTTGGAATTTTTGCAGAAGGTGGACTAACACGAACAGGAGAAGTCGGAGAGTTTAAAACTGGACTTGAAACAATTATGAAAGAATCATCCTCCCCTGTAATTCCGATTCATCTAGGAGGACTTTGGGGAAGTATTTTTAGCCATGAAGGAGGAAAAGTTTTCTGGAAAAGGCCAAAGAAAATACCTTATCCGGTATCAATTACAATTGGAGAAAAACTTCCTCCAGAAACGTCTGCAAAAACTCTTGAAGAAATTATAAAAAAAATGAGTTGTTAAGATGAAAAAGAAGCCTAAAAAGTCCTATCCTCAAATAATCCTCCTGTAAATTTGTCCTGCTTTTGAGCGCCGTCAAAAAGCAAATGCGTATATGCAGTGCCAGATTTTAGAGTGATTTCTCTTGATTTCCAAAGGGCACTCTTGGTCTCACTCTCAGTATAGATAATAATATACGTTCCCTCGCTTAAACTAAAGGCATTACTCTTCTTCCCAACAGCAACCTTCTTTACTGCAGGATCAAGAGAACTGATTGATCTGGTATCTGGCAAAACCACATAAACATCTACTGACTCATCAAGAGTACTTGCATTAATAATCTGTAGACTTACTTCACCTGAAAATGGTCTCTTGTATTCTTCAGTAAAATCAACAATACGAAATCTTGGCCCATCATCGGTTCCCTTAAGAACGACAAAGGTCCTGTATTGATCCTTTTCAGCCTTAATCTCAGCTTCCAGAAGTGGAAGAGCAAGATCAGGACTCCCAATTCTAAGTAAAGAAGCAAGAGCTGGAACTTTAAAAAAAGAAGTACCCTCAGTATATGAAAGTTCTTCGAAAAATACCTCATCGTTAAATTTTGCAGTTATGGCTGATAAACCCTTAGTTCCATTTATTATTCTTGCCTGATAAGAATTATCAGCACTGCTTCCACAGGCAGAAATAGAAAACACCAAAAGAAAATTCAAAATCACCAGATTAAAAAAACGCACAAACTTGGATGACATATATCTGCTCCTATATCTAAAATTACTGTCATGAAGGTAGACTTGAAAATTTTGAATCAACTTTGGTAATTAAAATTAAAATATCAGTTTCCTGAAGTACATAATTATTATCGGGGTTTAAATGATGCTCAATGTAATTTTTATCTGGTTCTGCATAGTCAACAGCAATCACAGTAGCACTATGCTCTTTTTTGAAATACTCAAAAGCTTCAATAAATATTTTACCAACAAAAGCCTCAGGCACTTCTATTTTTCTGAGATATGCACCATCTTTCTGCGACAATAAATCACTTACTACTGTACTTATCCCCTGGTTCACCACAGCAGAAGCAAAAACACCAGCAGAAATATTAGTTCTGGAAACTATCTCTTCAACTCCGGCAATTTTTAAATGAGTAGCATTAACTTCGTCAAGTAGTTCAGCGCATGTAAATATTTCAGGATTTAGCTTCTCAAGAGTTAGTGCGGCAAGTACAGTTCGCGCGTCCCTTACCTGATCAGTAAGGTTATTTCCCTTGTCAGACAGAATAATCGCTGATTTTGCGCGTCTCGCTGCTGCTTTTTCCAAAACATCCATCTTGGTAAAATCATCACGAATCTGAAGAACCCTTCTTGCATTTTTTACCCTTGTTTCAGAATAAATATCAATTGGATGCTCAGCCACAATTACGATCCCTCTCTGCCATAAATCACGAGACATCTCCAGT
Organism: Oligoflexia bacterium; assembly: GCA_035327825.1. GTDB lineage: Bacteria > Bdellovibrionota_C > UBA2361 > SZUA-149 > DAOLCO01 > DAOLCO01. The sequence goes on along the minus strand of DAOLCO010000012.1, from coordinate 56,835 downwards.
TCTGCAAGAATCAGGGCTCCTAAACGATCCCACCCACAGATTATTGTATGACCATCAAGATCTGAAATAGTTAAATCTTTTTCATCCATTTTCACCTTCCAATAATTTGACATCATTGATGAGACTGCTCCAACTAAAAACGCAAAGACGAGAAAGCCTGATACTGCTACAAGAATTTCTACCAGACGAGCCCAGGGAGACTCTGGTAAATCTGCAATAACTTCACCAGAAATAAATAAAAATGACGTACTCCATATTCTCTCAAGAAATTTGTTAAATGAGATGCTGTTTTCTGATGGAGGAGCCTCAATTGTTAAAATTACAAGTGTCCAGCAAACAATCAGAATAAGGGACGTAAAAAATAGAAGTGCGAATACACCAACTGATCGTTCTGTTTGCCTGGAAAACCAACCAGCCCTTCTTAGAAAAATAACCAGCGCTCGACTTAGCCTGAGAAGTCTTAACAGTCGAAGTATTCTAAATGATCTAAAAACCCTTAGAAGAGGAAGTACAGCCAGGATATCTATCCAGTAATTTTTAAAATAAACCTTTTTACTGGGTGCTACTATCCAACGCATTAATAGTTCAATTACAAACACCCAGGTAAGAACATCATTAAGAAAAATTATATCCTCAAGGAGTTCTCCTGGTGGAACAAAAAATTCGGCGAATACCAGTCCAACACTTATGAAAATAAGAAGTGCAATACTTAATTCAAAAGCTGATGAATCAATAAATCTCTGCAGATTTCCTTTTGACCTATAAAGAATATAACTAAATGAGGAGGCACCAGCACGACTGGATTTTGAAGAGATTGAAAATACCTTATCTTTGGTTTTTTTCATGGATTTTCCGGACAATTAACAATCACCAGATTAGATGATTAAAATAACTACCTGATTTTTTATAATAAGATAAGAGGTAAAAAACTCTTACCTTTTCGATAACTATTGGATAAAAAGTATCCCTGCCGGAGGTTTAACATAGAAAATGAAAACAGCACTGATTCTTCGCTCCAATTATCCACTTATTAAGCCTCTGATTGATCTTTTATATCCTCCTTCATGCCTTTGTTGCAGAAGATTAATGACTAAAGAAGTCGCTTTAATGTTCGATAAACTCAAAGTAGATAATCTGTATAGAGATACGGGCGTTTCATCGCACTACAGAAAATTACTATCAATGCTTCAAACTAGTCTTTTATGTAATTTATGCACACTCTCGCTAAATAACCTGATAAAATTTCATAATCACCTAAAAAATTGTGATCAATGTGGACGCTCCCTTATTAGTGAAAACTCAGGAATAAAATTGTGTTTACGTTGTCAAACTCTTAGCCCGTATCCAAGTCTTAGAATAAGGTCGCTCTTTACCTATAGAGGAGTGGCAAGACTTCTAACAAGAAAAATGAAATATGAAGAAAAAGTAGAAATTGCAAATTTATTCTTTCTGGTTATTATAACCAGATTAAAAGAGTTATTCAGTGAAGACCCATTCTATACTCATTGCACATCACCTGACACTCCTTACTGGAATTTCATAACATTTGTCCCCTCAAAAAAAACGAATTACATACGAAGGGGATTTTACAGTACGGCATATATCTTTCACTTAACAAGAAAATATCTAGGAATACCCCAAATATCACTTCTACCAGAAGAAGAATATAGCAAACCACGATCATGGTCTTCAATTCAGGACAGACTTAAGGGCAAAGTACCTTGCTATAAAATTGAATTTGATAAGAAAAAACGCCAACCGCTTTATAACAGCCGTATTCTAATTCTGGATGACGTAATTACAACAGGCCTTTCTGTATGTGGAACAATTTCCACACTGGAAAAGTATGAGCCAAAGAGTATAGATGTACTTACCCTTTGCCAGTCCAGACATTTTAATAGATTATATTTAAGGTAAGACAAGCTCCAAGATCAAACAATATAATATCTTATAAAATCCATGAGACAACTGACGCTATCCATATTACTGATTATTTTAATTGCCTTTCATTGCTCATGTGAATCAAAATACAAATCCGAGGAAGAGACAGCAAGTACAAAGATACTCTCAGTTGAAACACGACTTAAAGAACAAGAAAGAAAAACTGCATTTCTGGAAAGAAGACTCCATTCTCTTGAAAACAAATTTATTCCCTCTCCATCAACTCCAATGGATCCAATTAATCAGGAATCCCCAATTAAACGGGGAATATCGTTTCAACTTGATGATGGATTCTTCGATGATCCATATTTAGGGGCTTCTGAGCCTGAAAAAATTATTGTTATTTATACTGATCTTGGTTGTAATCAATGCAGATTATTCCTAAGCACTACTTTTGTTGATTTAAGAGAGAAATTCGTCGATTCATCTCAGATTCAGATACGATTAAGAGATTTTCCCCTTCGAAAATCTACACTTGGAAATACTCTTGCCATGAGTGCGCATTGCGCTGGAGAACGAGGAAAATACTGGGAATTTCTTAATGCTATTCTAGGTCAACAAGAACTGGTAGAAAACATGGTTATTCCACTTGCTTCAAAAGTATCTGGAATAAATGAGACTGCCGTATCTGATTGCATTAATTCAGGTAAATACATGAAGGAAATTGAAATCGACAAGGCTCATGGCGCATCATTAGGAGTACAAGGAGTACCAAGTACAATACTCGGAAAAAAACTGGATGGACGAAAGTACACAGGAACTCTTATAAGAGGCAATCAGCCTCTTGGAGTAATTCTTGAAGAGCTTGAGTTTCTTAAATAACATAAGGATCAAAAGGAGTGAGAAATAAACTTTCCATACTTGTTCTTGATGATGACAAAAATTTTCGAAGAGTTCTTATAGTTCGTCTGAAAAATATTTTTCCCGATGCCAAATTCACTGAATTTGAATCATTAGATGAAGTCAGGCAATTTTTTAAAAATAATTCCAACGCCAAATTTGATCTGGCTCTCCTAGATCAACACCTACCCGATGGTAAAAGTGGAGACCTTCTAGACGAAGGCACACTTGGAGAAATTCCAGTTCTTGCAATGAGCTCAGATGATTCACCTGAATTGCCAGCCGGAACTCTGAGACAAGGAGCAAGATTTTTTATTCCAAAGGCCCAAACATCTCAAAGCATCTTTCCACCTCTTGTTACTGCCATAATTGAGCGTTCTCAATTTGAAAAACAGGCTAAAGATGCTGCAAAATCAAGGGAAGTCCTTGAAGCAATAAAAACAATGATAAATACACTTCAGCATGAGATAAATAATCCTCTAGGTGCTGTTTTTGGAGCAACATATCTTTTAAAGTCAGACATAAGTTCATCTGGAGATAAAGAGAAGGCAATGGCCTTAATTGATCAAAGTTCAAAAAGAATTAAAACTGTTCTCGATAATATATGCAAAGCCGCTGAACTTGAAGCAATTACCAAAGGAGCCGAATCATTATTTCATGTTCCTGGCGACCCTGAATGGAAATTATCAAAAGAAGAAAAAAAATAACCTGTTATTTATAAAAAATTAAAATGAATGAAGAAATAAGTGCTGTTTCCGAAAGAAGCTCGGTTCCAATAAACGATACCTGGGATTTAAGCCACATCTACAATAACCTTAATCTTTGGGAAGAAGAGTATAAAAAAACAAAAGAAAATATTCCAAACCTCACGAAGTACCAAGGTCTTCTTGGAAGTTCAACTTCAACGCTAAAAGAAGCATTAAAGTGCTACTACTCTTTATCTGAATCAATTGAGCGCCTATACACATATTCTCATCTTATAAGCGATCAGGACACAAGAGATCCATCAGGAAGTAACCTGCTCCAAAGGTCTCAAAGCCTGGTAATAGAATTTGGGGCAGCAAGCAGTTATATAGCACCTGAGCTTCTTCAGGCCTCAAACGAATTTCTCACAGAAGCACTTAACAACAATGAACTTAAAGATTTTCATCGATATATAGAAGAGCTTAAACGCGAGAAGCCACATATTCTATCATCCTCAGAAGAGGAGATATTATCTCTAGCTGGAGACGTACTTGGAAGTAGCAGGAAAATTTTTGGACAACTAAATGACGCAGATTTAAAATTCAAGAATGTGTTTGTTGATGATGCTGAAAAACCCCTAACCCATGGTTCGTACATAACTTTTTTACTGCATAATGATCGAGATGTACGAAAAACAGCTTTCACTAACTATTATACCTCTTTCGAGGAACATCAATACACACTCGCTGCCACAATGAATGCCAATCTTAAAAAAGATACATTTCTTGCTCGCACAAGAAAGTTTTCCTCTTCTAGGGAAAGATCACTCTTTGGTGATAATATCCCTGAAACTTTATATGATTCACTTGTTTCAGAAGTTTCCGATAATCTTGGATCAACTCTTCATGAATATTACTCATTAAGAAAATCCGTTCTTTCTTTATCAGAACAATGTATATTTGATACCTATGTACCGCTTGTTACAAACCCTCCCAAAGGATTCAATTTTAAAGAAGCTGTAGAAATACTTATCGAAGCCCTAAATCCACTTGGCACAGAATACATATCTACACTTAAGAATGGTCTGGTAGAGGATCGATGGGTTGATAAATATGAGAATATTGGAAAACGAAGCGGTGCTTACTCTTCCGGATGCTACGGTAGTCCGCCTTATATTCTTATGAATTACAGAGAAAGTTCAATTGAAAGTCTTTTTACTCTTGCCCACGAAGCCGGACACTCAATGCATACATTTTTCTCTAACAACAAACAACCTTATCCAACTCACGGATACACAATTTTTGTAGCAGAAGTCGCAAGCACATGCAATGAAATTCTACTAAGCAATTATCTTATTGATAATTACAAGAATGATTCAGGTATGCAACTATACCTCAAGAATTACAAACTAGATTCAATAAAGGCCACTTTTTTCAGGCAGACCATGTTTGCAGAATTTGAGAAGATTATTCATGCATCCTCTGATGCACAGGAACCATTAACCGCAAAAAGTTTTAGGGAAATTTATCGCGCTCTTCTTAACAAATATTTTGGCCCATCGGTTACTCTTTTACCACTTGATGACCTGGAAGGATTCAGAATCCCACATTTCTATTCTTCATTTTATGTATTCAAATACGCAACAGGTCTTGCTGCTGCATTTGACTTAGCAGGAAAACTTTACTACCGGGATTCTGCTGCACTTAAATGTTATCTCGATTTTTTGGCTTCAGGAGGATCAGTATATCCACTTGATGCCTTAAAAAATGCTGGTACAGATCTTCTAAATCCAAAAACAATTAATAATACAATTCAGATATTCAAGGATACTCTTAATGATGTTTATTCATTATTAATCAAGGTTGTTTAAAATGAACAAAGTTGACAATAACAGCAAAGTCTCTGAATTTCTGCTCAAGTTGACTGGTATTTTTTTTCTAATTAGTCCATTTATCCCCATAGAAAAATTATTCGGCGATCTACGAGGAATAAAAGGATCATATGATTACAGCACATGGCTTCTTTCACTTTCAATTTTCATCCCTCTTGCATGGTTTCTGTCACTTCTAATTGAAAGAAGAAGAGATAAAATAGAAAAATTAATTCTGAAGTGCGAAAAGCTAATAGAGAATAAAATAACCATTATAACTCTATTTTTTATACTCATCTTGATACTTCTTTTTATAAATAACAAAGTTTTTGTAAATCGCCCACTACTTATTGACTCAGTTGCCCAGTTATATCAGGCAGAAATATTTGCTTCTGGTTACCTGAAAGCTGTACCACTAGGACCTCCAGAATTTTTCATGACTCAAAACATCTTGTTTGAGAATGAAGGCTGGTATTCTCAATATCCTCCAGGGCACTCAGCACTTCTTGCTACAGGCGCAATATTCTCATCTGCTTATATAATTCCCCCTCTCCTTTCTACACTTAGTGTGATCTTTTTATTTCTATTCACAAAAAATGTTTTTGGACTCCGCACTGCGAAAATGACCCTAATTCTGTTTCTGACATCTCCCTTTTTCCTTTTTATGGGAGCAAGTTTTATGAATCATGTGAGCGCATTATTCTTTATTTCCGGTTCTCTATATTTTTTTGAAAGATGGGAGAATGCTGCAAAAAACCATTATCTTCTTCCACTAACGGCGTTATTTGCCACTGGAGCATTTCTCTCTAGACCTCTAACCGCACTCGCATTTCTGATTCCATTCGCATTTCATGGAATTATTATCGCAATCAAGCAAAAACGATTACCAGAACTTTTTACTGGTGCAATTTTTTCACTTCTAGCGCCAGGTATAACAATGCTATATCAAAAAATGACCACTGGTGATTTTTTACTCCCTGCGTATATTAAACTGTGGGGAGAAAATCATGGTCTTGGATTTCACCGATCTCCCTGGGGAGAGGAGCACACACCTTTTACCGGTCTTAGAAATGAACTGGGAGATATAAGATTACTTGGCGAAATGCTTTTTGAGTGGCCATTTCCTGCCCTATTTCCTCTTGCCCTGTTTCTCTTAATTAGGAGAAATAATTCGATATGGGTAAATCGCCTTTTATTGTCAGCTATATCTGTACCTGCATTCTATTTTTTTTACTGGCATAGAGATGCATATCTTGGTCCAAGATTCCTTTATGAGTCAATTGCAGCACTCATACCACTTACAGCATTATCTATTTGCAGTTTATTATCCTTACCTGATGATAAAAGATTTAAGGTACCGGGGCTATTTATTCCAGTACGACTCGGGACGTTATTTGGAGCATGTTTGCTAATTTCAATTATTTATTTATTTTCAATAAGCTTAAGGGAACGCTTTTTGATATATAAAACCGGGATGCAGAGCCTTAAAGCAGATATAATCAAAGAAGCAAATTCAGAAGGAATAGTAAAAGGATTAATTTTTGTAAAAGTAAGCTTTGGAAACAGGATTTTTTCTGAACTGCGGGGTCTTGGACTTAGCGCATCAAGTACTCAAATGGCTTATTCAAATCTCGATCATTGCCTTCTTTATAAAGAACTTGAAAATGCAAATAGAAATAAATTATCCGGGGAAGATATTGAGAAAAGAGTAAATTTTCTACTTAAAACTGAACCTAAAGCTACCCCGCAGACAAATGATACTTACAAGGATAAAACTTTTAAACGAGACATAAATCGAAAATTACTTCCAGAATGTATTGAAGAGCTTAAGTATGACGAAAGTCCCTACACTGTTTACTTTCCCCATCTTAGAGCTAACAAACCAAATTCCTCCATGTCTGACAATTTCATCGTTGCCAAAGACCTTAGAGAAAGAAATATTGAGCTTTTGAGACTATACCCCGACCTTGAACCCTATATCTATTCAGGTAAAGGCAAGTTCATAAAGTTAATACATAATTCGCATGAGTAACAAAACAGCTTCCTCATTTTCTGATTCTGAAAACAGGCAAAGGTCTGAAAGCGATCTACATACTTATATTGTGGCTTTCTGTATCCTGATTAGCAGAATAAGCGGATTGATTCGAGAGTTACTTTTTGCTTATTTTCTTGGAACGAGTGCCTTTTCTGATGCACTTAAAGCCGCACTTAGAATTCCGAATTTTCTTCAAAATTTGTTTGGAGAAGGTGTTCTTTCTGCTTCATTTATTCCTGTTTATGCAAAACTTAATAAAGAAGGCAAGAATCAGGAAAGAATAAAACTTGCGAAGGAAGTTGGGATTCTTGTTTTATGTCTTTCTACATTTCTGGTCTCTTTAGGTTTGATTTTCAGTCAATCACTTGTCTCAATTTTTGCGCCCGGATTTGATCAGGCAACTTCTGAAATTTGCAGAAAACTATTAATACTTATTTTCCCTGGTGTTGGATTACTGACTTTAAGTGCATGGTGTCTTGCAATTCTTAATAGTCACAGATTTTTTGCTCTCTCCTATTCTGCGCCAATTTTTTGGAACTTAAGCGTAATACTTCCTCTTTCAGGATTATTAATCTGGGCTAATATTGATAATAATTATGCACTTCCTGAAATTGAGCAGATAACCCTGCTTTGTGGATATTTAATTCTTATTGGAAGCTCACTTCAGCTTTTTGTTCAGATCCCTAAAACTATCTCACTGTTAAAAAATAATGATAATCAGGCAGTTAAGAACGAGGTATTTTTAAGCTCTCATACCAAAGAGGTAATCAGGAATTTTGTTCCTGTATTTATAGGTCGTGGAGCAGTTCAGATCAGTGCTTACATTGATACAATTGTTGCAAGTTTTCTTGTTACTGGCTCCCTCTCAGTACTTATGTACGCCCAAACAATTTTTCTTCTTCCAATCAGTGTATTTGCAATGGCGATATCTGCAGCAGAACTCCCTGCTCTTTCCGAAGAGAGTTCCGATGCTGAATCTTCTCGTATTTTTAAGCTTATAGACAGATTAAGATCAGCAGAAAACAGGGTTTTCTTCTTTTGTATTCCATGCAGTATTTTGTTTATGCACTCAAGCTCAGGCATAATTTCCCTTGTATTTGGATCTGGGGCATTTGATGCAAGAAGTGTTAACCTTGTAGGAGGCATGTTAATGGTACTTGGTGGGGGACTTGTTCCGGCAGCACTATCACGACTTTATGCATCAAGTCTCTTTGCGGTAATGAAACAAAAAACAGTTAGTCGAATAGCTATAATTAGAATACTTGCCGGAACAATTACAGGGATTTTACTGTGCTTTTATGTTTTACCTGATCTAAGAGTAGATGATTCTTATATAATTCTTGGATTAGGTATAGGTGCTACTTTTGGAAGTCTCGTAGAGCTTGTACTCTTAATTTTTCCATTAAGAAAAATAACTGAATATAAATTTCTTCCGGTTATACGTTCTGAATTTCTTCTTGTTATTAGTGCAAGCTATGCTTCACTAATTAGCGGAAAACTTTTATTTAATACTTCACCAGATAGAATTTATACAATTTTCTCGCTCACTTACTTTGTAATGTCCTATTTTCTTTTTAGCTATTTACTTCGTGTAAGTGAAGCAAGAAGTATTATAGCAAGGATTAAAAAATTATTTATTAGCTCTCGCTAAATTAATTAAACCATTCTCTTTAGGGGAAATATTTGCTCGCGCCTTATTAATACTGTAACAAATAAAATAGATGAATAAAGAAGTTGTCTCATTGGACCAAGAATTGAGGGACTAATTTCAATAAACCTTAGTGGTTCAGGAAGAAGTACAAGGAAAATGGTAGAAGCAATTACTCCCCAGAAAGATCCGGGTTGACCTATAATAATTATACTCAATACAAAGACCATTTCATGAAGAGCAAAAGAACTGGGATCTACATATGTAATATATACTGCGAACAAACTCCCTGCCATAGCAGCAAATGCACTTGAGACCGCAAAACTGAAACTTCTTGTATTATAAATTGATACACCAAGTGCCTGAGTAGCAGGAACATGCTCAGATTGCATACGAAGACTTCGTCCAAGTCTGGATTGAAACAAAAACCAAATTATACTTAAAGTGAAAAAAACAAGTAAAATTACAAATCCAAGAAATTGAGAATTATCTGCGACACCTCCAGAATCAAATTCCGGCCTTGGAATGCCAGGAATACCTAAGACACCTCTTGTTAAAGACTTGAAATTTATCAGTATCGCACTAATTACAAAACTGAATGAAAGAGTACCAATTGCAAAATAATCATCATCCAGCCTAAGTGAAACTGCTCCAATAATAAGAGCAAAAAGGGTGCTTAATAGCATGCCAGAAACAAGGGCCAGGAAAAATGACATTGAGTAGTCAGTTATAAGAATCGCTGTAGCATAAGCTCCTATTGCATATGAAGCAATATGAGCAAGATTAAGTAATCTTCCAAGACCAAAAGTAAGATTATAAGACTGGGCTAGTATAAGATATAATCCAACAAGGATTATCAAGTGAATAATATAATCCATCAGGAGACCCTTCCCGCTTTTCCAAATAATCCATGAGGTCTAAAGAGAAGCATGAGTAGAATAATTACAAATGAAAGAGCATCTTTGTATCCAGCTGGCAGACTATACCCCCAGAATTCAACCCCCACGGCAAAGTTTTCAAGAAACCCAAGTACATAACTACCCAAAACTGTTCCCCATAAATTTCCCAAACCCCCAAGAATCATTGCAGCAAAACATTTGATAGTGAAAACACCCCCCATTGTAGGGGATAAATTTGTATCATAACCAAGCATTATTCCGGCAAATCCCGCCATTAGTACTCCAAAAGTAAACACTATATACGTAGTAAGCTGTCTGCTAATTCCCACCCCCTGAGCCGCAAATGAATCCTCCGAAAGGGCACGTACCATTCTTCCAAAAGGAGTGAAATGAATAATAAAACCTAGAAAAGTAAGTAAGATAACAGCACTTATAATAATAACCAGTTGAACTTCGCTAAAATAGACTCCAAAATATTCATATCCACCAAATCCATAATCTGCTGGAAATGATTGCACATTAACACCAAACCCCATTGACACCAGGCTTTCAAGAATATTTGAAAGGGCAATTGTAGTAACCAGAGTAAGAATCATATCATAGCGACTAAAAGGTCTTATAAAAATATTGTAAACAAGCATGCTGATACCTGTCATAATAACCAGACAACAAAACCCTGAAGCAAGTAATCCATATTGCTGAAAAGATAGAAAATAAAAAAGAGTATAAGCTCCAAGCATCATAAGATGCCCATGAGCAAAATTAAGAATTCTCAAAAGCCCATAGGTAAGAGCAAGTCCTGAGCTCATAAGTGCATAAAGGCTGCCTGATATTATTGCATTTAAAACAAGCTGAGGTAGGATATCAAACATTTTTAAATTAAACTTTAGTGGCTAAAGAAAAGTTGTATTTTTTGTTGGCTCAGACTTTTCGGAATTTACAGCACTAGTACCAAAATAAATTTCCTGTAGCCTGGGATCATTTCTGACTTCATCAGGTGTTCCATCAAGAACCACCCTCCCCCCATCAAGAACAAGTACTCGTTCGCAGTACTCCTGAATAAAACGAATATCATGCTCAATAAGCAAGACCATTACATTCTTATCAAGAAGATCCTTCATGGCATTAAGAATTTCTATTTTCATCTTGGGGGAGACCCCGGCTGTAGGCTCATCTAGTAAGAATAATTTTGCTCCAAAGGCAATCAAACGAATTATTTCAAGGAGTCTGAGTTGTCCCCCGGATAGACTTCCGGCTTTATCTTTTCGCTTTTGAAGAAGTCCCACTCTTGACAGATATTCGTCTATTTGATCGTTAAATTTTCGTTTTGAAAAAACACTATTAAAAAGTCTAAGGCGAGCCCTTGATTCTAGGGCGACGAGCAGGTTCTCCTCTACGGTCATGTTTCTGAAAATACCAAAATTCTGAAAGAGTCTCCCAAGACCACGCCTTGCACGCTCAGAAGGGCTGACAGATCCAAGTGATTCATCAAAAAAATGAATGCTACCCTTAGAAGGCTTATTAAAACCGGATAAACAATTAAATAGAGTTGTTTTTCCACTTCCATTTGGACCGATAATCCCAACTCGCTCACCCGCATTTAGGGAAAAAGACAAGCCATTCAATATTTGGGCGTCACCAAAGTTTAAATGGATGTCAGATACTTTTAGCATTGCGGCTTATCACAAAAGGATTGATTGAAATATTTAATCTACTGGGTATCACCCTAACATAATCCTTTTATACTAGCTATAAATATAAAACTTGTGTGAAAACTTAAATGAGATTAAGGACTCTGTAAAATTGAGAGGCTAAGGTAGAAGAAAACCTTTACCAAAACCTCTCCCAAGAACACACGCTAAGCAAACTGATTTAGCAAAAAGTATCAATTTGCTGCTTTTTCATAGCCCGTTGAATTGCACTTGAAACCCAAGTTTTTGGTCTTGGAATGGGTTCACTTCTCAAATCAAATCCAAGAATCTCCTGATCTGGAATTTGAGGAAGTTTTTGCTCTTCCCAATTTTCAACCAAATGTTCAATGCCCGGACATGGCCTGGCGACATCCCGAAAATATCCCGCTGCAATACCAGCGTACATATTCCAGCGTACCTGTATACAAAGGTACTCTTTGAATGCTTCTAATCCATCCTCATTCCCCATTGCTCTCAATCTCTCTCGAACATTTCTATGCCAAGTCCTCTCTTTTCTGGAGAAAACTCTTGACCAGAAATCTGAGATTTCCAGGTGGTTGTCGGTGCCCCAGAAGGCTACCTCAAGTTCAAGCCATGTCCTTTGAGAGTCACATACAGGGCGACCAATATCGCACCAGCTCTCAACTGATTCAGACTCCCAGGTTCGCATGCATACTTTTTTCCAGGGATTTCCATTCACATCAGTGAACAGAATATCTCCATCATTCAAACGCCGAATTTCGAGGTACTTGTAACCAAGAATTCGGGGCTCTGGAACGTCCCAAAGCTTTCTCTTGGAATCCTTCCAATCTTGAAGATCCGTAATTTCCATAATCATTGATCGATAAGGCTCTTCCTGCACATTAACACTTGCTGGAAGATCAATATGCCCATCAACCTCAACAAATACTCCTTCGGGCGCATTTGGGTTCTGGCTTTTAGGCTTTGGCTTTGTGAAAAGCCGGGTTTTAAGGCTACCCGCCCAACGGGCGTAGGTTTGAAGACCTTTCTTCTGAAATGCTGTATTCCAATCATAACAGTGTTCCTGCCAAGCGAACTCGGCAAGGTGAGTGAGGTGTCGTTTCCTCATTCTAAAATCCTTTCTTAAAAAATATTATCTACCTTAGTTCCGAGGGGATTTCTTAAAAACTGCTCACTGATACGTTTAATTAAAGCAAGTAAATATCTACTGAATAAGCAGCAATATAGAAAAGAAGTCCGATCGGAACTAATTTCAGATCTTCTACACAACACAGATTTTAAAAGAATACCGACAATATTCGCCGGATAGGTGAAAAGCTTATAACTTCACCGTTAAAAACAAAAAAGCGGAACCTCCATCTCTTCTGGCGTTAGTCCACCATGTTGACCAATATGAACCCCTTTCTTAGAGCCATTTCTGAACCAGATACTTCCATCTTCATCGGGAAGAAAAAGAATATCTCCAAGTCTGGAAAGAAAAAGATCAGACTGGTTTTTACCAAATACTCCAAGCTCAATTAATTCATCTCTGGAAAACATTTCAGAGTGCTCGGAAATTTTAAGTAAAATTTCTCTTAATCCAGATGGCATCCTGTCTTTACACTCTTCAGAAAGATGGAGAAACAAATCAACTGGGCTACCAACAGGAGCAACAAGTTTTCCATTTTCATTTTTTTTGAGAAAGTTCAGTAACTCAGGGAATTCTTCGTCCAGATAAAGGGTATTCTCTGGTTTAACTCTTTTCTGGCCATGGTCTGCTGTCATCAGGGAAATACAGTTTTTAGAATCTAAAAGGGTTTTTAATAATTCCTTTTCAAAAATTTTGAAAAAATATACGCACGCATCCCTGTGTTCTCTGGATAAAGGACCGTGTTCATGTGCTACGCTGTCAATTACTCCATAGTAAAAATATATATAGCTTGTTCGAGGAGTACATGTTCCTGATTCACCTGATTCAATTATTTCGCGAATACTTTTGAAAGCTCCTTCAAGATTATTATAACGAAGAGAGGTTGCTCCCCTTGTAAGCTCGTCATCATAAACAGATGGTGCATATTCAGCTGGCTGAACGAGATATGAATTTACATCAATTTTGGAGAGTTTTTCATAAAAAGTAGGTTGTTGAAGGCGAAATGCTTTTTTAGCGCTTACGCCTCGTTTGTTTAGAAGTGAGCCTCTTTCCAGGGGATCCAGTTCAGAAAAAAGAAGAGGACAAATTACATCATCAACAACGGGATCAAATATAAACCATTCATATAATCCGTGATCATATACCGGAAGCCCGGTATTCATTGTAGTGACATGAGCTGTTGTTGTAGAGGGAAACTGGGAAGTAAGTAAGGAGAGAACTCCTTCATCTTCTAAAATCCTGATGCAATTGATTTCATCATATAGCTCTTCAAGGAATACCCATCCAAAACTGTCTATGAGGGAGTGAAAAATTGTCAGCGAATTACCCGAGGGAGAATCAAATAATCTGGAACATTTTTTTTCAGGTAAACAAGAGAAAAGCGGATTTGATTTGAGAGCCTGCCTACTTCCTTCATTCAATTTATTGTAATCAGGAGAAGATTTACTGATAGATAATTCCAGTAAATTATAATTTAGAGTGCCGATTTTAGAGAAACAAAAAGAATCATAAAGAGGAAGACGCAGCAAATTACCTTTAGAACTTTTCAGTTCAGATAATCTGACTGCATCAATGGACGTCTCATTTCGCACGTCTAGTATAAATTTTCCAAATAGTATACATTAATAACTATATGGACCCAAATTTTAACTCTTTGAAGAAAATCTTACAAGGGTTAAGATAAAAATATATGTTTCGTAAATATCCGATCACCTGCCGTATTATGCTGCTACCTATGGTTTGTGTTGCAGATAAAGTTTAATATTTATTGAGACCAGAAATAAAAATTGTTTTTAATAACTCTCTTCAACTTCCCTTCTTTCAGGAACTGGATAATCAGGGAAAGATAAGGAAGGTCCCTAAAAATAGCCAATAATTTCAAGCATATTCATAATTCATATGAAAGAATTAAATCATTCAGCCTTAATCATTAATGCCCATCCTGATGACGGCGAGATGGCTATGGGAGGGACCCTACTGCTACTCGTAAAGGCTGGGTACAAGGTCACCAATGTTTCTCTGACAGGGGGAGAGGCCGGAACATTTGGGTCAAAAGAGATCAGGGAAAAGGAATTTATTAATGCTCAAAAGTTCCTTGGGAGTGAGGGAATTCTTCTTGATTTTCCTGATACCGCTCTTGAAAATACTGTTCAGGCAAGACACGCCGTAGTACAAATCATTAGAGAAAAAAAACCAGGTATAGTTTTTGCCCCTTATCTAAGAAATGATGATGCAGATTTTCATGGTATGAATAACCGCGATCATCCGGTTGCGGGACATATCGCATCTGAAGCAGTAAAACTTGCTCGCCTTAAAAATGTCTTACCCGAATATCCGCCTCATCATGTTCCATTGCTGCTTTTTTACATGATTGCACCGGGCAAAAAAGCTACCCTGATTGTAGACGTAACTGAGGTTTATGATGATATAAAAATACTAATATCTCACTATCAAAGTCAACTTCAGTTACCACAAAATACCAAGAGCGGTAACCCTGAATCTTCCCCTGTAATTAGCAGACTCATTGCCCATCGAATAAATGATGGTTCAAGCAGGAGGGTCAAATATGCAGAAAGCTTCATTTCAGAAATGCCACTGCTGATATCAGATTTGAAAAATCTGGCTTTATTATAAACCAAACTATAATCAATAACTTTGGCTTAATAGTCGAACACAGCTAATTAGCCTCATCCTGAACGAAAAGATTTTCAGGCAATCCAAATAGGATTGGCGGAGGGGTAAGCTGAATACCGGCTGATTGAAAATTAGCCCATATTTCACGTAGCCTGGACTTTAGAGGTTCATCAAGCAAAGCCACACTCTCCTGATCAGAAAGAATCTGATTAACAGCAATTACACAGTGTATGAGAGATTCATCAGGTGTAGAAGCTCTTTGAGAAATATCCTCTATATACTCCCTTAAGGCCTCTTTTCCTGCATCAACACTCAATCCATCACCACCTTTTGATTTTTTAGGAGCTGCCTTTACCATCTGCTTTATACCTCTCTATTCCCGATTATCTTAACGACTACTTGAGGTTACTATACGATAATTAATTAGATTAGGAAAAGAAATAAGAGTTTCATAATTCCCTCTTAGAAAAAATAATATTACTCAGCAAAAATAGAATCAGAGAATAAAACAGAGTATATATGACTAAAAGAGAAATTTCATAAATGCTTAAAGATACCTGATAAAGAAGGCGGTCATAAGGTGTAAGAGCATGCAAATCAGGCAAAACCCATGATAACAATCTGATAAAAAATGTAACCAATGAGGGCAAGGATTCACAATCCTGACATTTTTCGTCGACTATAAAATAGTTAAGATAAAAAATTGATTTTCCGGCTATATAACTCGAAAGCGTAAAAATACCGGGAAGAACAGGAGTAACAGCAAGTGAAGAGAAAAATAAAGTAAGACACGAAACAATAATAACCTCAAGACAGATAACAATAAGAGCCTGAAAACCAATAAAATCAAAACGTCCCTCAAGTGGCATGACAAAGAGAAGCAAACATAAAATCATTATGGCAGAAAGAGTCCATGTCGTAAGGACCAGTCCTAATAACTTACCAAGCAAAAATTCAGTCCTCGATACAGGCTTTGAAAGTATGTTATAAATCGTTTTTTGAGTAATTTCTTTTTGAAAAAGTGAAATTCCTGAAAGTATTGTACAAATAACAGCACTAAGTGAAATAATTGTATATCCAAAACTTTTAACAACAAGATACTGTTCTCCAATACTTACTGAACCAAACACTGCAGAAATTGCTATAATCAAAGCAGCAAAAAATAGAACTGAATAAAGTATATTGCTTCGAACAGCTTCAAGATATGTATTCTTCGAAATTGCTAGTATTCTTCTCATCGTTCCTTACTTATCAATTTCAACATTGGACAAAGGTTTATGTCTGTTTGCTGATACAAACAACTCTTCAAGTGGTCTCTGAATTCTTGAAAACTCCCGAACAGGAATCCCCTCAGAAATAATTGCACGAAGAAGCTTTTCGCCAACTCCATGATTTTCTGCAATTAAGATCCATCCATCACCATATCTATCGAATTTAATAGCACCACTGTCATTATCAGTTGCAGAAACTGAACCAATAATCTGCTCTATCTTCTCTAGGGAAGCCTCATCGTCTGGTAAAGTAATCAGTCGATAAGATGAATCTATCCCATTAAATAAATCTCTCAATAAAACGTATTCCTTACATACCCCATCTACAAGAATAGCAGCAGAATCACATAACTCCTCGATGTCAGATAAAATATGTGATGCAATGATTATTGTGCGACCCTCTCCCTTAAGGGATAAAAATAAATTTCTTATTTCCACCCGAGCCAGTGGATCAAGACCAGAGAAAGGCTCATCGAGAATCACAAGTTCTGGATCACCCAAAAGTATCTGGGCAAGTCCTACTCTTTGCTGAAGACCTTTTGACAAACTGCCAATACGGTCTCTGGACTTTTCAGAAAGATTAAGACGTTCAATTGCAAGGGTTACTTTATCTTTTCTTTCCTTACCATAATATCCAAACAGGGAAGCATAAAAATCAAGCGTCTCATGAACAGATAAGTGTTGATAAAAATAAGGCTGCTCTGGAAGAAAAGCAATTCTGGACCTCTGAGTAGCTTGTTTTAAGGGTAGACCATCAAAAAGTATTTCACCTGAATCCGGAAAAGTAAAACCAAGAATGCTCTTCATGGTACTCGTCTTTCCGGCACCATTAGCACCAAGAAGAGCAAAACTCTCCCCATCCTTAACAGAAAAGCTCAATCCCTTCAGAACCGGTCTCTTCGAGTATGTCCAGTAAGACCTGTAGGATTTATATAGCTTAATTACCTCAAGCTTAGTTTTCATCAGATTCCCAACCTTCCTTTTTTGCTAAACCAGTTTTTGCGGTTTTGCCGGGAAAGTACAAGCCCTTATTTGCTCTAAGTGAATAAACTTCACCAGTTTCCTTATAATATTTATACTCATCACCAAAAGGGTCAAGAGGAACTGAAGTCAAAAACCCTTCCCCAGTTAATATCTCCAAAGTCTCTGGAAAAAAACCATAAGTGTTAAAGAATTTACTTATAGCCCCTTCAAATAATCTGATATCTCTTGCTGTTAGTGCCTCATTAAGGCGAATTCCCAATGCCGATTTTGCATTTGCATCTGATGAGTTTTCTATACTGGCTCTTAGGAATGCTATCGCATATTCTAACTGATCCCCTTGTGCCATTAAACGTGAGGCAAGCGAAGCTATAAAGGCAGGAGCACCTTCTAAACCAGCAGCAACTTCAAGATCACGCCTGGCTTTTTCGAAATCCTCAAGAAAATACCAATAATTAAATGCCCTAAGATAAAAATAGCGCCAATAAGAAGGATCTGCCTTGATACCTTCGCTAAGAAGATCAGTACTCCGCCTTGGTTCCCGAGCAACCCATGACATGAGTGTTCCACAAAACTCATATACATGACGAGCCTTTGAATCAAGTGAAGTAACAAGTTCACACATGTGACTAAACCAGGGTAAACGGCCCTTGGATTCAAAATTCTCACCAAAATAATTAAGGGTTACAAACCAGAGCAAAGTTGAGGTAAAATGCTCATATCCTAGAGTTACGGCCCTAACTGCCTCACGCCTCGGCAAATAGAGAGGTGGTGGAGAATCAAGGGTCGCATTGAGTAGAGTCGATTTTTCTTGTTCCTGAAGAAGAACAAGGCTTGTCTTTGAATATCCTACTGCAAAAAAAGAAAGGGTAAATGCAAGAAAATATGTAAAATATGAAATAAATCTTACTTTCATCAGTGGGAAAAATTAGGGGGATATTTCAGCTTTCCGTCTTATCACTTTTAAAAGTTAATAAAAATAAAAAAAGGCGGGTACCATTGGTACCCGCCTTAAATCACTCAATAACTTTTGTGATTATGATATACCAGGAGCGCTAGCTGTACATGTGCCACCATTGTCTTCATTTGACATAAGGTTTCCATTAGCCCCAGCTGAAGCCCAAGTGTACATTCTGTCGCCCTGAGAGTGACAAGATGCACCAGAAAATGCATCGTTAGTTCCAGCATCATCTTCTGCTGCAAAATCAATTTCAACACCATCGCTCAGTACAAAGCCAGGAAGAAGGCCAACGCAATCATCTGCACAGCTAGCATATTGCTCTTCATCAACGAAGTATGCTTCTTCAGCAGTAATTCCATTTCTAAGGTCGGTTTGAGCGCGACCATTAAATGCTTTCTTTTTGTACTCAGAGAATTGAGGGATAGCGATTGCGGCCAGAATTCCAATAATCGCAATTACCACAAGTAGCTCAATCAAGGTAAAGCCTTTTTCTTTCTTCATTATATGTTACTCCTATCAGGTCATGTTTATCGGGGTTAAATCCTGCTAATAAGAGTTTGCTTTATCAAATCAAGCTAAACTCTCTTCTCAGAAAGTGTATCGTCACAAATCAGAATCACTTTCAGCTTTTTTTTGAAGCAATCCCGGTGCCAAGGGATGCAGCTTAGTGACTAAAAATTTAGGAAGAGATAATAACCTAACAATCTTAATTACTTAAGGCGAAGAGTGCTCTTTTAATTAGGAAGAAAAAAGACTTAGTTTTTTAACAAAATTTGTCACCTTGAACTTTTTGGGGGACAAAAAATGTCAATATGAATGTGAAATGCCCTGCGAACTAACAAAAACGCAGGGCGTTAAATCAAACCTGAATCAGGGTCTTCGCTTCGCTGTTCCACCATACGAAAGCTCACAACGATCAGCGCCACAAACAGCTAATAAAGCAAGACCAACACCATAATCAGCACCAGACTGTTCAGTAGGACGATAAACAACTGCGGTACTGGTGACACATCCCCCGCTTTCTTCGCGATTTGTAACATCAAAACCCTTGTTATCATCAGTTACACGACCCTGAAGCACTACACTTCCGCTATCAAGTAACACACGACGACCATCCTGATTAACTGTATGGGTGAAACTCACTATATTGTCGGTATTAAGCCCACAAGTATCTGAAACCTTAATAAGTGACACATTATATACCCCACCAAAAAATGGAGTGCTTGATCCTCCCCCACCTCCTCCTCCACCACAGCCAGCTACAGCCATAAGTACAGGAACTATAAACAGACATAAAACTTTTCTCATAATTAATCTCCGCTAAAAATTTATCTAAATATGTATTTTGATTATTTGATTGATAAAATAAATGATAACTATATTTCATTTACTCAGCATCATTTTGCATAGCGGTCAAAGTAGAGTAAACCTTTTCACCAGCGTTAGCATCTTCTGTATCAGAGTTCTTCTGAGAAGCATCTGAAGATTCAGAGCCAGAAGGATTCAGTTGACTTTCGGCAATAACTACAGCTTGAACTGCTGCATCAAGAACAGGATCAACAGCAGCCTCTTCAACGGATTGGGCAAATACAGGATTTGCAATCAGCAAACAAAGAGCTCCACTTAGTTTTATTTTATTCATGTTTTTCTCCTACGGAAGTTTTACCTGCGGATACTATAGAAACATGTCCATAAGGGTCAAGAAATATTATGCTTATCCTTACAGAGAAGACAATACAAAAAAGATCAGGCAAAGGAATGAGAAATGGAGCGGGCGAAGGGGATCGAACCCTCGACCTCCTGCTTGGCAAGCAGGCGTTCTAGCCGCTGAACTACGCCCGCAAAAATAGACAATTTTCGCGACAACTCCGGAAACTTTAAATAATTCAATAATACTTAATATGCAAGTGCTTATGATAAATCTTGTAAACTACAGAAGCATCTGAAAAATAAAGTTAAATTATAACAAAGTAAAAACATCGGAAACGCGTTCAAGTACCTGATCTATAATTTCCTCTGAATGATCAATACCAATAAATCCAGCCTCAAATGCGCTAGGGGCAAAATAGACTCCACGATCCAGCATTAGGTGGAAAAACCTTCTAAAACGCTCCGCGTCAGATTTTTTTGCATCTTCAAAATTCCTGACTACCTTATCAGAAAAGAAAAAGCCAAACATGGAGCCAATACTTTCGGCCTGAATGGGAATACCATTTTTATCGGCAATCTCTTTTATGCCGGAAGTCAGGCGTTTTGAAATTTTATTAAAAGATGGATAGGGATTATTTTCAAGTAAATACTGAATTGTTAAAATTCCGGCTTTCACAGCAAGTGGATTTCCAGAAAGTGTACCCGCCTGATAAACAGACCCAGATGGAGCAAGTAACTCCATTATCTCCTTACGTCCGCCAAATGCCGCAAGCGGAAGTCCGCCACCTATTACTTTCCCAAAACAATACAGATCCGGAGTAACACCATAAAATCCAGCTGCACCGCTCATCGAAACCCGAAAACCTGTCATCACCTCATCAAATAACAACAATATTCCGTGTTCATCGCAAAGATTTCTTAAGCTTTTAAGATATCCCTCTTCTGGGAGTATCAAACCCATATTTCCAGCAACTGGCTCTATAACAATTACTGCTATCTTTTCAGTACCAACCTTTTGAACTAGCTGCTCTAGTAAATCAATATCATTAAAGGGTACGCTTAGAGTATTCATTGTCACTTCAGGAGGAACACCAGGAGAGGAACTGATACCTTGTGTTGCAAGACCACTACCTGCACTAACAAGAAACATATCTGCGTGTCCATGATAACAACCATCAAATTTTATAATATGGTTTCTTCCAGTAAAAGCTCTTGCAAGTCTTATAGCACTCATGGCAGCCTCGGTACCTGAGCTAACACAACGAACCATCTCAAGGCCTGGAATAATTGAGCAAAGCAGCTCGGCAAAAATCACCTCTCCCTCTGTAGGAGCTCCAAAACTTGTACCCAACAGAGAAGTCTGAGTTATTATGTCGTAAATTAAAGGATTTGCATGACCAAGAATAATTGGACCCCATGAGCCCACAAAGTCAATGTATGAATTTCCGTCAATATCGGTTACCAAGGCTCCACTACCTGAGCGAATAAACCTCGGCGTTCCTCCAACTTGAGTAAATGCTCGCACTGGACTGTTTACTCCACCAGGAATAACCTTTAAGGCCCTGTCAAGCAGGGATTGGGAAATTGCTATGCTCAATTTTATTTTCCGCGTTTATTAAATCCAGAAATAATTTCTTTATCAGGCTGTTAACGAATTATCTTCTGCACTTGAAGAAGGATCATTATCTCCAGACAAGACATTATCTTCAGAGGTTGAAAGATATATAAGTATACGACTACAACCAGGGCATTGAATAAGATTATAACCAGCAATTACTTGATTAAAAGTCTGAGCTGGAAGGGCCCTGAAGCAACTTCGGCATGACCCATTTTCCGCAATAGCAACAGCCTCTCCCCGGTACCTTTTTTCAACTCTTTTATAAAGACTCTGCAAACGCTCATCGAGCTTTTTAAGAAGCAGTTCCCTATTGCTCCTTAAGGAAACAAGTTCTTTTTCGGCACTGCTGCATTTCTCTTTGGCTTCTGATTCCTCTGTACGAAGAGCTGCACTCAGAGAATCAACTTGAGCTAAAAGAATATCTTTCTGCTTAGATAAAGCATCCATTTTTTCAAGCGCAGAAATTACATTCTGCTCTAAGGTCTCCATTATTCGCTTTGCTATATCAAGCTCACGTTCCATTAACTTTGCGCTCTTTGCACCACCAAGAGAAGTAAGCTGCTTTCGCCGTTCTACAATCTTTACTTCCTCTTCTTTAAGTTTTTTATCCTCAGACTCATGTGTCAAAGTAGCAGCCACTAGATCTCTGGATACAACCTCAAGCTGACGATTCTTCACTGAGAATACCTTGAGATTCTCTTCGACGCTGGACTGTATTTCTTTTATGCCTTTCTCAAGATCCAAGATGGTCTTATCAAGATCATTGAGAGCTTTAAGGTTTTCGCTCTGATTGGTGGCCACAGTCACTTCCTCCTGCATTAAAAAAATCTTTATAGTGATTTGTACAGGAACATTACTAACAATAATCGGATTTGATAAAAAGCACTTATTTTGATCGGAAATTTGGCATTTGACTAGGTTAATTAAAACAGTATAAAAATCCGGCTGGTAAGGTCTTAATTTAAGAACTTGGTTAATTCAGTGAATTTGTGTTTTCCATTAGCCATTAAATGATATTGCTAAAAAGCTCATTTTAAAAAAAGGTTTTACGGGACAGAATACAGTCCATTTCCATATAAAAACATTAGATCTCTAGTAGTATTTAGGCCCTGTAGCTCAGTTGGTCAGAGCAGCCGGCTCATAACCGGTTGGTCCCAGGTTCAAGTCCTGGTGGGGCCATTTCTTACTTCATGTCTAATTATTTAATACATGAAGCGTTATTCATGCCGCTTTTGATTGTCTAACTTTACTTCCAATAGCATTTGCTTTTGAAAGGATCTTTTCGCCTGCCATAATTTTTCTTCTGGCTACTTTGTCAGATCTTCCTTTATCAACCCTTGCAAATTTCTTTACTACTCGTCTTTTGAAGTCCTGATCATTTTCTTCACTATGCAATGCAGAGTTCTGAAGTATGGACTTTAAAGTTATCATCGCATATTTCTTTACACGTGATATGTGGCATCGGCTGTAACCAAGCCCCTTTGCAATATCCACAAGTGTTTCATCATCCCCGTAAGACTTTTCCAAAACCACCTTTTCGAGAGAATCAAGCTGTTCAAGAGCTTCTCTGCAACCACTGATTTTTTCTCTTCTTAAAATTATCTGTTCAGGATTTTCCTGATCTCTCTGAGCACTTAATTCGTTATCAATAAAGCTACCGTAAGAAGATATTATATCCTGCGATAATTCCTCATCATCACACTCTCTTGGGCCGTTAAGAATACTGGATGCCTGAGTTGCACGCGCAACAGCACGAACCAGATGTCCTCGCAAATGGTAGAAGAAGAAAGTCATAAAGCTCGCTCCTTTCTTCGGTGAAAATCTGCCTGCCGCTTCACATAGAGCAAGATCAACTATGGAATCTACATCCTCACCAGGCATATGCACTCGCCAACGCCTTAGAATACTTCGTGCAAGTTTTCTCCCGTTTTCACGATGCTCTAAAATTAATTTTTCATAATTTGCCTGAGATATTTTCCTCGAATTACCGCTATCAGCAATTTTTTTACTGTTACCTGCTGTTGTTTTGGAATTTACCTTTGAAGTCGTTTTTTTAAGCGTAGAAGGAGCGGATCTTTTTGCATTTAGACTTGAACCAGATAAAATTTTTCGAGAACCATTTTCCTTAACCAGTTTTAATTTAGACTCTGGTTTAAGTAGCTTCGAATTATCCTTTTTCGGTGCTTTTTTGACTGCCTTGCCACTCATATATTTACCCCCTTGAACAACCTCATTACCCATCACTATTTATCCAACCACCATGTTCCTGACCCCCAATCAGTTAATTTCAATAATTGCGTCATATTAAACTCTAAGCTCTTGAAATTAATACCTTTAAATCATTTTCTCGTATTGATGATTCGAATTACGCTGCATAATCATCAAAAAGCAGGTATTATCTATTTCGAGAGGTCTTTTTATTTCATTCAGGAGTGTATTTAATGAGCTCAAACCCAATAACGGACGAAACCAGGCGATACCAGGCTTTTGAACCTGGTAGTTCTGTCCTCATTGATTTGCTGGTTACGGAGCACCATGGTTGGGCCACTAGCATTGCAAAATCAGTTGCTCGTGGCTGGAACATGGACTGGCAGCTTGATGGTCTCGATGGAGGAGCCTATGAAGGACTTCTATTTTGCGCCAGAAGATACGATCCTTCAAAAGGGGTACCTTTCAGGGCATATGCCAGAAGAAGGATTCACGAGGCCTGTACTGAAGAGGCAAGAAAATCTAAAAACTGGCAGCAAAGTACCGGTGGTGAAGATAGTGAGGCTGAACTAGAAGCAAGAGAACTTTCAGCAAAAATATTTGACCTTTTTCCGGAACTACGAGAAGGGTTTTTACCCTCGGCAGCTTCTGGATCATCTGAGGATACGGGAATTAAAGATTCTATTAAACAGCTTCTAACTGGCGCAAGCCTCATAGCGGCTTTTCAGGAATCCGCTAGTGAGAACCAGGAAAATCTGGTTGACTACAAAAGGCTCGTTGAATTAATGACCGAACTTGAGCCTGTTCATCAGGACATTCTTTGGGCAATATACTATCAGGGACAATCAATGCGTGCTCTTGCTGAGTCCTGGGGACTTGATGATCTTTCGATAATTCGTGAGCATAAGGAGATTCTATCTCATCTTGCGGACCGTTTTTCTGAGGGAAGGGCTTCCAGCAACAAAAACCCACTCAAGGTTAGACGTGGTCTAAGAACAAAAGCATTGGATCTTAAAAAGAAAAAAGAAAAAGGTTCCTTTTCCCGAATGCTGGAAGGCACTCTGGGACTTTTTGCAATTTTTGCAAGCTCTGTTCTTACCAGGACTCTAGTCAGTCAGGCACTGGTTAGTCAGGTTTTATCATAAATATTGAATTAATAAGGCAAAATATTCATGGTCAAGAAAATCAGCGGGCCAGATGGTCCAAATAAAGCAAGTGAGATAAGTAGAATTTCCGAGACTTCATCAATAAAAGGTGTTGACGCAATAAGTAGCGTGTCAGGGATATCTGCTGTAAGCGGCATTGGCGGAATTACGCCAGCTTCAAACCTTGGAACAAAACTAAGTCCTTCAAACCAGAGCGAAGTCCTAAAAACTATTGACACAGAAGCTGAAAAACTTTTTGCCGGTAAGCGCATTCCAAGAAAACGCCAAAAAACAATTACAGATGCTCTAAAAATGGCAGTAATAGCTGCAACCTTAAAGGAAGATGATTCTTGAAATCACATTGACCATATCTAATAATGTCTATATTCCCTCATGTTGATCAGGCAGATGAATATGGAATTCTGGCAGTAAGTGAAAGTTTACACCCTGAACTTGTAAAAGAAGCTTACTTTTGCGGTGTATTTCCCTGGCCACATCCTGAGTGGGAATTTATCCCATGGTTTGCACCAAACCCAAGAGCAATTATACCAATAGAGCACATTCATATCTCAAGACGAATGAAACGCATTCTCAGGCAAAAAAAATTTGTCTTTAAAATAAATACCTGTTTCTCAGAGGTAATAGAAGCCTGCAGTAAGTCAAATAACCGAAAGAGCAGAAATAAAAACCACGAAAATGACTCAAATCAATCGTGGATAACTACAGAGATGAAGGAAATTTATACAAAGCTGAACAATGAGGGATTGTGTCACAGTGTAGAGGCTTTTCTGGATAATGAACTTGCTGGCGGTCTTTATGGAGTATGTATCGGGAATTTTTTTAGCGCTGAATCAATGTTTTACAAGACTTCTAACGCATCAAAGGCAGCACTTTATATGCTCGCTGCCTATCTAAAAAAAAATGGTGGAACATTCATCGATTGTCAGGATCTTAATCCACACACCGAATCCCTGGGAGGAGTATCTGTTTCAAGGCAAGAATTTATGAGATTACACACAGAAGCAAAGAATAACCCCCCTCTTCCCTGGCAAATGGGAGAACTTGAACCAGAGTTATTTGAGATTATTTTATAAATTCTTGATGACTTTAGCTTTGTACAATATAATGATGATGTTCGGGGAAATAAAACCCCGCCATCAAAATAGATACTAAATGGAAAAGCCATTAACAATTCTTAAAACGCGCTCTCTGGATATAGCTCTTGTACTTGTTGTCTTTGCTGTTTTTTTTCTAAGTGGCAAAAATTCTAATATCTCAGAACAAGAAGTGTTACCACCAACTGAACTAACACCATTCTCTCAAAATTCAGTATCTAACCCTTCTGTTCCGGAAATACCAAAATCACCACCTGCAAATAATCAGCAAATACCTCAATTTCAGAATAATCTTGATAACACTACTCCTTACGAAGAATTTATAAAAACGCCTTCCCCAGCTTCTTTGCAGGATTCCTTTAAATCCATGGAGGGAGGTTCCATTTCCACTGAAGCAATTATCGAAAGAAATGCTTATTTCCGAAAATTATCAGAGCAGCTGAAGGACCTACAAGGAGATGTATCTACTGAATCAACCGGTCGTGAGTACGAACTACCTGCTAATCAAACAAATCAAGACCCAGGTGAGATTAATAGTAATAATTTCCCCTTAATTAGTGATCCATTAGAACCATCTGATATGTCACTTGATCAGTTTGAGGATGGAATGAATGACATTGACGACTCATATTTTCAGCAATGACATTATTTACTTGATAATTTTTTCGTGAATTATTTCAACAATTAAATGATAGATTTTGAGATTAGCAGTGAGCCAGGATGTAATCATTCAGAAAATGAGCTTCGAGAGCTTGCAGAAAAAAAAACAGGGTATCCGAAAAACGATATTCATTCAGTTATTCTTGTCAAACGATCACTTGATGCCCGAAAAAAGCCTGTCTATCGCGAACGCTATCGAGTTCTTCTTAATGGAGAATCGTTTAAACCTGAAAATAATCCTATATTCACTTCTAAAAGAGATGTAACAAAAGCTTCACCTGTTATAGTTGCAGGCAGTGGACCTGCCGGGCTATTTGCAGCTCTGTCACTTGTTCAGAATAATTTAAAACCTGTCATTATTGAGAGAGGCAAAGAAGTAAGAGAACGTCGTTTTGATCTTGCCAAATTAATGAAACAAGGTTTACTTAATCCGGAAAGCAACTACTGTTTTGGCGAAGGAGGTGCGGGAACTTTTTCTGATGGAAAACTCTATACACGCTCTCATAAAAGAGGAAAAGTTTACGATATTTTGAATACTCTTGTATTCTTTGGCGCACACCCGGCAATAACTGTAGATGCTCATCCCCATATTGGGACTAATAAACTTCCTGAGATTATTGAAAACATAAGAAAACATCTTCTTGAATCAGGCGCCAAGTTTCATTTCAATACAAGGCTTGAGGGCTTCTCAATTAAAAATGGAGTATTCAGTAGCGCCTATACTAACAAGGGGGTGATTGATGCTAGAGCTTTGATACTTGCTACAGGACACTCAGCAGGCGATGTTTACCGGCTCCTACACTCTGATGGTATTGAACTTCAACCCAAGGGGTTTGCAATCGGAGTCAGAATTGAGCATCCACAGGAAATAATAAACAAGATTCAGTACCGTTCTTTCTGTGGAAATCCGGCACTTCCTCCTGCTTCCTACCAGCTAGTAACCCAGGCCTCAAAGCGGGGTGTTTACAGTTTCTGTATGTGCCCAGGTGGAATAATATGTCCAGCGAGTACTGAGGAAAATCATTTGGTAGTTAATGGCTGGAGTCCATCAAGACGTAATTCGCCATTTGCTAATTCCGGAATAGTTGTTGAAATTCCAGAAAATTGCATTCCTGGCTCTCGTAATTATCCTCTTGCCGGCCTTGACTACCAGGGTAAAATTGAAGAAAAAGCTTTCCAGGCAGGTGGTGGAAAGTTCCGAGCTCCGGCCCAAAGGCTTAATGATTTTCTAAAATCAAAAATATCCAGCAATCTTCCTCAAACATCATATAAACCTGGAACAACAGAAGGCGATATGAGAGAAATACTTCCTAAAGAAATACATGAAAGGTTAAAAGAAGGCCTTTCACACTTTGTTAAAAATTCTCCACTTTACGGCTCTACTGATGCAGTATTGGTTGGCGTTGAATCCCGAACTTCAAGTCCAGTACGAATCCCTAGAAATGATTCAGGAATGCACCCTGGCTTAAAAGGCCTTTTTCCTGCAGGAGAAGGCGCTGGATATGCCGGGGGAATTATTTCAGCTGCTCTTGATGGTATTAAAATTGGCGATGCTGTAAGCAGGTATCTAATTAACGAACATTACGATCCCAAAGCCTAGGATCATTAACCCTTGCAATAGCCTTGAAAGAACCCTGCCCATCAGGATAAAAAACAACGACTTCACCCTCTTCCAGATCAGCAAACTCTTTACCAGCAGCATCCTGTAGATTCTGTTTATGGCTTATTATCAATATATTAGTACCTTTTGAAGGCGGTGTAGATAGAACTTTTTTAAGTGCAGTGGCTCGTCTTGCATTTTCAAATGGAGATACGACCAATCCACCTTCAGTAACCTCAAGGCTTGTTTTAACTTCACCCAGATTAAGCAATTGAGCTGTTTCCTGCGCCCGATTAAAACGACTGGAAATTATTGTTCCAAATGGAATTTTAAGAGACTTGAAAGCTTTACCCATTTGTATCGCCGTTTGCCTGCCTTCATCAGTTAATTGCCTTTGATTGGTAATATTAGAAAGATTCAGTGGATCTGTATCTGCCTGATCATGATTAGTCTGGGGATGTCTCATAAAAAGTATAAATCCACCTTCTTTTAGTGATCGAATTACTTTTTCAAGCGATGAACGCTGGGTGTTCTGGGCACCAATATCAACAGATATTGACATGACAAGAATTAAAGAGAAAACTACTCGCAATAGATGTATAGGGCTTGTATGTTTATTCATATAATTCAATTTTGTTTCCTGGATGTTTAACAATCGGTAAGTAATTCTATTGCTTAAGATTACTAGGAAAACAACGATTAGACACCAAAAGAATTCAATTCTACCGACATATTAGGGGTATTAATACATAAGCACATAAAGTGAAAAGACGTAACAACTTATTATTTTTATGCATTTACTCTTATCACAAAAGAGACGATCTCCTCTGAGTATAACATAACTTATTGTAAACATAACTGACTTGTTCTAGTTCTGAAAGGACTTTACTACATGGAGAAAATCTGATGTTTGAAAAAATAAAAGGCCTGTTTGGGAAAGACATCTCTCTTAGTGAGACCTCTGATGGAGAAGCGGCAGATGAACGTCTTCTTCTTGGTATTGGAGTATTGATGCTTCAAATGGCAGGAGCTGATAACGACTATGCACCAGAGGAAGTACAATCCTGTTTTCGAAACCTTGAAAAATACTTTGGCGTATCAGATCAGGAAGCTATGAATATTCTTGAAAAAGCAGATTCAATGCGCAGTGACCCTGAAAATGTTTCAGATCTTGTTCAACATCTTACAGATAAATACGACGAAGAACAGCGTCAGTTAATTCTTGCTCTTGTTTGGAAAGTGGTTGTAGCCGATGAGCAGATTCAAAAGTATGAATTAAAAATTGCAAATCAACTAAGAGTCAGACTTCAACTATCAGAAGAGGACGGAGAAAAAGCTAGAGAAATGGCATTTTCCAATCTCGTCTAGTAAATATGGCAATCACTGATAATTATTAGGACTAGAATTTTCAACAGGTTTTACAAGAGTAGCTCATCATGGCAATAAAACTAAGAAGAGGAATGCTCTATCCACCAGTCAGTATGGAGGAAGGACTTCAGCTTGGCCTTGATGAAATTGAATGGGAAAAAATAATCGAACGTCTGGGAAGAGCTCCAAATCATTTCGAATGCAGCATATTTGCTGCCCTCTGGTCTGACAGGGTCTCATTCAAGAATTCCAGTGCCCTGATTGAAGCTTCAAACTTCGAATATGGCAGTCTAATTGATCTTCCCGGAAGTACTCTAAAACTCTTGAAAATTGATGATAATAATCTGCTTGCACTTCGCATATCACAGGAAAATGCACTTTCTACAATAGAACCATATTATGCTGCACAAAACGCTCTGGATTCAAGCCTGCAGGAGCTAACAGCCGCTGGAGCAACTCCTGTCGCTGTTTTTCCAATGGCAAGATTTGGTAACCATGAGCTTCTAAAAAATCAGAATTCATTTAAAAAACTTGTTCACGGACTAAGCTCATTTGCAAACAGATTTGGGATACCAGTTCTTGGTGGTGATTTTTATTTTCATTCTTCTTATGACAAATCTCCAATGATAAATTGTGCTGTACTAGGTATTATTTCCACATCAGGATCAGGTGATAAAAATAAACTGCCACTTCAAAGCCCTGTTTTATACGTTGGTAGCAGTACCGGGCTTGAGCGTGACATAAAGGCTGCAAAGGAAACAACACACAAGAAATCCTCCGCAATCCCAATGGGAGATCATCTCCTATCTTCAAGAATTATTCAGGCTTGTCGTGAAGCTATTGAAAGTAGAACTGTTGATGAAGTTGTTGTAGTGGGGCCAGGTGGCATTGCTGTAGCAAGTTTTCATATGGCCATGAGAATTGGTCGACCAATACAAATAGACATAGATCGAATACCAACCAGATCCGAAATTTCTAATTCTCTTGACATCTTGCTTAGTGAAACTAGTGATCGTGTATTGATGATTACCAGACCGGATAAACACAGAGCTCTTAATCAAATTCTCTACAAGTGGGATCTTGCAAGCACAAGGGTTGGAGAAGTTAATGATGCAGATGGAATTGAATTTTTCCAGAACCACTATCTGGCGGCTGACATTCCATTTCATTTTGCAGTAAGTGGCGCTGTTCAGAAAACGGTAGAAGTTGTAAAGTTTCCACCAATGCTTAAAAGATCTGAACGTGCTGTGCATGGAGAAACTCAAAAAAAGAAAGTTAAAAAGGAACAGGATGAATGGGCATTGATAAGAGAAGCATCACTTAAAGGCTCGGCTGCAGGACGAGAGGAAAGACATATTAAATGCCCATCTAATCTTGAAGATGTCTGGCTCGATCTTCTTGCAAATCCCAATCTGGCTAGCAAGAATGCAATTTTTTCCAGCTTTGATACCCAGATTGGAGGTCGTTCCCTTTCAAAGTCAGGATCAGATTGTGGGGTATTTCGCCTTGAATTGAGAAAGATAAAAGATGGATCTGCACGAGGTCTAGCTAGTTCAGTTGCGTCAAACTCATTGTATGTCTCAATGGAACCTTATCTTGGAACTGTTCAGACCGTTGCTGAAGCAATGCGCTCTATAAGCTCAGTTGGTGCAACACCAGTAGCTCTTTCTGTTTGTCTCAATTTTGGCTCACCTGACAGATACAGGGAAGTATGTGACCTTGCTGAATCCATAAGAGGATTGGGTGATGCAAGTCGCATTTGGGATCTTCCAATAATGTCCAAGGAAGTCTCTCTGGGAAATGGCACCGAAGGATGCCCAACCATGCCAACCCCAGTTGTAATAGCTCTTGGACTAATTCCCGATGTAAGGCGGCAATGCAGTTCTATATTTATGAACAAGGGGGATAAAGTATTTCTGCTTGGTGAAACCAAGAACGAAATTGGCTGTTCTGAATACTCTTCTTATGTTCATAAGACAGTAAATACGCTAGTGCCAGACATTGATTTTGAACTTGAAAAAAAGAGAGCTCTTGATATTGTAGAGTTAATTCAACGAGGAATGCTTTCCAGTTGTCAGGATTTAAGTCGTGGTGGACTGGCCATGGCAATAACCCAGAGTTGTCTCGGAGGAGAAAGACCTATTGGAATTAATCTTGAGTTCAACCAACTAATAGTGCCTGGTGAAAATAATACACCTTTAAGACCTGATTCTGTCCT
The DNA here is from genome assembly GCA_035327825.1 of Oligoflexia bacterium. GTDB lineage: Bacteria > Bdellovibrionota_C > UBA2361 > SZUA-149 > DAOLCO01 > DAOLCO01. The sequence goes on along the minus strand of DAOLCO010000012.1, from coordinate 24,687 downwards.
GTTTTCTGAATCATCTGCACGTTATCTGGTCAGCTTCTCACCTGATAAGGAACAGGAAATTCGCCTTCTTTGCAAAGAACGCTTGATCCCAATTACAGCTGAAGGCGAAGTCGGCGGTAAATCAATTGTACTTACAGGTCCGGCAAAAATCGAACTCCCTCTTTCAACTACATATAAACTATGGATCCACAGGCTGGAGTCTTATTTGGCAGGAGACAGAAACAAGACACTTCTACAGGGAGGAAACGCCGCTATAAGGGCGTAGAACAAAAATGTTAAAAGTAATTGGAATAGATCTGGGAACATCCAACTCTTGTGTGGCATATATAAAAGATGGCAGACCAGAGATCATTCTAGACGAATCCGGACGAGATACAACTCCTTCAATATTTGCAATATCCGCAACCAATGAGCCAATTGTTGGGTATCCAGCCAAAGATCAGGCGAACACAAACAGGCTAAATACAATTTTTGCAGTAAAGCGTCTTATAGGGAGAAAGCTTGCTTCTGAGGAAATTCAATCAGCAAAAAAGAAATTGCCTTACACATTACTTGAAGCAGAAAACGGTGATGCCTGGGTCGAAGTTAATGGCAATCAGATGAGCCCTGAAGAAATTTCTGCTCAGGTTCTTACGCGAATGAAGGATATAGCAGAATCCTATTTTGGTGAACCAGTAAGACGGGCAGTTATAACTGTCCCAGCTCACTTCAATGATTCACAACGGCAGGCAACAAAGGATGCAGGACGTCTTGCCGGTCTTGATGTGCTTAGAATAATAAATGAGCCTACAGCAGCAGCGCTTGCTTTTGGAATGAATATCATTGATGGCAAAGACACTCTCAAGGAAAAAATTGATAAGACATTCGCCCAGAGAAAAAATTCCGATCGAATGATAGCTGTGTTTGATCTTGGTGGTGGTACCTTTGATATTTCAATATTAGAGCTAAAAGATGGCGTTTTTGACGTTAAATCTACTAATGGTGACACATATCTCGGTGGTGAAGATTTTGATATGGCGGTGGTGGAATATCTTCTTCAGGAATTCAAATCCCGAACAGGTCAGGACGTATCAAGTGATCGATCTGTTTTACAGCGTTTTAAAGATGCCGCAAGAAATGCAAAGCATGAGTTATCAAACACGCCTAAAGTTGATGTAGAACTTACATTTGTTCAGGGGATGGAACATATGAAAATCCCACTGGATCGAAAAAAACTGGAAGAACTGGTGGCTCCAATTCTTACTCGCATTGAGTACCCATGCATGCAAGCAATGGAAGATGCAGGTCTTATTCCAGAAGATATAACTGATGTAATTCTTGTTGGCGGAATGACAAGGATGCCAGCTGTAAAAAAAGCAGCAAGAGAAATTTTCGGGAAGGAGCCCCTTGACACAATTGACCCTGATCATGCAGTAGCACTGGGAGCAGCAGTTCAGGCTGGACTTCTTCAGGGTTTTGTGAAAGGAGTAAGCCTTCTTGATGTCACAAGTCTTAGCCTTGGTATTGAGATTCAGGGCGCGAAAATGCATACAATTATCCCGCGAAATACAACTATACCCACAAAAAAGACTGAAATCATAACTACCAGTGCTCCAAATCAGCCTCAGGTAAGTATTCATGTACTTCAGGGTGAGAGTGATTTTGCACCTGACAACAAAACTCTTGCACGTTTTGAGCTTAAAGGAGTCAGACCTGCACCAAGAGGAATACCCGATATTGCAGTTAGTTTTGAAGTGGATGCGGAGGGCATTGTTCATGTATCAGCAAAAGATCTTGATACTGGTGAAGAACAAAAAATAGAAATTGTTGCAGCATCTGGACTTAGTGATTTTGAAATTGACAAACTTCTTCGTGATCGACTTATTCTCGAAGAACAGAAAAAAAGAATGCTCGAACGAAGTGGCACTGACAGTACTATATCTGATGATGAAACAGGTGCACTTGCTGAAAAAAAACATGCACTGAAAACATTTCTATTTATGACGCAGGTAAAACTTAATACTGAAGCAAAAGATTTCAAGGGTCGAGGAAGAGCACTGCTTGAAGATGCACTAAGTACGGCCAGAAAAGTACTGGAAACTGCTCAAACTGAAGAACCTCTCGACAAGGCTCTTCTAGAGCTTAAAAAAAGAAGCACAGCCATGGAAGATTATCTGCAGACACTTTGGTAATGTGATGCTGATATAAAGTATTGAGGATTCAATCTTCATCTAAAGGAGAATCTTTAAGAAACTCATCCTGAAGAAGCATAAGGTATCGCATAGCAAGCTTGTTTTTTGGAAGTCTGGGGTTTCTTGATATTTCTTCAATCTTGATCTGTGCAAGTATTTTTGCTGAATACTCTTTTAGATATTGAAAGTCAGTTATAAATTCTTCATCAATATTAGCAGGTCTCTCAGAAACTGAACTTACTGGCTCTATTATACTTGCATCTTGCAACAACTCCTTGGAGCTGACAGAGGAACTGGAATATTGATATTTATTTTGCAAAATTGAGTTTAATTCGGCTGGTGAATTTACAAAATAGACACCTTTCCTTTCAAGATTTTTTCTTGTTTCAATCTCTTTATCAAAAAGATCGCTGTTTATGCAGACTTTGAGTACTTTAAATCTTGGGTGAGATTTAAGCCCATCAACAAAGGGCTCAATTTGATCCATTTCCTGCTGGTTCATAAAGTTTATCATCAAAACACTGAAATCTTCCTCGAGAAGCAATATCTTTGCCTCCCTGAGAAGTATAGCTACTTTTATTTTGTCTGAACACTGATCCCAGATTCCAGGATCTCTTGAGACATTAACAAGAAGTAGTGATATAGAGTCAGTTTCGGCCATTATTTACCGGTCCACAAGTGCAAATTCAACAGCATTAGCATAACGACCTTCATAATCATAAGGATCATCTACCAAAGGCAAACTTAGTGCTACGGATCGTAATACAAAACGCCTTGGTTCAAGACCTGCAGAAACAAAAGCTTTAGCAAGGTTCTGAGAACGCCTCTTGGCAATATGGCGGGCGAACTCATTAGAGTTCTCAGTAAGATCTTTGCGGTTAAGCTTTGAAGAATGATAGCTTGTAATTTGTATTCGAGATGCTGAACTTTGAAAAGCATAACGCTTCGCAATAGCTTTTGCGAGCAACATTCCACCATATGAAAGATTAACACTATCTGCAGGAAAAAACTCATCGGCAGGAAAAATATCCCGGCCAGGGAAAAGCTCTTTTTTTCTTTCTAAATGACTAATTAAGCTGTTTTGTGTCCATACATCATCTTGAAGTCTGTCGACCTCCATAAGAAGACGAATCTCTTCTTCTTCAAGAAGATCAAGACCAAATCCACTAAGAGAACCCCACACTGCCCCAAAAGCAGCACCAATAACTGCTCCTGGGCCGGCTGGAGCTCCAATTTGAGCTCCAGTAATCATTCCACTTGCTCCGCCCAACAAACCACCCGCAAGCATTCCTGACCCCTGTTTATCAGGACCAGCAACAGGATCAGTTTTAAATGAGCAAGATTGGAGAAATAAAACAGAAAGCATGAAAAAAATAAAAATTACTAATCGAGATATTACGGAAATTAACACAACCGCAGGAGAAAATTTGCAGGAGATTTTTCCAGAAAGACTAGGTTCGAAATTTCTCATTCCACTACTGGCTTTCATAACATTTCCTCACCTGATTAAAATCTTCAGTATACAGAATTTATAATACTGATCCGACAATAATATCACCCGTTAAAAGACTACAACAGAAATACTAAAGACAATCTCCAAGCACTGGATAATCCTTAAAAATAACCCGACAAACACGTACTGGAGTATTATCAGAAGTTTTATAATTTATAAGATCATTTTTCACATCTTCTGCTCTGACCTGACCCACAATAACACTGATAAGTTTATCTGGTATTAAATGCTCTTTAGCAAAACTCTGAAGATCCCCTGTCGTTACTTTTTCAATCTTTGAGACAAAAACCTGATCATAATCTATTGGATATCCATAGATAGATAGCATAGTTGGTCTTTTGGCGGCATAAGAGGGATCTTCGTATTTAAAAACAAAACTTTTGCTTATAGCCTGCCTGGCTGGCTCAACAAGATCATCCGAAAGAGGCTCTTTTTTAATTCCATTTAAAATTTCCCAAATTGTGGTCAGTGCTGCCGTGGCCCGATCAACTTTAGTACCTGCAATGACTCTAAAGCTACCGTCTGTAATGGAATTGGAAAAACCACCATAAACAGAATAAGCAAGCCCTCTTCTATCTCGAACCTCTCTGAATAACAGCGACCCAAAACCAGAAGATCCAAGAGCCCTGTTAAATAGTGATTGTTGATATAGTTCAACTTCTGAAAGTTTTGGCCCCAAGTGACCAGTGATAATACTTGCCTGCTCAAAATTAGCTTCCACCACATAGACTCCAGGGGCTTCTGGTACTGGGGCCAAAAGTCCCTTATCAAGACCATGGAATCGATCAAGTCCACCACCTGGAATATGAAATTGAGTCCAGGAGTTAAAGCGCTCTTCAACTGCTAATTTTACAAAATCGCTATTAATGTCAGTTACAATTATTAAAACAGCATCACTTGGCTGAATCAATCTCTTGTGCATGGCCCTTAGGGACTTTTCCGTAACTTGGCTTATGCTTTCAGGGGTAAGAAGACGTGAATAAGGAGATAACTCACCATATACAAGACGCTGATATGCAAGGGAGGCAATCAAATCAGGATTATCCTTTCTTCTTTTAATTTCCTCTTCCGACAAGCGCTTCCAGAGAGAAAGCCTGCCGGAATCAAAGGAGGGCTCAAGCACAACCTGAGAAAAAACTTTTAAAAGGTCATCAAAATCTTCACTTAGACCCGTAAATGAAAAAGTTGTTACTTCAGCATCCTGAGAACCCTCTATTGATGCGGCCTTTTGATCAAGAAATTCATCAAGAACATCCGGCTTCATTAATCTGGTTCCACCTTCTCGCATTTGCTGAACCATAACAGAAGATAATCCAGTGATACCAGAATCATCACTAAGGCTGCCTTTTGGAATATACAAGGTAGAACTGGTTATCGGGATTCCTGCTCGCTGGTAATATACCACCTTTAAACCATTATTAAGCTTCCATTCAAGAGTTTCCGGAGGGCTGACTTTTACAGAACCAGTAGGGATATTCTGAGGAGAATCAGGAATTCCCATTGATAAAAAAGAAATCTGGGAACACGAAACCAGAAAAAAAGAAACAAATGTAAAAAAAAGGAACATTTCGAAATTATGTTTGAAAGTCATTTGTTTATCCTGTTTTGACCAGAGTCTGATTTCGGAACAATATCAGCAAGAGTCCTGTTGCTGACACGCAAGAACCTGCTGGCACTTAACTTTACTTCAGAAAGCTGTACAGTATCAATGCGCTCAAGCTCTTTAAAAAGATTGTCCCATCCACCAAATAGTAATTCATAAATTCCCAAATATCTTGCAATCCCGGAATTAGATTGCAGACTTTTTAGAATACTCATTTTTATCTGTTTTTTGGCCGCTACAAGCATTGATTCATTAAGCAGATCACCTTGAATACTATCCAAAAGAGTCTGAATTCTATCAAGTGCCTTTTCTGTGCTAATACCCTGCCTTGGAGTAGCACTTATAAGAAAAACTGGATCATATCTATGACCTGGGGCCTCTGAAACAGATATGCTACTAACTATTTCTTCGTTTTTTATCAGAACTTTTTGAAATGGAGATGACCTGCCACCATCCAGCATTGCACCAAGTAAAGTAAAGTGAAGAGATTCAATCGATGGTGTTGTAGGAATATGATAGGCTACCATAAACTCTGGTTCTGCATCAAACATGACAGAAACCCGACGCTCACCATTTTGATCTTCAGGAAACACCCGGCGCTTTGGAATTGTTGTTTTGGGATTTGAGATACGACCAAAATATTTTTTTGAAAATCTTTCTGCATTTTTAATATCAATATCACCAGCAATTGTAATTACAATATTGTCAGGTCGATAGTATGTCCCATGCAAATAGTACGCATCTTCTTTCTTCAAAGCATTCAGATCGGATTTCCATCCAATGGTAGGAACGGTATATGGATGATCCCGGTAGGCAGTTCCAAGCAACGCTTCATAAAGCTTACCTGATGGATTGTCATCTGTTCGCATGCGCCGTTCTTCAAGAACAACGTCAAGTTCTTTGTAAAACTGACGAAAAACCGGACGAAGTAATCGCTCTGATTCCATATAGAACCAGAACTCAAGCTCAGAAGTGGGAAGACTTATTGTATATACGGTATAATCCTTGCTGGTGCCAGCATTCAGTCCGCTTGCACCTCGCTCCTGATACAGTGTGGTAAATGCACCCAAATCCCACATTTCCTCAAGCTTCTTTGAAAGCTCTACCAGTCTTTTCTGGCCACTTTCAGTTTGCATCTCACGCTCAGACTCATACAAGGAATCATATTCGGCTATGAGTTTTTTCTCAGAAGTCCTGTCTGAATCACCACTTTTAGATAGACCAATTTTCTCTGTCCCCTTAAAGGCCATATGCTCAAGTAAATGAGCAGCTCCACTTGCTCCAGGTAATTCATCCGCACCCCCTACTCCAACCCACACCTGAGCACTAAATACTGGTGCCAAATCATTTGGAATGACAATTATCCTAAGACCGTTCTCAAGTTCAATTTTTTTTACTTTTTGAGTCAGAGCATCAAAATCACCAGCCAAGACAAAAGGAGAAAAAGACAAAATACTTATCAGTACCAGGTAAGGAAAAGTTCTATTCTTGGAGTAATTCATTCGTATGGAATTTCTTAAATTAATCAAAAGTATTAATACTATACTTATATTAAATATGATTTACAGGAAAATATCACGAAACATATTTATACCTTTATTTTCCTGGCTCCTGCAATAAGAATTGTATTTTTTACTTTTCATGTGTTCAGCTTAGTTATACTATTGAGGGAGCTGGTATTTTGCCTAATTTTAAACTGCCAGATTATGACAAATCTTTCAGAGATAATACAGGACAGGAAATGGGCGCAGAAAACTACAATTATGGTTCAGGTGGAAAAGTTGGGCTCTTTGTCGTCCTTGCTCTCATGACAACTGCTTCAAAAATTAAAGGCTGTGAGGAAGATGTAGTTCTCGGATTTTCCAAAACAGGGCCGAGTCCAACTATATCACCAACTGTTAGTCCATCTGAATCACCGACTCCTTCACCTTCATTTCCTTTTAACCCGACCCCTACAGGGTCATTTGTGGATCCTGATCCTTTTCCGAGTAATCCTTTTGTTTTTCCAAGCCCAATTCAAACAAGTTCTCCATTTTTCCCCTTTCCCACAGAATCATTTTCTCCTCAGCCCTCACCATCGGCATCATCTGCCAACAAAGATTCTGATGGTGATGGTTTAACCGATGCTGCCGAATTTGAACTTGGAACTGATCCATTTAACCCTGACTCTGATGGAGATGGATATTCCGATGGATTTGAAGTTAATAATGGTTCCAACCCTCTAAATCCTAACAGCGTGCCTTTGTTAGGTGTTACAGGATTTCTACGCGCCAAGAGGAACCCTGTGCACAGAATGGTTCTGGATAAAGACCTCGATGGATTGCCAGACCTCTTTGAAGAGTCTTTTGGAACTGACCCTGACCTTTCAGACACAGATGGTGATGGGTATTCAGATGGTCTGGAAGTTTTACTTGGTACCAATCCAATTGATCCCTCATCTTTTCCAGAAGGAGTTGACTCTGATGGAGATGGCTTGCCAGATCACTTTGAAGTTGAGCTTGGGTTAAATCCTCTTACTGCTGATTCGGACCGCGATGGATTGTCTGATCTTTATGAACTACTTTATCAGACTAATCCTTTAAATCCCGATACATCTGAAAATGGAATTCTTGATGGTTTTGAGGATAAGGTTCCAGATTACAAGTTCAGAACCAACACATTTGCATTTTAAAAATTGATCTTGGTAAATTTCTACTCAGTTGCACTTGCAACTTTTTTAGGGGAGATTTCTTTAAATTCATAATTAACAGTATTGGAGACCGTTTCCAATTGAGTTTCATCTGATCCGCTCCCGAAAAGAGTGGTAACATTATCACCTCCGTTAGCTTCACGAATTGCTCTGACCTCAGGGAGGGAAGCCATTCTATCCAATATCCCATTTATAAACATTGGGGAATCATCAGAACAGAAACGTTTTGATACTTCAATTGCTTCATTAATAGTTACGCGAATTGGTATTTCGCTAATAAAAGCCAGTTCAAAAGTAGAAACCCTGAGAAGAGCCCTATCAACTCTGGCCATTCTGGGAAGGGTCCAGTTTTCACTGATACGACTAAGCCATCTGTCAATAAAGTCGATGTGTTGCAGTGTTCCCCGAGTAAGAAGTTCGGCAAATGGTATGCACGCTGGTGAAAAATCAAAAGAAGCGAGCATTAATGAAATATTCTGCTCCGTCTTTATATCAAGTAGAATTTTATCTGAGTGAAATTCAGACATGTAAAGCGCCTGAACTGCAATTTCGCGAGCATGTCGACGTATACCCATTTCCGTGATACCCCAATTAGGTATCTGGCATTCGCTAATCTTCGACATTCCTTTTTCCAGAACTCTCAAGAAAAAGCCCTCCTACGCTCGATTTGGGTCTTTTCTAGCTGAAAAAGTTCAATACGACAAGGCCCATCACAAGCCTACTATTTTAATGCCAGATACCGGACTCTAATATCCCCAATTAGTGCTGGGATTTAATAGGTTATGATAATGGCTCTAGCCAATGTGCTCTATGGGAAGATTGGGGGTCAGTTTTGGAAATTAGTTTAGGCATTTTAAATATATATAGAGAGATAACTTTTTAGATAAAATATCAAAGGAAATACAAAATGTTAATGAAAGTATAAAAACCTAATCAAATTTATTTAAATCCCTATAACACCTTTACAAAAAAAAGTAATAACTCTAGCCAGAAGAGAAGAGTTCATAAAGGTTTTAAAAAGGTTAACTCTCAGGGGAAATCTTGATCACGACTTCAAGGCTATTATTTGTAGCTCTGAGGTCGTGGTCAAGGTCCGACAAGTGCTGTTTTGCACACTTGTTTTTACCCACGAGGCTTCAACTGGCAAAAATAGGTTCTCGGGCGGATAAAAAAGACTCTAATTTAGTCTTCGCCCCAGCAAACCATCGCCTTGAAGTTATAGTGCTGCGCGGACCCTTGTGACGCAGCACATTTTAATGTTTCTGGATCTTCTCTTCATCCTTTTCTAAGCTCTCAACCTATTTCACCAACCGTAAAAATTTATTTTCTCTAAAACTCAAATGCCTCAGTAAGAGGAGGTCTAAGCAGTCTTTGTCTTGCATCGGCTGCCATTGATGACAATTCCGGATGAGACTGCGTAAGGCGTGCAATTTGGTTAAGCTGTTCTGAAGTCTGGCTGATTAATCTCGCCGCATCACCTTCTGCAACACCACCAAGAAGCAGTACTGTTCTAAACTCAAGCCAGTTCTCTGCCCTGAGCCAAAGAAGGGCTGTTCTAGCAGCATCCTCAAGAACTTCCCTATCTTCAAGTATTCCAGGCATTCCACTTAACTGAACTCGATTAAGAACGGAAGTCATCTTGTCAGAAATTTCACTGGAAATAATATGATCCTTGCCCTTTAAATAGGGACGATGAGCATCCCCACTAATAGATGCAACTATTGCAACAAGCTCATCAAGAGAACTTTTGTGGTTAATTATTCCCTCTTCAATAAATTCAGCAAGTTCAATTACCAATGTTGTACAAAGATTTGCAGCCCATGCACCTTTCTCGGAAATAACATCCTCACTTACATAAGACAAACTTCTCAGACCATCCAGAGATGCTCTTAGTAACTCATTTTGCCTGATATCAAGATCCTCAGCCATACGATATAAACGACGAATTCGTTTTTTCAGCTTTTTAACTCTTTCGGTTTCAACAGAATTATCACCCTTGCTGCTTTCCAACTTCTTTAAATCATGCTCTGCCTCTTCAGCCTCCCTTCGCAACAACAAACCATCCTTCTTGTCTTTAAAAGCAGCAAGACTTCTCTCTACAGTAAATCGAAGACCATCTACGGTACGATATCTAAGAAGATTAAGAACAGTACTTGGACTGGGAAAATAACTGGACTTTAGTGGCTCAGGTGGCCTTCCCGCTATATCCTTTAAAACTCTCGCATCACAAAATCGGGATGGAGCAGCAAGACAAAATCCGACAGCATCCTTACCCCGACGGCCAGCCCGCCCGGACATTTGCTGAAACTCTGAAGAGGAGAACTTTTGATAACCCTCGGATCCTCTTCTGGTGTGAGCCGTAATAATAACTGTTCGCGCAGGAAAATCCACTCCAGCAGCCACAGTGCCAGTAGCAACAAGTATTCTGAGTAGACTCGCCGCCATTAATTCCTCCAGCACCAACCGCCACATTAGAAGTTGGCCTGCATGGTGGGCCCCAACAGCAGTATTAATAAGTGATGCATAATGTGGATGAGAGGTAATAAGCTCCATATCCAGGTCATAACGAGTGGCTATCTCACCAATCCTGTCTTTTATAACCCGTTGTAATGATTTTTCAATAGCCAACTTTGGATTACCAGCTACTCGTTCAACATCTTCATCACATTGATTTCTTGAGCTTCTAAAAACAATTGCTGGCAAAAGATTAGTTCTCCCAAGTTCAACTACAATCTGTGGCAAGGAAATTTCGCTCACTTCTTTTCCCCCTGATTCCTGGAACTTCTACCGCGATCCCCAGATGAATTTCGAGATGAATTTTGTTTTGAATCTGAAACTTTTGATGATGAAGCGGAATATCGGCCACCACGCCCACCCCTAAATCTTGCATCAGGCTTTATAGAATAAAAATCTTCTACTTCTCGCAAAGTTTCACCATAACTGTTTTGAAGTGGGATAACACCAAAATCTGGATGTAGGAAACCAAGACGAAGCTCTACTGGACGATGTGTTTCTGTAATTATCTGAACTGGCCTGCCTCTTACAGTCTCAATCCACTCTGCAATTTCTTCTGCATTTGATACTGAAGCTGAAAGCATGAGCAAAGCTGAATTTTTTGGAGAAAGGATAATACTTTCTTCCCACACTGGACCCCTTTGAGAATCAGCAAGATAATGAAATTCATCAAGAACAACTAATGAATAGTTGTCTCCATAGTTATATAATTCATTTCTGTATATTTCTGTTGTTGCAACAACAACATCAGCATCTCCATCAATTTTGCGATCACCAGTTAATAAACCGACCGTGAAATGTGGTTCAAACCTTTTTCTGAATTCAGTATATTTTGTATTGGATAAAGCTTTCAAAGGAGCTGTATAAACTGCACGCTTTCCACTTGAAATTGTTTGAGCAATACCCTGAACTGCTATATAGGTCTTTCCTGTTCCTGTAGGAGCAACTACCAGAGTATCTACACCTTTTGCAATTGATTCTATTGCTCTTAACTGAAATTCATCAGGAGTAAAGTTTTCCTGTTTCTTGGGAACAAAAATACCTTTGAGAAAATCTTCCTGTAGCTCACGAATGTAATTTTTACCTCTTTTGGGAGAGGTGACTTTGTCTTCATTCTCAAATCTTTTTTTATAGCCGCCCCTCGCCGCATCATCACGCGAAGAAGCAGGAGCAGGTCTTTTTCGACCATTTGCTGATCTTCCCTTGTGACGTCTTCTTTGATCACCTTTTGATTTTTCTTCATCCCGCATTTTGAAAATCAAACCTTGTCTCAAGAAATGAGATCATCTCTCTGGGAGCACGATTCCTGGTAGAGCTATCTAAAATCTCTTTAATACTACAATCTGCAATAATTCTGCCTCTTGATAACATTAATATCCTGTCAACTCGTGGTATAAGCCTTCTAATATCATGACTAACCATAATCACTGAACACTTCCTCTCATCTGCCAACCTCTCTATCAAATTCATTATAGTATTAGCAGTAATAGGATCAAGACCAGATGTGGGGTCATCCAGAAGAAGAATTTGTGGCGCATGAACCAAAGAACGGGCTATACCGACTCTTTTTCTCATACCACCACTAAGTTCGCTGGGCAACTTATAGCGAGCTTCAGATAGACCTACAAACCGAAGCATCTCCCCTGCTTTGTCCCTTGCTTCACTCACTGAACAAGGAGGAGTTTCAGACAATTCAGATCCGGCCACTCTTGACCTGGCAGAAACAAGTGGAAACATTACATTCTCTTCTACAGAAAGTGAATCAAAAAGCGCACCCTCCTGAAAAAGAAAACCTATTGCTGGAACTTGTCCTTCACTCCAAGAGATAATACCACTATCGGCTTCCTCAACCCCTCCAATCAATTTAAGAAGTACGCTTTTACCAGAACCACTCTCTCCTACAATTCCAACTTTCTCCTGCAATGACAAGGAAAAGGAAACATCAGAAAGAACATAACTCTGAGTGGAAAAACTCTTGTATATATTCGATACTCGCAGAAAATCAGAGCTTTGAATATTATCTAATGTATTCACTTTTTTTATTCCCACAAAACATTAAGAAGTAAAAAGCTGATCATTAGCAAATTGCTCTCTTCGATCCATCCTCAGGTTCGCATAAACAGACCCTGGAATTTTTTCCAGCCTATCACCCCAATAAGATAATCGATCTTTTAGAGTTGGAATATCCCTTGATGTGCATAGCTCTTTTCTAAGAACAGTGCTATCAGGAATATTTCTTGTACACTGTGAAATTAACTGTTTCATACGACCAAGCGCAGTAGAGTCGGGACCATCATCTAAAAGTAACTCCAGATATCTGAAGAGTAATCGAATTATCTCACTATAAGGTCTGCTGAAACCATGGCCATATCTTTGTAATCCCTCGTTAGTATCCTCATGTATACCTTTATAAATATCTGAGAAAATCCAGGGATTTTCCATTGCTCCCCGACCAATCATTACACCTGCCACGCCTCTTTTTAGTGCACTTTTTGCAGATTCAAGATTGTTTACATCGCCACTTCCAACTACCGGAATGCTTCTTTCTCTCGATATTCTTTCAACGATATCCCAATCAGAAACCCCACGATAAAGCTGTTGTCTGGTTCGACCATGAACGGCAAGCATTTTTACACCACTTTCTTCGGCAATTCTGGCTATTTCAGGAGCATTTAACGAATTATCATCCCACCCAGACCTGATCTTGAGAGTCAGAGGAATTGAAACAGCTTTGGCTACCTTCTCAAGTAAAGATCCCAAATGCAGAGGATGACGCATTAACTCACAGCCACCACCTCTCTTCACTACCTTGGGTACCGGGCATCCAGAATTAATGTCTACAATGTCAGCTCCCTCATCTTCAACCATTTTCGCTGCATCAACCATTCGATCAATATCATGACCAAATATCTGTATGGAGATTGGTTTTTCCTCTAATCTGAACTCCATCATCCGCCTGCTCTTTAAATTACCACGAGTTAGACCTTCTATACTGATAAATTCAGTTACAAGGAGTCCAATTGCCTGTGGATTCTCTTCTCTCATCAGTCGACGAAAACAGGAATTAGTAACCCCAGACATAGGGGCCAGAACCAAATTGGGGTAAGTGCTTAACCCGCCAATTTTTAATTCTTTTAGTGATTCCATAAAATATAATTGCGCAGAATAATACTAGATTAATTCTAATTTTACAATACATGGGATTTTTTAGAATAAAACCATCAATTCTGGACTAACAGGTCGTATCTAACATACAGATTGAGGTTTTCAGAATTAAAAACTCTGCTTTTTCTAGAGAATATTAAAGTATAATTTGACTGAAACCAGGGATCATTCTGTAAAGTTCGGCGATAAAAAATATCAAGTGACAAAATATAATCGGGTAAAACTTCTTTTACCATTCTTACTGGAATTGCTGTATTGATCCCCGGATCAACTTCATCAGTACTTAAAGGAAAATATTTCATAATTTCGGGATTAACATGCCCAATACTGCTTATTACTTTTGCTTGACTAAAATAACCAAACGCTCCGAACTCTGGGCCAAGGACTGTAGTCTCAGGAGTTACCACTGGCTCAAGAAACATAGCTGCCTCCTTGTACAACATTTCCCTGTCTCTGGTCCCAAGAAAGGGAACAATAAAAATGTTTCTGTATTTAGCAAATAATACCTTATCAGGTTCGTTTTCATCGGCACATGAATCTTGAATGTCAGCTGGCCATTCGTTTACTACCCGTATAGCTAGTGCGTCATAACGAAGAAACGCCATGAATAATAATAAAGAAATGATCCCGGAAAAACTGACAGCAATTAATCTATTAAATCTATAAATGTTTTTAATCAGGTTGGAGGCTCCCATAATAAACAAAAAACAATAGAATGGCTCAAGTGGAACAAGGTACCAGGAAAATACAAACGGATTTGTTACTGCATACACAATAATAAAACCAACTAAAAAAAATGGCACTATAAGGAGATTCCTTTCCTTCCGAATTGCAACAATCGCACCCCAGAGAACTAATTCAAGCAGAAAGAAAAATAATAATAATCCATAATTAAAATCAAGAAGCCCCGAGGGATAGAAAAATAATCTTGTAAAATTGTGAATTACTGCAGACAGTGCCTCGCCAGGTAAGCGAACATAACCTAGGCTTTTTGCTTCCAGAGACTGAGGTATAACAGTATCAAAATAAAGATATAAAGTAACAACCCATGGAACAATAACCACAAACAAAACCGAAAACAGATCTAAAGGAAAACGTTTTGTAAAAATCCATCGAAAAATAAAGTAAAGAGCGGCAAAAAATGATCCTTCAGGACGAGTAATTGACAACAAAACAGCAAAGAAAAAACCAAGACAATTCGTCCGAGAATTAGAACTATCATTAGAAGTTACAATGAATAAAAGAGTAGATAGTAACAGGAGAAATATAAAGAGTGGGGTCTCCATCCCAAGTAAGCTTGCATGAATATTAGATGAACTAAGAGAAAAAAATAAGGCCGAAACACCAGATACTAAAGAATTACCTGAAACTCTGTAAGTAAGGACAAAGAGAAAAATTACGTTAAAAAAATCAAGCAAATAGCAAATATAAGGAAATGCCAAATCTGGTGGCAAGCCTAAAATATAACTTACTCCTGCCAACACCAGGGCAAAAAATGGAGTAGTAGTAGAGATCACATATTCGCCCGGGTTACAAACAAAACCATTTCCATCAAGAAAGTTACGAACAACCCTGAAAGTCATATAAGCGTCATCGCCAACAATGGACTCGGATAATAGCCTGACAAGAACTGTTACAGTCAGTGCTGGGACAAGAAATAATAATGTAATTAAATGACTTTTAAGTTTCATTATTAAAAAGAATGGTATCAGATAGATATATCACCAAGCACACATGCATGGCTAGCCCCGGTAACTGATGGAATATTTCCACACCTTCCACTTAAAAGCTCGCCGGCAAGAACAGCAAAAGCCAAGGCTTCCTTGGAATCTGAGTAATTAATATTTTTATCAGTCAGGGTAAGTGCCTGAACACCATCAGGTAATAATTCCCGAATTCGATTCATTAGAGTTGGGTTTTTTGCACCTCCCCCACTGAAATAAATTTTATCAAGACTTGGAACTTTTGGCAGAACAAAATCTGTATAAGCATTAACAAGAGTTCTTGCTGCAATCTCAATTGCTGTCATTACCAAATCTTCAGGCAGGAAGTTATCGCATTTTCCCTTTATAACCTTTTCAGTTGCAATTGCCCCAAACTGCTGAAACCCAAGAGCTTTGGGAGGAGGCAGTAAGAAATAGGGATGTTTAAGAAATTCATTCAGCAACTCAGGGAGCACCTTACCTTTTTTTGAGTATAAACCGTCATGGTCATATCCGTATGTGTCACCCGGCACAAGAGAAGAAAAATAATCAGCCTGCATATTTGCAGGGCCAGTATCAAATGCAAAAACTCCTTCTATCTCTTGTGTTACAACTGTCACGTTTGAAATACTACCAAGATTGTTACACGCAACAACACTCCCCTTTTCACGGAACAATAACCAGTCCACCAGAGGAACCAAGGGAGCCGCATTACCACCTGCAGCTATGTCGCGCTCTCGAAAATTATGCACTGTGATAATTCCAGTAAGTTCAGCAATAACACTCCCAGACCCAATTTGAAGAGTAGACGGTGTACTTACATTACTGCCCGTTTCATGAAAAACGGTTTGTCCGTGAGAGCCAATAGCATCAATTGACTGAGGATCAATTTTCCTGTCACGAATAAAAGTGTTTACAGCATCAGCAAAAGCTTTCCCAACTTTAAAATTCATTTTTGAAACGGAAGAAAAATCACCAGATACTATCTGACGAAGCTCTTTCTTCATCTCAAGTGAGTAAGGAAGATAGAAATCATCAAGCAATTTGATATCAAGATCTGGGAATTTGCCATTGATCTCTACCATGGCAAGATCAATGCCATCCATACTCATACCGCTCATTAGACCAATAATAACTCGTCTGTCCTTTTTAATTACATTAACAAGGCGTTCTGACTTATTCATACTCAAATTATTTATCTCTTATTCCAGGGATTTCAAGAAGTTCAGATGGGGATTGAACAAAAAAATCAGGTGGGTAATGATTAAAACTTTCTCTTGTACCATATCCATACAGAGCACCGATAGTAGTAATACCCGCAGATTTTCCAGACTGTATATCATCTGGCATATCACCAACTATAACAGTTTCACTGGATTTGACCTTATATTTTTCCATTATCTTAATAATTGGAAGAGGCGATGGCTTTCGCTCAGAAAAAGCTTCTCGGCCAAAAAAGCCTTCGAAATTCTCACCAAGATTAAGTCCGGCAATCAAGGGTCTCAAAAAAAATTCTGGCTTGTTTGAAAGCACAACTCGAGTTGACTTTGGGGTTACATTAAAAACCAGATCCCATCCATTATACAAAGAACTTCGATTGCAAATATTGCCAGAATATAGCTCGCTAAAGCTCTTTTTTAATTTTTCAAGAATTAAACCAGTTGCTCTTTTTTCCATAAGTGGTGTAATCCCCGATCCGACATACGATCTGATTTCAGAAAGCTCATATTCAGACAAGCCAAGTATTCTTAGAGATTCATTAAGTGAATATGCGATATCAGGAAGAGTATCCACAAGTGTTCCATCGCAATCAATTATTAACAGCTTAAACACCTATTTTATTCACCTCCGGGGAAACAGCGCCTTACTTCGCTTGCCAGCTCCTCAATGGCAAAGGGTTTTTGTATAAACCCTGCAGCGCCATTTTTAAGTAAATCCTGGGTCTTGGAATCAGACGCATAACCAGAAGAAATTAATACTTTTACATCAGGAGAAATTTCCCTTAATTTATAAAAAAGCTCATGTCCTGCAATATTTGGCATTATCATATCCATGACCACTAACGAAACAGAATTTGAAATTTGTGAGAAAATCTTCAGGGCTTCCCTACCATCAACAGCAACCACTACCTCGTAACCAAGAAGTTCAAGACTTCTCTGAAGAACCATACGTACAGAATCCTCGTCATCTACAACCAGAATTTTACCAGAAGGTGAATACTGCTTATCAACTATCCTGGCTTGATCCGGATGAATATCAGAACCATTTTGCACACCAGCAGATTGACCCTCACCAGATGAATGAGATAAAGCACGAACTTCTTCAAGATTTTTATGGGCTAAATGATAATCGGCTTTAGCCTTGCCTTTGGAATCTGCCAGGGGAAGAAGTACCGTAAAAACAGTACCTGCATCAACTTCGCTATCTACTCTTATTGCCCCGGAAAGAGATTTTACCAAAAAAAATACCGTAGCAAGCCCCAAACCAGTTCCGGTTCCTCGTTTAGTTGTAAAAAATGGTTCAAATATTCTTGTTTTTATCTCAGGATTCATTCCATGCCCAGTATCAGAAACCTGAATGCGAGCATAAAGACCTTCTACGAGCAAGCAACCATTAATCATGGCTTCCGAGGAAAGATGCATAGAATCAAGCTCAACCTGAATTTGACCTCCATAAGGCATTGCATCACGTGCATTAAGTACAAGGTTAAGAACAATCTGTGTTATCTGCGACTCGTCAATAAGAACTGGTAGTGGCATGACACTTCCCGAACAGGCAATCTGCACAGAATTAGGTAGTGAAGGAATAACCAGAGGCAAAACTCGTTGAACAACTTCATTTAAATCAAGCCACTCATTAGCTGCATCCTGATGTCTTGCAAAATCAAGAATCTGTTGGGATAATTTTGCAGCTGTTCGCGCTCCCTCTTCAGCAGCTAACAATGACTCTTCGTTACTAACGGCTTTCGACAAACGCAAATAGGACAGATGTCCAAGAACTGCCATTAACAGATTATTAAGATCATGTGCAATACTTCCAGCAAGTGTACCCAGGGCCTCAAGTTTGGAACGCTGAATTTCAGTCTCTGAAAGAGGAGATGGTGGCGATGCTTCTACCTGGTTATTTAATTTTTTATCTTCATTAGAAGAGAATCCAGATTCATGTTTAGAAGATAAAATTGCGATAAATTTGGGAGAAGAGTCTGTCTTTAATTCATTGTTTGTATTTTTTCCAGATAGAACTGGTAATATCAGAGCGCTGTATGATCTGCTCGCCTTTTCACTGGAAAGATTATAATTATAAGTATTAATTCTGCTTTTAATATTCTTTACTGATAAAAAAATCTCGGAAGGAATAGTTAGTGCAACCTGAGAAGAATTTTGTGACAATAAATCTGTTGATAATGGACTTGACTGCTCATCAACTATCAAACTGGATATCTGAACTCCCAGTAAACCACTGCGATCAAAACCCAATAGGTCGATGGCTGCATCGCTTACTTCCTCAATACATAAATTGGAATCAAAAATAAGAATCGGGAAACTGGACTTAGGATACTTCATGACCAAATTAATCTAAGTAAATAATTTTCAAAGTTTATTAAAGCCAGAGAAGTATCATTATTGACTAGATTTAGCCCATAAAAAACTCTAGCCTTAAGTAAGGCGATAACGATTAATGCGTACAAGGTAACCTGTCTGTCTTTTTTATGTACTCAACTATACCAAGAATGAGATTGTACCTTTCAAACTCTTCCAATTTAACTTAATCCGCATTATTCACGAGCCGAGGCACATTGGGGTCGAAAAATTGAAAAAAACTCTAAACCTTTCCTAAACTTACAACCTCTCATCACCATGTTCGTGAATAATGCGGGTTAACTGGCAAAATTTCAAACACATGACTTACATTTAGACACATATTCAATCAGCAACTATATTAAAAAACTCCCGAATCATTTAATGGAGGTATTTTTTTCATCCAACACGGCAGATACATACCATACGATAATTGCTGTCTTTTTATGTAAAATATAAATACTTGCAATTAAAACTTACCTTAGAATGCAAATTTGAATCCTATTGGTAGTTAACTATTTATAATTACTAACTATATTTCATTTAAAAGATATATATTTTTTCATATTGTCCTAAAAGCAATTAATTTATTATTTGCCGGGTACAAATCTGGCCCAGATCTTGCCTACTGTTTATTTGTTGATGGAGTATAGCCATGGAAAGTAAAAGGCAACGTTAGTTCAGGGAACTGAATCTAAGGATTAGAGTAATGCAAATTCACGGAAATGATTTTGCCTTAGGATATTATTGACCGCGAGACATTGGATTTTTAAGAAGATACTGGATGTATCACGCTTGGAGGATGAAGAGAATCATTAAATCTTCAGGTTTAAGGAAAGATGGTTTTTATGGGTTGTTAGCTTAGCTCTGATTCTGTATTTAAGAGGAGCAGGGAGAAGGGAAACAGGGAGGTGGAACCAGGATCGGTTTTATTACAGCAAGGAACTGGGTAGGTTTGCTGAATACTTCGGAGGCATCGTTGCATGGTGATGTTTTTCGATATTCAGCCAAGGAATAAGTTTGGCTGGCAACTGGCGAGCAGTTTAGCAATGATTGTGAGCGTTTTAGTTGATAGTTTTTAAGAGCACATTAGCTTTAATGTGCTTGACGGGGTGAGCCCCTGAAGTTGCGGGGATATAGGCCTGAGAAGCTGGATAGTAATCAAGATTCTCGAGTTAAATGTGGTATTGTTTGTATGAACTTCTTCTTATAAAGTCATACTAATTTTCAATTTAGCTTGGTTACTGTTGTTACTTTGGCTATCAGGTAGAAGGTTGATGTAATTGACGTGTAAGGAGTCGGAAAATGGCTGAATTATTGAAAGGCGCGGTAAAGTGGTTCAACGATGCAAAGGGCTTTGGATTTATTGAGCATAGCACCGGGGAAGACGTATTTGTTCACTATTCTGTTATCGAATGGGATGGGTTCAAAACACTAAAGGATGGCGAAGAAGTAGAATACGAACTAAAGGCTGGTGAAAAGGGGCTACATGCTGCAAGGGTTAGGCGTCCTGTAGCACTTCAAAAGAAACTTGAAAAGAAAGCCTCCGAGTCTTCTGAAACAATAGTTGCTAAAGATCAGACTGGTACTATCGCACCCAACCTTCAGTCCGGACAGGTATCGTCTACATACAAACCAGCAAATAGTATGGTTGAAGTTGAAAAACTAAGAGGCAATATTATTGATGATTTTGTTGAAGAAGATTCGTCGATTGGCACTGGTTTTTCCTCGGAAACTGTAATTGCTGAAAAGTAGCAGTTGGTCTTATATAAGTCTGGAATTTAGGCTGTAAAGGTTTGCGGCCTACCAGAAGACTTTTGCCTTTAGTAAGTGTTTGCTAAAAATGATGTATTTTCAATAGTGCTTATTATTCCATCTGTAAGCAAGACAGCCTGAGAACAGATTGTTTGACTAATCTATTCTGATCTAAGGTATTGATCTCTTTGATTTAGAATACTGTTCTTAACAAATGAAATTCTTTAAAAGACTATTCATATTTTTTATATGAATTTCGAGCTTTTCCTTCAAAGAAATAGTTGAGGCATTAATTATATCCTTAAATATAGACTTTTTAGGTTATCAGAGATAACCTAACACTGATTATTATTTTGCTTCTAAAAACTTAGAATCGGTCGTTTGAACCCATGTTAGGTTCGAGATCAAAAATTTTGCTTTTTTGAGTCTATAGATGTGAAAAGTTTCCAGGAAAACATTGAAAACTAACTGCTGATCAGTATGAATTCCTTTCAGGTAAAGCCAATACTTTTAGGTGATTCTGTTTCACAGGCAAGAAAATTTTGTACTTCGTTTATTGCTGAATACATTTTTTCCTTCAGTTCCAAATCGTCTACAGCTTATAATCCATGGAAATGTACTGACACACTAAAGTTTCTGATAAACTCCTCAGAAGCTCCTCATATAACTCCCGGGAATGGTCTTATTGATCTGAGTCTTCTTTCTGTCCCATTGATCAGAAACATAGGCATATCTAATCATGACAAGCTTAATGGCCTGTCTCAACTTTTATCCGAGTCAATACTCGCTTATCAATGTGATAGCGGGGGATTTTCCACAAGTGAGAAAAGATTTCTTCCCAGAAAGGCTGATCCTTCTGCAACAGTTTTTGCACTTCTTGCAATAATTGAACTTAATCAGGACAATATTAAACCAGTTGAGTCAATAATCAGAAAAGCTTCTGATTATTTAAGGCAATTAATTCGCGGGCAAAAACTGAACATGTCTGATATTAAACTTGATCATGTAATGGCGGCATTGGCACTTGCCCAATCTTCCATATCACTAAGGGATCACAACCTGAAAAAAGAAGTAACGAACTTCTTGCAGCCTGTACTTATTGAACGCAGCCCGATAAAAATCAGGCAAACTCCCTCAAATTTTCCTGTAGAACTTAAAAGTGCCATGCTTGCCCGTATTTTCATTGATATTGGCTTGATGAGCAGTGAAAGTGCTTTTATAGCCAATGCCTGCCTTCTAGCCAATTCTGAATTACCAAACCTTCTTAAATTTACTGAAAACCTTAAACATGATGTAACAACCTGGTCATCCAGAAAGAAGGTTTCTGTTCCATACCTATCAGCCTGGACCGTCAATCTTATCCGACTGGGAGCACTACTTGATCATCCACAATACATTGACATTTGTGGTGATATTCTCAGGTTTCTAACTGAATTAACAAATGACAATCTTCAAAAAAATGGTAGCTCCCTGAGTGAGTATGTAACATTATCTGGTACTCTGTGCAGTAAAACTCCCTCTTCCTATTCATTAAGATTTTTTATGGAAGCTTGTCTTGATGCTGAAATCATATTTCCCAGATCAGACTCCACTCTGGATTATTCTGCTCTAAGTGTAGAGAATTCCAAAATTTCCAGACAAGGAGATCAAGCGATTGATAATCCCTATAGTCAATCAAAAGTTTCGGGTTTAAGAATAAGAGCCTGATAATACTTTTGAGATTTGAAGCTAAGAACTTAAAATTTTTTAATCTATCAGTTTACAACCTCGATCTGTGAATTATTATCGGTTTCAAGAAGAATCCTGTAAACATCTCTCGCAAGATTTTCAAATATCTTTCCCGTATCGCTTGAGCGATTTAACGCTTCGGGAACTCCCTGATCTCCGCCCTGTCTGAGGGGTATGTTTAAAGGAATTGAAGCAAGAAGTGGAATACCATAGGTATCTGAAAGTTCTCCCCCACCTCCATTTCCAAAAATCTGTGCAACAGAACCATCAGGAAGGACAAATCCAGCCATATTCTCCACCAAACCAATAACTGGAACCTCGACTTTTCTGAACATATTAATTGCCCTCCTGACATCAGCAAGCGCAACTTCCTGAGGAGTAGTTACCATTAATGCACCGGAAAGTGATACTAGCTGAGAAAGAGATAATTGAGCATCCCCTGTACCAGGTGGCATGTCAACAATAGCCACATCAACCCCACCCCAATTTACATCTCCAAAAAGCTGCGTCATAGCTTTTCCAAACATCGGTCCACGCCAAATAACAGCGTCATCTTTTTCTTTCAGAAAAAAAGCAATCGAAATATATTTAACCCCATGCCTATAAGCAGGAATAAACTTTTCTGATGTAGGATCAACCTGTAACTCGCCCCCACCCATAAGGGTTGGTATGCTCGGTCCATAAAAATCAACATCGATAAGTGCAACTTTTCCACCAAGCTCAAGATCAGGTGAATTAGCCAGAGCTACTGCCAAATTTGCAGCAACTGTAGACTTTCCAACACCACCCTTACCACTTCCAACTGCAAGAATATATTTCATGAATAACACCCTGACTTAAAATTGAAATAACGCTGAGACTCTACAACATAATGCTAAGGTTTTTAAAATAAAAAAGGGCACAACGTGCCCTTTTTTATTTATACAAGAAAAAAATCTCTACTCTGCATGTCTTCGTAAAAAAGTAGGGATCTCATACTTTTCTTCCTCTTCTACGTTACCAGCAGGGACAGAAATTTTCTTAAGCTTCATGGTCTCGCTAACAGAATCTTTCTGTTTTCTGGAAAATGTAGGAATTTCAAGCTTCTTTTCAATAATCAGGGAGGAACCCTCTGACGCGTTAAACTGACCCACAGGATTGTTTGCTATAGACTGGGAACCAGAATGTCCATGGGAGGAGATTCCTGAATTCATTGTTCTTCTAAGGTCAACTCTGTCTCCGAATCCTGTTGCGATTACTGTTACACGAACTGAATCAGACATTTCAGGATCAATCACCATACCCCAGATTATGTTTGCATCGTCATGAGCCTCTGCATGAATAAGCTCTGCAGCTTCGTTAATTTCCTGAAGAGTAACATCCATTCCCGCAGTAACATTGATGAGCACACCCCTTGCTCCGTGAATTGATAAATCCTCAAGAAGCGGACTGGAGATAGCTTTCTCGGCCGCTTCAAGTGCACGGTTTTCACCACTTCCCTCTCCTGATCCCATCATCGCCATGCCCATCTCACTCATGACGGCACGAACATCAGCAAAGTCAACGTTCACTAATCCCTCAAAAAGAATCAGATCAGAAATTCCCTTTACTGCCTGATACAAAACATCATCAGCCTTTCTGAATGTATCAAGAAGAGTGGTATTTCGACCAGCAACAGAAAGAAGACGCTGATTAGGAATAGTAATAAGCGTATCAACTTCACGCTTGAGGGCAGCAATTCCTGCTTCAGCATTAGCCATTCTTCTCTTTCCTTCAAAAACGAAAGGCTTTGTAACTACTCCTACTGTTAAAGCGCCAAGCTCTTTTGCAATGCTCGCAACAACAGATGCACCACCGCCACCAGTACCACCACCCATACCAGCAGTAACAAAAACCATATCGGCTCCTGTCAACATTTCACGAATCTGATCAGCGCTTTCTCTTGCAGACCCCTCTCCTACAGCAGGATTAGCCCCAGCACCAAGTCCCTTGGTTAGTTCTGCACCAAGTTGAAGTTTGGCTTCAGCTAATGAGGAATTTAGAGCCTGAATATCAGTATTAGCAGTGATAAACTCAACACCCTGAAGTCCAGAGCGGATCATGTTATTTACGGCGTTATTTCCCCCACCACCTATTCCAATAACCTTGATTCTGGCTCCCATAGGTTCTGAATTAAAATCTCTCATACTGTCTCCCATTACATCTGCTTCAATTTCTGTTATCTTTTTATTATTTTCTTTCTCTAGCTCAAAATTGTCACCTGGGGTTTTTTCATCCACCTTGGTATTA